>NC_011566.1:3537500-4147500 GCF_000014885.1 Shewanella piezotolerans WP3
ACCAGTATTTAAAATTTCATGGAATAGGATCTCCTCCTCGCCCATCAAATCACAAGAAGCCTGTAATTCATCGCTCGACAGCTGTTGAGCACGAATATTTATCGTGTCGCTACAGTTATAGTTAATCGACAATATCTTTGCTTCAAGTTCTGCTTCCCAGCCACAGATCCCAAATTGCTCACACTCACCGGGATTATAGTAGTCCAAGTATCCAGCAGCATCAGCCCATTGTGCAGACATTCGCTCGAAGCTATTCATATACTGAACTGTTCCCGCGTTAAGTGTTGTTTTAAGACTCGCTGGTAGATTCCAGTACTCTTGGTACTCATAGAAACGTGCAAACTCATGGAATGAATCTGTTGACTCAAATGCATAAGCTGAGTTGTAGATATACTCAGATGTTGCAACTTTAAGAAGCGCTTCTATTAAGGCGCCATGACCCATACTCGCTTTAGTATATTCTGCATCCCAGCTACCGTAGTAGAGTGTTGTGAGCGCTTTAGTCAGTGCATAACGATGCTTACTGTTCGCTAAATGTTCTGGGCTAAAAGTGTTTAAATAGTTGGTTATTACAGGAACACTTTCTAAATAAGCGCTAGCACTGTCCCAAGCGATGAAAAATTCAGCAAGCGTATCGCCTTGCATATCGCTGGTATCACTAATGAGTGGATTCTTTGAATACTCAACAAGAAGATCTCGAAGTGCATTGGCTGCATTTTTATTCGCGTAAGTTAGGTCATCATTATAGTATTCGATATAAAATGCGCCGCGTAAAAAATAGATGATATTGAGCATTTCATCACCATTACGACTATCGTAAGTCGCAGCCATCGTCTTGGCTTGGTTGGCGACATAAACTACGTTATCACTCTGATAGGCCGCTACCGATATGGCATCATTTTTCGAGTACAATTCAGAAATACAAGCAAATTCAGCTTGTCTCACAAAGTCATACAAGTCTTGACCGGTTAAATTTTCAAATTGACTGTAACCGTTACAGGGATCTGCTTCAACCTCTGCAGCAAGCCCTACACTCCCCATTGGTCCATCTGCTTTTTTAGTCATTTTCTCGTTAGACAGGTGACCCTGTCGTTTTTGAGCAGCCTTTATCTGCTGCCCAGGCATATTTGCCCCTTTTTCGAATCGATTCTTTGACGTCTGCCCTTTCTCAGGCTTAGCGGCCTCTTTTGCTGTAGGAGTGACCTCTTTTTCAGCCTGTACAGCGCCTGAATAAAGAACAGAAGAACAAGCAAGTGCTAAAACATGAACCTTAAATTTGTTGTTTAATAATATTCGCTTAGGGGTGAATCCAGCAGATAATGTTGACATATTGACTCCAATTGTTCGCGATCCCCACTTAAAGCACCAATTTCAGCGTGATGCTCTAAGGGTTACATATAGATATGCTGCCGCGCCTTGTTATTTATTTGTAAAATCCCCGTTAACCGCAAGTTAAGCGGCTGGTAATTTATAATTTATGCAATATCCACAATCAAGTATAAAAATTAAGCTAATCAAGTTTTGCGAAAGAAATAGAAAACAACATTTGAATGGGCATTCAAATGTCAATTTAATGACTAGTTATGCTTACCAGAAATCAAGGGGCTGCGTTTCAAATGGAGTCAAAAGCGTCATTTTTCCATGACTAACTATGCAGAAATTAGAAGTGTTCAATGTGTTTATAATAAAAAGTTCTTATTTAGCACTTTCTATCTTTTCGGTAAAACTCAGAGTAAAAGTTTGTACCAGCCCCCACTAAAAGAGTTAAAATATGCATCCTGCATATTGCTGACTATTGGATTATGGAACTCATTTTTACTATCGCGCTATTCGCGTTTTCATCAGGGATCACACCTGGTCCAAATAACATTATGTTAATGTCATCGGGGGTAAATTTTGGCATCAAGCGTAGCTTGCCGCACCTTCTTGGGATCTGCTTTGGTTTTCCTGGAATGGTATTGGCAATAGGTTTAGGCCTCAGCACAGTATTCCAACTGTACCCTGTTCTGCACACCATCATTAAATATGTCGGAATCGCTTACCTGCTCTACCTAGCTTGGTTGATTGCTAACAGCAGCAATAAGCTAAAAGGTAAGAGCACCCCAGAACCACTGACCTTTATGCAAGCTGCTGCTTTTCAATGGGTCAATCCCAAGGCTTGGGTTATGGCTATTGGTGCAATTGCCACCTTTACGACTATGCAACAGACATTAACCCCGCAGGTAGTCACTATTGCGAGTGTGTTTTTCTGTGTCGCACTGCCAAGTGCCTTTATCTGGCTTGGCTTTGGTGTAGCTTTAAAACGACTATTAAAGAATCAAAAACAGCAGAAAATATTTAACGTCACCATGGCGCTCTTGCTTGTATTATCAATCATCCCTATGATCGCGCCATAACTAATACAGGCTGTATGCAATGACCAATAATATCGATCTAGAGCTGCAAGAACATGCAACCCAAACTGAAAACTGGGTTAAGCAAGTGATTATGAAATACAACATTTGCCCCTTTGCTCGCCGTGAAGTCGAGCGCGCTAGCATTCGCTACGCGGTCATTGATGAGGCTAAGTTACAGTTAGTATTAGAGGCATTAATTCAGGAGTGTATTTATCTGGACGAACATCCAGAGGTAGAAACCACCCTGTTTATATTGCCCAGAGGCTTTGAGGGCTTCTATCCCTATTTAGATCTAGTTGATATCGCTAATGATCTGTTATTTGAGCAGGGGTACGAAGGTCAATATCAACTAGCCAGCTTTCATCCTGACTACTGCTTTGATGGAGAACCACAAGACAGTGCAGCAAACTATACTAATCGTTCGCCTTTGCCGACTTTGCATATTATCCGAGAAGCCAGTATGGAGCTCGCCTTAGCCAATTACGACGACCCAGAAACAATCCCAGAGCGTAATATTGCCTTTGCTGAGCGTAAAGGTAGTGACTTTTTTGTTGAGCTTTTGGCCCAATGTAAGAAACCACAATAACAAATGCCTTTAGCGCACTAGAACAGAGGAATAACAACAGATGGCAACTAAGTATTATGTAGTGTGGGCTGGACGCGAAACAGGCATTTTTACCAGCTGGGACTACACCAAAAAACAAGTCGATAAATTCCCACAGGCGAAATATAAGTCGTTCAAGACCAAGGCCGAAGCAGAGTCTGCTTTTAAACGCGTACCAAGCTACGGCGGCGCGGCGCAAAGAAAATCATCGACGACCGCCAAAAGCCCAGCGACTAAGATTGAAAAAGCCAGTAAAACAATGGATTTAAGCCAGTTTGAACTATCAATCTTTACCGATGGTGGCTGTGAGCCTAATCCAGGAAAAGCAGGTTCCGGCGTTGCCGTTTATCGCAGCGGCAAACTTAGTGAGCTTTGGTATGGCTTGTATAACGCTAACGGCACCAATAACTCAGCAGAATTAAATGCACTACACCAGGCGATATTATTAGCCGATAAAGGCATTAAATTGGGGCAAACGGTACAAATTTTAAGTGACTCGCAATACTCAATTAACTGTATTACCAATTGGGCTTATGGTTGGAAAGCCAAAGGCTGGAAGCGACAAAAGCCGGGTGATATTAAAAACCTCGATATCATTCAGCAATCTCATGAGCTGTATGACAGCATTAAAGATAAGCTATCAATCAAACATGTGCCGGCGCACGTGGGTATCGAAGGCAATGAACTTGCCGACCGAATGTCTATCTACGCTATCGATAAAAAGGACAGCCAGTTTTGCCGCTATCCAGACCCCATTGAGCTCTCCACCATCCTTAGTCTGCGCGCTGGTTAACCGCCAAAACCTGCGGTCAGTTTAAAAACCAACTAAACTGACCATATATCTCATAATTTTACCTTTATTTAATAGGCTTAGGAGTAAGGCTATGCGACAATCGCGCCCATGAACATATACCTGCTTATACACAAAGCCCCTATCCGCGTTCTCCGTATTGGAAGACGTCGTTTTTGGCTGCGTTTAAAACTGGATATGTTGGTTGTGAAAGAAGCCTTATCTCAAGAGAAGCAAGAAACCAAAGAGATGTTGGTCACCTACAAACGCTATACCCGCAAACAAGCAAGTAAAGATGAATTAGCCGATGCTAACAAACAATTTGCAGACCTACTAAAGGGCTTAGGTCTTGGCGTCTTTGCCGTTTTACCATTTGCACCACTGACGATTCCATTGGTGTTGAAGCTTGGAAAAATGGTTGGGGTTGATGTGTTACCAAGCTCTTTTAATAACATGTCTGAACGTAAAGCGAATGCACGCCAGCTTTCAAGAAATAGTGCTAGAAAGAATCGCATAAAAGCCAGTAATGCTGGTCAATAGTGCTTAGATAAGTTCAGCAATAGCCGCAGTCAACAGCAACATTATTTAACACTCCGTAAACCACACAAAATCATCTCTTTGCTTTCTCGATAGCCCCTAGCCTGATACTCTTATAACAATCTTTTTAACTGGTCGTTATTAATATAAAGAGTCCCTACATGAGCAATATCATCGTTTCAGGTGTTTCAGGCATTCCCCTTTCTATTTTAAACAGCGAAACTTTTGCACAATGGCGCGATAAGCAAGCTAGCAGCGTGACTAACTGGCTAAATACCACACAGTTTTCAGGCAAAGGCTTGAGCCTTATCCCAAATACCCAAGGCGAACTGGCCGAAGTCATTTTTGTCAGTAACAGCGACGATTCCTACTGGCTGTGTGGAGATTTAGTTAACCAACTGCCTGCGGGTCAATATCAGTTAAATGCTGATGATAAGCAGATCAAAACCGCCGCTTTTAGCTGGGGATTAGGTGCATATAAGTTTGACCGCTACAAGAAAAGTGACAAACAACACCCGCAACTGATTGTGCCAACGCAAGCCCAAGCTGATGAAGCCAATAAATTTATCCGCTCAGTTTCTTTAGTGCGTGACTTAGTTAACACCCCTGCCGCCGATATGATGCCGCAACACTTGGCTGAAACCATGACGGACATGGCAAATGAGTTTGGCGCAAACTTAACCCAAATTGTAGGCGATGAACTACTCGAGCAAAACTATCCAACAATTCATATGGTTGGCCGTGCCAGTGAAAATACACCAAGACTTATCGACCTCACTTGGGGCGACGAATCTGCCCCTAAAGTCACACTTGTCGGTAAAGGGGTATGTTTCGATTCAGGTGGACTCGACTTAAAACCTGGCGCCGGCATGCGTTTAATGAAAAAAGACATGGGCGGCGCTGCTCATGTTATTGGTTTAGCCCAGCTTATCATGGCCAACAACTTGCCAATCCGGTTACGCGTGTTGGTACCTGCGGTTGAAAACGCTGTATCTGCCAATGCCTTCAGACCTGGTGATGTGATCACCACACGTAAAGGCATTACCGTTGAGATTGACAACACTGATGCTGAAGGCCGTTTAGTACTGTGTGACGCGCTTGCAGAAGCCAACAACGACAAACCTGATCTAATGATAGACTTTGCCACGCTAACTGGTGCTATGCGGATCGCACTAGGTACAGAGTTACCAGGCTTTTTTAGTAATGACGACCAAGTTGCCGCTGGCATTACTGCATCAGGCTTAAGTGTTGACGATCCAGTATGGCGTATGCCGCTACATAAGCCGTATCTAGACTTAACTGGCAGCGATATCGCCGATCTTGCCAACTGTGGCAAAACCCCATTTGGTGGCGCAATCACCGCAGCACTTTATCTTGAAGCTTTTGTCGATAAAGAGATCAGCTGGAGCCACTTTGATGTGATGGCGTGGAATAATCGCAAGCTACCCGGACGTCCAGTTGGTGGTGAAGCATTTGGTATTCGCGCAGTATTCGACTATTTGCAAAACCGCTATACAAAAACCTAAGGCCACGCTAAGCAAGCCCTTAATGTATAGAAATCGTTATATGAATAATGCACTGCAAGTTAGCGGTGCATTATTTCGTTCCCCCTTCCTTTCGCCCACTTAACACTATTAACGCTTGCTCATATTCAAGAGATTCAAAGGTTACATATTTCACCACTCCGCCGTTTAAAAACCGTTAAAACCCAGTGTCAAATGTAAATAAACGGTTGAGCCATTTAGTAAGTTGGTACTTAAAGCGTTTAATTATTGAGATTTAAATCACAATATTCATCTGTGCATCAATTAATCATTGAAATTAATTTACCAATTTCCTACAGTGAAATTTCGCTTTAAAAACATTCGCATCAATTTGTATCACGTGTTTTTGCAATAAAAACACTTCAACGCTAATTCATTGGGAACCGGTTTGAAGAGATTAAGTAGAACTCTAGTTTACGTGCCTATTTTGATCGCCATCTTTTTGGTCGGTCAATTTATTGCAGGTAAAACTGAAGTTGAAACGATCTCACCGCATAAGCAGTCATTGCTGCAAACCCACCTGCATGAAATGCCGTTTTATAAAAACAAGTTTGCACTATCCCAAGTTGTTATTGCAGCTATGTTGTGCCAAAAAGTAACCTCTACTATCGAGCTTACATCTAGCACGCTAATAGTTGAGACCGAAGAGTTAGATATAAACCTACTCACCGCTACTTCGGCATTCTTCTGTCTATTGCTACTCTTCAGCAATTACTCGGTGCTAAGTAATCTTAAGCAAAAGACCCCCAAAAAAATCATCAACCTAGTGTCTATTGTCCATAGCTGGATAAAGCCCATCAAAGGCTGCCCTTCCTAACTGACTCACGATGAGTTATCTCGACGCTGCTCCGATAATCGGATAAACAGCAAAATCTGAATATTAAGTCTCAACCGTTTGGCTTTTAATCACTGCCAGATAATCAACAATTGATCTCTTATAGGGTGGAATTATGCCGTCTAAGAATAACTGCGCCTTGCTTTCGAGCAGGTGCCCATTCAGTTATCAAAAAATACTGCTATGTACAGCCGTAATGGGCTTGAGCTGCGCACTCTCGTCATCTGCGGTCGCTGATAATGAAAATGTATCAGCAGCAAACAGCTCAACCACTTCTAACTGGTCAGGCTATATCAGTGCCACAGCAACAACCAATGTGTACGGGCAATCTGAGCCCAGTTCTTATCAGGCAATGAGTGGTAATGGCCGCATAGGTTACCGAGATGACTGGGGCAGCATTCGGTTATCTGTTGGAGGAGAAGTCGAAACCCATCACGACCAATCCTACTACTACGATACATTTCTAGAGTACCGCACGCCGACTAAAACCTTTACCCCTGACTGGAGCTTAATCGGTAGCGCGGGGGTTTTTCTGCCGACCAGCCACACCAGTCAAGAAAACAAACTGCAAGCTGCACCTCGAGTCGCAGGTTACCTATTCTATCGACCGAGTAATGTGTGGAATTTCTATATATCACCGAGATTTAGATACAACGCCTACAAGTATGAAATCGGCCGACAGGGGGAGCATTTTGTCGAACACCAAATCGACATATTGGCAGATGCTACCTGGCAGTTTACCGATAACTGGTATTTAGATGTCAGCGGCTCCTACGGTATGGCCAAGAAGTTCAATAGTAGTCGCTATGACAATCTATTTACTGCTAGCCAAGAGATTGGCTGGGAATTTTCACCCAGTTGGATAGTCGCTGCAGGCCACAATAATAGCGGCGGATTTTATGACCCAGAAAGAGGTTCATCTCATGGATTTGAGATCTATGACAAACGAAGTTCAGTCTTTTATTTGTCGATAACGAAATACTTATAACATTAATTGGAAGAGAGGTTTACATGAAAACATCGACGATAACGCTCGCCATTGTTGGGGCAATCGCCCTCAATGGTTGTGGCTCTGATGAGCCGTATCAGGAAGTGAAGAAAGATGAGAAAATGGTCTCGGTTCAAAATCTCAAAGAAGCAACCACTGACACCAGCGTGACAAATGGCCAGCAAACTACCGCCACATCTCTGTCTGAACTTGCAGTCAAACAGCCTGAGCGACTATTTCTATATACCCGTAGCTTAGGGGACGCTCCTAGATATTCAGCACCAATTCATGGGTTCTCCCAGGGAGATGAAAAACTCGTCACCTTACGCATGACTGAAAATGGCATCCAAGTACGGCAAATAGACAGAGATAACATCGGCCTCGGTCATGGCTCTCGTTATGACAATGAATACAACAAAGCGCCGGTGCTAACCATTCCAGGCGAGTACGTTGATTTCCAATGCCAGAAAGACAATTGGAATGACTGTACTAACAAAGAGGAAGAGATCACCGACCGCAATGTCACTTGGGATCAAAAGAAATTCTTTATTCCTCACTTTGAAGCGGCACAAATTGCCGAAGAGAACTATACCGATCTTGTCACCTTCAAACAGTGCACCACCGAAACAGAATCGGCGCACTTAGTTAAAGATGGTGATTGGCACGGCTATGAAATGGACTTAACCAATGGCGTCATTAACTTTGAAATAGAGCATACCTATCAAGCTAACCCCGCTTGTTTTGGTAAGTTCTTTAAAGGTAATTTCGACAACCTCTCTTTCACGACCACGGAATACATCTCTATTGTTGCCGTTGACCAACTCGCCAGTGATGACTTTGACGTGGTGCCATATAGTGAAGATGAAAATGGCAGCTATGGCTTTTTTAGAACCCAACATAACTATCGTGACGGCAATCATGCCGCGGGTAAAGACGGCTATGTACGTCAATATTTAAACCACTTCAATCCGAAAAAAGAGGCGATAACTTATTACCTCAGTAATAACTTTTTTGAAGATAAAAACCAGCCATTCTTAGATGCTGCCAACGAAAGCATCACCGCGATGAACATCCAAAATAAGATGTTCGAAACAGGCTTGCCGCCAATCAAGCTAGAAAAAGCGGGCAACCACCGTCACGGCGATCTGCGTTACAGCAACATTACCTTGTTTGACGAGCCACTCGATAATGGTTTGGCAGGATATGGTCCATCAGCGGCGAACCCATTAACCGGCGAAATTGTTAGCGGCCGGGTCGATCAATATAGCGCCAACCTAGAGCAAGGTTCTACCCGTTACTACCGTCGTGTTCAGCTCGACTATAACCGCGGTATGCTTGACCCAAGCTCAGTAAAAGCACTCACTGGTGTCGACTACACTCCAGCAGCAGAGGCGATAGCCCGAGCCAATGAAGTGGCGGCCAACAAGTTGGTTGCCCAGCAAACAGCGACCAGCGATAGCTCAATGAGCAGCCAGCCGCTGCAAACTGAGTTACCGCAAGCGAAAATCCCAACGCTTTCAACTGAAACAACGGATAGTGCACCATTAGAAGAGTTGCTTAACCAACACAACAAAACCGATGACTTCTGGGCTGAACACAACCTAATGAGTGTTAACGAAGCATTTGGTCTAGGTGGCGGAGCGCTACGGGAACTACCAGAGGTCTGAAAGGTCATGAAATTGATTGGACCAATAGCGAATTTTGGATCGATGGTATCGTCGGTGGAAAATTAAAAGACATCGAAAAAATGTCGACCGCTTTCCAATCAGATCTGGTCACCAAACTTGCAGCGCAGGCCTTTGCCGGCACCCTAACCCATGAACTTGGGCATACGTTTGGTTTACGCCATAACTTTGCCGGTAGTCGCGATCAAGCTAACTTCTTTAATGAACAAGAGATCAGCAAATTTGAGTCCGCATTTGCCGCCGCGGGTTACCCCAACCTCACTGTAAAAGCGGATTTCTCAAGCCAAATGGACTATAACGCTGACCGTTTTGCCACAACATTCGAAAAGTATGACCTAGCCGCACTGCGCTTTGGTTATGCCCGTAACGTTGAAACCACAGATGGCGCTATGGTGTCACTGAAAGAGCAAGATGCAATTCGTCGTAAAGAGCTTAGCGAGGGTAACTTAACTGGTGCGACGCAATATGGTGCACTGCATAATGTTGCCGCCGAAAATGACTTAAGGTATTTTGCTTTTTGCACTGACGGTCACGTGTCGTTAAACAGTAACTGTAACCGGTTTGATGCGGGGACTAACAACGATGATATCGCGCAATACTATGTTGATCGATATTTCGATAGTTACGACACTATGAACGTACGCCACAATCGTCAAACACTGTTTGAAGACAACATACTGCCTTACACTATCGACCGCCTCAGCGGCTTTAACGATATTCGTCAGTTTGTTGAAGATACAGCGACTGCCAGAGGAGCTATTTGCCTTTAGTCAGAATGATTTGGCAGAGTTTTGTCCAACTCATCAAACATATTGGTTCTGCGCCTCTCAACGTGCAGTCAACAAAGCCGCTGACACATTTTTAAAAATAGCTGGCATGAATGATATCTACCTGCATGTCACGTACAAAATGAACAGTGATGACAGCGCAGCATTTACCAAGGTTCACTCACTGGAAGATCTACTGGCGAGAATTTACCGCCTCAACGGTAATCAACTCGATGAAAGCATAGATGTGGGTAAAATCATCACCAGTTTTGAGCAAGACCCAGAGAAGCTTAAGCAATTACTGGTAAAAGCAGATGTAGTACCTGCCTATCAAGATCTGGTTTATGCAGATGTCACCGCCAGCAAAGGTCGTCTACTTAATGGGCTTAAAGCGCCACAATCAAACCCAAATCATCCTTATGTTAACGAAAGAGATGTACTGGGAATGTGGCCTGATAAGCTGTTAGCAGTGCGCCAATTGCTAACAAGAAAGTCACCTAGAAGCACCACGGGTCGTACTTACTATGCATTGGCCGATACCGCAAAAGTTCATGACCAATTGCAAGGTATGCTTTGCCACATGACCATGGGCAATACAGTCAATGATCTTAATGGTTACCTAACTAACCCAGCGCTTAAAAATGCCTGTGCCGATGTTGACCCACAATACTACAGTAGCGATGTGGATTATGCCGACCAGCAGATAGAAGCCCTCCCGAGTTACGCCACATCGCTTGGTCGTTACTTTGGCTTGCCGCAAAGCACTGGCGAGATGAAAGGTAAAAGTAACTTACTGCAGATGATGCTCAAGCAAGTGGTACTGGCCTCACATGACAGCGACTACCGCGGCGAAGAGAAAGCCCGAGTGTGGCGTGAATTTGCCGGTATTCATTTGGCAAGTGACGCAGTCAGTTCAGTGAAAGCCATCTCACTACAGGGCAAGAACTACGTAGCCACTGACGAAAACACGCTAGCGTTAGCGCTGATTGAGCAACTAGAACAGCTTGACAAATTAATGACGAATAAGCCGTTGATGGATCATGTCATGAATGCCGATGGGGCCACCTTCAAAGAGTTAATCGTCGACCCTATGGTCGCCAGAGACAAACGCGTGCTAACTTATCTACCTGTATTGTCATAACGGTTAGATGCCGTAACGGTTATGCACCTTAACGGTTAGCAGCACTAATCAATAGTTAAAGACTACCCCCAAAAAAGGCCTGTATCTACAGGCCTTTTTTATTGGAAGCATATCTTGCTTAACATTGAGTTGGCCTGCTGAAGGGAGGCGCGAAGTTAAACCATCTACTCTGGCCCGAGAGCGCTTGATAAAGGGATAAGTATAAGGTTAATTCTGTGTTCACCTTGACAAAGTATTCGAATTGCATATACAAAGTCATTTAATGTATTTCATTTTTAATGGGATTATTACCTCAACCAAGGATTACCTTGCTTTTAAAACTAAACTTTATTGAGGAATTGATTATGAAAAACGTAAAACTTATGACACTAGCAACAGCGCTTACTACTGTACTTGCAGCACCAATGGCAGCCAATGCAACGGGCTTTTACTTAGGTGCCAACGCAGGCTCTGGCCAGCAAAGCCATCAGTTAATGAAAAAGGCTGAAACAACTGGCGTAGCAGCCATTAAGGCTGGCTATGATTTTAACGACTACTTTGGCGCAGAACTACGCTATGGCGGCGTTAACAAGCGCTCATCTGATATCGAACTAAATAGCTTTACTTCGGTTTATGCAAAAGTTCAGTACCCTATTACTGAGTCAATATCTGTTTATGGATTGGCCGGAATGACCGCTGCGGATCTACCACAAGATATCTTAATTGCAGTGCCACAAAGTAAAGCTAAATCGAGTGGTTCTGAAAGCAGCGCTAGCTTTGGTGCTGGCGTTCGTTACGCAGTAACGGATAGTTTTGGGATCAGCTTAGAAGCGATGCGTATTTCGTCTCACGACGCTTACAAGCTAGATGCAGTCATGCTAGGTGTCGACTATAAGTTTTAACCACTCACAGGTAGATTACAGCCCGCTTGAGCAAATGCTTAAATTCTGCCCCTAAGAGCTTGAAACCTAAATAACTAAAGCCTCAATCACTTTCAATAGCATTGAGGCTTTTTTGTATCTGCTGAAGTGGTCAAGAAATACAAGCCACCACAACCATAGGCTCTAGCCCGAGAGGGCTTGATAAGGAGTAAGTATTGAGTTTACTCTGACCCCGCTATCTCGCTATCGCCTATCATAGCCTCTGTCCTTTTTCGATAATTATCTTCAAAGGAAACTAGCGCAGCCATAACACCAGATAAAAGGAGTATTCCAATTGCCGAAGGAATAAACACAATTGCACTCAAAATACCTGTAATCCCTGCAGACAATGATATAACTGTTGCAATGATGGCTACGACCAAAAAGACCTCTCCCACCACAGCTGTAAATCGAGCGGTGAGAAGTAACAAACTTAAGTTGTGAGACTCTAGATTTTTAAACGGCTTCATAAAAAATTCAGTCCTTGAAATATAACGAATGATATAGACTCAGCCTTACCAATTGGCACTGATTTAGCCAAATTAATATTTTAGTATTCATGGTAAAGATGAGTACGGCAAAACTAAATTAAAGCAAACAGTTAAAAGAAACAAGTTGGCAAAAAAATCGCTAAGACCTCAGCCATTATTATCAGCATGGAAGCGTGCTCGAACGGACACAACTGAGCACGGAATTGACTAAACTCTGTTATTAACCGTGGGTATCTATCTATTAATACAACCATAGGCTCTTGCCCTAGAGGACATGATAAGCGGATAAGCATAAGTTAACTGTGACTCCACTTATCCCTCACTTACCTGAATTGATGCTCAGCAAGTCGCCGTGAATATGTCCCTATAGGCTCTGCTAAATCATCCATGATTTAGCAGCTTGCCCGCCCCAAATTCTGATAAGTCGCTAGTAAACCCTAGCCCCTAACTCGTTATTGGGTAGAAACGAGTTAGAGCTAAAGTTCTTGGAGTGATGAATTTCAATAGGGAGTTTTGGCAAACGGATATGCGGCAACGCCGCGTTAAACGAGCCGAATACTTAAGTTTCTTTGTGTTAGGCTGGAGCGGAGCTGAAACACAAAGCAACTGGAGTGTTTGACGTCACTTTTAATACGTTTGTTAGTATTCGCAGGCATGCTTTTTAATAGCTTCTTTAAAGTTACCTGAAAGTGAAAATATCAGTATTTCTTTAGACTGCAAGTAGTTAGTAACACCACTATCATGGTTTTTGCACGATTTTGTCTTACCGTAAGGTATATACAACTTTATGCTGCTCATTTCACCCCATAACTGAACATATGCAACAGTAATACTTGGAATATGGACCCCAGCTAAATCTTTATATAAATGATCATTTAACTTCATCTCAGTTCCGTTTACTACCAAGGCCAACTTGCTAATCTTTTGGTCATTAGAGTCCCAAACAGATTTTTTATCGGCATACTCTACTGTCAGTTTGTATGGAACTGGTTCTAATGAACCCTTTTCGCCAATGAGACCTGAATGCTCCATTTTCATTATTGTTGGATGCACTAATGCTGCAGAATGAATAGCAGTAGAGAAGAGACATATGATGAAGAGTAAGAGAGTTTTCATATACACTAACGCCTCATTCAGGGGCTGATAATAGCTTGCTAAAATTGTGCCGCGAAACGGCACCGGGCAAGCTGTTAGCAGTCCGACTTTAAAACCTTGTTAAATCTCACCGACAAAAGCCATTTGATAGATATCAACATTAAAACCTTGAATTGCAGATGATTTTCTAAATAAAAATCCAGCTCTTTTAGCAACCTTAAGAGAAGGTATGTTCTCAGGGTCTATTAAAGCTGAAATATTATCTAATTTTAATTGATGTTTGCAAAACTCAGCTACTGCAATTGTAGCTTCTGAAGCAAAACCTTTTCCTTGTTGAGAAGACGCTAACCTATAGCTAACATGCAGTAAATCATTGCTTTCAACCACATGTGAATTTAGTCCGCAAACACCAACAAAACTAGCGTCTGACTTTGAAAATATAGCCCATTGACCAAAACCATTAGCACGATATTGTTGTTGGCAATTATCAATATATTTTTGTATTTCACTATCATTGTGAACACCAACAATTGAATATTTCATAACTTCAGGGTCAGACAAAACAAGTCGTAAATCAATTAAGTCTTTTGAATTGATTTCACGAAATTCTAATCTATCAGTCTCCATGACACTCAAAATATAATCCTTAAAGGTATAACGCCTCAATAATGGGCGTAATAATGCTTGGCTATAATTAGCGAAGAATGAGCGCAAGCCAAGAGCAGCGTCCATTTTATTGACTTTTTATAAACCACTTTCCACTTGGTAATCAGCGATTAAACCAACATTCATTATTGGGTTAGGTAAAATATCGTCTGGCGTATTTATTAGCCCATCTCTTCCATAAGAACGAATATGATATGAGTTCTCGTTAATAACCTCATAGTAATACAGTTTCACCTCACCCATATTGACTTGAGTAGAGTCGTTCAAAAACACCATTGAATTTTCAGGAAGTGATTTCTGCAATACTTCCAGAGATTCCGGGTAACTTCCATTTTGAACTTTATAAAATTCGATAGCTTGAACAGCACTTGTCAGTTGAGTTTTCGCCATTGTTGCTCGAAGTTCGTCATAAACACCGTCTTCTTGGACAAAACCAAAGTAACCAAGGGAACCATATAAAATCACTGTAAAGAGAATACCTGCCGACCCGACATATTTGAGCTTTGAATGTTTAACTTTAAAACCCCATACAATGGCAATGATTCCAAATAAAACACCTATCAATGGTATAAAAGACATACCTCCGATTACGTATGCTAAACATCCTGCAGAGTCTTTAGTTTGCTCAATTGTCCTATTTTTCTCTAGCATCTGCTCCGTAATTAGCCTGTTCACCTCGTTAAAACGATCTGGATATGCTTCTCGGTCTATGTTCTCTCGAACATCGATAAGTTCTACAAGGGAGTATTTTGAGTAATCTATATTGGAATCCATGCCGGAACTTCTCCTGTGCTTCATAACGAATGATTTGGACTCCCTAGCAATTGGCTACCATGTGCCATATTGAAAGTGCAAAAATTCAATCAAGGAGAGTCCATATGTCCTTAATTAAAGCAATTGGCATCACTCTTTTTTAAATCAAAAACTGCCAAGTTAGTTTTTAGTATTCATGGTGCCGACTAATACGGTAAAATAAAATCACAAGCCAGCCACTATAAATCATTATATACACATTTATTCAAGGTCTATTTCAGGGTGGTCTTTAATCCCGTACATTTCCTCCATTAGCTTTAAGTACAAACCTAACGGCGGCATATTCATTTTTTTCCTTCGCTTATCTACATTAGCTTCATCTTCAATAGGGCTAAATACGACTTTTCCTTCACTCAAGTCCGCTTGAGTACCATAGATTTGCTTTTTGCCTTGAGCAATAAGAACCCTATCGGTTAACAGAGCAACTTGCTGCCCACTAACACCCTCATTATTTAAATATGATTTTTCCAAGTAAGGTAACATGTCTTCTTTAAATGCGATATCTGGTGAATGTTGAACAATTAAAAAGGCAGCTCCGACAGCTTAAACCCCAACTAATTCTTTAGTTAACCAAGAGTATTTTTTTATAATAGCTTTAAGCCTTTCTGTATTGCTATGATCTATTTTATTTAGTTTTTCCAATAATTCCTTTGGCGCATTTCCCCAACCTGCCGCCCCTATTTCATTTCGAATTTCTTGGTCTTTATTTCCCATATCAAGCAACTGTTGCTGAAGTGGCAAATTAACTTCTGCAAAAGAGAAAAGCGGAATAAATAATAGAACTATTAGATAGCGCATAGATGGAACATTCCTTGTACATAGACATAATGACTCCCCACAAAAGGTGCTGTTCTCCAATTAATCGTGGGTTAGCTGAAAGCCAGAGCCATAATAGTTTTGTTAAAGAAACTAAATCGGAGATCAGCATGAATAAACATAACATACTTTTTATTGGCCTTGATACACATAAAGAATTTGTAGAAATTGCTTATATTGAAGATCAAAGAGGAGCGCAAGCGGTTCATTTTGGACGAGTTTCAAGTGCGAAAGCCTCTATCACTAGACTGGCTAGGCAGTTTCAATCTAAGTACCCAGAAGCAACCTTACACTTTGTGTATGAGGCTGGCCCCTGCGGTTACTGGATCTACCGATTGCTTACCAGCCTAGGTCACTGTTGCTATGTTATAGCCCCTTCACTTATTCCCAAAAAACCTGGTGAGAAAATTAAAACCGATAAACGTGATGCGCTTAAATTAGCAAGGCTGCTTAAGTCGGAAGATCTTACCGAGATTTATGTTCCAGAGCCTGAAGATGAAGCTATCCGCGATTTATCTCGTGCTCGTGAGACCGCGATGAAAGATTTAAAAGACGCTAAATACCAGCTTAAAGCGCTTCAGCTAAGAAACAATATTAACTACAGAGGCACTGCTAACTGGTCGCTAAAGCACTTACGCTGGCTGACTGAACTGATATTGCCGCACCCGAGTCAACAGATTGTCTTGCAAGAATACTTACAAACCATTTCAGAGCGGATCGCGAGGCTAAAACGGCTAGACAATGAACTTGAGCATCACGTTAAAAAGTGGCGTTAATATCCGGTCATCAAAGCCATACAAGCATTACGTAGAGTGAGGTTACTGGTTGCCGCAGGTGTCATTGCTGAGTTGGGAGACTTAACTCGCTTTGATCATCCCCGAAAACTAATGAGTTATGTAGGCCTAGTTCCATCGGAACACTCAAGTGGTGGAAAGCGGCATGTGGGTGCGATAACGAAATGCGGCAATGGTCGAGCAAGACGGCTATTAGTCGAAGGGGCTCACTCCTATCGCTACCCCGCTAAGATCTCAACCGAGATGCAAATAAGACAAGAAGGTTTACCGAAAGAAATCATTGATATTGCATGGCAAGCGCAGCTTAGGCTTTGTCGTCGATACCAAAAACTCATGTACAAAGGTAAACATAACAACGTAGTCGTGACAGCCATAGCCAGAGAAATGATTGCTTATATTTGGGCGATTTCACGAGAGGTGGTACTGACAAAAGTTAACCCTAAACTACGGTTGTCGAGAGTACCTGCATGATAAACGATTTTGAGCTAATACAGTGGGTCAAGCATCGGATGTGACACGATCACCGAGGGCGTTAGGATGGCAATACGGTTAACTCTGTATTGAACCACGAACATAGACTGAAGACAGGTGTCACGACGCCATAATTAATAACAAAAGGTAAGGTAGGCGCTGCTTATTGAAAGATAAGTAATCCACGGATATCAGCATGACAACCGACGAAATTACTTGCTTCATCGACTGTGTTAGCTCAATCCAATTTAGTCAAAAGAGCAAAAGCAGGCTTAAATATTTAGGCCGAAATAGTGATGTTCTGCTTGACGTGGGGAGTCATACCAACGCCCTAATAATGGGCAAAAAATTGTTGGATAAAATAAGTGAACGTAGTGAACAAAAAGCCAACTGCATTTTGGCCCTGTTTATTTTCTTGTTAGGTTTCTTTCGTATAAAACCTATAGATTCGCCAAATTATAAGACCAATAAAGCCATTAATAAAAACACCTATTACTATAGATAAAGTTTCACCTACGGATAACAACTCTTGACTCCAAGGTAAACTGGCTAAAAGGGCTGGTATTGTTAAAGGGAATGCTAAGATCCAAGTCCAGCCACCAGCACTAGGGTCTTCATAAATAAAATTCTGGAGTATCCCAACCCCCATACTCAAACCAATACCTAACGCCGCTGCTAATAGAATACCGATTGCAATAGAAAGTGGAAGTAACTCATAACAAGTCGATTTTAACTTACTCGGAATCATCTTGAAACCTAACGAATGATATGGACTCCCCTTACCAATTGGCCACTATGTGCCATATTGAAAGTGCAAACATTCAATCAAGGAGAGTCCATATGTCCTTAATTAAAGCAATTGGCATCGATTTAGCCAAATTAGTTTTTAGTATTCATGGTGTTGACGAATACGGTAAAACTAAACTAAACTAAAGCAAACAGTTAAAAGAAACAAGCTGTTAGAAAAAATCGCTAACATTCCACCCTGTATTATCGGGATGGAAGCTTGCTCTGGCGCTCACTACTGGGCAAGAGAGTTTACAAAATACGGCCACGACGTACGTATCATGGCATCTAAATTCGTTATTCCTTATCGCCAAAGTGAAAAGAATGACGCCAATGATGCTGAAGCCATTTGTGAGGCAGTGACTAGACCAAAAACACGCTTTGTTTGTATTAAAAGCGAAGAGCAACAAGCCGTTTTATGCCTACACCGCATTCGACAAGGCCAAATCAAAGACCGTACGGCGATGATAAACCGATTACGTGGCTTACTATCCGAGTTTGGTATTATTATGCCTAAAGGTCGTTATCCTGCTCAAAAGCATATTGTTGAAATTCTCGAGGATGCTGAGAACGGTTTGCCTGATTTAGCCCGCGAACTACTCCATGATTTATGGCTGAGCATAAAACAACAAAACCAAGACATATTAAGGTCTGACCGAAAGCTCTATGCCCTTGCTAACCAGATGAAAGACGCTAAGCGGTTAATGACCATACCAGGTATTGGCGAAGTTACCGCAACAGCAGTAGTCGCGACAGTCAGTGATGCAAAACACTTCTCAACTAGCCGCCAATTTGCAGCTTGGATAGGTTTGGTGCCGAAGCAGTATTCCACTGGCGGAAAGCCAACACTAGGTCGAATAAGTAAACGCGGTGAGAAGCATATCCGCACCTCGCTAATCCATGGTGCTCGCGCTGTCATCGCAAACTGTGCCAATAAAATAGATAGAACTAGTTTATGGATTAAAGCCCTTATCGAGCGAAGAGGTTTCAAAAGAGCTGTCATTGCTTTGGCAGCTAAAAATGCACGGCTAATTTGGTCATTATTGCAATCAGGACAAGAGTACCAAGTTAACTATGTAAAAACGTAAAAAGGATTAACCCAAACGGTTAACCCCACCGAGTCGACGCATTAGCAATTGACGATAACACGGTCAGACCGAGAGCGATAGAATCTGGTTAGTTGGGAAGTACATCTTTCTTGAAAGAGAAAGTAATACTGTTTAACGAATGAGATCTTTGCTCAAGCGCAAATCATCAGGGCGATAGCCAAAAGCTGTTTAGGCAGCAAGCTAATCAAACGCCGAATGTAGAGCTGCTGTCAGATCCACTGTTGTTGTGTGATTACTATTGCTTGACAAAGGGGAGTCCATGTAGCCCATTTAAGGGGCTGATAATAGTTTGCTAAATTGTGTAGCGAAGCGAAACCTAGCAAACTGTTAGCAGTCCCGCTTGAAATTCTTGTTAGGTGAATTGTGCTAAATCAACTCTTTCTCTAGCACCTAGTTTTCTTAAGTGAACAGCTTCAACGTAGCGTCTAATTACTTGCCAGCTCTCAGCATTTAGAACCTGTGAACGCGGAATTTTAACCGTCATGGTTAAGTTTTCTTGGTTGGGTTCAGGCACTTGACTTAAAAGCTGCCAGTAGGAAACCTGCTCTGAAGCTACATACTTCACAAGTAGTGCTACAGGTAAAAGATCCCATAAATAGTTATATGTTGATACATCTAATGTTACCCGCTCATTTTCCCCGTCAGAAGTGACATTTGATTCTTGTGATGCTTTTAACTGAACAACCAACTCTCTTGAAGACGCACGATTGCCTTCAATTATACCAACTACCAAGTCTACACCAATATCTGGATTCGGCTTATCAGCAGTCCAACCTCTTGGCATCACAGACCTAAAATGCTGTTCAGAATCAGCTTCTAGCATATTATTTTCAATTATTATCGGTCGTTGCATACACTACACCTCCTGATTCACCTAACGCCTCAATCAGAGGCAAAAAAAATAGTTGGTTAAAATTAGTGACGCAGGAGCAAAACCAACTGTTTTTTGTCCTGCTGAATTGACTTGTTAGGCTTCGATATTATGAGCACATTTAGCTTCTTCGAATTCCCAAAGTTCAGCTTCTTCACCTGCCTCAAGTAGTTTATAAGCGTGGAAAATATCTGTATCGGCAGGAACATCAATAGCTAATAATTTTGACTGAGAGCCTTCATAGGTACAGCCTATACTTTCTAATTCCCCCCAAGCTTGGGAAAACTCATCTGTGTTTAGTATTCCATCCTTTAGCAATATACGATAGGTAGAGTGCCCTGAATTTTCATGAACACCCAACACCGTAGGCACTTCATTATCATCGGCAATTACAACATCTTCAAAGCTATAGCCATAAGCTCCAAATGGTGAATTTTGGAGTTTAAACAGCCCCTTCCCAAGTGGTTTAGCCCAAAGTGTTTCGGAAGATGCATTGAGAATATTCTCAGGCGGCAACTCAATTCTAATTTTTACTAATTCGCTCACAGTTAACACCTAGAAGCCTAACAGCTTATTCATTAGTCGCTCGATAACGTTCTTAGCAACTCGGTAATTTGTTAACAAACTATCACTGCTAAGACATTGCTGTAAATAGATAATTTCTAAATTCGGGCTATGAAAATTGGCTTGCTGGCAGCGGAGAAAGAGAGCCTAGGGTGTTCAATGGACCCCTGTATCGGTTTTTTGCATTTTCCATAAGGCTGATTTTTATCGGTTTTGTGAAATGTTAAAAAATTATCGATGCCTAGCAGGACCCTTTTTGGCATCTTTATTTGCGCCATAATGAGTGTTTTTACTCACTTTTAGTTATACCTGTATAAATACACATCATTAAATCAACCTGCATGAGAATACGTCATCCACGTTTAATCTTAAGCTAACCAATTTGGGGACATTTCTGTGCTAAAAGCTTTACTACTACAGTACAAATTAAATCACCAATGATCCAAGTGCAGATACGGCCGTGACCGTCCATGACATGGACGTCATGGCCGAGCTTCCAAGGATGGACTTGCTGCGTGTCACGGCAGTGTCTGCACATGCGGTCTTTCATTCATATTTGACCCATAGGGATATGGGAAATGTCATAATGATGTCGGGAGCATCATCGACCATGTGTTCACGACATTCGGACATCCTGTCCAGTCCCGCTGCAGGCGATTGACAATGATGCAGCCACAATCAAGAATCTGCAGCTTAGTAACACAACTCAAAAATGTAATCAGTCTTCATTTAAAGACCAACTAACTTTGGCGCAAAATGAGTCAAGCCCCTCGCCTATTTACACAAACTGATTATAAATATTTTTGTTTTAAAAACTGTCCTCTAAAGGACACTCAATGGATATTGCTGCCAAGAAATGTTGCAGATATTCAAATGGGAGACAAGCGCTTTGCCCTAAACAAAACCCATAAAAAAAGCCCGATATCATCGGGCTTTTAATCAAAAGTAATGTTTAAAGGATTAACCTTCAACAACACCTTTGCTCACTAGGAACTCATCATATGTTCCTTTGAAATCATTTACACCATTTGGTGTGATCTCAATAATACGGTTGGCCAGTGATGATACGAATGCACGGTCATGGCTGACAAACAGCAATGTACCTTCATACATCTCAAGTGCGTTGTTGAGCGACTCAATTGATTCCATATCCATATGGTTGGTTGGCTCATCAAGTAGCAAGATGTTTGGCTTTTGCATAATAAGCTTACCAAATAGCATGCGACCCTTTTCACCACCTGAAAGCACTTTGACTGACTTCTTAATATCGTCAGAGCCAAATAGCATACGGCCTAAGTAACCACGTACAGATTGGTCATCATCTTCTGGCTTGCGCCACTGGCTCATCCACTCAAACAAGGTCATGTCGTTTTCGAAATCTGACTCATGATCCTGAGCGTAGTAACCAATCGATGAGTTTTCAGACCACTGAATAGTACCGCTATCTTGTGGGATATCGTGTACTAAAGTACGTAACAAGGTGGTTTTACCCACACCGTTGTCACCCAAAATGGCGATACGCTCACCCACTTCGGCAATGATATTAAGATCTTTAAATAACTGCTCATCAAAGCCTTTTGCTAGATCTTCAACAATCAAAGCATTACGGAACAATTTCTTCTCTTGTTCAAAACGAATAAACGGGTTTACTCGACTAGAAGCTTTAACTTCATCAAGCTTAATTTTGTCGATTAGCTTAGCACGAGATGTCGCTTGCTTTGCTTTAGATGCGTTAGCAGAGAAACGCGCCACGAAGCCTTGAAGTTCAGCAATCTGTGCTTTCTTCTTAGCGTTGTCAGACATCAAACGCTCACGTGACTGTTGTGCAGCCATCATGTACTCATCGTAGTTACCTGGGAATACGCGGATATCACCGTAATCCAAGTCAGCCATATGAGTACATACAGAGTTCAAGAAATATCTATCGTGCGAGATGATAATCATGGTGCTGTTACGCTGGTTCAGCATCTCTTGCAACCAACGAATGGTGTCGATGTCCAAGTTGTTGGTTGGTTCGTCAAGTAGCAGTACATCTGGATCTGAGAATAGTGCTTGTGCCAAAAGTACTCGTAACTTAAAGCCTGGTGCAATTTCGCTCATTAGGCCGAAGTGCTGGTCAACACCAATCCCCACGCCCATTAGCAGTTCGCCAGCGCGAGATTCAGCGGTGTAACCGTCCATCTCTGCAAATTCCATCTCAAGATCGGCAACTTTAATACCGTCTTCTTCAGTCATTTCAGGCAGAGAGTAGATACGATCTCGCTCTTTCTTCACTTCCCAAAGCTCGGCGTGTCCCATGATCACAGTATCAACTACGTTGAACTCTTCGTAACCAAACTGGTTCTGGCTCAACTTACCTAAACGCTCATTAACATCTAATGAAACGTTACCTGATGTAGGCTCTAGATCACCGGCAAGGATCTTCATAAAGGTTGATTTACCACAACCGTTGGCGCCGATTAAACCGTAACGGTTGCCGCCGCCAAACTTAATTGAGATGTTTTCAAACAGTGGCTTAGAGCCAAACTGCATGGTGATGTTAGCTGTAGTAATCAAAGTGACATTCCGCTTTTGGTTATATGACTTAAAGAGATCATAGTAAAAACAAAAACCAGTAAACCGAGTAGAGTGCTTAGCTCTATATCAATTTACTGGTCGAAGGCTCACGCAAGTCCGCGTGCAGCCTATAAAATTAAGCGCGATACTATAGCATTCTAGCCTAAATTATCAACTGCGATCGTCTCGATATGATGAGAACGCTAATAAAATTTAGTAGGACAGATCCGCAATGCTAATCCATTACATCAGTTTCTCTTTACGTAATCTATTTGCGTTGGTGACCACTGTTAATGATGACAGTGCCATTGCAGCGCCCGCCACCACGGGACTGAGTAACATGCCTGTAAATGGGAACAACACTCCCGCAGCAAGTGGGATCCCTAAACTGTTATAGATAAAGGCGCCAAATAAGTTTTGTTTGATATTGCGCATGCTGGCCTTTGCTAACAGCAATGTTTCAGCCACCACCATCAATCTTGCAGACAGTAAGGTAAAGTCTGCACTTTCGATGGCGATTTCAGTGCCACTCCCCATGGCAAGACCAATATCGGCGCTCATCAACGCTGGGGCATCATTAATACCGTCACCAACCATAGCCACCACTTCACCATTTTGCTGTAGCTCTAATACCTTCTGTTGCTTTTGTTCAGGTAACACATTGGCAAACACTGTGGTAATTCCGACAATATCAGCCACCGCGTTTGCTGTTTGTTGATTATCGCCGGTTAATAACACCACCTTAAGGCCACTGTTTTTCATCGCGCTTATTGCCTCAATTGCATCCTCTTTGATTGGGTCGCTTATTGCAATCATTGCGATTAGCCGCTGGTTTTTTGCGACAAATACAGGGGTCTTACCTTGATGGGCAAGTCGACCAATCTGTTGTTGATAGGCAGAAACATCATCGATACCTATATGCTGCATTAAGCTCTGGTTGCCAATAGCATACTCGGCACTGTTTACCGTGCCAGTGATGCCACGCCCCTGCAGGTTAGTGAATTGTTCGGGCTCTATCAGAGTCATACTCGCCTGCTTAGCCTTTGCTACAATCGCACTGGCAAGTGGATGCTCAGAGTGCTGTTCTAAAGCGGCAATATCACTGAGAAGGTTTTGCTCATCATATTTAGGCTGTAACACAATAAATTCAGTAACTTCTGGCGAGCCTTGGGTAATAGTACCTGTTTTGTCTAGCACTACAGTGGTGATTTGGCTTGCGGTTTGCAGCGCTTCACCATTTCTTACTAGAACCCCGAGCTGCGCAGCGCGGCCCACTGAGGCCATAATTGACATAGGCGTTGCCAACCCGAGTGCACAGGGACAGGCAATGATAAGCACACTTGTTAGTACTACTAACGCATGTGATAAAGCAGGTTCTGGACCTGTAAGATACCAAATAACGGCGCTAAACAGCGCAATTAAGATAACCGCTGGCACAAAGTAGGCTGATATTTTGTCGGTTAAGCGGCCAATTGGCATTTTAGAGGTTTGCGCTTGCTGCACCAGTTCAATAATTTTGGCAAGTTTGGTATCTTTTTCACCCGCTGTGACGCGGTAAATTAGGCAACCATTACCGTTAATAGTACCTGCATTAACACTGTCACCCTCAGCTTTGTGAACAGGCACTGGCTCACCTGTTAACATCGATTCATTGATCAGGGTGTGTCCGCTCACTATCTCGCCGTCGAGTGCAACCCTGTCACCGGGTCTTAAGCGTAATTTATCTCCCAGATTCAGTTGGTTTATCTCGACCTCTTCATCACCAGCATCAGTTATCCGAATTGCGGTGTTTACTTGCAATCCTAATAGTCGCTGCACAGCTTCGCTGGTTTTCCCTCGTGCTCTAAGCTCAAGAGCGTGACCGAGATTAATTAAGCCCAAAATCATCACGCTAGCCTCAAAATAGACATGGCGAGTGTCTGCTGGAAACCATTGCGGCGTGGCCACCACTAACATTGAATATATCCATGCGGCACTAGTGCCTAAGGCAATTAAAGTGTCCATGTTCGCACTGCGCGCTTTTATTGCTCTCCACATGCCTTGGTAAAAATGACGCCCTGTGGTTAACATAACGACCAAGGTCACCAGACCAACAATCCCCCAACTTAATTGCTGAGTCGAGTTATTGACCATCATCTCACCACCAAGCAGTCCCCACAGCATTAACGGTACCCCTAATCCAAGCCCGACAGCAGCTTGAAATAAACGAGTTTTATACTCTTTAGCTTCGTCAGCCTGTTTTTGCTGTGCGCCTTTGCGGGGATCTTTTAGTAATTCAGCTTGATAGCCGACGTCTTCAATTAGCCCTATCGCAGTATCAATGGTGATCTCACCAAAGACTTGCACCTGCTTATCTGCAAGATTGACCCTAGCGCTAATGTCAGTGCCAATCTCGGTTTGTTTGTTTGCTTGTGCAAATGCTGACTCTATTTTTGAGACACAGCTTGCGCAGCTCATACTGGGCACGTATAGGTTTATCGTTTTCATAATCCCGCTCCACGTCTGTTTAATATTTGTATCTTTGATGCATCAAGAGTAATGTCTCCCATAAGGGGAGAGTCAAACATCAATTCAAATTATTTTTAGTCGGAGCAAAAATGAAAATTGGTACAGTGGCAAAACTGACTAATTTGTCAGTAAAAAGCATACGTTATTACCATGATATTGGTCTGGTGATAGGAGGGAAGAATGACAATGGCTACCGAGAGTATACCCAGAGTCACGTTGATGCGCTGAGCTTCATACAGCACTGCCGCGCATTGGGCTTTACCTTAGAAGATTGTAAGGCGCTGCTAGATCTACAGCAAGATAGCCAGCGCAATGCTGCAGATGTGAAAGCACTAGCTCAGCACCACCTCGATGACGTCGAGCAAAGGATTGCTCACTTGAGCAATTTGAAAAAACAATTACAGCATTTAATTCACGATTGCAAAGGCGGGAAACAACCTAACTGTGCCATTCTAAAGGGGCTTAGTCCAACCCCTTAATGATCTAGCCAGGATATTATCTGCGTTTTAAGTTACCGATATTCTCAATGATAAGCGTTGGTGTTTTCCCAGCAGGCTTAAAACCAAACACCTGACCGTAGAAAGATAACTCAGATTCAAGTGCCCGTTTTTTACTTTCAGGAGAGACGCGATTGGCTGCGTCGTCATTGAACTCTAAGTAGGCGACAGGCGTTCCTTTTTGTTTAACCGCTTTATAAAGCTGCAATGTTTGTTCAGCGGGGATCAATGAATCATTCACCCCTTGAATAAGCAACAATGGCTCATTGATCCCAGATAAATTATTCATTGCCGAACGAAGTTTATAGTTATCGATTGTTCCAATCAGTCTTTCTAAATAGTTACTTTCAAACTTATTGGAATGTCGTCTAAATGACTGAACGTCACTAATGCCTGAGTAACTCACCGCCGCACCAAAAGTACTGTAATAAGCAACCGCTGACAGTGCTGTAAAGCCACCCGCTCGGGAACCTCTAATCGCCAATTTACGACCGTCTACATCACCTCGATTAACTAAGAAGCCTGCGGCGCGAACAGCATCTTCTACATCCGAACGACCCCACTTACCATATAAACTATTGCGGTAATCCCTACCAAAACCTGTACTGCCACGATAGTTCAGATCAAAAACGGCGAAGCCGCGGCTGGTCCAATATTGAATATCTCGCCTAAAGACTCGACTTGCTTGCGCAGTTGGGCCACGGTGCAAAAACATCACCAGTGGTGGTTCTTGCCCTACTGGCGCTTGAAAGTTGGGGTTCTCTGGTTTGTAGAAGTATCCGTAAGCGGTGTCACTATCACCCGTTTTAAAGCTAACACTTTCAGCTCTTGAGATGAAGTTGGGGTCCATGACCGCCAATTTGGGCGCATACATCAGCTGTGCAGCGCGGCCATGCACTTTATAAATCCCTTTTTCCGGCGTCTCTTTAGAACCAACAAAAATCACTCCATTATCACTTTTGGTGACATAAGCGATATCAGCAAAATCAACCGCGATAGGTTCTGTGACACCACTTTCAGTATCAATTCGAACCAAGCCTGCTTGCCCCTCATGATTGTAACTTGCGACTATCGTCTGTTCACTTTCGAATGCATAGTTGTGATTACCTAAATGCCAATTAGCAACGGCAAACTCCCCTTCCTGTGCCAGTACAATTTCAGCTTGCCCCAGCTCATTTAAACGGTAAATATTCCACCAGTTACTATAATCAGCAATAAAGTACAGCTGTCCACTAGGGCTAAAAAGTGGTTGAATAATCGAACCAGACTGTTCCGTCGCCACCTGTTTAACATTAATAACGGCGCCTTTGTTATCAATTTCACCAAGCCATAACTGGGTGTTGTCCCAAGGCATATTCGGGTGCTGCCATGTCACCCATGCTAATTGGGTTTGATCAGGGGAAAGTACTGGTGTTGAGTAAAAATCGGCGCCTGTAGCCAGCACCTCGCCTTCATCGGCATAACTTAAATTAATGCCCACCAGCTGATTTGTTACTTTTCCAGCCTCTCGATGGTCTTCACGAACGCATATTAAGCGGGAAGCTCTAGGGTTTGATATGCAGTCAGCATGGCGTGTTCCTGGGGGCGTTAATGCAAACGGTGTTTGATTGGGCGCAATGCGGTATAACAGCTGGTCGGAGTATTTAGTGGCAAACAAACTATTGCCAATGGCAACGAAAGGAGCACCGCCATATTCGTGTACCCGGCTGCCTATATCAAAATTCGATGGGATGGCTTCAGTAACAGTGCCATTTTCTTCTATGCGTTGGACGCCACGTCGCCCTTCATTACTTTCATCACGTATGGTGAAATAGATACTACCAGTGGTAACTTGCAGCTCACCAATACTGTCTGAGAGGTCGTATACATGCTCCGCATCAACTGGGGATTTCCAGCTACCATAATCAGCCACCTGAACGCCATCGGGCAGCGCTTCAGCAGGAGTGACTTTTGGGTCCTTTTTAGGCGAAACGTCACAAGCGGTAACGATCAATAACAAGGTAGCAGTTAATATAGATGCAAATGTAAATCTCATTGGCCGCCTAGAAATCATATGAGTGATGAAGTTACTTTCAATCTTATAGTGATGATAAAACTAATATAACGATTATATCAACTGCATTAATAAAACGGCAATTAAATGCATTTAATCCAAAGAGATCTGTTACTTGGTATCCAATATAAGAAATAATCGCATACCTTTAGCTTAAGGTTGTTTGCGGCTGAACTTGCTCATAAACCAGCGTATAACTTCAATTTGGGTGCGTTGTTTGAGACCAAAGTAGATACATATCCACGGAGAGATTAAAATATACCAAGGGATAACGGCGGTGCTTCGTCCATTAAACATTAAATAAAAAAAGCCGAAATAGATCACCAGCAGGCCACAAGTGCCGACAATAAGCATCATCCATTTGGTCGTTTTCTCTAACCACTCCATCTAAACCCCACACTCCTTTAATCGCAACATATAGTGATATTATGGCGCAAACCTTTGCTAAAGTTCAAATAGCATCCGTTCAGCCGGTACTATAGCCATAAAAAAACGGGCCTAAGCCCGTTAATGTTGTTAAAACTGATATTACAAACGAATACCGCCATCAATTTCAAATACACGACCATTTACATAGTCGTTTTCAATGATAAAGCGTATTGTTGATGCAATCTCTTCGGCTTGACCTAAACGACCAACCGGCACCATTTTTTCTAGTCGCTCTAATGCTTCAGGCTTCATTGCCGCAGTCATTTCTGTTTCAATCACCCCAGGAGCGACTGCTGCACTACGGATATTATAACGCGCAAGCTCTTTCGCCCAACCGACACTCATCGCCGCCACGCCAGCTTTAGAGGCTGAGTAGTTTGACTGCCCCATGTTACCCGCTTTAGCCAGACTAGAGATGTTAATAATAACTCCCTCCTGCCCAGTTTCGATCATCGCGGCTGCCGCTTCACGGCCACATAGGAATGTGCCTGTAAGATTCACATTAATCACTGACTGAAACTGGTCGAAAGACATGCGATCAATCACTTGCCCCTCTTTGGCTTTTAGCATTAAGCCATCACGCAAAATACCCGCGTTGTTGATCAGTACATTAACTTGACCAAAATCTTCTTTAATAAACTGAAAGCCAGAAAAAACATCTTCTTCGTCGGTAATGTCTAGTGCATAACCTTGAACTTCTGTGGTTGCTCCAAGGTTGGCACAAGCCTTTTCCAGCTTCTCTTGGTCAACATCGATAAGTGCTAGCTTAGCGCCTGCAGCGGCTAAATTTTCCGCCATTGCGTAACCGAGTCCACCAGCACCGCCAGTGATAACAACTACCTTATCTTTTAAATCCATTGAATTACCCTTTATTTTTTACTTGTTGATTACTCTGATGAGCTAGGAGCAAACTGCTCAAAAATACTCGAAAAATCTCGTTTGCCGTTGCCTTTACGTGCATGATTCACATAAAGGCTGCGCGCTAAGGCTCCCATTGGCGTACTTGAATTAGATAGCAATGCCGCTTCTTGGCTTAATCCTAAATCTTTCACCATCAAGTCAACCATAAAGCCACCTTGATAATCGTTGGATGACGGTACCGATTCCATTACCCCTGGGCAAGGATTATATTTATCTAGCGTCCAATTACCACCACTACTGACCTTCATGATGTCAGAAAGCACTTTTGGGTCGAGTCCATGATCAACCCCCATCTGCAAAGATTCAGATGTCGCCACCATTAATACCGACAACAGCATGTTATTACAGATCTTGGCCACTTGTCCTGCGCCTGGACCACCTGCATGGAAGATATTCGCCCCCATTGCGGTTAGTACACCTTGTGCCTGCTCAAAGGCATTATCTGTTCCGCCACAAATAAAGGTCAGTGTGCCAGCAGCAGCGCCTGCTGTACCGCCAGAGACTGGTGCATCAATAAATTCGAGGCCTTTATCAGCAGCATGGTTTGCCACAAAACGAGCGCTGTCAGCATCGATAGTCGAGCAATCAATCAGTAAGGTTCCCTTACCCACCACATCGATAAGCCCCTTGTTATCAGCATCGCCAACATAAAGGCTACGCACGTGTTTGCCTGCAGGTAACATAGTCACCACGATATCGCTACCAGCTGCAGCGCCACATGCACTGGTTGCAGTGAGTGCGCCTTGCTCGGCTAACGCTTGCATCGCCGCAGGAACCAAGTCAAACACTCTAACAGTAAAGCCCGCTTTAATTAGATTAACGGCCATTGGGCCGCCCATGTTTCCTAAACCAATAAATGCAACAGTACTCATCTTTTGCTCCTGGGCACTTTTACAAGTGCGGTCATCTTTCCTTTGTACTAATAATTTAGCTTTGTAGCCTTAGTGGATGATCATTTTCATCCCAAGGTGACTGCATCAATGACACCAACAGCTCATTGGGTACTGAGGCAACGTCTTTATAGAGCCAATTTGGATTTCTATCTTTATCGATAAGCAGTGCGCGAACGCCTTCAGCAAAATCTGCTTTGGCGCAGCAATTCACACTTAAGCCTAACTCAAACTTAAACACTTCAGCCAAAGTCATATCAGTGCCTAGCTGAGCTTGTTTGTGTACTAATGCCAAACTGATTGGACTACCAGCAAGCATCACTTTGCAAGCTTTGGCTAACCATGGTTGGGCCTCTTTAATCTCGCTATCAAGTGAGCTTACGCGTTCAACGATGGCTGGCAGATCGCCGCTCATTAACTCGTCGATCTGTGTTTGATTAACTCGCAGCTGACTCTCTGCTAATGGTGTTTTACAGTCTGCTTGCATGTCGTCGATAAGCGCATGCAACATCTCATGGTTTAACGCTTTGTCATCTGACCAATCAATGGTTGCCATCGCGTCATATAACAGCTCTTTATCGTCACGATTCAGGTAGTGGTTACCAATGCCAACATAATGGGCATCAGCGCCATTCATGTTGTATGCGGTCATCCCCAAAAACAGCCCTGATTTACCGGGCATACGGTTTAAGAAATAACTGCCACCTACATCTGGATACAAGCCAATAGTGACTTCAGGCATAGCGATACGCGAGTGCTCAGTGACAACGCGATGACTGGCGCCCGCCATCAAACCAAGCCCACCGCCCATGACGATACCATCGCCCCATACAACAATGGGCTTAGCAAAAGTATGTAATAGGTAGTCCAGTTGATACTCTTGACTAAAGAAATCGGTCGCTTGCGCGGTCACAACACCAGGCGTCGCCACGGCAGCGTGATATATAGCTCTCACATCACCGCCAGCACAAAAAGCTTTTTCTCCAGCACCATCTAATACCACTGCCGCAATGCTATTGTCATCGCGCCAAGTCGTTAACTGTTGAGTTAACGACTGCACCATCTCTATATTCAGAGCATTTAGTGCTTTCTCAATATTTAGGGTGGCGACACCGATCTGTTTACCAGACAATGTCCCCAAGGTTTGGAACACCACACTGTTACTCTGCGTATTAGAATTTGTCGTCATTAGCCGTTCTTCCAAACTGCTTTGCGCTTATTTAAAAATGCGCTAACACCTTCGGTTTGATCTTGCGTATCAAACAGATCAGCAAACTCACTGCGCTCTAGAGGCAATGCCTCAGCGCGTGGCATTGTGCGGCCCGCTTGCACTAATCGTTTACATGCAGCAACGCTGCTCGGGCTTTGATTAGCCACTTTTTCCGCTAAGCGCATGGCCGCGTTAAAGCTATCACCAGTGGCCACGACCTCTTCAACGAGCCCTATTGCTTCTGCTTTGGTAGCTTTAATTCGCTCACCGCAGAGGATCATACGTTTAGTCCAACCTTCACCAACCAGTGCAGTTAAGTTTTGTGTACCGCCCGCACAAGGAAGTAAACCAACGGTCGCTTCAGGCAATGCCATCTGTGCTTGTTCTTCACAAATACGCAGATCACAGGCCAGTGCGACTTCTAAACCTCCGCCCATGGCATAACCATTAATAGCAGCTATCGATACCCCACGAAATGCGCTCAATGTCTCGAACGCTTCACCAAAGTAACGCGCCATATCTGCAGCGTTATTTTTATCACCATCGGCAAATAACTTAAGATCGGCGCCAGCAGAGAAAAACTTTTCGCCTTCACCTGTAATCACTAGCGCATACACTTCTTTGTTGCCATTAAGTTTGAGTACTTTTGCTTTAAGCTCTTGTAAGCTCTGCGCTGTCCATGTGTTTGCCGGCGGGTTATTCATGCTAATAACCGCGGTATGGCCGACAATTTTTTCTAATAACAGTGACATGGAAACTCCTTTTAAATATTTTTATTCGACAATGAAAAATCTAACGCTTACAAAATAGCGCCGGCATTTTCATCTAGTAAACGACGAGAAATAATCAAACGCATAATTTCGTTTGTTCCTTCTAGGATCTGATGCACTCGAACGTCACGTACATGGCGCTCTAATGGGTATTCTCGAATATAACCGTAACCACCGTGGATCTGCAGCGCTGCGTCACACACTTGGAAACCAATATCAGTCGCGAAACGTTTGGCCATGGCGCAATATGCCGTCGCTTCTGGATCTTGTTGATCCAGTTTGAAGGCGGCTAAACGTACCAGTTGTCTTGCTGCAACCAGTTCTGTTGCCATATCGGCTAATTTAAACTGCAACGCTTGAAAGGCTGCTAAAGGTTTACCGAACTGTTTACGCTCATTCATGTATCCAGTTGCACGCTCTAGTGCTGCTTGTGCAGTACCAATTGAACAAGTGGCAATATTGATTCGACCACCATCAAGTCCCTTCATTGCGAAGGTAAAACCTTGCCCCTCTTCACCCAGAAGATTGCTTGCTGGTACGCGTACATTGTCAAAGGTGATTTGGCGAGTTGGCTGTGCGTTCCAGCCCATCTTATCTTCCGCTTTGCCATAGCTCACGCCATCTGCGTCTGCAGCAATAGCAATTGCAGAGATCCCTTTAGGACCAGCTTCACCGGTACGGCACATCACCACCAACATTTCGGTTGCGCCAGCACCCGAGATAAACACTTTAGAGCCTGAGATCAGGTAATCATCACCATCACGTACCGCTTTGGTTTGCAGTGATGCCGCGTCGCTACCTGCGCCCGGCTCCGTTAAGCAGTACGACGCCAGTTTTTCACCCGTGGTGAGTTGCTCAGACCATTCGTCACGTAATGTTTGCGAGCCAAAGCTAGTGACCATCCAAGTGGCCATATTGTGAATGGTTAGCATTGCGGTAGTGGCTGTACAGCCCATCGCTAGCTGCTCAAAAATAATCGATGAATCAAGCCGTGATAAGCCCATACCACCTTCTGATTCTGGCGAATATAGTGAGCAGAATCCTAGCTCACCCGCTTTTTGAATGACATCTTTAGGAAAGTGATGCTCTTCATCCCACTTGGCTGCAAAAGGGGCTAACTCTTCGGTAGAAAACTGCTGTGCAAGATCTGCAAACTGGCGCTGGTCTTCATTAAGATTGAAATCCATCTGAATACTCCTGTTGTACTTACTACAATACTGTCTATTGCCTTTATGATTGCTGCTGCAATATTAGGCTAAGGGTCTTTAGCTAGCAGATGTGTATGTCACCCGCTGCTGACCTCTATTCATTATTAAAGGGTTCGTTTGCTAGGCTGTAAAGCGGCGCTCTAAACGAACATTGCCACCTCATTGAGGTGGCAATTAACTTTGGGTTCTACTTAAGATCAATGGTCATGTTTGGCGCTGATGCCACGGCGATGTCTGATTCAAACCAGCGTGCAGTAATTGTCTTAGTTTCAGTGTAAAAACGCACAGCTTGCTTACCGTAAGCATGTTGATCGCCGTAGAAACTGCCCTTCCAACCAGTGAATGAGAAAAAAGGTAGCGGCACTGGAATTGGGACATTAATCCCCACTTGGCCAACTTCAATTTCATGTTGATATTTACGCGCTGCAGCACCACTGGCGGTAAAGATTGAAGTACCGTTGCCGTATGGGCTGTCGTTGACTATCGCAATCGCATCTTCCAGCGTTTCAGCATTCATGCAACAAAGTACTGGTCCAAAAATCTCCTCTTTGTAGATGCTCATATCTGTGGTGACTTTATCGAACATGGTAGGACCTACCCAGTTACCAGACTCATGACCTTCAACGGTGAAGTTTGTGCCATCAAGTAAACAGTCTGCGCCCTCTTCGATACCTTGGGCGATTAGACCGACTACACGCTGCTTAGCTGCCGGACTAATGACAGGACCGTAAGCAGCATCTTTGTCATTCCAAAGACCAGGCTTAACCTTAGCGATCGCTTCTTTAAGTTCTGGGATCCACTCTTTCGCTGCGCCAACAAAGACCGCAACCGAAAGTGCCATACAGCGTTGACCTGCCGCCCCCACTGAAGCGCCTACTAAGTTATTAATCACTTGCTGTTTGTTAGCATCAGGCATAATCACGCAGTGGTTTTTTGCACCGGCAAATGCTTGTACGCGCTTAAGGTTATCAGTGCCCGTTTTATAGATGTACTGACCAACATTCACCGACCCCACAAATGAGATAGCTTTGATATCTGGATGACGCAGAACAATATCAACTGCAGTCTTATCACCGTGAATTAGCTGTACCACACCTTTTGGTGCGCCCGCTTGTTCAAACAGCTCTATGAGTCGTTGCGGCGTCATAGGATCTTGCTCAGATGGCTTAAGAATAAAGGTGTTACCACAAGCAATCGCCAACGGGAACATCCATAACGGGATCATCGCTGGGAAGTTAAATGGAGTGATACCAGCACAAACGCCTAGAGGTTGGGTGTAGCTATAGGTGTCAATTGAACGGGCAACGTTTTCAACGGTTTCGCCCATCATCATAGAAGCGATGTTACATGCATGTTCGGCAACTTCGATACCACGCCAAACATCACCTTTTGCATCATCGAAGGTTTTACCCGTCTCTTGTGCGAGGATGGTTGCAATCTCGTCGTGGTGTTCTTTTAGCAAATGTTGGTACCTAAGCATCACGCGAGCACGCTCTGATACTGGTACCTCTTTCCAGCTACTAAATGCTGCTTTTGCACTGGCTATCGCCGTTTCAACTTCACTGGGAAGTGCTGCATTTACAACGGCTATTGTTTCGTTATTAGCTGGGTTGGTTACGGCGATCTGCTGCTCGCCATTACCTAGAATCCATTCGCCATCGATGTAGTGCTTAACTTGAGTGGTCATATCGCTTCCTATTTTCATCATCTATTTGAGGTAGTGATGAGCAAAATGATGATTTAACTACCGCCTTTATTATTTTGTTTTACAAGCTAGCGCTGGAGTACAAAGCTAGCTTGCAGGCTGTTAGTTAAATCGAGTCTTGTTGATTACTAATATTCAATCTGTACTTCGCAATAGCACTTAAAGCTCAATTGCCATTGCTGTAGCTTCGCCGCCGCCAATACACAGTGACGCCACGCCTTTAGACAGGCCGCGTGCTTTTAGCGCATGGATAAGGGTAACGAGCAAGCGTGCGCCAGAGCAGCCAATCGGATGGCCAAGTGCACAGGCGCCGCCATTAACGTTGACTTTATTTATGTCGAGTCCAAGCTCTGAAACGGCCAACATGGTCACCATGGCAAAGGCTTCGTTGATCTCAAACAGATCAACCTCATCTTTGCTCCAACTGACTTTATCTAACAGTTTATTCATCGCACCAACTGGCGCAGTAGTGAACATTGAAGGTTCTTGAGCGTGGGTAGTGTGACCTTTGATAGTAGCCATCACTTCTAATTTAAGCTCGCTCGCCTGTGCGCGGGTCATTAGCATTAACGCTGCAGCACCATCTGAAATAGAGCTAGAGTTAGCAGCTGTAATGGTGCCATCTTTGGCAAATGCTGCTCGTAGTGTTGGGATTTTATCTGGTCGGGCGTTACCTGGCTGTTCATCGGTATCAACCACAACATCGCCGCGGCGATTTGCAACTGTTACAGGCGTAATTTCAGCATTGAACGCGCCAGCTGCGATAGCATTGTTAGCTTTTTCTAGCGAACTGAGCGCAAAGCCATCCATTTGCTCACGTGTTAAATTAAAATCATCAGCTGTGTTTTGGGCAAAGGTGCCCATTGCACCGCCGGTGTAAGCATCTTCTAGTCCATCAAGGAACATATGGTCTAACACTTTACCATGACCCATGCGCATACCGCCGCGGGCTTTATCTAGCAGATAAGGCGCTTGGCTCATGTTTTCCATCCCGCCAGCAATCACCACGTTGGCGCTGCCCGCTTTAATTAAATCATGCGCAAGCATCACGGTTTTCATACCAGAACCACAAACTTTGTTCACTGTGGTTGCACCAACCGATAGCGGTAACTCAGCGCCAAGAGTCGCTTGACGTGCAGGCGCTTGACCAAGACCTGCTGGCAGTACACAGCCCATTAGTACTTCGTCAACCTGCTCACCCGCTAAGCCACTGTGCTGCATCAGACCTTTAATCGCAGTTGCCGCCAATTTTGGAGAAGCGACTGTTGCAAGCGCCCCTTGGAATCCACCCATAGGTGTGCGTTTAGCTGCAACTATTACAATATCTTGGTTTGACAGATCTGAACTCATACATACTCCAGTAATACTTTAGGACTTATTCTTTGCAAGAACAGTGCTCAACACTGTGTAAACATCAACTTAAAAACACGTATTAACAACGACTTAAAATCAATTTGATTTCACATCATTTGCTAACCATTGATGTCACATCCATTTTTCGCCAAATGTGATCTCGCTCAACATTTCCACACTGTGACGTTTACGCGAACGTAAAGCAAGTGTTAGCTGGTCAAACATCTACCAAAGTATTAGCTGATAATGTCACTTTGCATTTACAGGGCTATATAGCCGTTCTAAAAGATACAGGATTCAGTAGCAGTTTAATGGGCTTTAATTAAGGCATTGATTGCCATTAATGGTCGTTCCCCTAGTAAAAACCACAGAGTAGAGTCCTTGCTCTTATATTAAGAACAGCCCATTGCAGAAGACTTTATTCCAGCCCACTTCGTTGTAGCACTAACTTAAAAGGGAATAACCATTTTTCATTAATGCCCCTAGAATTGAACTGGCTCAATGTCTCTGAAACGAGCATCTTCAAGTAGTACGGTGATCTGCTTTGCCCCTTCATTGTAAAAGCTTGCTAATCGGTAGCTGAATAGCCTAAGAAAATCCCCAACAAGTACTTTGCGATAAAAAATGCCATCGGTTCACTTTCTCTCAAAAATCACGACTGAGTTGCCCCGTTTTTTAAAATCGATGATAGCAAAATAAAGCGACATTTTTATCCACTTCATAAAGCCACTAAACAGAACTGCAAGGTGCATTTTTTGCTGCTAAAAAACTGATGTTTTTTACACTTCCCACAAGCAAACTCTATGCATTCTTGTAGCATCGAGCTTTTTAGGAAAATCATCAGCAAACCGCAGCACAGCTCAGCAAGCGTCAGCTAACATCAGCTAATATCAGCAACAAAACACCTCAGGATACGGTGATTTGACGATATAGCATTAAAGAGATGGTTATCAAATCCGGTGATTACTTTTAAGTCTAAATCTAATAGCAGAGCTTACTGCTACAAGCCAAACAGTTAACCGACAATCAACAACTTTTATGCTAGCTGCACAAGCCATCAGTTAATACAAGCCCTCAAAAATACTGAACACAGACAAAATTAAATCAAAAAACGACTCAGAGTGAATATTAATTCACAACAAATGATTGGAGAGGTTATACAGCAAGAGACAGTAATTGCTGATATACCTTATTGTTTTTGCCAGTTCAAATACTGAAACAATTGAGTTTGAAAACGTTATTAGTTTTTCGCTTTTAACTCATCAAAGTTTAAGCTAAATGATAAAACGAACAAAAAAACTAATCAAACCCAACCACTTATAGCAGCTTGAATTATTTTCAGGTTGATATTCTATATATTGAAAACGCCCTATCCTCATTGTTAAGGTCGCCGCACCAAAGTAAGTTTAAAGCATAAAAAATCATCATGCTTTGGATATAATAAATAAAGGAACTGAATTTTGAATAATCACAATGGAAGCATTTTTAAGCAATCGCTAGTCGCAAGTGCTTTAGCCGCGATATTATGTATCAATCCGGTCTATGCCGCCGATAAAGTCAATGGTGCAGTTGTAGGCCAGGTCGCACTGGAATCTGGCACTTCACTTGCAAATGTAACGATTAAACTGAAGCACAATGCTAAAGGGATCACTCGAACCGTTACATCTGATGAAAACGGCCGCTTTAACCTAAAGGGATTACCGCGAGGAAAATATACCGCTACCTTTTCTAAGGCGGGTTATGATTCTGTAACCGATACCGCTGTGACAGTCACTGCAGGGAGTAGTCTCACTTTCAATGTTGAATTATTGCCTGAGAGTGATGTGGAACGTATTCAAATTGTCGGTGCATCAATCCAAAGAATTGACATGGCGAACAGTCAAGATGCGATCCACCTCTCAGCTGAAGAGTTAGATTCTTTACCTGTTGCGCAAGACTTAACATCAGTTGCGCTATTATCGCCGACAAGTTCTGTTGCGGCTGGAGCTGGTACTTATGGCCGCTTGGCCTCCTTCAATGGCTCGTCCGTTGCTGAGAATGGCTATTTTATGAATGGCATGAATATCACCGATATTCGCAAAGGCCTTGGTAATGTCGCCTTTCCATGGGAAGCTATCGCGCAAACCAGTGTGATTACTGGCGGTGTTCCTGCTCAATATGGGCAATTTATCGGTGGAGTGACTAACGTCACCTCAAAAACCGGCACCAATGAGTTTGAGTTTGGCGCATCGGCCATCTACACCCCTGGCGACCTTGCTAGTCAAGCCCCTGATATTTGGCGCTATGACAATGATTTAAACGCCCAAAGTGAGCATGATCTTTACCTCAGTACATTTAATGGGGAAGACTCAATCACCACCCAAAACTATAATGTCTGGGCCAGTGGGCCTATCATCGAAGATAAATTATTCTTCTACGCACTACTTAACCCGAAGCGTAAAGAAACTCGCTACGCCAATACCTCAACCATCACCAAAAAAGAAAAGGACTACAATTATTGGTTTGCCAGTGTCGATTGGTACTTAACTGAAAACCACAGTTTTCTTGTAACCGCTTTTAGTAATGAAACAGAGCAGGAAAAACGCAATGCAGATTATAACTATAATCCTGCAGGTGGCGATCAGTCATACCGAGATGGCGATTGGAGCGATGCTTCGGTGTACAAATCAGGTGGTTCTATGTGGTCAGCGAGTTATACAGGGCTTATCACTGACGATCTCACTATTACCGCTCAGTACGGTGTTACAGAGCAAGATGAATCGAATGTCAATCCACGAAACGATTTAAGCGCAGTTTATGACCGCCGCTACAACAGACGAGAAAATTTGGGTGACTGGGTCACACGCACAGGTACAACAAACACGCAAGACGAACGCACTCAGTATCGAATCGACGCCGAATGGATTGTAGGCGATCATGCCATTAGTTTTGGCTATAGCGATGAAAATATCACTACCGATGATGTTTACAATTATTCAGGCCCGAATGGGATGTATTATTACCTTTACGATGCAGACCAAAGTGATGTTAATCGTTACCCTGAACTACAACTTGGTGTTGAGTGGGCTTGGTCTAAAGAGTTTAGAAAATCAGGCAGTACAGAACAAAATTACCGCGCAGTTTATATCGAAGATATATGGTCAGTTACTGACGAAGTCACTGTTAGCCTAGGGGTGAGAAACAGTAATTTTGACGCCTATACGGGTGAAGGTGAAAAATATGTCGATATGACAGATCAATGGGCACCACGCATCAGTATTAATTACGATCTGTTTGGTGAAGGGCACACTAAGCTATTTGCCAACTATGGCCGTTACTTTATGCCTATCTCACCAAATACTAGCGTGCGTATGACGGTACCTGAAGTAAACCAGCGCCATTATGCAAAACTCATTGGATTTGATGAAACCACCAATACTCCTATCACTGGCGAAGATTTCAGGTTTAGTGACTATGGCGACGGAACCATAGCCCAACCCGCATCGACTTTTGTTAGTGCTGGTGTTGATCCAATGTACAGTGATGAATACTCGATCGGTGCTCAGCACACAATAAACGAAGACTGGATGGTTGGTATTCAATTTAAGTACAACAAGTTACTCTCTAGCCTTGAAGACACTAATATGTCTTACGCTATTAAGCAGTGGGCAGCGGCTAACCCCGTAGAAGCTGATAAGCTTAGAGAGCAAGGACTAGATGTTGATTCAAATAACTTAGCACTAGTGCTCAATCCAGGCCAAGACGCCAAACTTGCCTACGATATGGACGGCGACGGTTCTGTTGGTAGCAGTGAGTATGTTAATTTAGGTGATCTAGGTTTACCGAAAGCTGAGCGCACATATAAAGCTATTGAGTTAACTCTTGAGGGCAATCCTAATGAAGATTCTAGAATCAATTTCTCTTATGTTTATTCTGAATCTAAGGGCTCGACAGAAGGTTTAGTCAGTGGCACGGATGTGCAGGCCGATCCTGGTTGGGCTTCAGCCTTTGATTACCCGGAACTTGAAGATAATGCCTATGGTTATACCTCTAATGATATGCCGCATAAATTCAAGCTTTACGGCAGCTATGACGTCACTGATTCACTGAGCTTAGGTTTTAATGCTTATGCGCAAGCAGGCCGTCCAATCAACAAGCTTGGATACCACCCTATTGATGCCGGTTCTTGTGCACCAGAGCTTGATGTAACTGACTGCGACGAACGTAATGGTGAAGAGTTTTACTTCCAAGGCGAGGACTCTCCTCGTGGTAGCCATGGTCATTCAGACTGGGTGTATAACCTAGATTTAAGTGCGGCTTATTATGTTGATATGGATGATTACGGCCAACTGAAATTTAAAGCATCTGTCTACAACGTATTTGATTTCGATACCCCTACATCTTATAACGATGTTGCTGAACTGGCACCCGATGATGAAGGTGTTAGTGAACTGAACCTTAATTACCGTTCACCAACAGCATTTCAAACTCCACGTTATGTTCAGCTGAGCGTACGTTACGATTTCTAATGGGTTAATACATTTTCTTCCCTTAATGTAGAAGTCTAGATTAAAAAGGCAAAGCCCAATACAGACCTATAGCTGTATTGGGCTTTTTTGTAGTGATTGCAGACATACTGCTTCATTCAGTTATGGAACACCTCTTCGCTTAATCAACCAACACAAAAAAGCCGCGACCCAATCGGGTAGCGACTTTTTCAGCTAAACCTTATACCAATCAGTATAACAAGTTGATCTACTCAGAGCGTTTTTGGCACGCTAATTCAAGGCGAATAAATGACATAATGGTTATTCCCTTATGAGTTTGTTCAACGCAGAAGTAGCAAGCCAAAAACACTCCTAAAGGCGAGTTTTAGCGGCTTTGATGCTGCGTTAATGAATTTGAACGTAGAATAACTATGATCTTCATTCATTGCCTTACCTCAAAGTCGCTAAACTCTCGCTGAGCGATCAAATCTTTATACTGATTGGTATTAGCGCTTACAGCACAGCAGACTCCCAAGGTGTGCGGCCACTCATATCATCAAGGTTATATGGCGTTAATTGGTAAACATAATAATTAAGCCAGTTGCTAACAAGCAAACTGCCATGGCTGTGCCAGCGGGCAATGGGCTGTTGAGTTGGGTCATCATTGCCAAAATAGTTTTGTGGTATTTCAGGTGATAAGCCTTGCGACAAGTCTCTTTCATACTCATCTTTTAAAGTCGACTTTTGATACTCTGGATGCCCCATCACGAACAAGTTGCGGTTGCTTCGGCTAAGTACCATATAGGCACCCGCTTCATCTGATTCAGTCAATACTTGTAGCTCAGGGTGCGATCTAAGTTGTTCAATATCCATCTCGGCAAAGCGAGAATGAGGCGCATAAAACTCATCATCGAAGCCGCGCAATAAAGGAAAATGTTCACGGGTTCTTTGGTGAGCAAAGACGCCAGAGCGTTTGCTGGTTAGCAAGCTGCGATTTAAACCATATAAATGATAAAGCGCCGCATGAGCAGCCCAGCATAGAAATAGTACTGAGGTGACATGTTGCTGCGACCAATCTATGATCTCTCGAATATGATCCCAGTAGGAAACATCTTCAAACTCAATCTGTCCTAACGGTGCACCGGTGATAATAAGGCCGTCATAGTTTTTATTTCTCACTTGTTCAAAATCACGGTAAAAATTATTCATGTGATCAATCGAAGTGTGCTTGGACTCTTTATCGTGAATTCGCAGCAGATCAACATCGACCTGCAGCGGCGTATTGCCTAATAAACGTAATAGCTGCGTTTCAGTTTCAATCTTGTTAGGCATCAGATTGAGGATCAACACCCTCATCGGACGTATATCCTGATTCGCAGCGCGCGTTTCAGACATTACAAAGATGTTTTCCGACTCTAAGATCTCAGCAGCTGGCAAATTATCAGGGATTTTAACGGGCATACAGCGCCTCTTATTCAATTAGAAAAATCAAACAGAAAAGGCGCCGATAAAAAGTAGTAATCGAGTCGATTATTACCGTGCCACTTTCTGCAATAAAACTGATATTGGCTCTGAAGAGTCTAAATCAATTCTGTAAGCTTGTTCGTTGATAAACATGAGTTTGTCATTAAGGGTAATACGAGCCCCGACGGTATAAGTATGCCCAGCTTCAAATTGATCTCTGTTGATCAAAAACTGAAACGGTGTTGGCGTACTGACATCACTGCGTTCGAATTCTGCTATTACAACCGCTGGCGCATCCATCAAAGATACGTCCTGTACTTTAATTGATATAACCGCTTCTGGAGGCAAGGCGATACGCGCTTTGTACCAAACCTCTCCTTGGATTTCGACCATGGCATTAGAGGTCGCACAACCAGACAGAAAACTCGCCGCTACAATAAAAGATAATAAAAATTTAAAGCAGTTTTTCATGTTAACGCTCCTAATAATACATCAAGACTTCTAGAAGTCTATATGTCCACACTTGAAATTTGTATGACTTCACGCTGTATATCACTGCCACAGGCTGCCATTGCACCATTTCACTGAAGAGAACTCGGCACCCTTGTCACAGCAACAAACAATTAATCTTGTTCTAATACACTTAACTTCCTATGATAAGTTACCGATTCGAAGTCGAATACCTTTATGACACAAGCAACTGCAATAATTGTCGGCGCTAGCTCATTACTTAGCCGTGAAATAGCAAAACAGCTTGCTGATGACGGCGTAGAGCTCGCCTTATTAGCCCAAGATCCACAATCTCTTATTGAGTTTAGCCAATCTCTGCCAACAAAGGCTGAGGTTTTTCCATTGCAAATCGATGACCCACAAGCGGTGATTTCGACACTCAATGCAGTGTGGCACTCTCTTGGAGGTGCTCATCTGGTATTGGTTAATACAGGTTTAAACAGTTATGACCCTGAGCTGCCTTGGCAGCCAGAGCAAGATATAATCACGGTTAATGTGCAAGGCTTTTCAGCGATATGCAATACCGCCTTCAGACTATTTCGCGATCAAGGTTATGGTCAATTAGCCGCGATTAATTCAATTGCTGGTTTAAGGGGTGGGCCTAACGTTGCTTACCATGCGTCAAAAGCCTTTGCAGAAAACTATTTCGAAGGTTTAAGTATGCATGCCCAGAGATTGAAACTGCCCATCACCATAACTGATATCCAACTGGGACTGCTTGATAAAGCTGCCCTGCAACAAAGTCGTATTTGGTTATCTCCACCAGCTGAAGTCGCTAGGCAAGTCATCAAAGCAATGCAAGCTGGCAAGCGCAAAGTGTATGTCACTAAACGCTGGCGCCTTGTCGCCTGGCTGACCAAGCTACTGCCTGAGTTTGTTTACAATACTCGCCACTGGAAAACCAAAGCGCAGAAGCGAGCTGAGAAGGCGGCGAAAAAGGATTGACCAATCTTTGGCCCTGTCAGAGATAAACTAAAAAAGGAGCCGTTAGGCTCCTTTTTTATGGGTAGGGATTTCCAAGTTAATCAATACGATTAAAAAGTGTAACCCACACTCACCATATAAACCCATGGGTCGATATCAGTTTCCACGTTCTGTGGAGCATCACCTAAGTTAAAGGTAACGTCAGTACTAATCTGTGCATACCAGACTGAGGCGTTGATCAACCAGTTGTCATTCATTTGGTAGTCTATGCCAACTTGTGCCGCAACGCCCCAAGAGTTTGACAAGCTCAATTCTGAAAGCCCTAAATCCTTAGCATCTTGAGTAAATTCATTATCAAAAAAGTTGGTAAAGTTAACACCAATACCTGCATATGGACGCAACTTAGAGTTGGCATTACCAAAGTAGTACTGCGCCACTAAGGTTGGTGGTAGGTGCTTAGTTTCAGCAATCTTTCCCAGCGATCCTAATGAAATATCGTGAGAAAATGGCGTCGCAGCAAGTAGCTCAATACCAATATTATCAGTAAGCATGTAACCAAAATTAAGGCCAAGCTGAGTGTTATTGCTGACGCTGAATTCGGCAATGTCAGCAACAACAGGACTAGATTCATTCGGTGTCACAGCTGCAACACCTGCACGAACTATAATATCACCAGCTTGGTGAGCTAGCGCAGAAGAGGTAAAACCGGTAGTGAGTAGGGCGGTGGCGATCAAACCAGAAACGATATTTTTGTTCATCATATTACTCCATCAATACAACATGAGCTGCTGTTTTTGTTATCAATATCCTTACATTTGCGCGTAGCCTGCCAGAATACCAGTCGCATTCATTTGATCTAGATCAACGATAAAACCAAATACCCATTTAGAGATACCAAGCAGTGATCGCGATCACATTTCCATAAGGTACATTGAAGTTACAGCTTTAATTTTGGTGACATACAACACGCAAGATCAAAAACTAAGCAGTCAACCCACATCGGCTGAATCACATTTAATCAACATGTATTTGGAAGGTATTTACGGTTTATATCACAATCAATTGGGGGTAATGAGTTAGCCACTGCTTACTCATCATTCTTTGCTCAAAAAGTTGCTTTGATTTGATAGGGTTATGGGAAACTGTAAGTTCGAATAACCTGTCGCAACCAAAAGGGGCATATAACTCTATCTGTGGTTGAGTTGCACTATTAAGCGTAGCTGCTACGGCTGTTTCTTTTTCAGGCCAATAACTCATAGCATCAAGACAAGAATGGTAAGCCCTATCTCGATTTTTCAGATGCATTCTCGCTTGGTTCTTTACCGACCATGGGTAGTGCGGGGCTATCGTGTTGAGTTGATCTTGATAGAGCTTATCTTGGTCAGGATTTAGGTTATCTGCATCAAAGTAGATAAGGTCAATATCGTTTAAGGGGCGAGAGTTAAATGCGTGTAGTTTATCCCATAACCAAATTACGCACAAAGCCTGCTGCCAGCATCCATTGAGGAAGGTTGAGACTTTCTGCTATCAATAATGCTTGATAACGATACTTATCTTCCTCTAACCATTTAATAATCTGTTTACGGGGCTCAAACATAACGACTAAAAACTCTGTTGATGGCTAACAGTTTAGGGCTGTTGATCTTTCACGGTTGTTTTTGCTGCAGTTTATTGGCTATTTTGACAAGGCGGAGGTTATGAAGTTTGGTTACTCTCCACAAATAACCTACAACACAAACAAAATAGCCAAGAATCACAGCCCTTCGGCTTCGTTTCAATGCTTTTATTCCTTTATGACTAGAATGCGTTACCAGCTTTTCGCTTAGCCAGCTAAGCCTTGTACTAAAATCATTATTCCTTACGGTAAATAATCGAACAAAAACTAAGCTCAAAAGATCTACAGCCGCTAACTATTAAAAGAAAGGCAATAAAAAAGGAGCCGCAGCTCCTCGATTAAATTATCGATTTACCTCGGTGCAGGCACTGCCTTCATTAGCACTTCGGTCGTGAACTTGTCATTGTTGATGACAGGGAAGCGATCATAGGTTTGGAAAATAACCTGCCCTTTATAATTGATCATCGCGACTACACCGTAGTTAATAGAACTATCAATGGTTTCTGCTGGTAGCAGAAACTTAAAAGGCACGGGTGCTCTGACAATATCAAAACTTTTTTGCGCAATTATGGAGCCAGGTGTATCAAAATCTATAATTGCTATTGTAATAGAGCTCCCCTGCGGTAGCGCTATTTTCTCCAGGTAACCCGCTGCGCCATTGACCATGACTGGTGGCACATCTTTAACCGTTACACAGCCTGTCAATGCAATTAAACACAATAAAACAGCCCACTTCTTTAATGCAGTAATCATTATCTCTTCCTGAATATCAAATTCAACACTTCTGTAATTATCTATTTTTATCGGTCATACGAATAAGGCCTTCTTGGGTTGCTGATGCAACTAACTGCCCCTGCTGATTGAAAAACTTTCCAGTAACAAAGCCACGTCCACCACTCGCGTTTGGGCTTTCAATACTATAAAGCAGCCATTGACTTAAATCGAATGGTCGGTGAAACCACATCGCATGATCGATTGTTGCCATCCGCATACCTGGCGTTAAAAAGGACACACCATGAGGCTGAGCAGCAGTCACCAAAAAGTTAAAGTCTGATGCATAAGCAAGCAGATAGTCATGCACACAGAAGTTCTCAGGTACTTTACCGTTTGCTCTTATCCAAACATGGCGTACAGGCTCTGTAGCTTTAGGTGCCATTGGATTACATGGGTCAACCAAACGCATCTCAATTGGGGTATCTGCCATGAATTTTTCTAGCATTTTGGCAGGCACTTTATCTTGTAATGTCATCGCCAACTCTTGCTGATTAAGCAACCCCTCAGGACCTTCAACCTCAGGCATTTTAGCTTGATGATCATAACCTTCTTCAAATACTTGAAAAGAACAGGTCATATAAAATATAGGTCGACCTTTCTGGATAGCTTTGACTCGGCGAGCGCTAAAACTGCCGCCATCACGCATTATTTCAACGTCATAGACAATCGGTAACTTTTCGTCACCGGCACGTAAGAAGTAAGAGTGTAAAGAGTGCACCTTGCGATCAGGAGAAACGGTCTGCTTGGCGGCGCTTAATGCTTGCCCCATAACCTGACCGCCAAACACATGACCAAAACCTAGATCTTGGCTTTGGCCTCTAAATAACCCTTCCTCTATTTGCTCTAAGGAAAGTAGCGCGAGAAGATCGTCTAATACCTGACTCATCGGAACCTAAAAGTTGTGACTATTCGTGCTAGCTTAACTCAAGTTCCCCTCGCCTCGCTAGTGTTACTCTAACTCAATATCTCGTTGTTCAGCAGAAGCTTTAGCCCAAGCAAGCACCTGCGCTTCGCCCGATGACCGACTGCGATAAGGCTTCGCTCGATGGATATCTCCCCAACGGCTATGAATAATCTCAGGAGTGCACTCTTCAGCGGTAAAGCGGCTGGCTGAAAATTCAATGATGCCTGCCTCACTGATGCTACCGGCAGCTGCGAATAGGTGTTTACCTGATGGGCATTTTGCACTGCATAAATAAAGCACTGCCGATAGCGCGGTTGTCTTTGAAAATAGAGGTCTAACGGTCGGTGCTAAGTGTTCGGCCGTCATTTGAGTGACAGCGTGAGGTGTAATAGTATTAACCGCGATATCGAACTCTTGCCCCTCTAGATGAAGACTATTCACTAGCCCTATCAAGGCCATCTTACTGGCACTAAAACTCGTTTCATAGACATCACCAAAAATTGAACTGGCACAGGTCATAATGATACGGCCGTAACCACCGCGCTTCATAGATGGCCAAACTGCTTTGGTCATGTTAAAGCTACCGTTTACATCTACATCAAATTGACGCTTCCAAGCCGACTCACTTAACTGTTCAAATGGACATGAACGGTGAATTCCAGCATTGTTGATGAGTATGTCTACTTTTCCCCAGGTTGATATCACGTCATCAACCATAGCGTTAACAGCGGCGGAATCACTGATATCGAGGCAAAAAACTTGTACATCTCCACCTAGGGTAGTGATAGCTTTGGCACAACTTCGTAGTCCCGAGTCTTTGCTTGAGAGTGGCTCACTATCTATAATGACCACCTTCGCACCGCGCTCTGCTAAAGCGATCGCATAAGCTCGTCCTAAACCCGCTGCGGCGCCAGTAACAATGGCAACTTGCTCTTCAAAACGCATGTCCTTAGCCCTCAAACATCTAAAATTTTGGTTACACACTCAAGCGGCTTCAATACACTAGGTTTGCAGTGCTGCGAAGATACGAGCTCTCTATGAGGCTCGTAATCACTTTCCATTTATTAAGATTTGTAGTTACAAGTGGTTTGGATGTAGGCCACTTCCCTGTAACACAAACAACAGCTTATAGTATTTAGAAGCGAATTCTGAACAAATACATTTAAGCACGTTGCTCAATATTGCATACAATACTAGGACACAAGTGTGCGCTAGATCTAAAATTTCAAATGGCTAAGCAGACCAGAGCCTTAAGTTGACAATAATGTTAACTTCGACGTAATGGGTGACAGAAAATCCACTTTTTAGATGCCGCTAATCTTGCTATCATATGTGATATACCTCCTTTTGTTACATTGCAATCAGTCGATGTATCTCTTTGTAAAGTAAAAGTAAATAATGAATCCTTGGATATTAGCAATACGCCCTCGTACTTTACCTGCGGCGATAGGACCTCTTTTGGTCGGCAATGTTCTAGCGTTACAGCTAGAGCAGTTTAGTTGGTTTATCGCGATAACATCGATGCTTTGCGCTGTACTATTGCAGGTCGCAGTTAACTTAGCCAATGACTATTTTGATTATAAAAGCGGTGTAGATACAGATGAACGCTTAGGTCCAGTTAGAGTCACTCAGAGTGGGATGTTATCGCCAAATGCAGTACGTAATGCCATGGCTTTATGTCTAATACTTGCATTGATTGTGGGCTCGTTCTTAATCGCTCATGGTGGCTGGCCAATAGCATTTCTTGCAGTAGCGGCAATATTAGGTGCTTTAGGTTATAGCGGCGGTCCCTATCCTCTCGCCTCCCATGGTTTAGGCGAAGTCGCTGCATTCGTATTTTTCGGACTGGTTGCTGTCGTTGGCAGCTACTTTCTACAAGCTGCTGAAACTAGCAGCAGTGCTTGGTTGCTCGGTTCTGCCATTGGCTTCTTAAATGCAGCCATCATGCTGGTCAATAACACCCGAGATATGGAGACTGACATTAAGGCAGGTAAAAAGACTTTGGCAGTACGCCTTGGTTTAGCGCAAGCGCGTATTTTTTATCAAAGCTTTCTCTATCTGCCTTTTGCGATCATAATCGCTGGCTTTTTAATGGGTGTACTGCCTGGTATGCCAGTACTACTCACCGGGTTAGCTTTCATCTTAGCCCGCACTTTGTGTAGAGACTTTAACGAGGTGACAGGCGCAGCGCTTAATCCTTTACTTGGACGTACAGCAAAGCTTACGATGATCTTCAGTGCCCTATTTAGCATCGGACTGATCATTAATTTGCTTAGTTAGCACTTGGTTTTATTACGCACAAAAAAGCCAGCTAAGTGAAGACTTAAGCTGGCTTTTTTTATTTCACTTACGATACCTGAGTTACTCGTATCCGTATTTGGTCACTTCAGACCAGTTTTTATCGACATCTTCTTTAATAAACTTCTTCTTCGCTTCAGTTAGCTTTTCAAGCTCAATTCCAACGGCTGCGTGGGCAGAGGCTTTACTACTGATATCTGGATAGTTAACACTCTTCACATCAAACTTTTTCAAAATTTCATCGAGAGATGTACGGGCATATTTTACTTGCCTTAAAGCCATATCCAATAGCGCATTACCTTCTTCAGGATTATGAGCATACAAACCATGTGAGGCCATCGCAAAGTCCCAGCGCCATTGAGAGTGACGAATAGCCATAATGGCATCATTCATTACAGGCCATGTCGCTCCAGCATCCCAAGCAGCGGCTGCTTCATAGTGTGCCTTAACTAATAACCCTTCAACCTTACGTGCTTTAGCGTCGATCGTTGCTTTGTTTTTATCGAGTGCACTAATGATTTTCTTCTCACTCTTGTGACAGCTTTGGCATACCTCATCAAAGTGGTTCAGTGCTTTACTTACCTTATGGCTAGTAAAGCTATTGCCCTGCTCATCGGTAGTTTCTGGCATATGACAAGTAATACAGGTAACACCGGCCTCAGCATGTTTACTTCGACTCCAATGCTCAAACTCTGGATGACGTGCCTTTAAGATAGGTGTTTGAGATATAGGATGGATCCATTCATAGAAACGACGGGTATCATAGTACTTTTCAATATCATCGACATTATTGCCAAAGATCCATGGGATATTAACTTTATTGCTACGCTCTGGTTGAAAGTAATAAGTGACATGACATTGGCCACAAACCTGTGCACCCTTCATGTTGTTATTCTGCTTATCAAAAGGAAGATGTACTTTAGCCATCGCATCCTGAGCATGTGGTCGCGGCAATGCTAGCTCAGCCTTACCATCTACATGGCAATCCGTGCAGTAAACGACACTATTGACCTCTTTACCCACTTCCGTGAAGTTCTTCGCTGAAAAGCCTTCAATCCCCAACTCATTCATTAACCGCGGAGCATCAGGTGTTTTACACGTCCAGCAGCTGGCTGACAAACCTTTATCTCCAGCTTTAGGTGGCACGCCTGTGCGTAGAGTATGAGTGACATCAGCTACCGCAAAATGATGGCCTCTAGGACTGTTGTACTCTTTTGCAAAAGAAGATCCAGCCCACAAAATAATGGCAGCAGGATAACTTGCCAACATATCTTCACGCTCGGTCTGCTCCGAAGTTTCCAGCCAGCTCTTATATTGAACGGGGAATTTCTGTTTTAAGCTCACATCACGGGCCGCTTGCTCTTTGGCTGCAGCACTTGGCTCTGACGCTTGGGTCAAACAGGCCGTGCAAAGAAGTGACACTAACCCTACTGTTTTAACGACATTTACTAGCATTTTTACGCTCATCTAATTCTCGACTTTCCTGACTAATATTTTCTATTTTTCATCTAAACAACATAGTTGAATTCGGATTAACAGCACTATCCTGGTCGGCCATCGATGCGCGGCTTGGACAATATTGAAGCATAATTAAAAACAAACATCGCAAAAGCTAACGACCAAAATGCTCCGGCTAACCACAGCCATAATTGATAATAATCGGGTGCGATAATCGGCATTAAGGACCTGAGCACTGCTGCGATAGGTATACATAAAAAGGCAACTGCCATCCTAGGACCTTCATAGATATTTCTACTTGTATGACCTAGGGATACTCTGGAAATCATCGACAAACAAATTCCAGCCAAAGTGCCTATTGCAAACAGGTGTATTAAATGGCGGTAAGCCATAGAGTCATCGATATTGGCAGCAAGTGCGAACAGGGTAATTGGCAAGAATAAATAAGCGATATGCAGTGACCAAAGCATAGGCTCTTTTAACGTTTTATGGGGGAACCAACGCAACCAACGCCCAAGATGCAACACACCAGCAAGCATTAATAACCCCTGCTCAATGTCCTGAGGCAGCACTTTAGTCATTGCTTGAATGACTAAAGCTATCATTACCACAATCAAGCTTTTTTCTAACAGAGCGATTGGAGTTGGTTTCGTTTGCTTGATCCTTATCGCGGTGAAAAATGGAATAACACGACCACCAACAATAGTGATGAGTAAACCTAACCACCAGATCATCGCTTGCCAAATTTGTAGGCTAAGGGAGAAATCTCTGCTACTTAATGCGTAATAACTAAGTAAGTTTATCGATAATGCCGCAAACAACATAATAGGAAAGCCGATATTGTGCCACTGCTTAACCTTGTAGATACAGCGCCACAGCTTGATAGCTGTTAGTCCAATAAACAGAGAATCAAATATCGCTGGCAACCATAACGGAATTGAAACTGGCAGCAATAACATTATTCTGGCCAGTAGCCAGCAGCCAAACGTCAGCGCCAATGCCCAACCTTTCATGCCAGGTTGGTTGGTCCATGTTTGCACTGATGTGAGTAAAAAACCGCATACTATTGCTAATGCAAAACCAAAAAGCATCTCATGGGGGTGCCACCATAGCGGTACCACTTTTACCCAAAAGTCCGTTTGAAAAAGGCTGTAATCAGGATAGAACCAAGTCACCAACCAAAGCGGTACAAATAACATCGCTACCGATGCACCGCCAAGAAAAAACGGCCTAAAGCCTAATCGAAACAAAGCTGGAATTTTCTCTGTTGCCGCTGGATCATCAATATTTAGCATTGTTAAGCCTTAATCTTTAACAGGTATTTTTAATGTACCTTTAAATAGTATCACTAGTGTATCGAGCAATATTTTCGATAACAAATGATATTGAAGTTGTTTCTGACTTCTGTGAACTATGTAGTTATCTGTCTGATTTAATTATTCCTTTGTAGGTATAAAACATCGAGTTATCGCTCTTTCGAAAGACAGTTAAAAGATTAACTCACAAAAAAAACAGCTAATCGATTAAACTATAATCTGCAGTTTTCATTAGCAAAATCACTAATATCTGTTAAATGTTGCAGAGGAAATAGCTAAATAAGTCTCTAAATTACAGCTCGACGGTTTATATATTAGTCTAGACTAGAAGCAGCAGTTCATATACAAGGATGTATTATGTTAATTCTCACCCGCTCCGTAAATAGTGCGATAATTTTAAGTAATATCTACGATGAACATGGCAACTCGTTAGGTGAAATCGAAATCAACATTTTTAAGGATAATCGCATCGGCGTAAAAGCCGATAAATCGATTGATATAGTGCGTGCAGAAGCACTCGATGCAGAGCGAAATTGACAAGACTCTAAAGAGTACTTAAATAATCGTGCGCCAGAGTATACGAAGTGTATTTACACCCATCCGACCTGAAAATGCAGGATTCAGTGGGAGTTTAATGGGCTTTAGTCACAGGTTCATTGCTCCATGTTGAACCTAAGCACCTACATCTGACCTCCAGGGATGGAGGGAATGCCTTGAGCATGTCAGGAACATACTAGGCCATGTAGGCGAGGCATTGATTGCGGCTAATGGTCGCTCCTTTGGTAAAATCAATAACACAGAGTAAAGCCCAAGCTTTTTATATAAGAAACACCCATCGAAGAAGGGGTTGTGCAAGCCCACTTCGTTGTTGCGGCAACTTAAAAGGGAATAACCATGTCCACGTTAACGCGCCTAGCATTGAACTAGCACAACACCTCTGAAACAAGCATTTTCAAGTGGGATAGGGATAACGAATTTCTAAGGTCTGTAGATCTTTCGAGCTTAGTTTTGTTCGAATTCCATGCTGTTAAGGCAAGGCTTGAGCAATGATGCTTAGCTAGCAAAATGAAAGCTGCGTTGAGGTTATTTGTAGACAATGACTAAATCCCATTGCATCTACCTTGTTAGAATAGCCAACAAGCTACACCAAAAACAACCATGAGAGATCAACTGCCCCTAGTTTATCTGCGAAGATTGTTATTGCTTCTAGTTCGATGTGCTAGATTAGATAACAAATAGTTAGGATGACTTAAATGGACTAACAATGGTTGAAGCAATAAGAAAAATCCTGGTTCTCTATGCGCACCCCTCTCAAGAACGCTCAGAGATCAACAAGCCGCTCTTTAAAGCGACTCAACATCATGAGAATGTAACCACCGTTGACCTTTACGCTGAATATCCAACATTTAGGATCAACATAGATAAGGAACAACGACGTCTGATTGAACATGATGTCATTGTATTTATGTTCCCGCTGTATTGGTACTCAACACCAGCGATTCTTAAAGAGTGGCAAGATCTTGTACTCGAATACAACTTTGCCTATGGCGCTGATGGTAATGCCTTAAAAGGAAAAACCTTCTTATGCGCTATCAGCGCTGGCGGCAGTGAATCCGCTTATCAACACGACGGTTATAACAGTTTCACTTTAAGAGAGTTGTTATCTCCATTAGAGCAAACAGCTTGCCTTACCGGTATGACCTATCTAGCGCCTTTTGCGCTATTTTGTGCCCGCAGTGCCTTTGAAGAGAATCGTTTGCAATCTCATATCGAAGATTGGCAAAAGGTATTAACAGCGCTAGCTAATGACACGTTAGATATAGCACAAGCCAGTACATTACCGAAACTCAACGAAAACCTATCCACGCTAATAAAGGACTGATAATGACCGCTTACTTTATCCAAGCTTTTATCTATCTATCAGCAGCCGTTATTGCCGTCCCTCTCGCTAAACGATTAGGTTTAGGCTCGGTATTAGGCTACCTCATCGCAGGTGTTGTCATTGGCCCTATTGCCGGTCTTGTAGGCAGTGAAACCAACACCTTGCAACACTTTGCAGAGTTTGGTGTGGTGATGATGCTATTCCTCGTTGGTCTAGAGCTTGAGCCACGTATGTTATGGGATATGCGCCATAAACTAATGGGGCTAGGTGGACTGCAAGTTGCCCTATCAACATTTGTGGTGATGGGAATTGCGCTAACATTTGGTTTGACTTGGACCGTAGCACTTACCGTAGGGATGATCTTCTCATTATCCTCCACCGCCATCGTACTGCAGACCTTTAACGAAAAGAACCTAACTAAAACTGAAGGCGGAAAAAACGCCTTTTCGGTACTGCTATTTCAAGATATCGCCGTTATTCCTATGTTGGCGTTTATCCCATTACTTGCATTGCCAGAGCTGATCGAGAAGGCGCAATCTGCCGCAGCATCAGCTGCTGAGCACCATGAAGAGATGTCTTTAGTTGCAGGGCTACCAGGCTGGGCTTACGGCATTGTGGTGCTACTGGCCATTGCTTCTGTTGTCGTAGGCGGAAACTACCTAAGCCGGCCACTATTTCGCTATGTTGCCAGCTCAAATTTACGTGAAATTTTTACCGCGACGGCGCTAATGTTAGTCATAGGAATTGCCGCGCTAATGAGCCTAGTGGGGCTGTCGCCCGCTTTAGGCACTTTCTTAGCGGGGGTCGTGCTGGCTAACAGTGAGTTTAGGCATGAATTGGAGTCGGTAATAGAACCCTTTAAAGGGCTACTATTGGGCCTATTTTTTATTACTGTGGGTGCGGGAATTGATTTTACAGTGCTCGCCAGCAATATCGGACCGGTAATGGCGATAACATTAGCAGTGATGTTAATTAAGGCACTCGTGTTACTCGTGCTGGCGATGATTTTCAAAATCAAGAATAGCGACCGATGGCTGTTTGCTTTAAGTCTGGCTCAAGCCGGCGAATTTGGTTTTGTACTATTGAGCTACACCGTGCAAAACCACGTCATTCCAGTTGATTTGGCACAAATGTTATCGCTTGTCGTTGCGATATCCATGTTCCTCACTCCCGGACTTTTCATCTTCTACGATAAAGTGATTTTACCGCGTTATGAACAGTCCGAAAACACCCGAGATCCAGATACTATCGATGAGAAGGGCACTGTGATCATCGCAGGTGTTGGTCGCTTCGGTCAGGTTGTCAACCGACTGCTTGTTACCAATGGTTTTAAAACAGTAGTACTCGATCATGAAGCCCAGCAAGTTGAAAATCTGAGGAAAATTAACACTAAAAGCTACTATGGCGATGCAACACAGCCGGATTTATTACACACGGCAGGGATTGCTGAAGCCAAAATGCTAGTCATCGCTATCGATAACCCAGATAGAGCTGTCGAGCTAACTGAATATATCAAGCATACTTATCCTAATGTCATTGTGCTTGCTAGAGCCTTTGATAGGAGCAACCTATACCGCCTGCGTAAAGCAGGGGCTGATTTTATGGTCAGTGAGACCTTCCATTCGGCATTGCAATTAGGTAAACATGCGCTAACAAAACTAGGGGTACACCCCTTTAAAGCAGAGCAACAACGAGCTATCTTTTTTGAAACTGAAATGACCCATAAAGATACACTCTATGAATCTTGGAAGATGTTCGCAGAAGATGATAAACACTTAGTACATTACCGAGATATGTTTATTCAGTTGGAGGAGACTCTTAGTGCAGCAATGAAAGATGAGCGTTATCGTAGCTTTTCAAAAATGGAGCGTGGCTGGACACCACCACCAAAAGATAACCATACTGTATTTTCTCAATCTGAGTCTGATGAAGTCGAAAACTAATACCAATTGAATTAGAAGTTTGACCATTCAGCGGAAATTAAAAACACTGTAGGCAAGTAGTGGGATTTGAGCTAATAGTTTTACCCATTCCCATAGCGAAACATACAGCGTTTTGAACCTCGCACTTCGTGAGGGGCTCTGAACTGGGCAAATACTTAATACAATTGGTATAAGCATAAAAAAGCCCCGGGCTAACTCATTAGCACGGGGCGATCTTATTAAAAACGGCTCTATTAGCTTAAGTTCATCTCTTGAACTTTTTCATGGGCAATTTCTGGAGTAGTAACCACTGGCTTTGAATGAAGATCAGCCTTTAGTTGGCCTTTACGATGCTTTAGTGCCGCATCGAGTTTTTTAGCTGCGCTGGTTATCGCTGGGTACATGACTGGATCTGTATCTGACGATGAAATTCGACTTCCCTCATAATTGGTTCTAATTTCAACCTGAAATTCGCCATGCTCTTTAGCAATGATAATATCAAGTGCGATCAGGGTTGGAAAATGACTCTCTATCTTCGAAAACTTCTCTTGGACATGCTGCCTAACAACATCAGTTACATCAACGTGGTGACCAGAAAGATTTATTTTCATAGGTTTTCCTTTTTACAATGACTTCTTCTAATACATTTGGGGTTAGCGCGCCAAATTACAAGCTTTATTAATAAAAATTTACGCAAATAATTGCTTAAAAATTGTCACTAATCGCTGAAGCCCAGAGCCTATCAGTAAAGTCAAAAAAATAATATTTTCAGTTTTTAATAAATTTGTCATTTTACTATGGTTAAAACATATGCGAATTGAACAATTACTGACTAATGAGAAATAAACTACACTCTCTTAATCAAAATTGCCTCCTACTAATTTAGACAAAAAACCCAGTTTTAGCTGGGTTTTTATCACGCTTTTGACAAATAAATTTAAAATAAATGAGTGCTTTTTATCACATCAAACACTTAGCACTAATTGACTTTACTGACACTAAACATTGGCGCCTTTGGATCGGGCCCTGTAACGGTAAATTTATACGTGCCAGCTTCGGTGATATTCAGATGCATATTAGCGCCTTTTGAGGCTAAAACTTGTCCAACATCAAGTGAGACATTTTCCTGCTCAGCGGCAGCGCCTAAATCAACCGTAGACCAATCACCGGTAGCAATTTTAAATTCATTATCACCCGCCTCTAGCGCGATATCGACGGTGTAGCTAGACATGCCCTGATAACTAAAAGCATCAACCTCACCCCAGCCATTCATGCCACCACGAATGTAAACAGTATGACCAGCAAACATTTCAGCTTTATACACCGTTAAGGTGATCTCATCTCGATTTGATGCGTCGAATATAAACGCATAGGTCGTTGCTTCCTCAGCTTCAAAGGTCATGTTGGCGCCGCTAACAGCCAGCAACTCAGCGACCTCAATGGAAACTGCTGCGTCTGATTCTCCAGAACCATAATCCACTGTCGACCAATCATCTGATGCCACCTTAAACTCATGGTTACCTGCAGCTAATGAAATATCAGCACGATAAATACCGCCGCCCATGTAGGTTAACGTATCGTCGGTGCCCCAACTATTCATGCCACCTCGAATAAACACTTCTGTACCAACAAAAGGCTCTTCGTTGTAGACCTTAAGGATCGGTGTCTCTTTATCAGCGGCATTGAACGAGAAGACATAAGTCGCATCGATGGCCGCGGTAAAATGTAAGTTTGCACCAGCGAGAGTTAATGGCTCATCGATCCCCTCTTCAACTTGAGCTACCTCTGCTGAGAGTCCACCAAAATCAACACTGCTCCAATCAGCTGAGGCAACTTTAAACTCATAATCGCCTGCAGCAAGAGTTATCGCAATTCGATATTCACCGCCGCCAACATAAGTTAATTTATCAGTTTCACCCCAATCGTTCATACCACCACGAACAAAGACTTCGGTGCTACCAAAAGGTACAACATCTGGTGCGCCAACGGTTGCATTGGCTGCTAAACCCGAACCTTGAGCATCTCCCTGCAACTTAACAAAAACGGCACTGGTATAAGCGGGGACAGTAAAGCTACCTTCGCCCTCTCCGGCGCTAAAACTTGCCCCAGTCACTGTAGAGTCAACCGACGACGTTAATGTTGGGTGGAGCTCAAACCCCGCCGCAGTAGGTATAGTATGACTGACTTCATTAGCACTTGCGTTTACCATCACAACCAGCGCATCGACGGCGGGGTCTAAATCGGCTAAGTCTGCGCCATCATCAACACTCATCACAATCACGCCTTGAGTTTGACGCTTACCGACGTTATGAAAACCAACACGCTCTATGATCTCAGCTTCTGTTGTCAGTCTAAATAACGGGCTCTGACTGCGAATGCTTAGGAACTCGTTAAAGACATTAGAAGCCATCTCAATTTCAGACATTGATGCTGCCGCATTTGGATTGGCCGAAATCCCAGCTATCTCCTGCCACTTAGCTTCATTATCCTGTTTCCGAGGTAAACCAACGTTCCAGTTATGGCTATTTTTAGTGAAATCAACCCAGTTAAACCAGTCTCCTGAATCATAACTGTTTCTGTCCATCGATTTCGATCTTAGTAGGTCTCCACCCATTTGTAGGAATGGGATCCCTTGACTGAGTAACGGCAATGTCGCGGCGATATTTTGCACCCGCACACGCTCGTCTAAGCTCATCCCAATAGGATTTTTATATTGCAGGTTATCCCACAGTGTTTCGTTATCATGTTTAGAGACATAGTTAATACTGTCGGCAGGATCTAGAGTGTAAGCCGTTGGTTGGCTATTCCAGCTAAAGCTGCTGCCTTTAGCCGAATTACCGTTAAAATCCTTGAGGATATAGTTCTTGAGATTACCGGCCATCGACAGACGTAAGGTATCTTGATCACGCAGCGCATCATCTGATGCTTCAACTTTAAACAGGTTACCGCCGCGAACACTCTCACGAATGCGGTCGTTAAAGGTGCCCACTTCACTGCCCGCCATATTGGCTTGTGTGGCTTGCTCAAACAAACGGTTATCAGCGACTTCACCGAAGTTCCACCCCTCACCATAGAAGTAGTTATCAGCATCGACCGCTTGCACAGCTGTGCGAGCATCGAGAATACTCTGCTTAGGCATGTGCCCCATCACGTCAAATCTAAAACTGTCAAAGCCGTACTCTTTAGCTAAAATCACCATAGAGTCACTAACAAATTTATCCATCATACGGTGTTCGGTCGCGGTGTTTTCACAGCAAGTTGAACGTTCAATAACACCAGACTCTTCGTTATAACGGTGGTAATAACCCGGCACGAGCTTGTCGAGCACAGAGTTGTCCCAAAGACCCGATGAGCTGGTATGGTTATAAACCACATCAAGCACCACTCTTAGCCCCATGTCATGCAGCGCTTTGTTCATCGCTCTGAGCTCTAATACTCGGGCAGTGCCTTCGCTAGAGCTGGCGTAACTTCCTTCTGGTGCGATAAAGTGATGTGGATCGTAACCCCAGTTAAAGCCATCTAGGCCACGCATAGCTTCAACAATCGCCTGTGCGTCAGCTGAACCTGGTAGGCTGTCTGCTAATACAGTCTCAATGGTCGCAGCCATATCTTGAGTGCTGCAGGCATCCGCTGCATTATCAATTTTTTCACACAACATCCCCAAGGTATCAGTTAACTCTATGCGCTCTGCACTGTCTTCGTTAATACTGGCAATGTCAGTTACAGGTAGCATGTGGAAGTGAGTTAAACCATTCGCCACCAGCTTTTTAAGGTGCTCAACCGGCGCTGTCCCCTCTTCAGTAAAAGCTAAATACTTACCCCGGTTAGCTTTAGAGGTACTTTCATCACGAATACTAAAGTCACGTACATGGCCTTCGTAGATCACCGCATCTTCAGGGTTGTTAATAGTCGCTACGCTATGATCGTCCCAACCTTCAGGCTTTAAGTCATCATCGCTTAGATTAACAAATTGGCTGTAACGTCCATTCGTTGACACATTAAGCGAATATGGGTCAGTTGCTTCAACGGTCTCTAGTTGTTTAGTTAGAGGGTGATACACCGTTACTTCAAAGCGGTAAAATAGTCTATCTAGACTCATATCGCCTTTGAATGACCAGATCCCCGTCATCGCATCAAAACTCATCTCTTCGCTACGATTTAAGCTCTTATCTGCATTGTAGATATTGAGTTTTAACGCTTGAGCCGTTGGCGCCCATACCGAAGTGGTTACACTGCCATCGCTATAGTCGAGCCCTAGTTTAGCTTCATCGGCATCGCTTTCTCCTGCCGTGTAAAGTGCATCTAGCACCTTCGCTGCCTGCACATAGGTCGCAGCCACAGGCACGTCATCACCATTATGGGCAGCGACAACCAACTGCGCTTTGACAATCGCTTTGGCTTCATCAGCTGTTAAATTGGTGCTATAGGCTTTCCAGTGTGCCATATGCGGGATCAGTGCTTTTTGCGCGTCGCTAAGTTCCATTGCAGTTAAGGCCACAGTCTCACTATTGAGGATCCGGTCTGGTTCCGCTTCAACGCTGATATCTGCTTTTTGAGCATAGTGCAGTTTAAAGCTACTAATATCGGCATCATCTTGATCCCAAATGAGTGTGTCAGCATCAAGCCAATGTGCGCTCATTCCTGTTATCGATAACGGTTGTACACCTAAGCTTAATATTGGATATTCAAAAACCGAAGGCTCCCCGTGCAGGGTAAAGTTCATTCGCACAAATGCTTCATCATCTTGCATCAACGGCATGCTTAGGTCGCCATCACCAAGCGCCTTGCCCGAGCCTTCTGTGCCAATATGAATGATGAAGTTACCGCAATCGCTATAACCCTCTTTCAAATTCACAATCCAGTAGGCACCGTAATTGGGATCGATACCATCAATCTGATGACCATTAGCCCAATCGGAGCTATCAAACGGTGCAGCATAAGCGTCACACGTATCGTTGTTCCAAGTGTGCAACCGGTAACCATCATAAGTTGGGTCACTTGGGCTGTTGTCAGCGTCTTGCACATTGTTGTAATACACCACGGCTTGATTGGCTGCGGGGGTAAAAACAGGCGCGGGTAAAGTGGGATCTGCGCCAACAATACACTGCTCATTGTTTTCATCAGGAACCGTTGGAGCTGGGCAACTAATTGGTTCGGGCGCGACACAACTGGTACCAGCTGCATCCGGCACCATAGGTACATTACAAGTCAGTAACACGCTACCAGGTTCTGACGAATCTCCGCCACAACCCGCTAAACTCAACGCACTGATAGTCAGCGCTAAAAGAGAGATATTATTAGAGATCCTCGACATGAGTGATTTCTCCTAAATTATTTAATCGTTGATTTAAGCAAGCCGCGTCTTTTTATTTCTGATTGATGCAACGACTTGCCTGGATTGAATTTTTTACAACTGTCACTACAGCGTGAAGGTCATCCCCAAGTAAAACTCGCGGCCAAAGTACTGCAATGTGCCGGTTTGGCTTTCATTGCCAAAGTAACTTTTGGTGGGTTCGTCGGTGAGGTTATTCACTTGAAATAGCACGCCTACTGCGTCATTGACTTGATATGAGGCTTGATAATCCACTACGGTTTCTGCGGCGAAATTTACTACCTGATTGTTAATCGCAACCTGCTCAGAAACGAACTCATCTCGATAGCGCGCACTCACACGTGTTTCAAAGCCTTCATAGGAGTAAAACAGTGTTGCACTGGCAACATTGTTTGATAAGCCCGGCAGCGATTGCGTTTGCTCATCGCCGCCAAGCGTTGTGGTCGTTTCAACTTCACTTTCTGTGTAGGAGTAGCTTAAGTTCAGTCCAAGACCGTTTAAGCCATCAGGTAGTGCAGTAAAGACTTGGGTATATGCCAGTTCCAAACCGCGTATATAACCGCCCTTATTGTTGTTAACCGCTGTGGTGTAAATGCCATTTGTGGTTTCAATCTGCTCACCACTAACCGGATCTTCAATGCTATCAGGCACGTTAAAACCGTTACCAGCAAAGTCAAAATTGTCGATGGCTAACTTTTCAATGAATGAGTCGATATCTTTATAGAACAATGCTGCGACAATGGCGCCATCTGGTAGGTAGTATTCATAAGAGATATCATATTGATCAGCATAGAACGGCTTGAGAAACGGATTGTTTTCACTCGAACCATTGATCACGCCGTCATCGCTCACATTGGCACTAGCATCACCCGCTAAGCGGTTGATCGGTGGACGAGACATTACTTTCGCCGCAGCAAACCGGATTTGAGAGTCATTCGTCACCTTAAAATTAAGGTTCAGTGATGGTAGATAATCCGTGTATTCAATACCTTTAATGGTCGGCGCATAATAATTGTTCACAATACCAACACCATCAACAATATATTGAGCACCTAAGCTAGGGTCGCCTTTCACGTTCTCTAGCAGGGTCGCTGACTGGTCAGTATCAACACGACGCAAACCCAAGTTACCGGTAATAGGTAGCTCGCCAAGCTCCATGTCAAAGTTAACCATCACATAAGCAGCTAAGATTTTTTCGTATACTTCGCCACTTTGCAGTACAGACCATGAGTAATTGCTGGTATAGCCTTTAGCATCATCAACTCCATCAGCGTTACCCCAAGTTTGTACTGGTTGTGGCGTCCCCTCAGGGAACCAAGCTGCAAGCGCTTTATCTAAATCAATCGCTAAATATGACGGGAAATAGTTAAAGTCTCCCTCCCAATCAACCACTGTCGTCATGTCATCAGTTAAGCGTAATGGCGGCTCAGTTGCTGAAAAGGCGCCATCGTTGCCGTATTCAAATACAGAACGATCGTTGGAGTAAGTTCTATCTGAGTAGCGGGCGCCAAACTCAATGGAGGCAATGTAATCGTTATCTAGTTCGTATTTAAAATCTAATCGATAGGCTTTAACTTCATCCTCATTTACAAAAGGGTAGATGCCATACTTACTTACCATCACCTTATCGAGATCAGAAAAAGCTTCAGCTTGATTAAAGCCAACGTTAGGCAGGTCTAAGCCGTTTAATTGGTAATTAATCGCTACATTTTCATCGAAAATTGGCGTGCCTAATGTTGCATCTTCAGCGACATTAGCCCACAACAAACCATTTCTAAAATCACTTTTTGCCGCAGAGTAAGAGACGTCGGCGGAAACACTGAAGCTGTCGGTAGCCTGCCAGGTTCCGTTTATGCCAAAGCTGTCAACTTCATCATAATCTTGGTTATCATCGTTGACGATTTCAACGCGAGTATAGCTTTGCGAAGTGCGGTTAAAGTTACCACCGATGACAGCATTTCCATCCAGCACAGGATTAGCTACCGCCGCGTTCGGGCCTCCCAGTTTGACTCGGTAGCCTCGAGCAAATGCTTCGCTATCAAAACGTGAAACAAAAGCGTCAGCTTTCAGGGTAAACGTATCATTAGGCGCCCACTCTATTGCGCCCATATAGCCATTTCGGGTCTCAACACCGCCTAAATGCTGCACTTCAAAACCTTCGCTGATGTACTCTTTAGCAGAGTCAGTGCCTTCTGGGCCATTGCTATCATCAGCCAGCCCATCAACATCCTTAAGGTCGTTATAAGCCAAACCGATAAATTGTGTTGCTACACTGGGTTGCTCTAATCGGGCGTACCCTAAAGCAACACCTAAGGTGTCGTCAAAATACTTGCCTTGATAAGAAAAACTCAGGCGGTGCCCATAGTCCTCGGCGCCATAAACCTCGCTGGCGCGGTCGTTGTACATGCCGCGTACGTTAGCAACAAAACTATGCTGCTTATCAATTGCCAATGGGCTAGCGGTGGCGAGCTCCACGGTACCTGCAACGCCGCCTTCAATTAACGAAGCTTTAGGTGATTTGTAAACGGCTGCTGATGTAATTAGCTCTGAAGGGTATTGGTCAAACTCAATACTACGACTGCCACTCGTTGAGACCTGCTCACGGCCGTTCAGTGTTGAAAATACAAACCCGCCCGACATGCCACGTATATTAATTTCTGCAGCTTGTCCGCCAGTACGTACTGCTGATATACCGGGGAGGCGAGTCAAGGCGTCCGCCATAGAGACATCGGGGAGCGAGCCTAAATCATCACTACTTAACTGCTCTGAGACCGTATCGCCATAACGCTTTTGGTTAAGTGAGTCGATAAGACTGCGGCTATACCCCGTCACCTCAATGCGTTCAATTTCTGGTTCATCTGCATCAGTTTGACTCTTAGTTGCAGGTTTGCTGACTTCTGCAACCACAACCGTAGATTCCGTTTTATTATCTTCTGCTGCTTGGAGGGGCTGAACAAAAAAAGCGCCCCCCACCCCTGCAGCAGCTAGCGCTAATGTTAGAACACTGGGTTTAAAGTGTGACATTGGTTTTCCCCTCGCCTTGCGACTTTTTTAGTGACCCAATGTCTACATATACGACTCAGACTAAGCTGACATTAGGCTTATTTTTAACAGCCATACTAGCCAAGGTTGAATTTTAACCACAACACGCTGCATACGTATTCATAACATTTAAGTAACAACCAACATGGAGGGTGACCACCTAAAGCTTTGACTTTATTAAATTAAATATTCAATAACGCCAAATACCTTCTTGCATAGATTTTAGTGGCCAGTCATTTTTTGCGACATACATCGCAAGCTTTAAACTTTTACATCTAAACGCGAATAAAAATGGTTATCAATAGCGACCAATAGTATAGAATGGCCATCCAGTTTATAAATTTAGACTCTCAATACTTACGTCTAACATATGGATGTCATTCATTTTGTTCTCACTAACCTTTAACTTTAAGCCTTTGTTTAATTCTGAAAAGTTTAATATCACCTCTCGTGCTCTTGCCGCTATATTTGCGGGTTACCTTACGGCTGCAACGGGGTCTGCTCTGCTTGCTATTGTTATTCCTCTCGCCCCAGTTCAAAGCACATTGACCGCAATGATGTTGTCTTTTTCAATCTATACCGCGGCAATCATCTGGGTATTCAGCGTAAAAAGTCATTTGGTAGCATGGCGAGATCTGCTCAGCTTGAGTGGCGTTTTTTATCTATTGATTAAGTTGATAGGCTAACCATGAAAGAGAACTTTTTTCGCAGCATGACTTGGCTGCACACTTGGGTTGGTTTACTTGTCTGTTGGGTATTGCTATTAATTTTCTTTGCAGGAACGTTGAGCTACTATCGGCACGATATTAGTCTTTGGACTAAACCTGAACTGCATAAAAATGTTATCCAAAGTTATGATGCGAGCCTCATCGAGCCTGAATTAGACAAGGCTCAACAATACCTATCTCAACATGCAGAGGGAGCTCGAGATTGGCGTATTAGCTTTCCTACAGACCGCAAACCCTATCTAAGCTATAGCTGGCAAACGCAACCGGAAGCGGGTCAACGTCGCGGTAAATTTATTGAACATGTGGTGCAAAAGGATCAAGAGCAACTTATCACCGATGTTCGCCAAACAAAGGGCGGTAACTTTTTCTATCGATTGCATTTTGACCTGCACTATATGCCAGCCAAAATTGCTCGCTGGATTGTCGGTTTCTGTACCATGTTTATGTTGATTGCTTTAATCAGCGGTATTGTGATTCACAAGCGCATTTTTAAAGATTTCTTTAGCTTTAGACGCAACAAAGGCAGTCGCTCGTGGCTTGACGCCCATAACGTTAGCTCGGTGCTAGCTCTCCCCTATCACCTAATGATCACCTATACCGGGCTTGTGACTCTTATGGCAATGTATATGCCGTGGGCCGTCATCACTGCCTACGACGGTGACTCTAAAACGTTCAGTAAGGAGTTAAGACCAAGTCGAGTACAGGTTAAACCGATTGGCGAAACAGCAGATACGGTGCAACTAACCTCTTTGCTGCCGCAAATCCATGAAATACTTGGTGACACACCTATTAGACAAGTGGTTATTAACAATCCTGGTGACCGAAACAGCAGAGTTAACGTATACAAAGATACCGGTGAAACGGTCACTGACAGAAGAACCGCTATTGTTTTTAATGCTGTAGATGGCAAATTGATGAATAGCGGCGTAGAGCCTGATTCTGGTGCCCAAAACACCCATGACACCTTAATCGCACTGCACACTGGCCGTTTTTCTGCTCCCGCTTTGAGGCTATTGTTCTTTGTCTCAGGGATCTTGGGCTGCGCCATGATTGCCACCGGCACGCTATTGTGGGCCAATAAAATTCGCCAAAAGCAACAAAAACAGTTAAAGCAAGGCAACAAAACTACTTTAGGGCTGCGGTTAGTTGAGGGATTAAACCTCACCTTTATCGCCGGTTTGCCACTGGCTGCGAGTGCTTTTTTCTATGCCAATAGACTGCTTCCTCTTGATATGGTCAATCGCGCGCAATGGGAAGCCAATAGCTTTTTCTTGGTACTGGTAACGCTTGGTGTCATCGCTTGCTTTAAGCGCACATTATCCGTTTGGCGCGCTGTATTAGCACTATCAGGACTGAGCTTAATAGCGATTCCAGTGCTCAATGCCTTAACCTCAGATAGCAACTTGTTAAGCAATATGAGTCAAGGACAGTGGTCGCTGGCAGGATTTGACATCATCTGCAGCATAATCGGATTAAGCCTATTATTTGCTCGTAGCAAGCTTTCTCAACGCCACAAGCAGCCTGCAAAACGACAGCATGATGCTCCAAGAACAGGTTTACCCCTAGGCAGTTCTGCAATGAATAAAGAGGCATAACGGCTATGTTGAGCTTACTAGGATTCACTTACATCGCATTTAGTCTATTAGCTCTGGCTATGTTCTCTCATCATAGAGAAGCCTTAGGCTATGCCCCGAGTGAAAAGCGCTGTAGAGTTTTATCAACTGCAGGTTGGTTTGGACTAGCGTTAACCTATTGGGGCTGCACGTTGCAGCAAGGTTTTGCATACGGCAGTATCATCTATTTTGGTCTATTAGCCGTTGCTGGATTACTGGTGGTGATAACTTTAAGCTACCGGGCTAAGTTTATGCCGTATGCTATGGGATTAAGTGCAATAATCAGTTCGTTACTGCTTTTAATTCCCCCATCACAATAAGCTGCCACTGTCCTTAAAGTTGACACTATAGGTCTAGGATTGTTCTGACATGCCCAGCAAGTATTCTCGCTGGGCATACTTGTTAACGAGGGACTATACCCACCACCAGCATCAGTCTTACGCCTCCCTCTCAGACGCCTTAGCTTTAAGCGGTAAACACTGAGGGTTGTCGATCTTTCGAGCTTAGTTGTTGTTCGATTACTTACCGTAAGAAATAGTTATTTTAGTACAAGGCTTGAGCGATGCTGCTTAGCCGGATAGGTGAAAAGCTCGTAACGCATGCTGTCATTAAAGAATAAAAGCATTGAAACGAATCCGAAGGGTCGCGCTTCTTGGCTAAAACAACCGTGAAAAGTCAACAGCCCCTAAACTGAGCTCACAAAAATCTAGTAAAAATACCTGTTTACAGCTGATTCAGTTCACATTCAGTTTCAATCACTTAAAATACTGACTACTAAACTATTTTCTGATGACTGAGGTTATATGCAAGTATCACAGCCCCTTACCCAAACTGTTACTCAGTCTCCGAGTCAAAGCGCGGAAATAAGTACGCAAAAAAACGCTCAACAAAATACACAGTCAAGCTCAGGCACACCTCTCACTCAAGCGGCACAACCCGATACCGTCACCCTTTCCGCCAACGCTATGACAATGGCAGCAAAAGACAGTTCAGCTACAAACACAGTCGCCTCAACCCATGAAGCAGAGATTTTGCCTGTAGAACCCAAGTTGCCTAATGAAGGCGAAAAGGTAGAGGATTATGTTGAGTACAAAAAAGCTAAGGCACAGTACCAGCTTTATGCCGATATCGCTGGCGTAGCCACTGGAAACAGTAGCCTAACGCCAGCATCAGCTTATTACTTATCTAATAATGATGATGCTCGAGAAGCTGTAGTTAACAACAAAGCACAGCAACAACAGCAGGCTGTTATGCAAACCTACGTTGAAACAACCCAAACTATCAATGTCTATAGCTAAGCATATCTCCCCTATCAATAAAGAAAGCCGCTATAGCGGCTTTTTTATTCTCTAAAATACTACCTATACACTTCGCAATTAATCTTGCGTTTGCACGGTCTATTATACCAATCGGCCTAGACAGAGACTTACCCAGCCTTAATCACATCCATGTCATACCATGGTGTTGGGTTGATCGGGCATCTAAAACGAACGCCCTCAGCAGTGACTTCAACAACATCACTGCGAAGTGTTTTTCCGGGTTCAATTGGAAACATATCTAACGCTTCATGAGTGGTAAAGTTTTGTAGCTGGAAACCGACTAACTTGCCAGCCTTATTGGTAATAATAAACTGGTACTTTCCCGGTTTTAATGACGCTAGTGTGTCTTTGGCACTGAAGTAACCACCGTGTTGCTCTAAGTAAATTTCTACCACACCGTCGGCATTTTGAGTTGGTGTTGCTGCTGACGTTGCAAAGCTAAATACCAGTGCTGTCATTAGCATTATTTGAGTGATGAATTTTTTCATTTTCTATTCCTTAATGATGTGTTTGAACTAACAACACCAGCATAGCGAGGTAGAGAAAAAGAGAGTATGCCTCAAGCTCTGCGCTTTATGCCCGATCGTCTAATCTTATTAAATTCACTCTCTAAAAAAGATAATGACAAGCTTTTGGCTTTTAACTGACAAAAAATGGTTATCAATGACTGACATCAATAAATTACTTGCCAATTTTCACCTTAACGCGACAATCTTCCACCGCTCCTTACTTTGCAATACATGGAGCACGGATACCTCCGGCAGTGGACTGGCGAGCTTCCACTTAGTTAGCCAAGGTCAAGCGTATCTATATTGTGATGATATTAAAGCCCTTGAATTAAACGCTGGTGACTTAGTCGTTTTTCCACACGACGCCCCCCACATAATCAGCAGCAGTGATGATGCAGAAACAGCCGCTAGCATCAATAGCTTTATCGCCTACCCAATGGCTCACAAGTCAGCCAATCAAACTGGCTTGATATGTGGTTACTTTGATTTTAGTGAAGACAAAAGCCACCCGCTTATTTGTCAATTGCCGACATGTATGGTGCTCCATAAACATCAGCAGCAAGGCGCACTAGCAGGCATAGTCCAAAGCCTTATCGAAGAAGCTAAGCTGGGATTATTGGCCAACGAGGTGATTTTATCGCGTTTAAGTGAAGTCTTTTTCTTAAACCTAATAAGAAAACTATCCTTAGATGAGCAGACTAATATCGGCTTGTTCAAAGCGTTACAAGATCCAAAAATGAATAAAGTACTACATGCTATTAATACCGACTTAGCTCATCACTGGACCGTAAATACTATGGCCGAAATAGGAGGCTATTCACGGGCAAGCTTTGCCAGTTATTTTAAATCCTATCTTGAGCTGACCCCACTTGAGTATTTAACTCGACTACGCCTGTCACAAGCAAAAAAGCAGCTGCGCGCAGGTGACAGTGTTTATAAAACAGCGCTAGATGTTGGTTATCAAACCGATGTATCTTTTGCAAAAGCCTTTAAACGCTACTTTGGTTATGGCCCAGGCAGCAGTCGAAAAAGCAATACACTAGCTTAACGCTATCAATTACATTCAGCTTAGCCGTCGTTAAGTTGACCCACAATAAACAAGAAGTTACTTTCACTCTTTTGACAGCGAGTAAACAACATGAGTTTTAATATTGATATTAGCTGGATGGCATCAGTAACGTCGGCTAAAGAGCCCGCTGGTTTTTGTCGCGATCACAACATTGTATTTGGCAGCGGCCAACAAGTTAACGCATCATCTGCGCCAGAATATAGTGGTAATAGTGCTTTTGTTAATCCAGAAGAGAGCTTATTAGCTGCATTATCTTCCTGTCATATGCTGACATTTTTAACCATCGCTCACCTGAAACGCCTGCCCGTAGTTAGCTATTATGACCATGCAGAAGCTGAGCTTGGTAAAAATGAGCAAGGTAAGCTATTTGTCAATAGAATCACTTTACAGCCACAAATAACCTTTGCCGAAGGTGTTGAAGTAAGTGAAGACGTGATAGCTAAAATTCATCAAAAATCTCATGCAAACTGCTTTATTGCCAATAGTCTTAATCCTGAAACCATCGTTGAGATCCTGACTAAAGAGCTAAGTGAATAACCCCGCTGCAAGCTAATTTTCTCAGTAGAGAATTAGCTTGCATTGCAATATATCTACCTCTGAAATCAAGCGAAAAACACCTGCACCTATAAAGTCTAATTTAGCAATAAGCATCATTACTTTGATTGTTTTCTCATTAAAAAACGCAAATTTTCACCAATTAATTCAAAAGACTAAAAATAATTTAATTTCAGAGTACAGGCGTAAGCTTATGAAATTTTTATAGTTAATATTCATTGCCAGACAAAAATCTAAACAACCGTTTAAATTTATCGTTTGAAAATTTGATCTGCCGCTCAATTTGTGACGTAATGTGAGCCATACTTCTGGTCGGACGAGCATCGAAAATGAGCATTAGAACTAAACTAAAAAAAGTATTACCGAGCATTTCTACTACAGAACAAGAAGCACTCGACGCTGGCGATGTGTGGTTAGAAGGTTCAATTTACCAAGGCGTGCCTGACTTTGCCGCCCTACGCGATATTCCTGTAGCAACATTATCAGCAGATGAACAAGCCTTTCTCGACGGCCCAGTACAGACATTAATTGAGATGGTTGATGATTTTGAAATCCAGCGCAGTAAACATCTGCCAGAGAATATTCTCAACTTTTTGAAAGAAAATAAATTCTTCTCTCTTATCATTCCAAAGTCATTTGGCGGCCTAGAGTTTAGTCCATATGCAAACTCAACCATTGTTGCAACTATCGCAGCAAAAAGCTCAGCGGTAGCCGTGACGGTTATGGTGCCAAACTCACTCGGTCCGGGTGAGCTATTGATGCATTACGGCACTTCAGCTCAGCAAGATTACTGGTTACCGCGTCTAGCTAACGGTCAAGAGATCCCTTGTTTTGCATTAACCAGCCCAGAGGCGGGTTCGGATGCTGGCGGAATTCCTGATATTGGCACCGTGACAATGGGCGAATATGAAGGTGAGCAGGTGTTAGGTTTAAGCGTGACTTGGGACAAGCGTTACATCACCCTTGCTCCAATTGCGAGTGTACTTGGTCTGGCCTTTAAAGTTGAAGATCCAAATGGCCTGCTTGGCGGTAAAGAGAGCTTAGGCATCACATGTGCCTTAATCCCAAGAGCACATCCAGGTGTCGAACTAGGTAATCGTCATGATCCAATGGGCATTCGTTTTTACAACGGTACTACCCGTGGTGAGAATGTCTTTATCCCAATGGACTTTATTATTGGTGGCCAGAAAAATATTGGTCGTGGCTGGGCAATGCTTGTAGCCTGCCTAGGTGCAGGTCGCGGTATTTCACTGCCAGCTTTAGGTGTGTCTGTTAGCCAATGTTCATTTAAATCATCGGCTGAATATGCGGCAGTGCGTGAGCAATTTGGTCTATCAATTGGTAAGTTCGAAGGTATTCAAGAAAAGCTTGCTGACATTGCAGGTAAAACTTATTTGCAAGAAGCGATGCGAGTACTGACCACTGAAGGCTTGGGTCTTGGCTTAAAGCCATCAGTTGTCACCGCAATTGCCAAATACCATATGACCGAACTGGGTCGTGACATTCTTGACTCTGCAATGGACATTCAAGCTGGTAAAGCGATTCAAAATGGTCCTCAAAACACTTTAGCCTCTGGCTATGTTGCACAACCAATTGCTATCACAGTCGAAGGGGCGAATATTCTCACCCGTAACCTGATGATCTTTGGTCAAGGCGTGATGCGTTGCCACCCGTATTTACAAAACATGGTTGAGTCTATTCACTCTAATGACAAAGGTGCAGATAGAGTATTCAACGGCATTTTACGTAAAACGATAGGTTATAGCGTGGGTAATAGTTTACGTGCCTTTAAACTTGGATTACTGCCATTCAGCGCAGCTGCAAGTTCAACACTTTCAGAGGTGAAACCATATGAGCAGTCGGTTCATAAGCTAGCATCGAAGTTAGCAGTCTATGCCGATTTCTCACTGTTAGTGCTAGGTGGCAAGCTCAAGCAAGCTGAGATGCTATCAGCACGTCTTGGTGATGTAATGAGCTATCTGTACGCAGCAATGGCATCAATCCGTTACTATGAGCAAAAGCTACCAGCAAGCGAAAGAGTAGAGGCTGCGCCATATTTCCATTACGCAACTCGCTGGTCATTGTGCCAAGCTGAAAAGGCACTATTAGACTTCTTGGATAATTTCCCATCTTCAGCCACAGTTAAGTTTATGCGTTTAATCACAGTAACTTATTCACCTAAGATGACAAAGATCAACGATGACTTAGTTCGTGAGTTAGCCGAGCAAGCCCAACTAAACTCTGAGTTTAAGAAGCACCTCACCCATCTTGTTAAGCCAGTGGCTGGCGACGGTAACTATATCAACGAGCAAGCCTACCTAGCTAAAATGGAATGTTTACCACTGCTTGCTAAAGTGAAGAAGGCAATAAGAGCACGTACCTTTAAACCAGGAGTTAGATTTGCACTCACTTTAGATGCAGCTCTTGAAGCCAAGGTGATCAATGATGGTGAACACAAGCAGTTACAGGACTATAACCTTAAACGTGAACGTGCTATCCGTGTCGATGAGTTTGATTTTGATATGAACCTCATCACTGAAAAAGCTGACCTAAAAATCGCTAACTAACCTCAGCTCCATTTATGTTTTTGACAAGAACATGGCCGTTTTGTGTAAGCAAAACGGCCATTATTTTTAAGATATTCGCTGTAAAGACTTTAATGGCAAGGACTCGAGCTTACTGATTAACGCCCAAACCGGCTGGTAAACTGCAACCCTACAACCCATACATCTTCAGCATAAGAGACCCATTCAAATGCTAAGCCGTTATCTTGGTTGAATCCATAATATAGCCCAGCACCGGCGGCAAACTGCTGGTCGCTATTGTCATCAATATTCAGAGGTCCACTGGTTTTGGTTTCTAACCAACTAACGCCTGCTAAACCATACACTTCTAACCCTGAATCACTAAAAATAGCGGTTTGATATTGGCCAAATAATGCCACACCTCGATAATCAATCTCAGCATTAAGGCTGCCGTTTTGACTTAAATCAACTTGACCTAACTCAACGCCACGTAATTTAAGCCACCAGCTATCATCGAAGCCATACCCAAGCTCAAGATTGTAAGATAGGTCATAGTCATTGTCTTTATCAATGTCGATGTAAAGCGTTGGCTCAAGGTTGACGGCACCGAGTCCCCCACCAATCGAATACTGTGCATGAGCAGGCACTACACACGCCAATGTGGCAAGCATGAAGACAGGTATAATACTGACTGCTCGAACTCTTATTTGGCGCACCATAGCAATCATAAGCAATACTATAAGGGCGACGAAGTGCATCGCCCCGCCACCAATAATAGTCTTACCATCAGGCCCATTATTATTACTAATATCCTCGCCATCATTGGTACCGTCATTGTCAGAGTCAACATCTAAATGGTCTGCTATACCGTCATTATCTGTATCTAACATTTCTCTATCATCCCTGACTCCATTTCCATCACTATCGCTACCATAAATGACACCATTAACTTCATGATCTACCCCATCATCTATGCCATCAGCATCGGCATCAAAACCTGTATAAAAAGCTTGTTGCGGGTTCTCATCAACGTCAGGAATGCCATCGCCATCATCATCGTCATCGGCATGGTTAGCATATCCATCGCCATCAAGATCAGGCAAGCTACCAAATGCGCCAACCGCTCCATCTACAATATCGATAAGTCCATCATGATCCATATCGATAGTATCGTCTAATCGTCCATCTTGATCTGCATCCATTTCAAGGGGTAAACCAAAGTTGATTAAGTCAAACACCTCCCCGTTACTTTTTAGCTGAAGAAAATCAGGCTTAGTATCACTATTGGTATCGATAAGCGCTTCGACAGTATTAATCATGCTGCTAGGATCATCATTAAACCCATTGCTATCGGCATCCTCAAGCCCTGCTTCAATTACATCTGCAACCCCGTCATTGTCTGAGTCCAGATCGAGGTGGTTCGCGCTAAGATCTTGGTCTAAGTCAAATTCTGACAACAAATCGATTACTGCCGTTAATGAGGCTAAGTTGTCATCAACACCGTCAAAGTTAATGTCGGCTCGCCCATCATCTATCTGGTTATCTCCATCAACATCGGCATCGAAAAAGTCAATAATGCCATCTTCGTCGCCATCAATAACCCCTACGTTTGTTAAGGCTGCGTTAGCCAAAGCAGGACTAGCGCTGGATTGAGCATTTGGTTTGGAGTTTGAGTTACTAGCCTCAGCAGCGAGTAATACGGAGACAGAAAATTCAGCAGCATCACTGATACCATCATTGTCTGAATCTGTATCATTGGCATCAGCTATCCCATCGCCGTCAGTATCGATATCGCGTTCAACCAGGTTAGGTATACCATCACCATCACTGTCTTGTCCCTGAAGGATAAGTGCAATTAATGCTTCAATTTCCGCGACCTCATCAATATCAGCTGCATGGTAATTTGCCACAGCATTATTGAGCAAAGTCAATATGCTATCTAATTGCTCTAATGATGCATTACTGACTCCGGCATCGAGATAAACTTGGGCAAGCAATTGAGCAGCGTCACCATCGAGATCCGCAAAATCACTAATCAGTGCAAGCGCGTGCTCAGGAATAGTCATCACCATGGCCGTGAGCTCTGACGAGACAGTCTCAGTTCTGCCCGCATCATCGAGATAAGTTGCTATTACGGAGATCGCTTTGCCTGCTTCCTCACTCGTCAGTACATAGAAATCATCTTCGCCACCAATACTGCTACTTTGTTCATTCAAATGACTGAACCATTGGTAACTCGCAGCGGGTTCGGTTATGCCATCAACATCATCAATTACCGCAGTAATAGTCTGCTCGACAACTTTAAAGCCATCAATGCGTACACTACCAGGGCTGTTAGTTGGGTAGGCACAGTTAGTTGACTCCAAATTACCGTTTTCAGCACTGTCTTCGACAACATCGGCAGGAACCTGCACCAAGACATCTTGCCCTACAGATGTTACCGAGCCCTTGAGAACATATTTATCCTTTTCTCCGACTAAACTTAATGCGATACCATTCTCAATTTGAAAATCTTCTAACGTCAAGCCAATGACAGGCTCAGTAAAGAGCATATCTATGGCAAACTCTTCACGCTCTTCCATTGCCAGCAGCGATAAGGTCACTTCAGGTTTAACACTATCAAAATTAACTTTGAATAACTCTGAGGATAGACTCAATCGACCACTCTTATCGGCCGCAGCATTCTCTTTAACTAATAGTGACACCTCACCTTGTTCGATAGGTGTCACTAGAACGCTATAACCTAGCCCCTCACCGCTCCACTGAGATAAAGTGGCATTGGTCAATTCAACTCCTGTGAGGTCAAAGCCTTCGACCTCCTCACTAAAGATCAAATTAGCGGTAAATGCACTATTAATGTCCCCCGTAGCTCCGTTAATAATTACCGTTGGCGGCGTATCATCGTAGATAACGCTGAACGCGTCGGCGGCGGTATTGCCGTTATCTGCCGAGTCCACTGCTACATCCGCGGCGACATCAACCGTCAGGCTACCTGCTGCGGTTGGGCTAATGAGTGCCGTATAGGTTGTGCCTGAGCCTGCGAAGTTAGTGACAGATGCATTGCTGACTGAAATGTCAGCGCTATCGAACCCTGTCACTGACTCACTAAAGGTGAAGGTGGCCGTAAAGGCCGCGTTGATATTACCGCTGGCACCAGAAATAACGACACTAGGTTGACTGCCATCATAGGTCACACTCAGTTGCGCTGCCGCAGTATTACCGTTATCCGCGACATCCTTTGCTACATCCGCGGCGACATCGACGGTCACACTACCTGCAGCCGATGGGGTGATCAGCGCGCTATAACTGGCGCCACTTCCGCTAAAGCTAGAGAGCGTTGCGTTACTGATTGAGATGTCAGCGCTATCGAACCCTGTAACAGCCTCACTGAAAGTAAAGCTAGCGGTAAAGGCTGCGTTAATATTGCCGCTGGCACCACTAATCGCGACACTAGGCTGACTGGCGTCATAGGTCACACTCAGTTGGGTTGCTGCTGTATTGCCGTTATCCGCGACATCTTTTGCCACATCCGCGGCGACATCAACGGTTACACTTCCTGCTGCAGTAGGTGTGATCAGCGCACTATAACTGGCGCCACTTCCGCTAAAGCTCGAGAGCGTTGCGTTACTGATTGAGATGTCAGCGCTATCGAACCCTGTCACTGCCTCACTGAAAGTAAAGCTAGCGGTAAAGGCCGCGTTAATATTACCGCTGGCTCCACTAATCGCAACGCTTGGCTGACTTGCATCAAAGGTCACGCTCAGCTGCGTTGCTGCAGTATTGCCGTTATCCGCGACATCCTTTGCCACGTCCGCGGCGACATCGACGGTCACACTGCCCGCTGCAGTAGGTGTGATTAGCGCGCTATAACTGGCGCCAGAGCCAGTGAAATTTGAAACGCTGGCGTTGCTAACTGAAATATCAGCGCTGGTAAACCCTGTCACAGACTCACTGAAAGTAAAGCTAGCCGTAAAGGCCGCGTTAATATTACCGCTAGCTCCACTAATCGCAATGCTTGGCTGACTAGCATCAAAGGTCACGCTCAGCTGCGTTGCGACAGTATTGCCGTTATCGGCGACATCTTTTGCAACACCCGCAGCGACATTAACCGTGACACTACCTGCAGACGTTGGGGTAATGAGAGCCGTATAGGTTGTACCTGAGCCAGTGAAGTTAGTGACCGTGGCGTTGCTAACTGAAATATCACCCATCACAAAGCCTGTCACAACTTCACTAAAGCTGAAGGTTGCCGTAAAGGCTGCGTTAATATTACCGCTGGCACCTGAAATAGTGATGCTTGGCTGGCTAGCGTCGTAAGTCACACTCAGCTGCGTTGCTGCAGTATTGCCGTTATCGGCGACATCTTTTGCCACATCCGCGGCGACATCGACGGTCACACTACCTGCTGCTGTTGGGGTAATGAGAGCCGTATAAGTTGTACCTGAACCAGTGAAATTACTGACCGTGGCATTGCTCGCCGAAATATCACCCATCACAAAGCCTGTCACAACTTCACTAAAGCTGAAGGTTGCCGTAAAGGCCGCATTGATATTGCCGCTGGCTCCACTAATCGCAATGCTTGGCTGACTAGCATCAAAGGTCACGCTCAGCTGCGTTGCAGCGGTATTGCCGTTATCGGCGACATCTTTTGCAACACCTGCGGCGACATCGACAGTCACACTACCTGCAGCCGATGGTGTGATCAGCGCGCTATAACTAGCGCCACTTCCACTGAAGTTCGAGAGCGTTGCGTTGCTGGCTGAAATATCGCCCATCACAAAGCCTGTCACAGCTTCACTAAAGCTGAAGGTTGCCGTAAAGGCCGCGTTGATATTGCCGCTGGCTCCACTAATCGCAACGCTTGGCTGACTTGCATCAAAGGTCACGCTCAGCTGGGTTGCTGCTGTATTGCCGTTATCCGCGACATCTTTTGCAACACCTGCGGCGACATCGACCGTCACGCTGCCCGCTGCTGCTGGGGTAATAGTTGCGCTATAGGTTGTACCTGAACCAGTGAAATTACTGACCGTGGCATTGCTCGCCGAAATATCAGTCATCACAAAGCCTGTCACAACTTCACTAAAGCTGAAGGTTGCCGTAAAGGCCGCGTTGATATTGCCGCTGGCTCCACTAATTGCAATGCTTGGCTGACTGGCGTCATAGGCTACGCTCAGCTGCGTTGCTGCGGTATTGCCGTTATCGGCGACATCTTTTGCAACACCTGCGGCGACATCGACCGTCACGCTGCCCGCTGCTGCTGGGGTAATAGTTGCGCTATAGGTTGTACCTGAACCAGTGAAATTACTGACCGTGGCATTGCTCGCCGAAATATCAGTCATCACAAAGCCTGTCACAACTTCACTAAAGCTGAAGGTTGCCGTAAAGGCCGCGTTGATATTGCCGCTGGCTCCACTAATCGCAATGCTTGGCTGACTTGCATCAAAGGTCACGCTCAGCTGCGTTGCAGCGGTATTGCCGTTATCGGCGACATCTTTTGCAACACCCGCAGCGACATTAACCGTGATACTACCTGCAGACGTTGGGGTAATGAGAGCCGTATAGGTTGTACCTGAGCCAGTGAAGTTAGTGACCGTGGCGTTGTTGGCTGAAATATCGCCCATCACAAAGCCTGTCACCGCTTCACTAAAGCTGAAGGTTGCCGTAAAGGCCGCGTTGATATTACCGCTAGCACCGCTAATCGCAATGCTTGGCTGACTGGCGTCATAGGTCACGCTCAGCTGCGTTGCTGCTGTATTGCCGTTATCGGCGACATCTTTTGCCACATTCGCGGCGACATCGACCGTCACGCTGCCCGCTGCTGCTGGGGTAATAGTTGCGCTATAGGTTGTACCTGAACCAGTGAAATTACTCACCGTGGCATTGCTCGCCGAAATATCAGTCATCACAAAGCCTGTCACAACTTCACTAAAGCTGAAGGTTGCCATAAAGGCCGCGTTAATATTGCCGCTGGCACCACTAATCGCAATGCTTGGCTGACTGGCATCATAGCTCACGCTCAGCTGCGCTGCAGCAGTATTGCCGTTATCGGCGACATCTTTTGCAACACCCGCAGCGACATTAACCGTGACACTACCTGCAGACGTTGGGGTAATGAGAGCCGTATAAGTTGTACCTGAACCAGTGAAATTACTGACCGTGGCGTTGCTCGCCGAAATATCAGTCATCACAAAGCCTGTCACAACTTCACTAAAGCTGAAAGTAGCCGTAAAGGCCGCGTTAATATTACCGCTGGCACCTGAAATAGTGATGCTTGGCTGACTGGCGTCATAGGTCACGTTCAGTTGGGTTGCAGCGGTATTGCCGTTATCCGCGACATCCTTTGCCACATCCGCGGCGACATCGACGGTCACACTACCTGCTGCTGTTGGGGTAATGAGAGCCGTATAAGTTGTACCTGAACCAGTGAAATTACTGACCGTGGCATTGCTCGCCGAAATATCACCCATCACAAAGCCTGTCACAACTTCACTAAAGCTGAAGGTTGCCGTAAAGGCCGCATTGATATTGCCACTGGCTCCACTAATCGCAATGCTTGGCTGACTGGCGTCATAGCTCACGCTCAGCTGCGTTGCAGCAGTATTGCCGTTATCGGCGACATCTTTTGCAACACCAGCGGCGACATCGACTGTTACACTGCCAGCTACTGTTGGGGTAATGAGTGCCGTATAAGTTGTACCTGAGCCTGCGAAGTTAGTGACCGTGGCGTTGCTCGCCGAGATATCACTCATCACAAAGCCTGTCACGGCTTCACTAAAGCTGAAGGTCGCCGTAAAGGCCGCATTGATATTACCACTAGCGCCTGAGATCGTGACATCAGGCGCACCATTATCCATTACCATAATGCTAAACGCCTTTTGGTAATTGGTCGCACCATCACTGACTTGCAAACAGACTTTGTAACTACCTGCCGCTATTACCGATTGGGTTTCAAAAGCGGTACCCGTGACTTGAAATAGGTTGTTACTAGCATCGTTACCAGCGCCGCAACTACCATTAATAGATACACCGTCAGCAACCAAGCTAAACGTAAAGCTATTACTATCGATATCTACCGCACTGAGCGCGCCAACCTGAATTCCTGTACCTGTCGCACTTTGATTAATGCTAGTTGCACTTAGGCCAATATCGGACGGCGCATCATTTTGAGCAGAGATATCAATGTTGATCGAACCAAAAGCAATATCCCCACCGCCACCATCGCCAGTATTTCCGCCATCATTTCCAACTAACGTTAATACCCCTGCACCATCACCGTTGGCATTAGCCGTGCCTAGAAATTTAATATTTGTGGCTGTATCTAAATAGCTATTTATACTTGCAGGAGTACCAAAGATAGAAACCGTTGTACTTCCAGAACCTGTAATATTGAGACTATAGCCTGCACCATCAGCTGCAGTTAATGCTCCTCCTGTCACACTTAACTTTAATGTCGTATTAACGGCATCCGCATCACTAATACTGACTGCGCTTAGATCTAAATTACTAATCATATCTTCAGTTACAGATAGTTCTGTGGGTAATACTCCATTTTGCAGCGGATCGTCATTCTGTGCAGTAACAGAAACTGTGCGAGTATCATTTACTGAGGCGGAATTAGAGTCCGTCGCGGTGAAAGTGATAGTGCGATTACTGGTGCCAGGGTTATCTGAGGTATTTCGATAACGCAAAGACTGCAATACTTCCTGCACATTGGCATTGGTGGCATCACTATTGAAAGTAATGGTTAAGAGTGTGTTATTTGTTACTACAGCGCCAGATACGCTTACATCAGCAATATCTGTACCGTTAGCAAGAATATTGGTACCAGAAACAGTGATGGCTATACCGTCAACATCTAAATCACTTAGGCTGATTTCGTCAGCAGCTTCTGCGTTTGCCGTTATTTGAACCTGTAACGAGCCACCATCCCAGTCGGCATCACCGTCGGCATCAGACAGCGTAGCAGCGACATCTATCTGAGTGGCAGCCGCATTCTCAGTGTAACTTGCTGTTGAGTTATCAACTGAAATAGTCGGAGCGGTGTTAGCAGCTGGGCCATCATTTATCACAAAATTATGAAATTGATGTCCATAAAAGCCAGGGTAAGTTGGAGCGAGTGTCGCTTTATGGCGGATCCTGACCTCATCAACGTTATCAAAGTCACTTGGAAGAGTAACCGTCGTTATACCTGCAGCGCTTGGATCGTCATCAATTGTAGAAGGGTTGATAGCAAATTCAACTCTGGCAACGATGGCATCGTCTCTTAGCCCCAAAACTTCTAGTCGATTATTCTCATCCCTTAAGACTGCGACTGAAAAACTCGTAAAATCGAATTCCTGACCAGCCTGCTGTCTAAATACCAACCAAATCGCATCAGGGTTTCCGCGCGGCGCATCACTTGAATAGACTGATAAACCAAGAATTCCAGCAATGGGCTCATGTTCACTAGCTCCATAAAAACCAGCAATATTCCCACCGCCACAATCCATTAACGCAGCAAACGAGACACTGTCAGCATCTTCGGTACATTTAAAATCAAAGCTACCATGGTTGGCACTACTCAGACTAAACGATTTGACTGGACCAACGTCTACAGGGTCAGTATCTAAGATGGTACTCGTGGCAGCATTAGCTGAAAGACTAAAAAATGATAATAACAGTAGCACTGAACCAACTAACTGCTTAACTAAAGATAAAACGGGCAGGAGTAGTTTACTCATAACGGACGCACTTCCATGTGTTAACGATTGATATCAAAACTTTCACTTCAAGCGATTAACTTGAAGCGATTAACTCGAAGCTACTAACTTCAAATAGGCCACATTAAAGACTTCGACTTCAATACTTCCCAATTTTTCCTATTCGCAGTAAAGCACTCCATGGGATCTTGCTTTACTGCGCGGCTAGCAAAAATACAAATAAACCTAGCTTCTGGTCGGATAGATCCCATCTAACGCCATAATATAGTTAAGCGTTAAGTAGGGTTGCTCTACACTTATAAATGCACCAGTACCTGTATTGCCAATGCTGTTGGCAGACATTGGCGTCAAGCTACTCGCTGCAGTGTACATTTCAGTTGTCACTGAACCGCTGGCAGTCTTGGAGTCAGAGGTCTGTCCATTTTGTAATGGGCTAGCTCCTGGGCCAGAACCTATCTGCCCACTAACAGGGATACCTGCTGGGATAGACACTGTAACCTTAGAACTACCGCTGCCTGTTGCAAGCACCGCATTAGTCGGATCGCTGGTAGTACCCTCTTTTGAGCTAGCATTAAGAGGGTGATTGTGGGGAGGAAGTTGAGCTGACTGCAAGGTAATGTTTTGGCGTCCACCTAACTGACCAATAACCCTATTAGCTTGCCCTGGGGGCTGACCTTGTCCGGTTACTGTTCGGCCACGCAGATCGGCTATGCCAAAGGTGACTCGACCATCGCCACCATAATTACTCCCAATGAGAGAGAACAAAGAAGCATTCTGGCTGATCTCCATCAACTGCCCTTTACAAATAGCCCAATTTCTAGGCGCAAAAGAAAATCCAACTGCTCTTATCTCTCCAATAAACGGATCAGCCATAATATATATCCTTATAAAACTGTTAATGTTTTGGTTGTTACTGCGAGTAAAATTTAACCTTGTAGCCTTATGCTTTTAGTGAGCTAACTAAAATTTCAAACTCTGTTGACGAGTTAAGTGAAAGGCAGAGATAACTTTTTTCAATTTTTGGGTGTTCGACATAGTAGCCACCATCTTCTAACAAACCACCCGCTACAAACTCAAAAATTGCGCTAAATGATGTGGTCGACTCACGTTTAGATTCCGTTATATGGGTGAGTGATACGGGCAATTGATTCCCCAATTGATCTTTAATCACAAACTGTTCACCAACTAATGACTTAATATTCTCGAAAGTAAACGGCTTCATTCCCCAACTCCTATTTGATTTATTGTTAGATTGCTAGTTTGTTGGATACCAAACCATTAATTGACAGGGCGACTTTATCGACTCGACTGTAAAGCCTAGATTTTGATACATAGAGATTGCTGCCGTATTACTTAAATCAACCACTAATGTCATCGGAACACTCACTTTTGCAGCAGCTTGCTGTAGCGCATTGATAACGGACTTACCATAGCCCTTTCCTTGGGCTTGCGGGATAAACATGAGATCAACTAAATGAGCCACATTCGCACTAAAATCAACCACAGCTCTGCCAATCCGCTCACTATGAAGCAGCACAATAAAGGTCATTGCATTGGGGTATTGATGGCCATAACCGGAGGTTTGCCAACATAGTTGTTGCTCAACCAGCGATTCGACAAAATCGGTGTCAGAACTTGCATTGAGGAGAAAAGAGCGAGTGCTGCGAAATAGTGCTTCAATAAACGGCGCATCAGTTGAGCGCGAAGGAACTAACGCTAAACCGTTATTAAAATGTAATTTTTCCATCATTAATTCCGTTTAATGAACCAAATCTAAAATTAGCGATATACGCTTCTAGCTCATGGGCACAGTGAACATTACGCATACTCCACTCGCTATTATAGATACCTACTTGATTGTTTTAACATAGTTTTTATCAATGTTAAGCAAAAAAAAGGTAATACTTTAGTCTTGATAACTAGCCATCAGTTCAGCTTTATTACTTCTGGACGACTGAGTTATTACAGGCTACCAAGCCAATACAGCGTACAAGCACAACTGACGCCCCACCAAAGACAAAATCAACCTAAAGTATGACCATGCATTTGACCATCTACGACATTAAGGGTATTCAAGTTCGGATTAATTCGCTATCACCTCCCTCTTGCTCAGGATACATGTTTAGATATTGGACAATCCGAGGAGAATCAGCCTTGTTAGGACTGCCTCCATGGGGCAAAGCATGATGCCAAATAATAAGATCACCAGCCTTTGCGGCAATAGCGGTTCCATGGAGATTTGGGAAATGATAAGGGTCATCGTCGGCTGACATTAATAAACTATCTGAAGCAACTTCGGTCAGCTTCTTATGGTAACCAGGAACGCAGGTGAACGCTCCTTGTTCGAGTCGAGTATCGGTTAAGTACAGTATTCCTTGTAAGCCAAAAGTCTTTGCTTTGGCACGGTTAACATCAATATGCAACAAAGGGCCAGGGTAAGACCATAACTCGGTTTCTGGTGGATTAAAGCCTACTCTATCCGTCGTTGTACACAACTGGCTTTCGATGCCAAAATACCGATATAGCTGTCGATAAACTTGGCTGATGATTGACGTATTTCGATTCGCCGTTAAGGTAGGGTGATCAAACATCTGTACCATTGTTTTCTGCCACAGAGGGTGTGGATCAGTCCAAGATAAGACCTCATCGGGACGCTTATTTAGAAACTGCCATATTGCGCTGCAGGTAGCCTCGCACTGCGAGGGAGGAATAGCATTTTCGATGATGAGATAACCTAGCCTATCAAACTGCTGTAGCTGTTCCATTGACAAGATATCTGCAGCCGCAAAAGGCACGCTATCTCCTGATTTGGAGCATACATCCAGCATTACACCATCCGTTTTATCATGCTCAATTGTGCTCATTCTTTGCCATACCCACAGCTCAAACTCTGCGAACGTCTGACTCGCATAGACAAAGCTAACCCACTCTTCAATCCCACAGCCCAACCTATCCATTATCGCAACATCAATGAGCCACTCTTCGCTTTTAACAGCGGGCTCTATACCTCCCTTCAGGTCCAACTTGGCCTTATGCCAGATCCTTTTAATGCCAGCGATTCCCCTGTCACCAACCTCACTATAATCAGGTAATCTTATGCACAGCTGCATATGTTCAGTTTGCCAGCGAAAATGCCACTCTGGCTCCTCTATATAATCGAATGATATTTTTGAGCCAGCCACAAATTGATGTTCGATTGTGACCTCTGGAATAGTCAAATCTGATTGCCGTTCAGTGATGACAAAGCGTTTATAAATTTTTATTTCAGTTGATATTTTAAAATCTGGGTATAGAACGCGGCACCAAGTTTCACTGTCAGGAATACTCAACTCACACGCCAAGCTGTCAATGCCTTGCTGCTGTATTGTATGTGCTGACTGTTTATTTAACTCGTAGACGATTCCCAACAATATAGGCGAAAGTTCTGCTTCAGTTAAAGACAATTGAGATCCAGTAAACTGCTGCTCACTTTCACACCCCAAATGGGTCAACCATGCCGACACCTGAACGCATTCAGGGATCAGAACACCATCAGCCTTTAAAAACTGCTGTAGATGGGCAAAAATAAAAATCTGTGGTTCTTTTTTTAAAGCATTTTTCATTGTCTCTGACACAATTAAATCGAACTCTACACCTTCCTTAGGGTAAAAATTCGTCGCATCTGCAGTGATAATTTCACTGATATAATCCTGTAACTCAAATTCCTTGATTATTTTAGTGATACCATCAATTGACACCTTATGGATATCAATGAGAGTAAGAGATAGCCTAATTGGGCTATTCATGACTTTGTAATAACAGAGCAGCGGTAAGATGAGCAGTCCGAAAGGTCCCGTACCCGCATATAGAATGTTCACTTCATTACTATGAGAGCTTTTATCCAATATTGCTTGCTCTATCCCTTGGATAAACAACTGAGTTCTAAGTAGATCTTGCGCACATTTTGCTGCAACCGTAGGTGAGACAGCTAATCCACATACGGTACGGCTCTCTCCAAAAGCAATATTATCCTCTTTAAGATCATCAACCCTACTCGCCTCCGAAAGAATAAGGGCTAAAGAGTCTATACTCTGCTTCACTGTGCCAATCTCAGCCGAGTTAGAATTCAAAATAGCACCGACATGTATGCTCACTTCATCTATAGACATCATTAACTTAACTCCTTTTAATCTACTTTCACTTCAATGTGATATCGACTCGTGATGCTCTTGAACAGGCTCATATTTTCAATAACAAGGATGAACATCTTGCTATCAAGCAGCCAGTCGAAGTTACCGCTTAGGTCCATCAGTTGAACATTAGCCAAATTTAAAATACTGCTTTATGATAAATAATCAATCGATTAAGCATATATTCCCGTTTTACGAGATGATGACTGATTCAGAGGCATGATGCCGATTCAATTTTAAGCGTATAACATATAAATAGTTACTCCTCCTCAAGCTAACGCAACAACGAATTGGGCAAGCACAATGCCTTCGTTATTGAGTTTTAAAGCAAGGGGAATATAATTCAAAACAACACAATGCGTATATTTGCGACGTAGAGACAAATTCATGGATGAACTAACGACGTTACAGAAAATATTAACTTTTCTGGCAGAAATAGATATTGAAGCCAGAGAAGCTCACATTGAGCAGAAGACTTTTTTACCTGGCATTTTGATTGATAAAGGTAAGCTAATATTCGATAAAGATAAAATGAAAAACCCAGGGGATTTACTCCATGAGGCTGGCCACATTGCAGTAACAGAGTTTGCAGCTAGAGGCACCCTATCAGGTGATGTATACACAGCAGGTCATTCCCCAGCTGACGAAATGGCTGCGATTGCCTGGTCTTGGGCTGCACTACAATTTATTGGCCTTCCAAGTCAGATTTTATTTCACCAAGATGGCTATAAAGGGGCTTCAGAAAATTACATCGAAACCTTTAGTCAAGGCCAAGGATTTGGCTATCCAATGTTAGTTTATTATGGTCTTTGCCTCGCCCCAGAAACTAAAGAGGGTTATCCATCAATGTGTAGCTGGCTGCGAGATTAATCCCCAAAGCCAGACATTAAAAAACCATGATGCACACACATCATGGTCTTAGCACCATAGACTTAGTACATATAGCTACAGTTTATCGAGTGTGCGATCTTCACTGCTCCAGTTTAAGTGATACTTATCACCAGCAGGCTTATCGGTACGCTCAAAAGTATGCGCACCAAAAAAGTCACGTTGACCTTGCAATAAGCTCGCTGGCAGACGTTCGCAGCGATAGCTATCGTAATAAGCCAGTGCCGAACTGATGCATGGCGCAGGAATACCGTTCATCACCGCTGCGGATACCGCAAAGCGCCAATCATTCTGTTTTTCTGATAATGCCTTGGCAAATGTTTCAGCCATCAATAGATTCTCAAGCTCCGCGTTTTGCTGGTAAGCCTGAGTAATTGACTGCAAAAATGTTGCACGGATAATACAACCAGCGCGCCATATTTTAGCGATTTCAGCAAAGTCTAGCTTCCAACCTTGCTCTTTAGCTTGCATCGCCATCAATTGAAATCCTTGAGCATAACTACAGACTTTGGCGCAATATAAGGCGTTTTCTAGCTGGGCAATAAAGACCTGTTCATCGCCATCTGCAAATTTTGCTACAGGGGTGTGACTTGGGCCTGATAGCTGTTGGCTCAACTGTTGCCTCTGAACTTTTTGAGTGCTGACAGCACGTGCATAAACCGCTTCGGCAATAGTAGGAGCTGGGCAACCAATTTGTAAACTGCTTACCGCAGTCCAAAGACCCGTGCCTTTTTGCCCCGCTTTATCAAGGATCATATCAACAAGCGGCGCCCCGGTTAACGGATCGGCTTGTTGCAAAACATCAGCACTAATTTCCATTAAGTAGCTATTAAGCGAACCTGCGTTCCAACGCTCAAACACTTCACCTACTTGAGCAGGCGTGTAACCAAGTCCATCACGCAGCAACTGGTATGCTTCGCAAATAAGCTGCATATCGGCGTACTCGATACCGTTATGTACCATTTTTACGTAATGTCCTGAGCCTGCAGGGCCAATATAAGTGGTACAGGGTTCGCCCTCTTTTACTGGGTTAGCGGGCTCAAAACGCTCGATAGGCAAACCTGTTTTGGCATCAACCTTAGCGGCAATCGCTTGCCAGATAGGTTCAATGCGATTCCAAGCTGTTAAACTGCCACTCGGCATCAAAGAAGGGCCAAAACGAGCTCCGACTTCACCGCCAGAAACGGCGCAGCTAAAGAACAAGAAATCACTGGCGTAACGCTTTTCGCGTTCAACCGTATCAGTCCAAAGACTATTGCCCGTATCGATAACAATATCATCAGCTTCGATACCCGCTTCGATAAGAGACTGGCACACACCATCAACAGGCGCGCCCGCTGGCACGGACAATAGTACTACACGCGGCTTTTCTAATTTAGATAACATTTCAGAAATATTATTACAGCCATCGATACGCGCATCGACGACATTATTTAGATACTTAATACGCTCTAATTCTTCTTGGCGAACAACACCTTGTACCTTGTCAGCATCGAGGTCAAATGCAGCAACTCTATAGTGGTTATCAGCGATATTAAGCGCAAGGTTCTTGCCCATTACGCCTAATCCTACAACGCCAATATCATAAAGCTCGGTTTGATTATTCATTTAAGTATTATTCCGCAGGTCACAGAGAATCCCCTATCTATTCTAGTCGTAAATTCAAATGAATTTGCTGACAGGATAGGTTTTATTTTGTTGCGGATTATACAGACTTTGGTAACTAAATTACTAGCTTTGTCGCGAGTTGCCACTAACTTTTACCAGCTTGTTTTATATGAAGAACAGTGAATCCCCGCTAGAAAATAGCCAGCGGTATTGGTCCTTGTATATAGCTGGATCGAATCATCAGTTAAGGGTGTAGCTGCTAGACAGGATGTTGAGGTGTCGTCATTCCATGAATGTGCAGAAACTGCCAAGGCTCGCCTCTAGTAAATCGATATAGGTCAGCGAAAACATCCATGTTTTCGACGGCCTCTGCCGTACCTATACTTGGTATTTGGTGTCTATTTCAGACCCTAAGTGTTCGGTTGCTAACTCGGAGATGCGCCAAAGAGAGTCAACTTCCAAATGAAGGCTGGTTACATTATCTTTGTATCCTTGCTATGGGTTAGCCCGTCTGAACTTGAAGCTATGCAGCTATCAATCGCCTCCAGCGGGGTATGTGCAGACACTTCTGAAGCTCGCCGCTAGTACGTCCGTGTAGGCTCAACGAAAACGTCCCTGTTTTCGACGGCTTCAGCCGTATCTACACCTAGTAATTGGTGTACTCATTAGAGCTAGTCGTTTTGGGGCTAACTTGGAAATGCCCCAAAGTTAGTTTACGCCAACAATTAGTCCAATACAGCAATAACCTCTTTGTAATACTTTTTCTCATCAGTCGGAAAGAGCAGTGTTTGTGTTTTTATACAGTATTATTGGCTTTGTGTGGTTAACCACCAAATTATGCGCAATCAGTTCGCGGTTTGCTATTGAGCTAAAATAAAAAGAAGAGTAAATTCAGGTAACTAAAAACGCGCTTGCTCGGTTTGCAGGAGATACGAGGCAAACAAAGTGTGCATTCTCGTTTTTCCAGAAGGTGTGTTTGGACTAATCGTTGTAAATGATTATAAATCAGACAATTAAGTGCATACGCCTTGACTGGTCTAACCTGATAAACGCGCAAGGCATGTATACAAATGTTATATTTTTAGGAAACGTATGCGTAAAATTCTAGTTTTATTTGTGTTATCTAGTCTTAATAGTTTTGCGTTCGAAAATGACTTATTGAAGATAAATGGTAAGTGGGATTGTTCACCTGAGGCAAATGGTGAAATGGCGCTTGTTAGCATTGTTGAATATCGAACACAAGATATGAGCTTTACGCATAATGGCAAGGTAACCTTTATTCAAAAAGGTGGATTAGAATCCATTTTAGAATCTAACACTGTAGGTACTTTTCAAGTGGAGTCTTTTATAGTTAAAGAGCAAATAGACTCAATTGAAATAGCAATTATTAAAGATGAGACTGGTTTCCTTACGGGTGCAGAAGAAAGTCTGAGAAAAGCTATGTTAGCTGATACAGCGTCAACTATTACTAAGTTCATTGATGAAAACCGTTGGGTTCAAATTAATAGTGAAACCAACGAAATTACAGAGTGTAAAAAAATATAACAAGTTACTTAAACGGACGCTAAACAGTTGGCTAGCTTCGTTCCTCGCAATTTTAGCCAACAATTTCGCGCCGCTTAGTAAGGCTACATGGACTCCCCTTTGTCAAGCAATAGTAATCACACAACAACAGTGGATCTGACAGCAGCTCTACATTCGGCGTTTGATTAGCTTGCTGCCTAAACAGCTTTTGGCTATCGCCCTGATGATTTGCGCTTGAGCAAAGATCTCATTCGTTAAACAGTATTACTTTCTCTTTCAAGAAAGATGTACTTCCCAACTAACCAGATTCTATCGCTCTCGGTCTGACCGTGTTATCGTCAATTGCTAATGCGTCGACTCGGTGGGGTTAACCGTTTGGGTTAATCCTTTTTACGTTTTTACATAGTTAACTTGGTACTCTTGTCCTGATTGCAATAATGACCAAATTAGCCGTGCATTTTTAGCTGCCAAAGCAATGACAGCTCTTTTGAAACCTCTTCGCTCGATAAGGGCTTTAATCCATAAACTAGTTCTATCTATTTTATTGGCACAGTTTGCGATGACAGCGCGAGCACCATGGATTAGCGAGGTGCGGATATGCTTCTCACCGCGTTTACTTATTCGACCTAGTGTTGGCTTTCCGCCAGTGGAATACTGCTTCGGCACCAAACCTATCCAAGCTGCAAATTGGCGGCTAGTTGAGAAGTGTTTTGCATCACTGACTGTCGCGACTACTGCTGTTGCGGTAACTTCGCCAATACCTGGTATGGTCATTAACCGCTTAGCGTCTTTCATCTGGTTAGCAAGGGCATAGAGCTTTCGGTCAGACCTTAATATGTCTTGGTTTTGTTGTTTTATGCTCAGCCATAAATCATGGAGTAGTTCGCGGGCTAAATCAGGCAAACCGTTCTCAGCATCCTCGAGAATTTCAACAATATGCTTTTGAGCAGGATAACGACCTTTAGGCATAATAATACCAAACTCGGATAGTAAGCCACGTAATCGGTTTATCATCGCCGTACGGTCTTTGATTTGGCCTTGTCGAATGCGGTGTAGGCATAAAACGGCTTGTTGCTCTTCGCTTTTAATACAAACAAAGCGTGTTTTTGGTCTAGTCACTGCCTCACAAATGGCTTCAGCATCATTGGCGTCATTCTTTTCACTTTGGCGATAAGGAATAACGAATTTAGATGCCATGATACGTACGTCGTGGCCGTATTTTGTAAACTCTCTTGCCCAGTAGTGAGCGCCAGAGCAAGCTTCCATCCCGATAATACAGGGTGGAATGTTAGCGATTTTTTCTAACAGCTTGTTTCTTTTAACTGTTTGCTTTAGTTTAGTTTAGTTTTACCGTATTCGTCAACACCATGAATACTAAAAACTAATTTGGCTAAATCGATGCCAATTGCTTTAATTAAGGACATATGGACTCTCCTTGATTGAATGTTTGCACTTTCAATATGGCACATAGTGGCCAATTGGTAAGGGGAGTCCATATCATTCGTTACCGCATACCCGTTTGCCATACTTTCCCCTAATGAAACTCAACACCCCAAGCGCTTTAACTCTAGCAGGCTCTTGTCCATTAACGAGTCAGGCTCAAGGAACAGCCAGTGATTCATCTGAGTTGGGCTGTGCAAGCTTCTAAATCATGGATGATTTAGCAGAGCCTATAGGGGTATATTCACGGCGACTTGCTAAAGCTCAATACAGCTGAATTACCATATATTTTCTGAACCCTTATACTGACCTTTAAACTCTTTGTGCTAAGGCATTCCTGTCCATTAATGAGCTTGCCCGTTGGGCAAATACCTAGCGACTAACAGCCATTACAGACTCACCTAATACACCCACTCCCCATCGGAGTTGCCGAATTACGTTGAAGAAATAGCCGTAATGCCCACACGGTCTTTCTCATGCATCCATGCACTTCAAGACATTCAGGCATCCTGCCTATCAGAGTTGGGCATAGCTTTCGCGGGACAGGATGTCCCATCGGAAGCGTTAGGCTATTTCGAATAAGTATGAGGAAGACAACTTCGTTTGGGGCGCTGAGGGGGTACTCATGTGAAATCAAGAGCGGGCGCAAGCGCTTTGCCCCTTGGCTCGACTCTTTGTTGTAAGAATGGGCGAAGCGCCACGACCTTGGGCAAGCGAAGCTTGATATGTGGCATAACCACGACTTTAGTTGTTAGACGCAGCCTAACTCTGGATAAAGGGTATAGGGGTCGGAGCTAATTAGAGAAATTGCCATACTTTGTCTAATCAAAAACTCATGAGCTAGAGCTGATTTTCTAGCTCATTTATGTCCGTGCGACCTGAAGTCGTATGAAGCGTTGTTCACCACGGTAAGAGTGAACCATCTGTATCACCAGATGACCCTAAGACTCTGAATAAAGTAGCGAGTCTGACAATGTAACGATATTTGGCTTATGTCAAATGGGAACTGAATCGTGAGAGGACGTTCTTCCTGATAACCACAATCGGGTAAGTGCTAGGGTGTCAGTATGATGAACGTATGTGAATCCATGTAAGGTGCGTTATATGAGAAACAGCGGAAGTGGTTAATACGCTGTGGCCAAAAGGCACGAGAGTTGGAAAGAGATTGGACAGTGCTCTTTCGTGATCAAATAACTCTCCGCACTATAGTGGGCATCTAACCTGACGTTGCGCGACATACGGAACAGGGTAAGCCTGTATTGCTCCCTTTGGGGAAAGTGGCCTGCGAAGGCTACTGATAGTGATGTAGGTAAAGGAGGCTGGAAAAAGCGAAAGCCGTGTTGTAATGATGCGGATACAGGTTGTTATCTGGCGCGAAAGCGAGCTGACTTCTAGCTGGTCTCCCGTTGCAAGATGATTTGAAGAACTTTATTCAAGGAGAAACGCAAATGATGGCTTCAATCGAAGTTAGTGCATCTCCTAACAGCGCTCAATGGCAATCCATTAACTGGAAAGCGGTTAAGCAACATGTATTAAAGCTTCAAATGCGCATTGCAAAAGCAACCCGAGAAGGTAAACACGGTAAGGCGAAAGCGTTGCAGTGGATATTAACTCACTCTAAATCAGCAAAATTGCTTGCAGTTAAAAGAGTTTCTCAAAACAAAGGCAGCAAAACACCTGGAATCGACGGCATCATCTGGAACACCGATGTCCGGTGTATGGCGGCGGTCAATCAACTGAGCAGAAAAGGCTATCATGCCAAACCGCTCAGGCGGATCTACATCCCCAAGAAAAACGGCAAACTCAGACCTTTAGGCATTCCCTGCATGATAGACAGAGCGCAACAAGCGCTTCATCTTCTCGCCTTGGAGCCTATTTCAGAAACGGCAGCCGACCTCAATAGCTATGGCTTTCGACCTAACCGAAGCGCAGCAGATGCAATTGCACAGTGCTTCAAATGTTTGTGTATGAAGCGCTCTAGTCAGTGGGTTCTTGAGGGAGATATCAAAGCCTGTTTCGATAAGATTGGTCATCAATGGCTCATCGATAACATTCAATTAGATAAGCGAATGCTGAAACAATGGCTTGGATGTGGTTATGTTGATAAAGGATTGTTCTACAAAACAGCAGAAGGAACACCGCAAGGCGGGATAATCTCCCCAACGCTGATGTTACTGACGCTGGCTGGGTTAGAACAGTTGGTTAAGTCTATTGCTTGTAAAACAGGGAATAGAGTCAACTTTATCGGGTACGCAGATGATTTTGTTATCACAGGTTCTTCGAAGGAAGTGCTCGTCAATGAAATCAAACCGCAACTCATTGGCTTTCTACAGGAAAGAGGCTTAACACTCTCTGATGAGAAAACGCACATAACTCATATCGATGATGGTTTTGACTTTCTGGGATTCAATCTTAGGAAGTACAAAGGCAAACTGCTCATTAAACCGAGCAAGAGTAACGTTCTATCATTTTTGAGTAATCTACGTGAATTCATCAGAAAACATCCAACAATCCCCGTTAACGATTTAATCAAAATATTGAATCCGAAACTGAGAGGATGGGCGAACTATTATCGCCACAGTGTTGCAAAGCAAGTTTTCGGTTATGTAGGCCATCAACTTTTCTGGCTGTTATGGCGATGGGCGGTAAGGCGTCATCCAACGAAAAGTAAGGACTGGGTGAGGCGTAAATATTACATGAATCGCATAGGTGGGTGGCAATTCCATGGCTGGCAGAAGATTGCCAACATGGACTGCCATTTTAATCTGGTTCAGATAGCTCAAACGCCGATAAAAAGACATGTGAAAATCAGGAGCGCAGCTATACCTTACGACCCCGAATACGAAGCTTACTTAAGTAAGCGGAAACGGGCAAAGGAAGGCAGAAACTCTTGGTTTGATCCTGTTTTGGCTGCTATGTAGGGTGCTGGGTAACAGAATACGCCTTTGTGGAGGCTTGAGCCGTATGCAGTGAAAGTTGCACGTACGGTTCTTAGGAGGGTGGCACTTGGTAACAAGTGCCGCCTATCCGACAAAAACGAGCTAACGACTACCATGGACTTGCAGGTATTCATCTGAATTGAGCTGTGCAAGCTGCTAAATCATAGATGATTTAGCTGAGCCTATAGGGATATATTCACGGCGACTTGCGAAAGCTCAATACAGGTGAATTACATTCTATTGCGACATATTCTCCTAACAATCCAATAATAAGCTAGGTATCACAATGAGCTCCGAAGGTTCAATACAGATAAATTACCGTTAGAGCAAAGTTAAGAAGCTGGAAGCAGTTCATCTCTGCAAAACTTCCAGCCACAAGCCTTAAACGCTATACGTGGGCGTCGGCATATCCCATGCGAGTTAGGGTATTACGGACTATATCTAAGGTCACAGGATCTTCTATAGTCGCGGGGACATTATACTTTTTGTTATCGGCGATATTGCGCATGGTTCCGCGTAGAATTTTACCGGATCGGGTTTTAGGCAGCTTTTGTACCGCGCTCACTAACCTAAATGCAGCCACGGGTCCTATCTCTTTGCGCACCAATCCCATCAGCTGTTTGTTCAACTCTTGTTCATCCAGTGTGACTCCTTTTTTAAGTACCACTAAACCTAGAGGAACTTGCCCTTTTAACTCATCTTCGACGCCAATCACTGCCGCTTCAGCCACTGCATCGTGTTGACACAATACCTCTTCGAAGCGCCCAGTCGATAAGCGATGTCCAGCAACATTAATAATGTCGTCGATGCGGCTCATAATATAAAGGTAACCATCATCATCTTTATAGCCTGCATCACCCGTTAAGTAATAACCTTCATACATGGACAAGTAACTATCCACATAGCGCTGCTCGTTTTGCCAAAGCGTGGTTAGCGTTCCAGGTGGCAGTGGCAACTTAATCACCACATTACCCGACTCATTGGCAGCAACTTGCTCACCCATGACATCAACCACTTCAATTTGATAACCCGGCACCGCCAGCGCAGGCGAGCCAGCTTTAACCTCAACCGGCGCATATCCCATAAGGTTTGCTGCCACAGGCCAGCCGGTTTCGGTTTGCCACCAATGATCAATAACTGGTTTTTTAAGTTTATCTTCAGCCCAGTGCAAGGTATCTGGATCGCAGCGCTCGCCTGCTAAAAACACATTCTTTAAGCATGAAAGATCGACACTATTTAAAAATTCGCCATCAGGATCGTCACGTTTAATCGCGCGTATTGCAGTGGGTGCAGTAAAAAAGCTCTTCACATTATATTTGGCAATAGTTCGCCAAAATGCACCGGGATCAGGCGTACCAATCGGCTTCCCTTCGTACATTAAGGTGGTGGCACCCACCAGCAAAGGGCCATAAACAATGTATGAGTGACCCACTACCCAGCCTACATCAGAGGCTGCCCAGAAACTATCACCGGCCTCAATGTCATAAATATGCTTCATCGACCACGCAAGCGCCACACTATGGCCACCATTATCACGCACAACCCCCTTTGGTTGCCCAGTTGTGCCTGAGGTATAAAGAATATACAGCGGATCGGTTGCCTCTAACGCCACACAATCAATATTGGGCGCGGTTGCCATGCCAGTTTGCCAGTCAACATCTCGGCCAGCTTGTAAGCTCGCTTCAAGCTGACTTCGATTTAAAATGAGGCAATGTTCAACATGGTGAGTCGCTTGCGCTAATGCATTATCGAGCAATGGTTTATAGGCAACAACGCCTGATGGCTCAATACCGCATGAAGCAGAAAGGATTAGCTTTGGTTTCGCATCATTGATGCGGGTAGCTAACTCATTAGCGGCAAAGCCACCAAAGACCACTGAATGAATCGCGCCGATACGGGCACAGGCCAACATGGCATAAGCGGTTTCTGGCACCATTGGCATGTAAATCACCACACGGTCGCCTTTCTTCACGCCGATTGAGTCCATATAGCCCGCCAAGCGGCTAACTTGAGCTTGCAACTCTGCATAGGTAATTCCGTATTCAGTATCGGTCACGGGACTAACATATTGAATCGCTACCTGCGCTCCGCGCCCCGCCTCTACATGCCTATCGACTGCGTTATAACAAGTGTTGAGTTTTGCACCTTTAAACCAGTGATAGAAAGGTGCCTCACTGTCATCGAGCACTTTTTCCCAAGATGACACCCAATCTATAGTTTGTGCCGCTTGCGCCCAAAAATGTTGCGGGTCTGAGATCGAACTTGCATGTAACTGCGTGTTTTTATCTTTCACTATGCATACTCCAGTTAACGTCATCTGAGCGTAATCACGACTACATCTCAATGATTATTGTCCTTTGAAGCATTATGCTCCGCTGCACAAAAAATCCCCATTAGACCTTAGAATGAGTAGCAAAAATGATTTAAAACAATACTAATCAAAAACCACAAAACAAAGCAAGCAACTGTTAAATAACAATTTAATGTTAAACCACCCATGAAAAAGTCAAACGTTTGTCTATCTCATCAAGCGAGATTGGCACGCACAATTGACATGAAAATATTATTTGCCGACCACCTCAAACTTTACCTTTACGTAAACTTCATATATCGTGCAAGAAAAGTTAATAAATATGGTGTTATTAATGTCAGACAACCAACTCCCCCAAACGACATACTCTATCAGTGATCTATCAAAAGAGTTTGATATCACAACTCGTAGTATTCGTTTTTATGAAGATCAAGGGCTGCTTAAACCTAAGCGCCGTGGCCAGACTCGTATCTACAATCTGAAAGATCGAGTCAGACTCAAACTTATATTACGCGGTAAGCGTTTAGGCTTTTCGCTCGCTGAAACCAGACGTTTATTCGAGCTTTACGACGCAGATAAAAACAGCAGCACACAGCTACATACTATGCTCGATTTGGTGGAAGACAAAAAAGTCGCCCTGCAACAGCAGATGGATGACATCAAAGTCGTGCTCATGGAACTAAATTCCGCGGAGCAGCAATGCCGCGATGCGCTGGCCAATAATAGCTAGTCAGCAACAGTAATTGATAACACCAACAAAATAATAAGCCTGCGAGTATCACGACACAGATCAGTGGACTCGCACAGATAGACAAATTGACAGGACACAAGCAAATGACTCAACTCTACTCATCTCTAAACTTCGGCCTTGGCGAAGATGTCGACATGCTACGCGATGCCATACAAGGTTTTGCTGCCAATGAAATTGCCCCTATCGCGGCAAAAACCGATCTTGATAACGCCTTTCCTAATGAGCTTTGGCCTGTATTAGGCGACATGGGCTTATTAGGTGTCACCGTATCAGAAGAGTATGGTGGAGCCGACATGGGTTACCTCGCCCACGTGGTTGCTATGGAAGAGATATCACGCGCCTCAGCCTCAATAGGCTTAAGCTACGGCGCTCACTCAAACCTATGTGTAAACCAGATAAACCGTAACGGTAATAGTGAACAAAAAGCCAAGTATCTGCCTAAACTGATAACCGGTGAGCATATTGGTGCATTAGCGATGAGTGAACCCAATGCGGGCTCTGATGTAGTGTCGATGAAACTGCATGCCCGCAAAGAAGGCGATAGATACATTCTCAATGGCAATAAGATGTGGATCACCAACGGTCCAGATGCCCACACTTACGTAATCTACGCAAAAACGGATCTCGATAAAGGCGCCCACGGCATTACCGCATTTATCGTTGAGCGTGGTTTTAAAGGTTTCACTCAAGCGCAAAAGTTAGACAAGCTCGGTATGCGCGGATCAAACACCTGTGAATTGGTTTTTGAAGAGTGTGAAGTACCTGAAGAGAATATTCTTGGCGGACTCAACAATGGCGTTAAAGTGTTGATGAGCGGCCTTGATTATGAACGCGTTGTATTATCTGGTGGCCCACTTGGGATCATGACTGCCTGTATGGACATTGTTGTTCCTTATATTCACGAGCGTGAACAGTTTGGTAAATCAATCGGCCAGTTCCAATTAGTACAGGGCAAACTTGCCGATATGTACACAGGCATGAACGCCGCTAAGTCCTACATCTACAACGTTGCCAAATCTTGTGACCGTGGTGAAACCACTCGTAAAGATGCCGCAGGAGCCATTTTATACTCAGCAGAGCTAGCGACTAAGATGGCACTGGATGCGATTCAACTTCTCGGCGGTAACGGTTACGTTAATGAGTACGCCACAGGCCGCTTATTGCGTGATGCCAAACTCTATGAGATTGGCGCTGGCACCTCTGAAATTCGCCGTATGTTGATTGGTCGAGAGCTGTTTAACGAATCAAAGTAAGCCAAAGTAAATTATCAGTAACAAGGCTCGGTTAACGAGCCTTTTAGAGCCCAAATTTGGACATGGGTGACAGCCTTTACGTCGCCCTCTATTCCGCTTCAAAAGGATTGAAATTGTGACTCAACTAAGCAGTCGTATTAATGCTCGCAGCGAAGAATTCAAAGCCAAGTTCGATGATATGGCTGAAGTCGTTCATGATCTTAAATCTAAACTTTCACAGATTGAACTCGGCGGCGGTGAAGTTGCTCGAGAACGTCATCTGTCTCGTGGAAAGCTGCTCCCGCGCCAACGGGTTGAAAAACTGCTCGACCCAGGCTCACCTTTTTTAGAGATCTCACAGTTTGCCGCTTATGAACTTTATGAAGATGTAGTCCCTGCCGCGGGTGTGATCGCCGGTATCGGCCGCGTCAGTGGCGTTGAGTGTATGATTATTGCCAACGATGCTACTGTAAAAGGCGGTACATATTACCCTGTAACGGTCAAGAAGCACATTCGCGCGCAAGAGATTGCTAGTCGTTGTCACCTGCCTTGTATCTACCTCGTTGATTCGGGCGGGGCAAATCTACCACGCCAAGATGAAGTGTTCCCAGACAGAGACCATTTCGGTCGGATCTTCTATAACCAAGCGCAAATGTCCGCTAAAGGTATTCCACAAATCGCGGTAGTAATGGGACTTTGTACCGCAGGGGGCGCTTATGTACCCGCTATGGCAGATGAGTCGATTATTGTTAAAGAGCAAGGCACTATTTTCCTTGCAGGCCCTCCTCTAGTCAAAGCAGCAACGGGGGAAGAGGTGACCGCAGAAGAACTCGGCGGCGCTGAAGTGCATACTAAAATATCGGGTGTGGCTGACCATATGGCGCAAAACGATGAGCACGCACTTGAGCTTGCGCGCAAATCGGTGACTCGACTTAACCATCAAAAGCAAATTGCCGCCCAGCTTAGTCCTGTAAAACCACCTAAATTCGATATTAACGAGTTATATGGCATTGTCGGTACCGATCTTAAAAAGCCTTTCGATGTCAAAGAGGTGATCGCCCGTGTCGTCGATGACTCGGACTTTGATGAGTTCAAAGCTAATTACGGTAATACCTTAGTGTGCGGCTTTGCCCGCATTCATGGCTACCCAGTCGGGATTGTGGCCAATAACGGCATTTTGTTCTCTGAGTCGGCGCAAAAAGGCGCTCACTTTATTGAACTGTGTTGTCAGCGCAAAATTCCGCTGCTGTTCTTACAGAACATTACCGGCTTTATGGTGGGCAAAAAGTACGAACATGAAGGTATCGCCAAACACGGCGCTAAAATGGTAACGGCTGTGTCATGTGCTAACGTGCCAAAATTCACCGTTATTATTGGTGGCAGCTACGGCGCTGGTAACTACGGAATGTGCGGCCGCGCCTTTGATCCTACCATGATGTGGATGTGGCCAAACGCCCGTATTTCAGTCATGGGTGGCGAACAAGCTGCAGGCGTTTTAGCAACGGTTAAGCGCGATGGACTGAAACGCAAAGGCGTTGATTGGTCAGACGAAGATGAACAAAGCTTCCGTAAGCCTATTGTTGAGCAATACGATAAAGAGGGGCATCCGTACCATGCAAGCGCTCGTCTTTGGGATGACGGTATTATTGACCCAGCACAGACCCGAGATGTTGTTGGTTTAGCCCTTTCTGCTGCGCTCAATGCGCCTGTTGAAGAGACTAAATTTGGTGTGTTCCGTATGTAATGGTCATCCATTGCTATCAGCTAACTTTGGACCTTAACAATGACTAATGAAACCCTACAATTAACAAGCGAACAGCTCACTTTCGTTGACTGTGCACTTAACAATGGTGTTGCAGAGCTTATCCTTAACCGCCCAGAAAAACACAACGCTTTTGATGAGGTGATGATAAGCGAGATGATTAAAGTGCTAGCGCATTTTGCTGATAACTCGCAGTGCCAGGTGTTGCTGCTAAAAGCCAACGGCAAAAACTTCAGTGCTGGCGCCGATCTCAACTGGATGCGCAAGCAAGCTAAAATGGATTTTGAGCAAAACCTCACCGATGCTAATGAACTAGCAAAATTGATGTCCGTGCTCGATAAGTTTCCAAAACCAACTATTGCGCTAGTACAGGGTGCCGCTTTTGGGGGCGCACTTGGGCTTATTTGCTGCTGTGACATTGCCATTGCCAATGAGCGCGCAAGCTTTTGCTTAAGCGAAGTCAAACTTGGACTCATTCCTGCAGTCATCAGCCCTTATGTCACACGCACGATGGGCCAACGTGCTGCTCGTCGTTATATGCTTACCGCTGAAAGGTTCGATGTGCAAAAAGCGCTTGAGCTACAGGTAATTCATGAAACCAGCGATGAGTTAGACAGCGCCGCAGCGCCTATTATCGCAGCGCTTTTAGCCAATAGCCCACAAGGTATGGCATGGGTGAAAAGCCTGCTATCTAAACTTGAAGATGGTGTTATCGACAAATCGACCCTTGATTACACCAGCGAACGCATTGCCAGTATTCGAGTATCAAAAGAGGGCCAAGAGGGCCTGAACGCATTTTTTGAAAAGCGCAGCCCCGACTGGACTGTTGATCAAAGCTCAGCAAGTAACAGTTCAAACAATAACAATAGCCATGCTGCCAATGCGCTAGGAGCCAAATAATATGTTTACCAAACTGCTAATCGCCAACCGTGGTGAAATTGCCTGTCGTATTATCAAAACTGCTCAAGCAATGGGTGTTCGCACTGTAGCACTTTATTCTGATGCTGACATCGACGCTCGCCATGTGGCGATGGCTGATGAATCATTTTATTTAGGTGGCAGTGCGCCAGCAGATTCATACCTTAAAGGCGAGCTGATTATTGAGATCGCTAAAAAGTCTGGTGCTCAAGCGATTCATCCCGGCTACGGTTTTCTGTCAGAAAATGCCGAGTTTGCCTTAAAATGTGAACAAAGCGGTATCGCCTTTGTTGGCCCAAGCGCGGCAGCAATAGATTCTATGGGCAGCAAAAGTGCAGCGAAAGAGATCATGGGCGCAGCGAATGTCCCACTGGTTCCTGGCTACCACGGCGATGCTCAAGATGATGATGTATTGGTCAGCGAAGCGAATGAGATGGGCTTTCCACTGCTGATCAAAGCAGCCTACGGCGGCGGCGGCAAAGGCATGCGTATCGTTGAAAGCAAAGATGAAGTATTAGAAGCGATTCAATCAGCCAGACGAGAAGCTATTAGCTCATTCGGTAACGATAAACTGCTAATGGAGCGCTACCTACGTCAGCCGCGCCATGTTGAAGTACAAGTATTTGCCGATAGCTTTGGCAACTGCATCTACCTGTCAGATAGAGATTGTTCTATTCAACGTCGTCACCAAAAGGTGGTTGAAGAGGCACCAGCACCAGGATTAAGTGACGCACTGCGCGTCAATATGGGCGAAGCGGCAGTTGCAGCAGCCAAAGCCATTAATTATGAAGGCGCTGGCACTGTCGAGTTTTTGCTTGATACTGATGGCAGCTTCTACTTTATGGAGATGAATACGCGCCTGCAAGTGGAGCACCCCGTGACTGAATTAGTTACGGGTCAAGACTTGGTCAAATGGCAGTTAATGGTAGCCAGTGGCAGTAAGTTGCCGCTTGCACAAGATGAAGTTCGTATTCACGGCCATGCATTTGAAGTGCGTATATACGCTGAAGATCCTCAAAATGACTTCCTGCCAGCCAGTGGCAAGCTTAACTTTTTGCGAGAACCTGAACAGAGTAAATATGTACGAATTGACTCTGGGATCCGTGAAAATGATGTAATCAGTAACTTTTATGACCCGATGATCTCTAAGCTTATTACTTGGGATGAATCGCGCCCACGTGCTCTGCAGCGCCTAGTCCATGCCCTCGCCTCTTATCAAATTAGCGGTTTGAAGCACAATATTGAGTTTCTGGCTAACATTGCCGAGCACGCAGCCTTCGCTAATGCCGACTTTAGCACCGACTTTATTGAGCGTTATGGTGAGGCACTCATAGGTCACGGCCTTAGCGACAATCAATCTAATGAACGTCAAACAGCACTGGCACTCGCTGCACTATATCAACTCTGTGCCCGTAAAGCCGATGCCAAGCGCTGTGCGGTTAACAGCCATGATCCCTACTCACCATGGGGAGCCGTCAATGGTTTTAGACTCAATAGTGCCAGTGTGCATCAAGTCGCCTTGCTCGATGATGACCAGCAAGTTAACCACCTTGAGTTAACTGAGTCCGAGGTCGCCAGTCAGTCCTTTTATCAGCTCGCCATCAATGACACTCTAATGACATTGTCTGGCGAACTCATTGGCGAGACGCTTCATGCAGAAATTGCAGTTAACAGCCAGTCGATAAAGAGTAACGCCCACAAGATAAAAGTACCTGTTAGTCAAGTCGGTGATGACTTTACCTTGTTTATCAATTCAAGTAGCTACCACTACCAAGCGATTCAGGCTGAAGTGGTTGAAGAGCAAGATAACTTAGAAGATAAACTCAAAGCGCCAATGAACGGCACTATCGTGACTCATCTGGTTGCAGTGGGCGATGAAGTCGCTGCAGGTCAAGGCATCATGGTAATGGAAGCAATGAAGATGGAGTATACCATCGAGGCTCCTTATGCAGGTGTTGTCAGTGCATTCTTCTTTGATGCCGGTGAACTGGTTAGCGATGGCATGCTACTCGCTGAAGTCAGCGCGAGCGAAGAGGAGTAAAAGAGAAATGGAGTACCCTACATATATGGAAGCGCCTTATGATGGCATCGTCAGTGCGTTCTTCTTTGATGCCGGTGAACTGGTTAGCGATGGCATGCTACTCGCTGAAGTCAGCGCGAGCGAAGAGGAGTAATTAATGTCAGCTTCTTTCCCTAATAAAGTTAGCATATTTGAAGTCGGCGCCCGTGACGGGTTGCAAAATGAAAAGCCTGTCACCACTGCAGACAAAATCACTTTAATTGAAGATTTAGCCACCGCTGGTGTAAAACGTATTGAAGCAGCCAGCTTTGTGTCACCTAAATGGGTGCCGCAGATGGCAGACTCAGCTGATGTGCTTAAAGGTATTACTCGTCAAAGTGGCATAACCTACAGCGCGTTAACGCCAAATTTAAAAGGCTTGGAACTTGCGCTTGACGCAGGATGCGACGAAGTTGCCATCTTTGGCGCGGCATCAGAGAGCTTCAGCCAACGTAACATTAACTGCTCTATTGAGGAGTCAATCGCGCGCTTTAAGCCTGTGATGCAGCTGGCTCAGGCCAATAATATCCGTGTTAGAGGTTATGTCTCCTGCGTACTCGGCTGTCCGTACGAAGGTCAAATAGCGGTGAGTGAAGTTGCGCGGGTGTCTGAATTACTTTACAAAATGGGCTGTTACGAAATTTCATTGGGTGACACCATTGGCGTTGGCACAGCGCTAAATGCCCGTAGAATGGTTGAAGCCGTTGCCACTGTGGTACCCGTTTCGCAGCTAGCACTGCACTTTCATGATACCTACGGTCAAGCATTAGCAAACATTTTGGCCTGCTTAGAAACCGGAGTAAGTGTTATCGATTCATCGGTTGCAGGTCTAGGTGGTTGCCCTTATGCCAAAGGCGCCTCGGGGAATTTAGCCACTGAAGATCTCGTCTATATGCTACATGGACTTGGCATAGAAACCGGCATCGACTTAAACCAACTTGCAATGGCAGGCAACAAAATTAGCCAAGCACTAGGCCGTAGCAGTGGTGCCAAAGTCGCACAAGCCATCTCGGTTTAGTAACGAGTTGCTTAAACAGTTATTAGAGACTTAGCTCTCCCTACAAATTTTGAGCTAAGAACCTTAATTAGGAGATAAAAATAATGGCAGGACTGAATAAAGTCGTCGGAAGTTATCAAGAGGCCCTAGCGGGTCTTAGCAATGACATGACCGTCATGGTCGGTGGATTTGGCTTATGCGGTATTCCAGAAGGGCTAATTGCTGAGATGGTAAAAACCGGCGTGACAGGCTTAACCGCAATCTCCAACAATGCTGGGGTTGATGACTTCGGCCTTGGTTTACTACTTAAAAGTCGTCAGATCGATACAATGATCGCCTCTTACGTTGGTGAGAACGCGACTTTTGAGCAGCAGATGCTATCTGGCGAGCTAAACGTTATCTTGACTCCTCAAGGTACATTGGCTGAAAAAATTCGAGCTGGCGGTGCAGGTATTCCAGCATTCTTTACTGCTACTGGATACGGAACTCCGGTTGCTGATGGCAAAGAGACTCGTGAAATCGATGGCCGTCATTATGTACTAGAACCAGCACTAAAAGCTGACTTCGCCTTAGTACGAGCTTGGAAGGCCGATACCATGGGTAATCTAGTGTTCCGTAAAACAGCTGCCAACTTCAATCCAATGATGGCCACCGCAGGTAAAATTACCGTTGTCGAGGCTGAGCACATTGTAGAGCCCGGTGAGCTCGACCCTGATCATATTCATACCCCAGGGATCTACGTTAACCGTATTATCCAAGGCTCGTTCGAAAAACGAATCGAACAACGAACAGTAAAAGCTTAAGGAGGCTAACGCTATGGCATTATCAAGAGAACAATTGGCACAACGTGTAGCACAAGAACTCCAAGATGGCTTTTACGTCAACCTAGGAATCGGTATTCCAACATTAGTCGCCAACTACATCCCTGAAGGGATAGAGGTGATGTTGCAGTCTGAAAATGGTTTACTGGGTATGGGCGAGTTTCCAACCGAAGAGACCATTGACGCGGACCTTATCAATGCCGGTAAGCAAACCGTCACCGCAGTAGACGGCGCATCATTTTTCTCATCAAGCGAGAGCTTCGCCATGATCCGGGGTGGTCATGTTGATTTAACCGTACTCGGCGCCTTTGAAGTTGATGAGCAAGGCTCTATCGCCTCTTGGATGATCCCTGGTAAGTTAATCAAGGGCATGGGCGGCGCGATGGATTTAGTGGCTGGCGCAGACAATATCATCGTCACCATGATGCACGCCGACAAAAAAGGAAATTCTAAGCTATTACCTAAGTGTGAACTACCGCTGACAGGGTTTGGTTGTATCAAACGTGTATTGACTGACTTGGCCTTTATGGAAATTAAAGATGGTGCCTTCCATATACTAGAGCGTGCTCCCGGCGTATCTGTCGAGGAGATCGTCTCTAAAACCGCGGGGAAATTGATTGTGCCTGCACATGTGCCTGAAATGAACTTCTAGTTGATTCAGCAAATAACTAAAACGCAGCCACTTTGAGCTGCGTTTTTTATGTCAGTATACGCCACAAAAACAAATGACAGCGCCAAGTTGACTACCATCACAAATTTAAACATGCCATAACACTCCATAGTTCACTCGGATAATCGGTCAGATTATTTTTTCGCTTAAAACAGTAACTTAAACAAACCAAACCTCACCTATTCAAAAAGCTAATAGTAGCTACTTTAAACGATCAAATTAACTGCTATACCATTCAAGCATCGACAGAAAAGCCAACTTAGTCGGTGGTTTTAAGCTCGCAGTAAAGCGTTTGAGTCTAATAGAACCCAGCACTAAGTATTACAAGCTTAACTAAGTCATTTCGAGGTATGTATTAATTCGATACCAACCAAGAGATGATGAAAAAATAAAGGTGATGGGTATGTTCAAACTATTTATTGAAAGGCCGAAACTCGCGATTATCATCTCGCTGTTTATCACTCTTATCGGGGTGATTGCAGCGCTGCAATCTCCTATTGGACGGTACCCAGATGTCGCGCCAGTGACCATAGAGGTCAGCACTTTTATGGACGGCGCTTCGGCTGAAGTGATCACCAAATCCGTTGCGCCTGAAATTGAAAAGCAGGTTAATGGCGTCTCTGGCATGGATTACATGCAAAGCACATCAGGTGCCGATGGAACCTATACGCTAACCATCACTTTCGCTAATGGCACCGATCCCGACACCGCAAACAACTTGGTACAGAACAGGGTTAATCTGGCATTGCCGGAGCTACCTGCTGATGCCTCTAAAAACGGTGTCAAGGTTGAAAAAGTCTCTAATGGTTTACTCATAGGTTTGGCAATCAATGATCCTTCTGGCAAGGCTACAGATACTGAAATCAGTGGTTTTTCTGGCGGCATATTAAAAGAGTCGCTGCAGCGTGTTAATGGTGTATCTAAAGTCGATGTTTTAGGGGAGAAAAAGTACTCCATGCGAGTTTGGTTAAACCCCAATGCTATGAGCCACCTGTTTGTGAACGTCGGTGACATACAAGCCGCCATTAACGCTCAAAATAAGATTTCATCGGCGGGTTCTGTAGTAAGCAATACTCTTGAGTACTCAGTTAGCGTTGACGGTGGCCTTTCTTCAGCTGAAGAGTTCGGCAACATAGTGGTTCGCGGCGAACATTTCAAGAAACCAGTATTACTAAAAGATGTTGCCACAATAGAGCTCGGAGCCGAAGTTTACACAGCCAACGCATACGCAGGCATCAGTGCGGGTTCTGTTCTTTTCATCTATAAAGACCCTAGCGCCAATGCTATTGAGGTCGGCAAAGCGGTTCAAGCAATTACTACATCTTTAGAAACTGACTACCAAATACAGACTGTTTATGATGCAACGGCATTTGTCATTGGCGCCATTGATAACGTGCTAGAAACTCTTGTCCTTGCCATTATCATCGTTGCACTTATTACCTTGGTATTCATGCAATCCTTTAGATTAACTCTCATCACTTGTGCCGCAATTCCAGTGTCACTAGTGGGGACATTTGCCGCCATGGCCGCGCTAGGCATTGATATCAATATCATCTCAATGCTTGGACTGGTGATGGCTATCGGTATTGTGGTTGATGCAGCCATTATTGTTATTGAAGCCGCAGAACACGAGCTACAGGAACAACCACAATTGACGCCAAAGCAAGCGGTATCTGCCAGTCTAGGTAAAGTCGTCAGCCCAATTATTGCATCAGCACTGGTGTTGCTTGCAGTCTTTGCTCCCACCATATTTATGAGTGGCATGACAGGGATCATCTATAGCGAATTTGGCATTGTACTTAGTGTTGCGGTATTAGTTTCAACCCTAGTGGCTTTGACTTTAACTCCGGCGCTTTGTGCACTGTTTATGAAGCCCCCAAAAAAAGGATTTATCGCGCGCTCACTCGAAAAACTTATCGGCGTAAAGATCACCGTCTTCAAGTTTGTAACCCATTTTTTTGTTAAGGTGCCGCTATTATCTGTCATCTTGCTTGCCGGAGCACTTTACCTAACAATAGAGGATGCTAAAGAGCTAGCAACAGGTATGCTGCCAGATGAAGATGCAAGCGCAGTATTTGTTGTAGGCTCATTTCCCGCAGGTACCGCGCTCCCAGTCACTGATGCGTATACGTTAGAGTTAGTTGAAAAACTACAGGATATAGAGGGAGTATCGAATTCAATCTCAGCCTCGGGTTTTAACTTAATTACCAGCACCGCCGATATGGGCAGCTTTCTTTTACTGCTAAACCTAAAGCCGATGGATAGCCGTGAGCTAAGCGATAACCAAGTGATAGAGGCGGCAAATGCAGTCATTGCCGAAACTGGCGTAGAAGCATTTGCTTTTAAACCGCCAGTCATCCCAGAACTGGGCTTAGTTGATGGCGTCAGCTTTGTTATTAAGGATGCAAAAGGCTATAGCCCTGGTGAAATGTTTGAAATTTCAAACTCTATCATCGCACAGCTCAGTAGCTTTGAAGATGATGTGGCGCTGGCTATGACCCAGTACGCCGTAGATAAACCGTCGATAAAGCTAGAGATAAAACGACAAGAGCTCAATAAATATGGGATCTCATTTGCTGATACCGTCACAGGTATGCAGGCTCATTTTGGTGGCAGTTACATCAACACCTTCAATATGAATGGCCGCAATTACAAAGTTATGGTGCAAAACTCACCTGAATACCGCACCTCAGCCGAATCCCTCAAAGCGATTAAACTAAGCCAAGCCAACGGAACCCATATTAGTGCAGACAAAATTTTTGATATTAGTGAAGAGCTAGCACCTAACTTTATCAACCGCTTCAATGCGCAGCAATCAGTTGCTTTTGATGTCATTCCAGTCAGTGCCACTGGCGACGTCATCAATCTAATCAACGAGCTTGAGTTACCGACAGGGATCTCAGTTGAATTTACAGGCGCCTCAGCCGAGGAGGTAAAAGCGGGGAATCAGGCTATTATCGTGCTGGCACTGGCACTACTCGTCACCTACATGGTGCTGGTCGCTCAGTATGAGAGCTGGTTAATACCTGCAGCTATCATGTTAGTCGTTCCCACCGCTGTTATCGGCATTGTGTATGGCGTTATATACCTGCAAGGCGACATTAATATTCTCACTCAACTTGCCGCTGTATTATTGGTTGGGATGAGCGTACGTAATGCTATTCTGATTATAGAATATGCCAAAGATTTGCGAGAAAAAGGCATGGCGATTAAGACTGCAGCAGTCGAGGCTATGCGACTTAGAGCACGCGCCGTATTCATGACAGCATTCAGTTTTGGTGTCGGACTTGTGCCGCTGATGATGGCTGATGCGATAGGCAATGGCGCGCAACAAGCCCTAGGTTATGCAAGCTTTGGCGGTATCGTTTCAGCTACCTTTATTGGTTGCATCTTTGCTTGTGTATTCTTTGTTATCTTGCAAAACACCCGAGAATGGTTCAAGCCACAGGCCAGTTGCCTATTAGCCAGCAGCTAATCATCCAAGCTTTTGCACTATCAATAACTAAAGCACCACAGCCACTGTGGTGCTTTATGACTTTAAGTCGTTAGCGGCTAAACCGTTAGCTACTTCGCCATAATATACTCAGCAGCATCAACAAGCTTGCGGTCATTGGGATCAGAGATATTGGTTTTCCAGACCACTTCACCCAGTCTATTAATATAAAAAGTCGTTGGCGTCCCTTTAACACCGTAAGCCGCAGCCACACTATCACCATCAATTAAAGTGGGTATGTGAATTCCCCGAGCTAATAAAGTCTCAGCAGGTTTCGCTCCCTCATCTTCATTAAAGCTAATCGCCAACACTTGCAGATCGCTGGCTTGATTATCTAGCCTGATCTTTTCTAATCCGGGTTGCAGCTTTTTACAATAAGGGCACCAGGTCGCCCAAAAATGTATAATCAGTGGCTTGCCTTTATAGTCGGCTAATGCGTGTATTTGACCGCGGCTATCTTTCAGTGAGAAGTCAGCTGCCAGCGGCTTTGATTCAGCAGCTTGTAGCGCTGCTGAAAATACAGCAATAGCTAATACTAGAGCGGCGAAGAACAGATGCGAAACTTCAATAAGTCTGCTTCGATGGAGTAGATTGTTAACTGTTAAGTACATATAACCTCATTACTGGCTTGGCAGTCTATTTCAACTCGTTACGGCACCTACTGGCCTCATTAACCGTTTGATAACTCGTTTTTCGACAAGCAGATACTACTGGTTTATATACAGACCGCACCTTAACGGATATTCATTCAAACAATATTATTTGATGCTTTTTAAAGGGGAGTGTTCACTAATTCAAAGCGTTCTAAAGGCTAATACCAATCAGTATAAAGATTTGATCGCTCAGCGAGAGTTTAGCGACCTTTGAGGTAAGGTCATTAAATGCTCCTGCATTAATGACATTCACCACATCCATGTGGTTAGCAATGAATGAAGAACATCGTTATTCTACATTCAAATTCATTAACGCAGCATCAAAGCCGCTAAAACTCGCCTGTAGGAGTGTTTTTGGCTTGCTACTTCTGCTTTGAACAAACTCATAAGGGAATAACCATTATGTCATTTATTCGCCTTGAATTAGCTTGCCAAAAACACTCTGAGTAGATCAACTTCTTATACTGATTGGTATAACCGTTGAAATTTATTGTTGCTCTGCAGTGTCTTTGTCTAAAGTTAACTTAGGCTAATCTTTGAGGCTGCACCAATGAAAATATCGATTTCAGGCACAGAGACCATCAATGTGTTTCAACTGACTGCAGTGTTCAGTATGTTGTTTGCTTTAGTGGGCTTTAGCTATAACGTGTGGCGCATGGAGATCACCGAATACAACAACAATGTCCGCTCAGCAAGCTTCGAACTGCTACTACAACTTTCAGATTTAGAGTCTATTATTTACGCGGCACATTATGATCAAGATATCATCCAAGGCAGCCCTCGAAAAGGTTGGATTAAAGTCAATCTTATCGCAGATTTAAGTGTGGTTACCGAACCCGAAATTCAATCAGCGGCTGAGGCGTTAAAAAGCAACTGGCAACTCAATTGGGAGAATGTGGCAAGCGATGAAAATAGTGCCATGCAGGTAGTAGAAAAAATTGATGATACTCGCTTAAAAGTGCGACAGTTGCTCGTCTCTCTCAATTAGCGTCATCATATTCCTGACTTCGCCGGTTAGCTTTATCAATAAATTTGCTGCACTGAACACATCAAAAAAAGTACGCTGTTGTTACAATCATCAGTAAAGAATCAGCCTCACCATTGTGGCTGCCACTTAGTTTAATCAAGTGCTATAAAAGCGATATCGATAAAGGATAGTAATGACACTAACACGTTCAATAGGCCAGCAATGGAGTAAGTCAATTCTTGCCCAGCGTTTAGCGTTAACACTTAGAGAATGTGAAGCAGTGCAGCAATTATTTGGTGGCGCCACTCAGTTAACAACGGTCACTAACACCATAGCGGCATTAACCTTTATAGAGGGAACCCCAATTTGGTTACCACCTCTTGAAAGCACAGATGAAACACCGCTGTCAGACTCTTTAACCCTACACTGCCTATTCACAGCAAGTCATTTATTGTTTGTCAAAGAGATAGAGCAAAAGCCATTGAGCCAAGCAGAACACTTAGTGTTGACCATTGGCTTTCAATGGAGCCAAACACTCGTTAACAGCGAGTTGTTCGAGTCATTAACCGCTGACAGCAAAAAGCAGTGCCAACTACTACAAACCATCAACAGTCAGCTTGAAAAGGTTCGTTTAGATAAGCGTCAATCTAGCCGTAACATGGGGAGTTAAAACCAAGCTAAACAATAATAAAAAAGCCCGCAACTGGATCAGCTGCGGGCTTTATTTATACCTATCTATCTAGCGATATAAACGTGTCTCTTTTGGCAGCAATTGAAAATCTTGCTGCATCTGCAGTAAGAAATCACTAGCTAACAAAGCGATACCACGGTAGAAGTCACTGCTGCTATGGAGCTGCGCCAATTCAAAACAACGGTGCGCCCAAGGTAACAAGTGTTGCTGCAGCAGTACTTGAGTAAAGCGGACTAACGCTTGATTATCGGTTTCCAGCTGCAGACGACCAAAGGTCTGATCTAATACCGCAAAGAAAAGCCCGATATGATCAAGTGGCTGCGGGTAATCAACATCAACGTCTACACCATTGGCCTGATAAAAATCCATCAGCGCCATAGTGGAGCGATCATTAAGCAGCTGCTCTTCACTCAAATAGACCGAACCTTGTGGCACTGCATTAGGCTCACCTGGACCAAAAAAAAGCTGGCCATAGTCGAGCTTCAACTCAATAAGTTCAGCCTCATGAGTGTCGGTTGGCCATTGTGCTAAAAACGCAGCCAGTGCCTCACGTCCTGTGCTATTTTGATCTCGGTTGGCAAACGTTGGCCAACTACCAGCAACGTCACAATCCTTAAGCCCTTGCACTAGCTCGGCCTCTGGATGACGAATAAGGCAATGGTGCAAAATGCGCGCTAGCCCTTGATACTCAGCAAAATCTATCGACGCTATATTTGAAGACATGGTTCACCTTTAACACGACGCTGGACTCATTCTAGCCACAGCTTTTATTACACTAGGGATTAACGAATAGCGCCAGTTTTTGACGCTATTCGTTGGCACGTTAAACCTCAGATGGGTTTAAAATGCTACCTTCGCCACTACCTGCCGGGCTACCATTGACGTTAGCCTTGATAATAAGGTTTGGTGAGGTAATTGATGGTGATGGCAGTGGCGCAATATGTCCATCGCCGTCGCCGTACTTCTCACGCAAGTTATCCATAGTGTCAAAATCAAGTGCACGCAGTGGACATGACTCAACACATACAGGCTTACGACCATCAGCAATGCGCTCAAAGCAACCATCACACTTAGTCATCACTTTGCGTTCACGGTCAATTTGCGGAGCATCGTATGGACAAGCACGTGAACAGCTTTCACAACCGATACAAATGTCTTCTGCCACATGCACTAGACCATCTTCACGACGTTTGTGCATCGCCCCCGTAGGGCAAGCTTTAACACAAACAGGCTCAGAGCAATGGTTACAACCAATTGACATGTAATAAGCAAATACATTTTGCTCAAAACAGCCGTTGTTACCTACAGTCCATTCACCGCCACCGTATTCATACACTCGACGCCAAGTGACACCGTTTAGCGCTGGCAAGGTGTTATCTTGCGGGTTGCTATTGTTACGGATCTCATTGCTTTGACGGTCTTTACAAGACACGTGACACGCTTTACAACCAGTACACTTAGTGCTGTCTACATAAAAACCATATTGAGTTGGTTCAGTCATCATTAACTACTCTCTTAAATCTTTTTAATTGCAACACGGATGGTGTGCTGTGGATTGCCTTTAGCGACAGGGCTTGGCTGATAACGCGTAAGCGAGTTAATTGCGCCGCCTTCATCGATGATATGGCCTGTGCTACCAACCGTTTTACCTGGGTTAAACCATGCACCTTGACCGAGTGCAAATACGCCTGGGGCAACACGTGGAGTGATACGAACCTTAACGGCAATTGAGCCACGTTCATTGTACATCTCGATGTTGTCGCCAGAGCTTAAGCCGTGCTTAGCACCGTCCATTGGGTTAACCCAAACAGCATCTTCTACCGCTTCACGTAACCAAGGTACGTTGTGGTAGCTTGAGTGAGTACGGCCTTTAGTGTGGTAACCCGCTAACTGAATTGGGTAATCAGTACTGGTATCTTCATCTTCAAAACCATCCCAAGTCACTGTGTACTGTGGAATTGCAGTAATGGTGTCGCCTTTAATACCCGTTGGGTTTAGTGGGCTGTTTTCTTGATCCCAGTTAGCCGCGCGCCATGCGAGCTCAGCTGAGTAGATCTCAATCTTGCCACTTGGTGTTGCTAGTGGCTCACCACCATTGATGTAACTGGACAGTGCAACGTGATCATCCTGCATGTGCTTACGGAAGAAACCAATTTCTTGCGCTTCTTTGTAAGTTGCTGGGAACGCTGGCACAACGCCTAGGTTAGTGCTGCTGTCTTTGGTCTTTTGGTATAACTCTTCAAGCCACTGCTCTTCTGTTTTACCTTCAGTGAATTCAGCTTCACAGCCCATGTACTTCGCGATCATAGCTGATGCTTCATACATAGACTTACAGTCCCACATTGGCTCAATGGCTGATTTCATCGCGGTGATGTAACCTAGCGCACCAGATGCGTATGAATCGTTAACTAAGTCGTTAGATTCTAACCAGCTTGTATCTGGCAAGATAATGTCGGCAAATTTAGCGCCAGGCGTCATCCAGCAATCACAACTAACAATGAGTTCAACGCCTGATTCATCTTGGTAGATTTCAGCAGTATTGTTGATCTGTGCATGTTGGTTCAGTAGCGTGCTGTCAGAAGCTGAGATAATCACTTTGATGTTAGTGCCAAGCGGCGTATCTAAATCGTCAGTACCTTTAACACCATGGCTACGAGCCGTCATGGTTTCGCCGTGGTGAATCGCTTCAGACCAAGTGAAGAAAGAGATCTTCTCTTTTACTGGGTTGCTACCAGCAGGAATACCCGCACGGTACATGCCGCTCATTGATGGCAGTTCACCGTTGGATGCACCCAAAGTACCAAGCTTACCAGTCAAAACTGATAGCATGTATAGTGCACGCATGCTTTGCTCACCGTTTGCTTGGCGGTTAACGCCAGCGCCAACAACGATATAAGGTGCCTTAGCGTTTTGCAGATCTGTTGCGATTTGCTTAATTTGCGCCGCAGGAATACCAGTGATTTTCTCTGCCCACTCAGCAGTCTTCTTAGGTGCATCAGCATAAATGCCGAGACCTAAAATGTAGTCACGGTAGTTCTCTTCTGGGTTCATCACTGCAGCATATTCTTGCTTAGTCGCGTCATCGCTAGCTGCAAAAATATCTTTTTGTGCTTGAATAGATGCAGCGTCGAAACCAACTGCGTACTTGTTAATGAAGGCTAGTGAATTGGTATCAACCCAACCAGAGCTAATCATTTGGTAAGCAATCGCTTCAGCCATCGCGGCATCAGTACCAGGACGGATTGGTAACCAGGTCGACTCTTTTCCTAGCATAGAGTCAGTGTAACGCGGGTCAATCATGGTCACTTTAAGACCATTAGACTTTTGTAATGCTTTTAAGTAATCGTAACCTTCACCACTGCCCGACTGACGAATTTCACTTGGGTTATAAGCGATACCCAGCAAGAAATCACTGTTTGAAAGCGTTACAGTTGATGAACCTTTAGTGCTGCCGGTACCAAAAGTATGCGCCGCAGCTTCTTGCTGCTGTGCCCATGAGTAGTTACCGTAATAACTTAAGCAACCACCATTTAGGTTTAACAGACGGTTGAAACATGCGTTTGATGCAAAACCATAGTAAGCACCTGAACCATAACTACGGAAAATAGCTTTGTTACCATGCTCTGCAATTACTGAAGTCAGTTTGTTGCCGATGGTTTTAGCCGCTTCGTCCCAAGTGATTGGCACAAACTTACCTTCGCCGCGCTTACCAACACGCTTCATTGGCGATTTAAGACGGTCAACAGCGTAGGTGCGTTGGCGCAGTGAACGACCACGAGCACAGGCACGTACTTGGTAAATATCATCGCCATCAGTAATGTCATGGTCAGTTTCAACACGAGTAATCACACCATCACGACTAAACACTTTAACTGGGCAGTTTGAACCACAGTTAACTAAGCACGATGACCAGGTTACCTGCTCGTCACCAACAGGGGGTTTAGGCGGTATAACATTGGCATCATCAGAGCTAGAATTACAGCCTGTAACTGTTGCTGCACAGCCCAGCGCAGCACTCATTTTTAAGAAACTTCTACGTTCCATAATTTTGTTTTCCTCAAACTTTAAATATTGACTGACTCGGCCTAAAGCAGCTTGTAGCTGAAGGTCAACATCAGTTGATGGGCGTTATAATTGTGATTGATTTCACCTAAGGTGATTAATCCTGAATTGCTATCGGCGGTAACCTTTGCGCTGTCAGTATCGAAGTAACGTTCATACTGATAAGCCAGTTTTAACGCCATCTGTGGCGAGATCATGTATTGCCCATAAAGGCTCATGCTATGACTGTAGGAATAGTAAGCACCGTAAGAACCCGCACCAGAAGGGCTGACTCCGGTATTACTTTCTGAATTGGCAAATAGGTAGTCCATGCCGAGTGTCAGTCTGTCTTCCATCAGGCCGGAATAGCTAGTACCTAGACCTAAGTTGATAAACTGGTCGCGAATTTCGGTATGCCAAATTGAGTTTTGATCGCCACTTTGGTCTGAATCAATCCACTGTTGACCAGCAAAGGCGTAAACAGATAGCGGCTTAGATACCTGCAGATGCACATTGGCGTCATAACCGTAATCTTTGGCCTGAGTTAACCCAATTTCAGTTGCGTCATAGTCATCGTTGGCATAGTAAGTACTAACATCGAACGTTAACCACTCAAGTGGCGTGTAGCTAGCACGGGCATTCACTTCAGTACGATTGCGATCCGCTAAGTGATACTTACGCATCAAAGAATCGGTTTCGTCTGAGGTGAGCTCATTGGCCTGATAATCGCTGCCACCGCGCGAGCCATAGCTCAAGCCGAAATCAAGGGTTAGCTTGTCGATGGCGCGAATGTTCAATTTGCTCCAAACTTCGCTATCTTGGGTCTCTTCGCGCTCACCGTAACTACGCTCTACTTGTTTATAGTCGTAACCTGCTTGTAGGCGGTAACCACTGGCTAAACGGTAGCTAGCATTCGCTTTAAAGGTTTGACGTTCAATATCCATTGGGGTGTTTTGTTTAAAGGCACCGGACATTGAATCAAATTCGTACTGAGCAAAATCAAACACCGACGAGCGGTTGTTACGCTTGCTGTAGTCGTAGCTTGCACCAAGGCGTAAGCGACTGCTTACTCTTGTACTGGCAGCTAAGTTACTGCTAAAGGTATCGACTTGACCATCCCAGTTTTGAATCGGATTGCCGCTCATCTGCACAAGATCTTGATCTTGGATCATACGCCCCGATACCACACGTCCGCTAAACACACTGCTAGCCATACGATATTGACCCGACAACGACACTTGGTGCGCTTGATTGTCAGGAGTCGCACTATAAACATCATAGCTATGTGGCAAGCTCAAGTTATCGATGTTGTTCTCATAGCGAGAGCCGTGATAGCTCAGCTCTGATACCCAGTTATCGCCATCGGCAATAATGCCGGCGCTAAACTTATCGGTAGTTTCATCAACAGGCTCGGCAAAATTAACCGGACTTGGGCTCATTAGGCTAGCGCTTCGGTGACCCGTTTTATCTTCACGGTCAAAACGTGCATAACTGCTAAGACCCAACTGCGTCAATGCCGAAAAGTCATACTCAAAACCGATACCACTGCGCTGTCTTTGTAGATCAAGATTCAGCTCACGAGTATGCTCACTTGGCAACAAGACACCGTTGTTATGCCAAAGGTTTGTTTGCGCATTACTGTATTGGTTGCTAGTGATGGTTTGAAAATCGAGATCAAGCTTGTACTGCTCACTTTTACCTGCTTCGACATTGATAAAACCATTATCCATGCCAAGTTGATGAGCTTGAACCTTGGCGCGATAGCCGCTTTGCTGATAAGCCAAATCCGCATTTGCACCAGCAATAGCACCATCGGTACCCGTACCTAATTGATTAACCGCATGATCATCATCGGCATCAACAGCACCAACACTCGCACCAAAAGTACCAGAATAGCCATCAGTCGCTACGCAACGTTTACACTGATAATTGGCCGTTTTGAGATGTTCTGTATTTGCTTGCTGGACACCAAAGTCCGCAGCAATTGCGCCTGTAGCGCTGCCAAATAACGCTAGAGTGATCAGATTTAAAGAAAACAGTTTAGTTAAACGCATATTACTCACTCCAAGTCTTAACGGGCAAAATCACTGCCAGCAGGATGGTTAGAACCATGAACCTTGCTGTGGCAGTTAAGACAGCTCTTACCGGCACTAAAGGCATCTTGACCCGCTTGTGTAGCAACACGGCTAGCATGTCCGTCGTCGGCATGACATTGCTGACATAATTGCGGCACACGTGTTTTAAGCAGGGCTTCATTCACACTGCCGTGCGCAGTATGGCAATTTGAGCAATCTTCCATAACTGGCGCATGCTCCCAAAGGAAAGGACCGCGTTTGTCGGCATGACACTCGGCACAGGTTTCATTAAGACTTGGTTTAATCAGTGCGCTTTCAGTCATTGAACCGTGAGGACTATGACAATCAATACAAGTCATCTGATCCCATTTCATTGGGTGAGATGAGCGCTTATTCATATCAGCTTTAGCGCGGGTATGACACGAGGTACAAGTATCGTTAACCATTAGACGGTCAAGAGCAGGATCTTTTGCAGCATGGATCTGATGACAATCAGCGCAAGCCACCTCTTCGAGGTTATGGGTACTGTTGTGCCATGCCATCTGCTTAGGATCATTGTGACAACCTTGGCAGACACTGTTTTGGCTCTCTGCAGGTAATTTGCTTGCAGAACCAAAACTGATCATTGGCTCTTTACCACCACGATTATGTTTACCTTGAGGGCCATGACAGGCTTCGCATTGCATGCCAGCCATCGGTGACTTACTGCTGCTCATGTCACCATGCACGCCATCAAACAACGCCATCACTGTTGGATTTTTTTTATGGCACATTAGGCAAGAATCTGCGCCTTTTGAAGAGTATTTACCTTCGCTAAATTTTTCAGTTAACTTTTGCTCTAGATCTGCAGAGCTAAGATCACTCCACGGTGTTGCTTGAGCAGGAAAAACACTAATTATTAGTGTGAATAAACTCGTCGCCACTAATTTGGCTATATTTCTGGTGGACATCAACTTACGAACCCCTTGTATATCGAAGGGGGTATTCTAGAGAGTCTAGTACTGGGAGTTCAACAACGCACAATGTGTAAAACCACAGTAGACGAGGTGCAAATTCTGGAGGAATCCGCTAATTAGCTCACACTTAGAAATAGTAATTAAAATACACCTTTAAAACAGTGAAATTTAAATAACCTTACAATTCAACCAATAATAATTTAGCTGAGAATGGATATCATTTTTAGCAGTTATTAATATAAGACATACTTGTAAATAAATTGGTTTATAAGCATAAAATTATTTGAAATTGGTCACGAACTATTTTGCATATAGTTTGCCTATACTGAAGACTACCCCCTTAGTTATAACTCCAACGCTTAAAATTACTACAACTCAACATTTTTTGTCACCAAACACCTACTGAGTTTTAGGCCTCTATTTACTTTTCCCTTTGAAAAACTCGCGCTATCTTTTGTGTTGATACTTACAACAACGATAAATCAATTACCGTTATTGTAAGTATCGATCAGTTTAAGAAGTTGATCTACTCAGAGTGTTTTTGGCAAGCTAACTCAAGGCTGGCTAACCCAAAGTGAGTAATGACACAATGGTTAGCCCCTTATGCGTTTATTCAACACAGAAGTATGAAGCCAAAACACTATAGTCCCTCGGCGCGTCTCATCTGCATAAGTTGTTTTTTCACCGCCCCAGGTGATTTTGTCCCACGGCAAAGTAGCTTATACATAGTTGGAATGACAATTAAGGTCACTAGGGTTGAGAAGCCCATGCCGAAAAAAACCACAATCCCAACGGACACGCGGCTTTCTGCCCCTGCGCCACTTGACAGCAATAGCGGCAGTGAACCCGCTAGCGTGGTAAACGCCGTCATCATTATCGGCCGTAATCTTCGGCTCGCACCATCGACTATGGCGTCATCAAAGGGCATCCCCTTATCTCTAAGCTGGCTAATAAACTCGACAATGAGAATGCCATTCTTAGTCACCATCCCAATCAGCATTATGATGCCGATTTGGCTGTAAATATTAATACTCTCACCCATCAACCAAATACCTAAAACGGCACCAAACAGCCCGGTAGGTACCGTTAGCATCACGACAAACGGGTTGATAAAACTCTCAAACTGCGCAGCCATAACAAGGTAGGCCACTAATAACGCCAGCACAAAGATAATCAGTGTGCTACTTTGATTATCGATGAAATCTTTTGACTCGCCGGTATAACTGAAACTAATATTTTGCGGCAGTGCAGTAATGGCCGCTTGCTCTAGGCTAGTTAAAGCATCTCCTAACGTTGCCCCCGCAACGAGGTTAGCCCTGAGCACAATAGATTTTCGTTTACCAATGTGGGTCAGCTTTTGCGCGGAGGCTACCCGGTTAACTTTGCAAAAGGTGTCAACGGACACCAGCTCACCCGAGGCTGTACGCATAAAAACACTGCTCAAGTCACTACTCGATTTGAATAGCGCTTCATCGCCACGGACAAAAACGTCATACTCTTCACCATTTTCAACGTAGGTCGTTTCGGTCTTACCGCCTAACATCACATTGAGGGTATCAGACACTTCAGACACGCTAATGCCAAGCTCGGCGGCACGCCGGCGATCAACTTTCACCACCATTTCAGGAGTTTTCTCCGAATAATCGATTAGCGACCCTGTCATCAACGGGCTGTCGTCCATCTTAGACTGCATCACCTTCGCCCATTGATTTAGCTCACCGTAATCACTGCCGCTAAGTACGATTTGCACAGGTTCCTTTGAGCCGCCTTTAAAGCCTGGTAACTTGGGTCTTACTCTCACATCGGGAATATCACTTAACTGCTTTTTCACTTTATTCAATATAGTTTGTGCATTTTCATCGCGCAGGCTCCAGTCTTTCAACTGCAGAATGGCTAAGCCGTACTGATCACCATTTTTTCCCCCTGAGATTGGCGTTTGTATGCTCAAAGACTTAAGACTCCCCTCCTTTAACATCACCATTAGGCGAGTTTCAATTTTTTGCATATTCTCTGACATACGCGCAAAACTGGTAGCTTCTGCGCCATTCACTTTTACTAATATAACGCCACGGTCCTCTTGTGGCACCAGTTGTGAAGAGAGTTGACTGAGCACCAAGTAACTGCCAACTAAACAAACAATAATGATACTTGGTGCAATAAAACGCTGCTTGAGACTAGTGGTTAACAGTTGTTTATAGCGGTTCTCGAGGATGCCAAGAGTGCGTTCAACATAGCGATTGATAATATTGCTCTGCTGTTTCTTACTCAGTAACTTTGCGCCAAGGACTGGTGTTAAAGTCAGTGCGACCAGCGTTGAGAACATCACTGACACCGCTATCATCACCGCAAATTCAGTAAACAACCGCCCTATCAAGCCGTCCATCATCGCAATGGGGAGAAACACCATCACCAATACAAAAGTAGTCGCTAAAACAGCAAAGCCCACTTCACGCGTTCCTTCAAAAGCGGCAAGCAATGGCGGACTTCCCTTTTTTATATGCTGGTGAATATTCTCCACGACCACAATCGCATCATCGACTACCAAGCCAATGGCCAAAATCAGAGCCAACAGGGTTAACAGGTTGATGGTAAAGCCTAAGTAACTTGCAAAGATAAATGTGGCAATGAGCGATACAGGTACTGTCACAGCAGGGATTAAGGTTGCCCTTGCTTGACCAATAAAGAGATACAATACCAAGATCACCAACAAGCAGGTCATCAATAGCGTCTTATAAACTTCGTTAATTGAACGGTCGATAAACACAGTAGCGTCATAATCCACCACCAATTGAGTGCCTTTGGGTAAAAACTGTTGAATGCTTTCAACTTCTGCATGAATTCGGCCAGAGAGAGCCAGTGGATTTGCAGCAGCTTGAGGAACAATTGCTAAACTCACACTGGAAACACCATTGCTCCTGTAGCTTGAATTTTCAGTTTCCGCTTGCAGCTTAACCTCAGCCACTTGATTGAGGTAGATGGCGACCCCAGAATCTGATTTTCCAATCACTAGATACCTGAAGTCCTTTTCTGCATCATAACGTCGCTCGGTTCGCACCGGCATTACAATCGAGTCATTACGGATCTCGCCAGCCGGACTCTCTAGGTTTTCTGCCCGTAACGCACTAAGAATATCTGTAGTGGTAACTCCATGACCAGCCATTTTCTCAGGATTAAGCTTTATAAACATAACCTTGTATAAGCCACCAGAGACATCAACTGAACTGACACCATTGATAATATTGAATCTATCTTCAATATTTTGACTAACAAAATCAGTTAACTGAGTACGATTCATCGCCGACGAACTGACATTAATGTACAGTGCCGGCTCTCCCGTCCCGTCATCTTTTGATACTGTTGGCTCATCAGCATCATCGGGCAGTGCACCTTTAGCTCTAGAGATTGCATCGCGAATATCGCTGACACCGTCATTGATATTTGAACCCGCTTCAAACTCAACGGTAATGCTCGAAGCGCCACTTTTGCTCACGGAGGTGATGTCTTTAACACCGTTAATGCCGGTTAACTGCTCTTCGATTTTAGCGGTCACTTGGCTTTCAATAATAACTGCCGACGCCCCTTTATACTTGGTGCTAATCGATGCAATTGGGCTAACCATGTTGGGCATTTCGGTTACTGGTAGTTTGAAAAATGCTGCGATACCAAACAAAGTTAATAAAATACTGAGCACTATTGCGACAACGGGACGCTCAACACTGGTGTCTGAAATAAGCATTATTGAACCGCCTCACTAGCTACAACAGGCACTTCTTTAACAATATCTTTGTCCTGTATATTCACTAACCCTTCGACCACGATACGCTGCGTCGGCGCTAACCCATGGCTGACAATAACCTGCTCACCGATCTGCTCGCCCAATTGCACTTCTACTTGATGAGCTTGGTTATTTTCATCAATCACATAAACGAATATTTTCTCGCCTGAGTATTCGATGGCTTGCAAGGGGGCAAGGATAAAATCGGCGGCTGGAAATTCTAGTTTTGCATGAGCGAGCATACCCGGTTTAAGTTTGCCTGCGATATTAGCAATGCTTACCCGGATTTTTATATCCAAACTTTGTGGTTGAACTCTCGAGTCAATGGCTTCCACCTTACCTTTAAACACCTCTTCACCCCATGCACTGACCTTGATGATGATATTTTGCCCTTTGGCTAGTTTTGCGATGTACTTTTCAGGGATACTCAAATCAAGCTGCATTAACTCAGTATTGTCTAACGTCATTACTGGTGTATTTTTAATTAATCTTTGGCCCTCAGTAATGTTAACTAAACCTAAAGTCCCTGAAATGGGCGCCAATATCCGATGATAATCATAATTGACTTGAGCAGCATTAACCCTTGCTTGAGCAATATCAACACTCACCTGCTGACTCTCTCGCACTGTGTTACTGACACCGCCTTTCTCCCCCAATTGCTTGAACTCTTCAAGCTTGCGCGTTTCATCCTTTAAGAAAGCGCGCGCTTCCTCTAAAGCCGCTTTAGCTTGTCGATCAATCAAGGTAAATAACAGATCCCCCTGTTGTACTTGCTGGCTATCGTTCGCTGCTATTTCGGCGACACGGCCATCAACCTCTGACGCAATAATAACCGACTGGCTAGCAACGAGTGTTCCCACAAGTTTTATCGGTTCACTGAGACTCTGAACTTCAACTAATGCGCTAGTTACAAATATTGACTTGTCTTTCGCCTTATCGACTTTTGCGTTATTACATCCTGCCAGGAGCAGTAACAATACCAAGATGAACGATGCTTTTTTCATAAAATTAAAACCCATGAGACTGTATTTAAACCTAAGGGAAAACCTGTGGAAAATTGGCGCTTTATTTCTGTTCGAATTCCATAATTTTAGTGCATAAATCAAACGACAAGACGTAATGGAGCAGCGGAGCTAATAAGCAACACCTATATTACAAAGTTAGAATCATCATAAAGACTGCTAACGTCTGTACTTTTAGCTATTTATACCGCGTTGTAATCTATAGATGAAGAATGGCTAAATGACTTAACTTCCTTCTTGTAAAAACAGTAGAAAGAAGCATAAGTTCGACGCTAAAGCTTAAGTAATAGCAGGCGCCTTGTCTTGGCGCTTTACACTTCATTACACTCTTTTATAATACTTTTAGAATGGTTAGCTTTAAATTTTTGGTATTTTTCACTGAAAGAAAGAGGTTTGTTAGCGCCTAAATACAAACGACGTTCTCAGTTTCGCATCCTCACATAGAAGGCGATCAAATAAATGACTCATTACTGACTTATCCTTAAGTCAACTGGCAATAAACCAAAGGTTAACCGCCCGTTTTATAACCATAAAAAACTTCAAATACACGCAACAATCACACACCTAACAACACAGGGATTAACTTAATGTTAGATAGTTAACAATTTTTAATATTTCCCAAACTGCATTGCTATTATTTAGTGCTTATTAAATTACTTATTCATTATTTTTATCAGTCACTTATATAAGTAAAGATAATTATAGTTATCAGAATCTATATTCTAGTGAACTTCAGTTATCTATAAATTAGTTGATCCATATTAGAAAATACTCACTGAAACCTTGTTTCAACTCTGTTTGAGTAGATGTCAGCATTAATAAGCAGGCAGTACTCAAACTGATGTAACACTCGATTGGGAATATAGTGGGATTGATGAAATGTCTAAAAAAATAACCAAGTATAATTTGCTAGCGGCCACTATTGCCGCCCTAGCATTAGTAGGCTGTAATGACGGCAAAGATGGCGCACCAGGCGAAGATGGGCCACCGGGTAACAGTGACACTGTGACTAGTGCAGCGAATGTAGTGGTGACAATGTTACCGCCAACATTTACTGAGAATAAGCTGGTGTTTACCTTTAAAGCAGAAGATCAAAATGGCAGTCCCCTAGTCGGGATCACTGACGTGCGAACCACCCTTGCTAAACTTATCCCCGATGAAGACAACTACACCTCAGACTGGAGTAGTTATCTGCGTAAAGCCACTGATATCGATAGTGCACAGCATCCAGGCATCAACAATGTCAGCTTACCCACTTCTGATAAGGGTGAGTTAATCGATAATATGGATGGCAGCTACCAATACACCTTTACCGCTAGTGTTTTAGACGCTGTCGATCCTGTATCTGGAGAAGCCATTGTTTGGCAAGAAGCATTAACCCACCGCATCGGTTTAGAAGTTAGAAAGTCTGACAACTATCCGGTAGTCAATAGCACTTTTGACTGGGTGCCTGCAGGGGGAGACGTTAGCCACTCTCGCCAAATTGTTGCTATTGAAAGCTGCAATAGCTGTCACACTGAACTCGCTTTCCACGGTGGTAACCGCGTTGACACCGATAACTGTGTCACTTGCCACAACCCAGATGCAAATGACCCTATCAGTGGTGAAAGCTTAGACTTGAAAGTCATGGCACATAAAATACATCAAGGCATAGATCTACCAACACTCGCCGAAGCTGGTAACAAATACAGCCTATTTACTCGTAATGGTGATAAAGAAACTGTTTACGCTGAAAATGATGGCATTTGGGTGCTGAACAACAAAGGCACTATTGACGGTATTAACTATCCACAGGACATTCGTAACTGTACTGGCTGCCATGCAGACGACGCGGACTTAGTGTTAAACCCTAACCTTCAAGGTGTTATTACCTCCGACGGCGGCAACTGGAAGAGTATGCCAACCGTAGAAACCTGCTCCTCTTGCCACGATAACACCGCATTTAACGAAGCCATGTTAGCTGCTAAGCCAAACAGCGAGAAACATATCATGTTCCCAGCTGACAATGACACTTGCTTGTCCTGTCATGGCGAAGGCGCCGGTATGTCTGTTGAGAATGTCCATACAGTCGCTGCGCTAGGCAAAAAATCCGCAGGCATTGATTATGGGGTGAAGTTTGAAGTCACTCATTTAATCGCAACGAGCGCTACAGCCTTTGATGTCCATGTTCGTATCACCCAACATGGTGAAGGAATAGCGCTGACAGATGAGTTCCTGCAGTATAAAAATAGCGTTCGTCTGCTGATGAACTGGGACAACGGCGCAGGTTTTGAAACTCACGTGGCCAAAAACACCCCCAACTCTTTTGAGCTTGATAACAACCCACTTTGCCAAGCTGGTGCAACAACTGGCGATATTGTTTGTCAGTGGGATAGTGCACTCGACGTGAATATTAACAACGGAGAGCCACTTTCTAGCGGTAATATTCTGACTACTTTCATCTCCTCAGGCGTGTGTGTTGATAGCCAAAATGAGCGGGTAAACTGCAAAGACAATAACGCACTAGAGAAGATCTCAGCACCTTCAACGGTAATCAATAACTTCTTCGATGCGGCGACATTGGCCTACAACCCAGACTTTGAGCTCAAATTGGGTGCTAACTTTAATAAGTGTGATTCATGCCATGAGCAAGTTATTCAGCATGACAGCCGTCGCTCTGATGACCCATCACAATGTAAAGCCTGCCACAACTCGAATCGCTTCACGCGTTCACCAGCAGATTCACCACGTGATGGTGGTTCTAGCGATCTGAAATTTGAAGTCCATAAAATCCATTCAAACTTCCGTTTTGTCGATGCAGAGAACGACTTTAATATGGTTGGTCGTAATGAGTTTTACTCAGCCCCAATCAGTGATTGCGCTCAATGCCATGACGCTAGCCAGATTGATTTACCTTTGGCACAAAACAGTAGAGCATCAATCACCCGAGCACCAACGACTTCACTCAATGATGGCAACAACTTAGTACGCGATGGTGCGGTATACACCAGCCCTACCGCCCTAGTTTGTACATCATGTCACTTAAGTGTCGGTCCCGGTCTCATTGGCGCAGATGGCAAAGTGGTTCTTGATGCTGATGGTAATACACTACTCACTCGAGACTTAAGCAGTAATGGTCTAGGGTACGACAATGGTGAGTTTCCTCAAGTACCTGTAACCATTACTGATAAAGAGCAAAGCATGCTAAACCACATGATCTTAAACGGTGGCGCGGTATTCGGTGCAAGCTCACAAGGGGCTGCGACAGGCACTGAGTCTTGTGCGACCTGCCACTCAATAGGCAGCACCTCTGGCGTAGACAAAGTGCATGGTCAAATGCACTAATACAATGACGCGCGAAAGGGTTTAGCCATTGAACTAGTGAACCTTTAGCCGCCAAAGTCGATACAGAATGTTCCCTGCAATGAACCGTCTGTGACAACCAAGGCGAGTACTAGCATTAGTGCTCGCCTTTCCTAACTTCTGTCAGGTAATAAAACCAACTACTCGCTATGCGTAACCGAACCTTAATCACTAACCTGGTGACATTTATTATGGCTTGTCAGTGTCTTTGCCTAAAGTTAACTTATGATAAATAGCGGGGCTGCATTCATGAAGGTCCCCATATCAGGCACTGAAACCATAAACATATTTCAACTCACAGCGGCGATCAGTAGGTTGTTTGCGTAAGCAGGCTTTTATAACCTTTGGCGATGGAGATCACGAATATAACTGACATGTTCGCTCCTAGAGCTTAGAACTGCAGCTCAACAGTTAAAGGAGACTGGCAGCAAAATAGGGAATCGGTAAGTGAAACCAGCACCATTTTAGTGGTTGCCTGTATTGATGAAACGTGAGTACAAGTTAAACACTGATTAGGTACTCTGGATTGGTATTATTTTTAACTGAACCAATAAAAAAGGCCAGCGTTGCTGACCTTTAAATAGCGACTCGCAATAAACTAATCCCAGATAAACTCTCGAAAGTGTTTACGACAAACTGACTCATAGCTTTCATTACCGCCGATAGCAACCTGCTCACCTTCTCTCATCGGCTTTCCAGTGCCATCAAGGCGCACCACCATATTAGCTTTACGGCCGCAATGGCAAATAGTTTTCAACTCAACTAACTTATCAGCCCAAGCCAGCAGGTATTGGCTACCGCTAAACAACTCACCTTGGAAATCGGTTTTGAGGCCATAACACAGTACGGGGATATCGAGAATATCGACCACATAAGTGAGCTGCTTTACTTGCTCTTTACTTAAAAATTGCGATTCATCGATTAATATACAATGCAGCGTTTGCTCATCATGAGCGGTACCAATCATTTTCGCTAGGTTATCACTACTACCAAATACCTGTGCATCAGTCTCAATACCAATTCGAGAAGCAACCTTGCCCACGCCATAACGGTCATCAATTGAGGCTGTCATGACCAGTGTATTCATGCCACGTTCACGATAATTATACGAAGATTGCAATAACGAAGTCGACTTACCTGCGTTCATTGCTGAGTAGTAAAAATAAAGTTGCGCCAAACCAAATATCCTTAAAGATGAATGCGCAGCTAGTCTAGCATCGTTAGTCAATAAAAATCACCCACTATCCACCATCGGAGTGAGTTATATTGCTTTCCGATAACCCACTACAAAAGAAGCGTTGCGCTAGTCTAATCCACTAGGAAAAATAAAATGACCAGTGGATTACAGCCTAATTTATTGCTGATTTTTTACAACATGATTTAGCGCAAAGCTAAGTGTTTCTCCCCATCCTACAATTTTGCTACAAACCATAAAAAGATCACTAAATTGAGAAACATTTTGTGACTAAAGCGCCTGTATTTTTAAGGATCATTTAACGAAAAATTGATAGTGTGCCAAGCACTATCTTTCTATGTTTTTAAAAATATAGGTGGCAAATCAGCCGTGGTACTAGCCCTTGCAATGCTCAACTTTTGCAGGGGGATAAAAATAAACAACTATAATGAAGGAAGTTCTACACAATGCATAAGACATTAATCGCCGCAGCCATTACTGCGACATTTGCCCTGAGCGCATGTTCAACAACAAGTCAGGAATCTAATCAAGCTACTATGGTGCAAAGCCAAAATCCATTTATGCAAGCAAGCACCCTACAATACCAAGCGCCCGACTTTACGCTTATTAAAGATGAGCATTTTGCGCCAGCGTTAAATCAAGGAATAGCTGAACACGCCAAAGAAGTCATCGCCATTGCCAACAATAGCGCAGCGCCAACTTTTGACAATACCATTGTGGCATTGGAAAAGAGCGGTGAATTGCTGAATCGTACTTCTAAGGTTTTCTATAACCTTACAGGCTCTAACAGCAACCCAACTCTACGCCAAGTCCAAGGTGAAATGGCGCCGAAAATGGCAGCACACTCTGACAATATTAACCTTAACCCTGCGCTATTTTCTCGCATTGAAACTTTATATAACAATCAGGCAGATCTAGGGTTAACCGCAGAGCAAGCACGCCTTGTCGATGTTTATTACCAGCGTTTTGTACGTGCAGGCGCCAAGCTCACCGAGGCACAAAAGACTAAGATCCGTAGCCTTAACGAAGAGCAATCAACACTCACCAATGAATTTGCGCAGCGATTAATGCGCCTATCAAAAGAGATTGCTATTGTTGTTGATTCAAAAGAGCAACTCGTAGGGCTTTCAGACAGCGCTATCCGAGCCGCAGCAAAAGATGCTGCAGATAATGGTCATGAAGGAAAATATCAGCTCAACATTACTAATACCACTCGCCAGCCTGTGCTAGCTCAGCTAGAAAACCGACAGTTACGTCAACAAGTATGGCAAGCCTCTGCTAATCGTGGCCTCAGTGGAGAAAACGAAACTGCTTCTCTGGTTGCGCGTTTAGCACAGCTTCGTGCAGAACGTGCCGAACTTTTAGGCTTCGATAGCTGGGCCGACTACCGCTTAGCGCCGCAAATGGCAAAGACGCCTGAAGCGGTTTACAAGATGTTTGGCTCTATGGTGCCAGCAGTCGTTGCTAACACCAATAAGGAAGCGGCTGACATACAGGCAATGATCGACAAAACAGGCGGTGATTTTGAACTTGCTCCGTGGGACTGGGCTTATTACGCCGAGCTAGTACGTAAAGATAAGTATGATTTAGATGCAGCGGCAATACGCCCGTACTTTGAGTTTGACAGAGTATTAGAAGATGGAGTGTTCTTCACCCTGAAAGCACTGTATGGCGTAAGTTTAACTCCTCGCCCTGACCTACCTGTATATCACCCTGATGTTAAAGCCTACGAGATGTTTGATGAAGATGGCACTAGCTTAGCTATCTTCTATGCCGATTACTTCTCCCGTGAAGGTAAGCGTGGTGGTGCTTGGATGAGCTCTTTTGTCAGCCAATCTAAATTGCTTAACAACAAGCCAGTAGTTGTCAATGTTATGAACATTAAGAAGGCACCTGAAGGCGAGCCTACCTTTGTCAGTTATGATGAAGTGACCACCATGTTCCACGAAATGGGTCATGGCACTCACGGTATGTTCTCAAAGGTAATGTACCCAACTCTCTCTGGCACCTCTGTATCACGAGACTTTGTTGAATTCCCTTCCACTTTTGAAGAGGATTGGGCTGCACACCCAGAGGTAATTGCTAATTATGCCAAGCATTATGAAACCGGTGAAGCGATCCCTCAAGATCTGTTAGAAAAACTGCTAAAGTCTCGCAGCTTTAACCAAGGTTTTGATACTTTAGAGTATATGTCGGCAGCATTGTTAGATCTTGAGTGGCACTCACTTAAAGCGGGCAAACCACTACAAGATGTGGCCAGCTTTGAAGCTGCCGCGTTAAAGAAGCATGGCGTTGATCTGCCAGCAGTTCCACCAAGATACAAGTCGACCTATTTTGCGCACGCGTTTCCTGGTGGATACTCTGCTAGCTACTATGCCTACATGTGGAGTGAAATTTTAGCCGCTGATGCCTTTGCTTACGTGCAAACACAAGGCGGATTGAACCGCGAAATTGGCATGAAATTTAGAAAAACGATTCGTGAAGTGGGCAATACGGTCGCCCCAATGGATGCTTACAAAGCCTTCAGAGGCCAAGAACCAACGACTGACGCCCTACTAGAGCGCCGTGGCTTGAACTAACGAGCATACCGACAAAAATGCCGCTCTAATTAGAGCGGCATTTTTATGTCTATAAAGCAGCTAATTGGTTAGCTGCTTTGTCTTTCGAATACTCTGCTTAAGCAGTGGTTCGCTGACAAGATTTAATTCGTAGTATAATCACACTAATTACAAACAGTGCACTACAAGTCAATAAACCTGCAGTCACCGACTCAGTGAAACCAAGTACGATGTAACCCGCTAAGCTAATACCAGCAACAATCAGCGCATATGGCAACTGAGTGATCACATGGTCGATATGGTGGCAGTTTGCCCCTGTCGACGATAAAATCGTGGTATCAGATATTGGCGAGCAATGATCACCAAACACTGCGCCAGCAAGCACCGCGGCAAGCATTGGTAGCATCATGCCTGTATGGCTACCCATCGCCATATCCGCTGCAATTGGTAACATAATACCGAAGGTTCCCCAGCTGGTTCCGGTAGAGAACGCTGTTAAGCCTGCCAATATAAATAGCACAGCAGGAAGCATCGCAAACGGTATATTACCAGTGGCTAAGCTCGCCATATACTTGCCGGTTTCGAGTTGGCCAATCACCCCAGCAATCGTCCAAGCAAACAACAAGATGTAGATGGCTGGTAGCATAGATTTGGCGCCTTCAACCACACCTTTAACGATCATCTTCTTATCGACACCTTGGTAGATAACCAACACGAGTGTAACAATAAGACCAATTAACGCACCAAAGAACAATGAAGAGCCCACATCAGTATTTTCAAATGCACCGATTAAGCTGAACGCTTCATTCTTAGCCGCAAGCGCATCACCACCACTGCTCACCATAAAGTAGAAAGTGGCAAAAACTAATACAGTGATAGGCAGAAACAAGCCGATAATTTTACCGGTGTCAGCTTCAGGTAGGTCTGAATTTGCCCCTGGCGGTAACCCTTTAGATTCATCATAAAGGTTGCCCTTTTGCGCATTAAGCTCATGCTGGCGCATAGGACCAATATCCAGTCCCATAAGCGCAACGCAAAGTAGTAGTAACAAAGCAAAAATAGCGTAGAAGTTCATCGGGATCATCTGCACAAATGTACTTAGATGTCCTGAGTCAGTAAAACCGTGAGCCGTTAAAATGCCGCCAATCAGCGCGATGATGTACGCCCCCCAGCTTGAGACTGGCGAAATAACACAGATAGGTGCGGCCGTTGAATCAAGCAAGTAGGCTAGTTTACTACGGGAAATATAGTAACGATCGGTAAGTGGTCTTGCGACACTGCCAACAACCAGACTATTGAAATAATCATCAATAAACACCACACACCCAAGGAACATGGTTAGTAGTTTCGCATCGCGTTTATTGCGAATGTGATTGCGAGCCCAATCAGCAAACGCGCGAGCTGCGCCGCTAACGGTGATGAGTGCGGTGATCATACCCAGTAGCACTAAGAAGCCAAGAATGTATAGGTTCCAGCTATTAAGTGCCCCGTCATCCCACACGAGTCCCATTACTTTTTCACCCACATATTGAACGGTATTAGCTGCAGAAAAATCAGTCAGCAATAGCGCGCCCAGCAGGATCCCTACCCCAAGAGAAAGTAAAACACGACGCGTTAACATCGCCAGTACGATTGCAACTACCGGAGGCAGCAACGAAAGTGCCGAATCGGCATAGCTTAAAATTGTCATTTAATTATTATCTTCGCTAAGTACGAATGGAGGCCGACTGAACTGGTGGGAGTTAGCATTGAGAGCTGATTACACCTGTCCTATCAGTAGCGCTCCACAGTAATATCAATGTTCGACATTAATATAAAATCTTCTTATCTTCCCGATAAGAAATACTATGGCAGTGCTGTTCCTATTTGATAACAGCCCCAGCAACACGCCTCGATATGCTATGTCACTTCGGCATCAAATCCTTTCTCAACAAGTCATAGGCATCACCCTACTCGTTGGTACTAATATTAAATGCACCTCTACTTCTAAGGACGCTAAATAGGCAGAGCTAATTAACGTGAATGACATAAAAACATAAGCGGCTTTAGGGATGCTACCCTAAAGCCGCTTATCGTGACACAGATCTCAAATATTACCAACTTAAACCCACAAACGATAACAGCGCAACAACCCAAAATTTACAACTGGTTGATTTTTAACTGCTCGTCAATAAGCTCTGTGATATTTTAAAGCTGTTCCAAAAGCTGTGGCACTGCTTCAAATAGATCCGCTTCTAATCCATAGTCAGCAACCTGGAAAATCGGTGCTTCTGGATCTTTATTGATTGCTACAATTACTTTTGAATCTTTCATACCGGCAAGATGCTGAATCGCACCAGAGATCCCGACAGCAATATACAAGTCAGGTGCTACGATTTTACCCGTTTGCCCCACTTGTAGGTCGTTAGGTACATAACCTGCGTCGACTGCTGCGCGTGATGCACCAAGTGCACCGCCGAGCTTATCAGCCAATTGCTCCAGCATAGTGAAATTCTCGCTATTACCTAAAGCGCGACCACCAGACACAATCACCCCAGCGCTACCAAGTTCAGGACGCTCAGATTCCGTAAGACTTTGAGAAACAAACTCTACCTGTGGTGCAACTTCTTGCGAAAGCGTCACTAAATCTGCGCTGCAATCATTTGCTACAGCATTAAACGCACTAGAGCGAACCGTCATCACTTTTTTATCATCTAAGCTTTGCACCGTTGCTAATGCGTTACCGGCATAAATTGGGCGAATGAAGGTGTCGTTACTGACCACTTCAATCACTTCTGATAGCTGGTTAACGTCTAGCAATGCTGCAACGCGCGGCAATATGTCTTTACCGTGACTTGATGCTGCGGCAAGTACATGCTCATAGTCTGCGGCAACTTCAGTAATTACATCTGCTATATTTTCAGCCAAACCGTTGGCATAAACAGAGGCGTCAGCAACCAAAACATTACGTACACCATTTAACTGTTGTGCGCTGCTTGTCACATCGCCACAGTCGTGACCGATAACCAATACATCGATATCGCCACCAATTGCTTGGCCACAAGCAACGACTTTAGCTGTATCCAGTTTAAGACTGGCGTTATCGTGTTCTGCTAATACTAGAATTGCCATTAGATCACCTTCGCTTCATTCTTTAACTTTTCAACTAACTCTTCTACAGAAGACACCATTACACCAGCGCTACGCTGAGCAGGAGGTGTTACCTTAAGCACTGTTTGGTGTGCCTTAAGCGTAATATCAAAATCTGCAGGGGTTAATGATTCTAGCGGCTTGCGCTTGGCTTTCATGATGTTAGGCAGCTTCGCATAACGAGGTTCGTTCAGGCGTAAATCAGCAGTGACAACAGCAGGCAATGGCAACTGCAATGTTTGTAGGCCACCATCCACTTCACGAGTCACGATGAGCTGGTTAGCGTCAACTTTAACTTCTGATGCAAATGTCGCTTGAGGCATTTTACCAATGGCAGCCAACATTTGACCAGTTTGGTTGTTGTCACTGTCAATCGACTGTTTACCTAAGATAACTAAATCAGCCTGCTCTTTTTGCTGTACTGCATGGATAAGCTTGGCGACAGACAAAGGAACGAGGTCTTCGTCGGTTTCGATATGAATAGCTCGGTCAGCTCCTAGTGCTAGCGCCGTTCTCAATTGCTCTTGTGACGCTTTAGGGCCAATACTGAGTACAACAACTTCAGCAGCGCTACCCGCTTCTTTCAAACGAACAGCTTCTTCTACTGCAATCTCACAAAACGGGTTAATCGCCATTTTAAGGTTTGCGGTATCGACGCTAGTATTGTCAGCATTAACCCTGACCTTAACATTGGCATCGACGACACGTTTTACTGGCACCAATACTTTCATAGGGCTTCCTTCTTACGTCTCTTAATGAACGGGATTGTGTTAACAGCGACTTATATAGCACAGACACTATTACAGAATTTAGAGTCACTTTACGTGCTGTTGACGTTAACGTCAACCTAGAGTCGAACACCTGTTCATATTTATCTATTCATAAACAGAGTATTTACCTTATATCGATCCTTTTTCATGAATATAACAAGCCTTTCAAGTTAAATTATAATTAATCCTTTTTAATTATTAATAAAACTAAAATAATATTTGATCCTTATTGAAATAGTTTCTATTATTTAGCCAGAATATAAAAATCCTTTATCAATTTTTTTTAATCGGACTTAATAATTATGAGCGAATTTTTAGATATTTTGACCCACGGTCGTCGTTTTAAAGCTGCTGTAAAAGAGTTGTCTCTTGAAGACTTAAAAGACGTTTCAGTAAAGCTTGAAAAAATCATCGATGAAAAAGCATCTCAAGCTGAAGCAGAAAGCGAAGCAATGGCTGAGCGTAATGCTAAAATTGAAGAAATTCGTAAGCAAATGGAAGCCATTGGCTTATCAGTTGATGATATTGGTGGCGCGGGTGTTAAACCAGCTCCTAAGAAACGTGCTCCACGTCCTGCTAAATACCAAATCGAAGTTAACGGAGAAATGGTTCAATGGACAGGGCAAGGACGTATGCCAACCGTATTTAAAAATGAATTAGAAAATGGCCGTACTATGGAAGACTTCCTTATCTAAATTTTCTCTTTGCCCTTTAAGAACCCAGCATTTGCTGGGTTTTTTGTTAATTATCGCTACATTTACATTCAAGGTTACAATTACTGCTTAGTAATTGCTATTAAGTTAAGATATCCTCACAGTTCCGCCACCTTCTATAAAAAACATAAGTACGATAATGCATAAACATAAAATAAAAGCCCTTGTCGCCCTACTTAGTGTGTTGAGCAGCCATAGTGTAATAGCTAATGAGCAGCTGACCGATAATACTCCAAAAATCACAGCCTTAAGTCATGCAACCTTGATGTTAGAGCCTGGAGAAATATTGACTGATGCCACTTTGTTAATTGAAAACAATCGAATCAAGTCAATTATAAAAGATAATGACATCCCAGCAGGGGCCTATGAAATAAACCTGTCAGGTCATATTATTTACCCTGGATTTATTGATCCATTCACTGAATATGCTATCGAGTATGAAGCACCGAGTGAAGATAGCGACGGTCCCGTTTATGAAATAAAACGAATTGGCGGTAATGCCGAAAATGGCGCTATCCATTCAGAGAAAGAATGGTTTAATTATGTATATCCCAACAAAGAGCAGGCTGAAAAGTGGATTAACAATGGTTTCACCAGTGTGCAGTCTAGCTATTTAGATGGCATATTTAGAGGGCGTGGAGTCAGCTTATCTCTGGCAGATAAAAAAGCAAATGATATAATATACAAAGCTAAAGCCAATCAATTTATGGCATTCGATAAAGGCTCATCGATTCAAGACTACCCGCAGTCATTAATGGGTAGTATGGCGCTCATTCGACAAACGTTCTCAGATGCACGTTGGTATAACAATAATATAGCCAAAAGTACTAGTTCAACTAACAATGTTGAATTCAATATTGCATTGGAGCGCCTTTCAAACTTAAAAGAACAACGCTTCATCTTTCAAACAAAGAACTTAAATAATCAATTAAGAGCCGCTAGATTATTAAATAAGCAGAAACTTAAAGGTAGCTTAGTTGGTAATGGCCATGAATACGCTAGAATTGATGAACTAAAATCTTATCCCTATAGTTTAGTGTTGCCTTTAAATTATCCTGCGGCACCGACCATTATCGATAGCGACAGTGAACGAGATGTCAGTTTGGCATCTTTAAGACATTGGGAAACAGCCCCGAGTAATGCCGCTATGGTCGCCAAAGCAGATGTGCCTTTTGCGCTGACTCAATACGGTATTGATGAAGACAAATTTTGGCCGCGACTCAAGCAGGCCATTGAGCGCGGTTTAGATCAACAAACTGCACTCGCTGCATTAACGACTGAGGCTGCTGAGATTGCAGGGATCAGTAATATGGCCGGCCAATTGAAACCTGGTTACATGGCAGACCTCGTCATTAGTCGTGGCAACGTATTTGAGGATGGAAAAATCACCAGCATCTGGTTGCAAGGTGAAGAACGTCAGCTTATCAACCGTGAGCTAACCTTACTGTCTCAGCCGTATCAATTACAGATTAATGAACTTACTTTCGACCTTAACATTGAACAAGATCCGAGTTTATCGGGTACATTGTCGAGTGGAGAACAAGAGATCAGCCTAGCCAACGTTCATTTCAATCAAGGCCGAATGACCTTCAGTGCTGATTTAACCGACGCTGGTATTGATGGGATTAGCCGTTTCACCTTGTGGTTTGATGACAATGGCATACGTGGTCGCCTGCTCGATAGTAAAAATCAAACTGTACCTTTTGGCGGCACCAAGCTTGAACAAATAGCATTAGATGATAACGACTCACTGAATGCAAAGAGCGCTGAGCTACCGCAAATAGCTAAGCAAACTTCACCTAATGTTGCCTATGGTTTGTTAACACAGCCCACTCAAGACAAGCTGCATATTAAAAACGCCACGATTTGGACGTCAGCTGAAAACGGTGTATTAAACAACACTGACTTGATTATCTCTCGCGGCAAAATTGAGGAGATAGGAAGTCAATTAAGCACACCTTCGGGATATAAAGTCATCGATGCCACAGGCATGCACCTTACTGCGGGTATTATTGACGAACACTCACATATTGCACTAAATGGTGGTACTAACGAAGCAACAGATGCTGTTACCTCAGAGGTAAGAATTGGTGATGTGATTAACCCTGATGATATTGCCATCTACCGCGGCCTTGCTGGCGGCGTCACTACCGCACAGATTTTGCACGGAAGTGCAAACCCTATCGGCGGCCAAGCGCAAATCATTCAACTAAAATGGGGCGATAACGCCGAGCAGTTAAAATTTGCAGGCGCTCCTGCCAGTATTAAATTCGCATTAGGTGAAAATGTTAAGCAAAGTAACTGGGGAGACAACTTTGACAGTCGATTCCCTCAGAGTCGTATCGGTGTTAAATCACTGTTCAGCGAGGCATTTAACGAAGCCTTAGCTTATAGAAAAGCGCAGCGTGATTATAAAAAAATGCGTTCAAGCGAACGAAGACGTACTGTCGCTCCCCAATATAACTACCGCTTAGAAGCTGTAGCCGAGGTCTTAGAGCAAACACGTACTGTGCATATTCACTCCTATGTGCAATCTGAGATCTTAATGTTCCTCAGATTAGCTGAAGCTTACAAATTTAAAGTGGGGACCTTCACCCATATTCTTGAAGGCTATAAAGTCGCAGATGAAATGGCCAAACATGGTGCTTATGCATCTACCTTCTCAGACTGGTGGGCTTACAAATTTGAAGTTTATGATGCTATCCCGCAAAACACTTGTCTAATGCAAAACAAAGGCGTACTCACCAGCATCAACTCTGATGATTACGAGATGCAGCGTAGGCTCAACCAAGAAGCCGCCAAATCGATGATGTATTGTGGTATGAGCGCAGAAGATGCTTGGAAGATGATCACCATTAATCCTGCCATCCAGTTAGGTATCGAGGACAAAGTTGGCTCACTGGTTGAGGGGAAACAGGCTGATATCGTGCTTTGGAGTGACTCTCCGCTATCTGTTTATGCCAAAGTTGATTCAACTTGGATTCAAGGGCGTCAATACTTTAGCCGTGAGCAAGATAAATTAGCTCAAATAGCGGTAGAAAAAGAGCGCAGCGCATTGATCCAAAAAGTGCTACTGAGTGATGATGCCCATAAACAAGGTGAAACCAGTATCGAGTTAGCTGAGCCAGAATGGCACTGCGACACTCACTTTAATGCTTGGCAACAAACTGCTCAAGGAGCACTGTAATGAAGCTTACTCAATCAATTAAAATAGCAGGCTCATTAGCTAGCGTTATTACCTCATGCTTGTTTAGCAGTGCGCTTTATGCCCACGACATGCTGCCAGCACCGGCGCAAACTTCAGCAGTACTGTTTACCAATGCCACTGTCCATTCGGTGACTCAAGGTCAGCTTGAGCATACCGATGTATTGATTGCAGACGGCAAGATTGTCGCTGTTGGACAAAACCTAGCAACCGCGGAACCTGCTGCGGATCTTAGCGAGCAAGCAGATAAGCCAGCTGCTCAATCAGAAACAGCGCTAATGGCCGCCAACGCAGTCGTGCTCGATTCCAGCGATAAACATATCTATCCGGGTCTTATTGCACTTGATACCACCATGGGGCTTGTTGAAGTAGAGATGATGCGTCCAAGTAATGACGCCTACGAAGTGGGCTTTATTAATCCACAACTTGAGGCCATTTCCGCCTTTAATCCTGACTCGGAAATCATTCCTACCGTACGTGTTAATGGTATTACTCATGCTCAAGTCGTTCCGCAAGGTGATGGGTTAGCGGGCCAATCAGCACTGGTATCGATGGACAGCTGGACGATAGAAGATGCATTAGTTGAGTCAAACAAGCAATTTCATCTTTACTGGCCATATATTCGCTGGATGTCATCTGATGCCGATAAACGTCAAGACCAACTTGATGCTCTCAGCAAGCGAGTTAACAAGGTTCATGAGGCTTTTACTGATGCTCATCGTTATCAACTGGCACTTAAAGCCGGCAAGATAACCAAAACAGACCTACGCTGGCAGTCTCTAACGCCATTATTTGACGGTGATGCGCAGTTGTTTATTCATGCACAATCACAAAAACAGATAGAGGAAGCGATTGCGCTGAGTAAGGTGTACGGTTTTAAAATTGTTATCGTTGGTGGCTATGATGCTTGGCGTATAGCCGATGCATTGGCGGAAGTTAATGCAAAAGTTATCTATACCCAAACATTGAGTTTACCGAAGCGTAAGGATGAACCCATTGATCTGGCCTTCAAAATTCCTGCGCTGCTTAAACAAGCCAACATCCCTTTCGCGCTCGGTTTTTCGTCTGACTGGAATAGCCGTAACTTGCCATTTGCAGCAGGACAAACTGTCGCCTATGGTCTAACCAAGTCACAAGCACTTCAAAGCATTACCCTTGATGCGGCGAGAATACTTGATATTGACGACATGGGCGCTATTGCGCCTGGCTTTAAAGCCAATATGATTATTGCAACGGGAGATATTTTAGACCCGATGCAGGCGGGCATTGAGTCCGTTTATATTGATGGTCGTAAAATTGATCTAAATAATCGTCATCAACAGCTTTATCAAAAGTATCTAAAGCGCTAGAATTTCAAACTTATAGCGCTAACAAGACCGTTTAATGAAAAGTGCTCTTTATGAGCACTTTTTTGTACGCCTCTTTAGTGAAAGCTAACCCCTTTTACTAACCTAATAACTCATATAACAGGCATTCATTATGAAATACCTACTGCCAGCTTCTCTTATCATTTTACTTAGCGCTTGTGCGGGTGAATATGCCTTTAACAGTAACCTCGATGGCGAAGCAATTAACGATTACTTTAAAGTTGGCGATGTCACGCTTTATGAAGGAAGTATTCAACCTAAAGGCCCTTATGAAATAAAAGGTTTAGTTGAGGGTGAAACTTGTCAAATAGGCGAAAGCGATGCCCCTGCTTCTATTGTTGAAGCGCGCACATTAGCTCGCCGTGCAGCAGCAGATAAACAAGCAAATGGAGTTGTCATTAAGAACTGCTTGTTAATCGAAGAGTCTACGCCAAACTGCGTGACTCGTGCACTATGTGTTGGTCAAGCTATTGTGACGACTACAGCGCAGGAATAGCCTAACCGCTAGTTAAGTGATTATGTCTTTTACCAATCAGATCCAAGCGGTAGCGTACTGCCGCACACCGTATAAACAAAAATTTGGCATCCCGCGCCAACCTGGCTTGGTGAGCGCTGCTCGAGGCTTTGTTGAACTGGCGCCGCCTTTCAATCAAATTGATACCGTTCGGGGCTTAGAGCAATATTCTCACCTTTGGTTACTCTTTTGTTTCCATGAAAACTTAGCCCAAGGCTGGAAAACCACAGTGCGCCCCCCCCGTTTAGGTGGTAATGAGAAACTGGGAGTATTTGCTACGCGCTCAACGTTTAGGCCCAACGGTATTGGTCAGTCTGTGGTGAAACTCCATGGCGTGCACAGCGATAATGGTAAAGTCCGTTTGGAGATCTCTGGCATGGACTTGCTTGATGGCACCCCAATCGTAGATATTAAGCCATATATTCCCTTTTCCGACTCGATTGAAGAGGCCGCTGGTGGTATTGCCCAAGAGGCGCCAGTCCTAGCAAGGGTTACTTTTTGCCAAGCAGCTCAACAACAATTAGAGCTTTACCAAAAAAGTGATAACTATCCAAGGCTTGCTGAGTTAATAATAGGGGTATTAGCGCAAGATCCTCGTCCCGCTTACAAAAAAGCTAAGGCCGATCCTAAACTTTATCAAGTCGCTCTGTATGACTTAGATATCTTGTGGAAAATGTTAGCCGATGGGATAGAAGTACTTGAATTGCGGCCGTCACAAGTTGGCATCTCCGCCAAGTTGGAGAAAAGTGATGACTGAAACTGGCAAGCCTGACTACCAAGCTCAACATAAAAAGCGCCTGTCTTACATGCCATGGCTGTATTTTTCCCTCAAAGAAAAACACCGCTTATGGGCTAAACCTTGGCAAGATAAAGTGCAAGCACACTTTTGCAGTGTAGAAACCATCTCTATTGCCGAAAACAGCTTTGTGGCACCTGAAGCAAATCTGTTTGCAGAGCGCGGACGCGAAATTAAAGTCGGTAGACAGTGCATGATTGCCGCCGACAGTTTTATACATGGGCCGCTCACTTTAGGCGATGAAGTAGCAATCAATCACGGTTGTTCAATCGATGGTGGCCGCCATGGCATAACCATTGGCAAGCAAACTCGTATTGCTAACAACGTGACTATCTATGCTTTTAATCACGGCATGACACCCGATTCTCCAATCTACCAGCAAGCTTCCAACTCAAAAGGTATCGTAATCGGCGAAGATGTCTGGATAGGCGCGCAGGCAGGGATTGTCGATGGCGTTACAATAGGCAATCATGCCGTTGTGGGTATGGGGGCTGTGGTCACTAAAGATGTAGAAGATTACGCCATTGTTGCTGGTAATCCAGCAAGAGTCATTGGCGATAGACGAGATAAAACATAACATTTAATGAATTAAATTAGCTCAATTGCTTCGCCATTAATACAGAGGTAATTTCAAAACCTAAAGGATGCACCCATAAAGTTTCTTCTTTAGCCTCAAAACCGAGTCCTTGATAAAATTTAACCGCATTTAAAGATGATGACAGTGTTAACAATTTAACGCCTGCGTGCTTGGCTACCAACAGTAGCTCGCTAGCAATGAGCCTGCCATAACCTTTACCTACGCAATCAGGGGAAACAAAAAGTGCCTCTAGGCGACATTGCTCAATATCAACGAAACCAAAACCCAATAGCTGGTTTTGCACCTCAAAGACCAATGCGCCATGATGCACTAATACATCAGCAAACCCATCAGGCATTGGCACACTTGACCAGTTCGATACTATCTCTTGGCTATAATGGCTTGAGCAAGTGCGCAATATTGCCTGCGATCTAATCTGCCATACAGTACTCGCATCGGCCTTGGTTGCTTTTCTTATCATCTTCCAACCCTACTGAGTTAAGTGCTAAACATTGATGATTTCAATGGAGGATTAACACTGCAATTAAACGAATAATGCCGCTCATTTATCTAACTTGTGTCATCAACTTCAATTTCCAGAACTTAATAGAGAACTAATTGGGCGGTTAAATGGACACTTGAATAACCAAGATATCAATCACGCAGTCCGAATTGTTTACCAAGCCATGTTCAGCAAAAGGCTGATTTAAAATCATATCACCTTTCTTAATGAATACCTTTTTGCCATTGAGCTTCATCTCACCTTGCCCTTCAAGCACGATATACATCTCTTCATTATTAGCATGCTTATGGTAACCAACACTTGATTTGGGCGGGATCACCACTCTATCGATAAAATCTACATTACTGCTAAAGTCAGCAGGCTTCCATATCTCAAACAGGTCATATTCACCAGTACCATCATGGGACTTTGCTAGCGTTTGCTTTTTTGCATCAAGAAAGTTTTTGAGCAACGAGCTTACCTCTTTACACCAAACGATGTTGAACTTGCAGAATTACCGACATTCTCAACAACAGCTATAGGCAAGAAAAAGGCCAAGTCAACACTTAACCTGGCCTTTAATAACCTATAAATACTGACTTAACTTGCGGCAATGGCTTTAGGGTTGCCGCCATAGCTATTTTCATCATGGCTGTCTTGGACAAAAAAGATGATGAGTACAATAAAGCCAATAATAGGAAGAATATAGAGTAACTGCCACCAGCCACTACGACCAGTATCATGCAATCTTCTAGCACCAATACTTAAAGATGGTACCAGCAGCGCTAATGAAAAGAGAAGTGATAAAATTTCAGTACCAAGCAATGAACCTACTAGCGCTAAAATCAAATAGAAAATGGTGTAAAACAGCATAAACATCCAATACTCAGTTCGTCTTGCACGACCTGAAAAATCAGCATACTTCCGTAAAGCTCCGATAAAATAATCCATTATTTTGGACTCTCCTTGTTGTTATCAATCATCATGCTCAAGTTTTGAGCTTATCCATTCTAAATATCTGCAGATGGTATACCTAATACCCCAGCCCGATATTGAATCAAATTTAAATTAAATTACTTTAATTAACAAGCTTTTAAATTAATAAATCAAAATGGTGAACTCGTTACTCCCTATCTTAGTTTTAAACTAACTGATAACTGAAATCCGCTCGCTTTTAACTAGCATATAGAGGCTACTCTTTCGACCAAAAAAGTCGTTCCTATCATATGTAGACCCTAACCAAGATAGTCTCTTATTCAAACCCAACCTTCTCCCTATTTCCCCATCCGCCTTAGTACCCAATCCAGCAAAAAGTAACAATTTTGACTAATGTCGAAATCCTTAGGTGACATAGCTTCTACAAGTGATAAAATGACGCCCATTCAACTCAAATTTGGACACTCGGTAATGCGCGTAAGCAAGTACCTGCTATCAACACAAAAAGAAACTCCGGCTAATGCTGAAGTCATTAGTCATCAGTTAATGTTACGTGCGGGCATGATCCGTCGTAACGCATCTGGCTTATACAGCTGGTTGCCGACAGGTTTACGTGTACTACGTAAAATCGAAGCAATTGTTCGAGAAGAGATGAACAAGGCCGGTTCGGTTGAAATTCTAATGCCTATGGTTCAGCCCGCAGATCTTTGGCAAGAGACAGGACGCTTTGATAAGTTTGGTCCTGAGCTGTTACGTTTTCAAGATCGTCACAACCGTGACTTCGTCTTAGGCCCTACACACGAAGAAGTCATCACCGACATCGTGCGTAAGGAGGTTAACTCTTACAAACAGTTACCACTAAACCTATACCAAATTCAGACTAAATTCCGTGATGAAGTTCGCCCACGCTTTGGCGTGATGCGCTCGCGCGAATTTTTGATGAAAGATGCATACTCTTTCCACCTAGAGCAAGAGTGCATGGATGAAACCTATGAGGCTATGTTCCAGGCTTATAACAATATCCTTACTCGCTTAGGCTTATCATTCCGCCCTGTAATGGCAGATACGGGATCTATTGGTGGCAGCTTGTCACACGAGTTCCACGTACTGGCTAACAGCGGTGAAGACTTAATCGCTTACTCAACAGAAAGTGACTACGCGGCTAACATTGAAAAATGTGAAGCGCCTATGCCAACTGAAACACGTCAAGCGGCAACTAGCGAGATGACTTTAGTCGATACGCCATATGCCAAGACCATTGCAGAGCTCGTTGAGCAGCACGATATTGCGATTGAAAAGACGGTTAAGACCTTAATCGTTAAAGGCGCAACTGAAGAAGCGCCTTTGGTTGCATTGGTTATTCGAGGCGACCACGACCTTAACGAAGTCAAAGCTGAAAAGATTGATGCGGTTCTTGCTCCTTTCGAATTTGCTGATGATGCCGATATTCGTAAAGCCATTGGTGCAGGTCCAGGCTCTATCGGCCCTGTCGGCCTTGATATTCCAGTTTTCGTGGATCACGGCGTAGCAGTAATGAGTGACTTTGGCGCGGGTGCTAACCAAGACGACAAACATTACTTCGGCATTAACTGGGAGCGCGACTTACCAAGCGCACCAGCATTCGATTTACGTAACATCATCGAAGGTGAAGCTAGCCCTTGTGGCAAAGGCACTATCGCACTGCTTCGTGGTATCGAAGTGGGACATATTTTCCAGCTTGGTAGTAACTACTCAGAAGCGATGCACGCTAACGTACTTGACCAAAATGGTAAGTCTAAGACACTACTTATGGGTTGCTACGGTGTGGGTGTTAGCCGCATGGTTGCCGCTGCTATTGAGCAAAACCATGATGATCGAGGTATTATCTGGCCAGAAGCTATCGCGCCATTCCAAGTTGGAATTTTGCCAATGAACATGCATAAGTCTCACCGCGTTAAAGATATGGCTGAACAGCTATATCAAGATCTAACTGATGCAGGTATGGAAGTGTTGTTTGATGACCGTAAAGAGCGAGCGGGTGTGATGTTTGCTGATATGGAACTTGTAGGCCTACCAAATGTTGTGGTTATCGGAGACCGTAACATTGATAACGGTGTATTCGAATATAAGAATCGTCGCACTGGTGAGAAGCAAGATGTTCCGTTCGATCAAATTGTTGAGTTTTTAAAGGCACAACAAGCATAGTTCATGGCTAATGAGCTTTACACTCAAAGCTGAGGCTCAATAGATAATAGTAAAACGCCGATGATTTATCATCGGCGTTTTTGTTTAGCTCAACCTTTTAACTTTCTATCGTCTATCGTCTATCGTCTATCGTCTATCGTCTATCACGATACCATCTTTAGGCAAACTACCTAAAGGCTCGATACTCACCTCAGCAGATAACTGTGTCACAGCTCGTATGGTTTGCTCAATTGCACTGACATCCACGCTATTTAACGCTGTCTCCGCCACCTCACACAACAAGCACATTTTATCGTTATCATTATCTCGACTAACGACCATTCGTAAACGCTGTATCGCATTGTGCTGCACTCTTATCTGTTCAACTTGCTCAGGGTGCACAAACAAGCCTTTTACTTTAGTGGTTTGATCTGCACGGCCAAGCCAGCCTTTAATGCGCATATTGCTGCGGCCACATGCGCTTACCCCCTCTAGCTGAGCAGATAAGTCCCCTGTCGCAAATCGAATCAAAGGATAACTAGGATTAAAGCTAGTGATAACAACTTCCCCCACCTCGCCCACATCTACTGGCGTTAGCGTACCGGGCCTCACCAACTCTAATATTATATTTTCAGCGACAATAAGCCCGTCATCAACAACACTCTCAAAAGCGATTAATCCAATATCTGCGGTGGCATAGGCCTGCTTAACTTCAATATCGGCTTTGATAAATGCAGACTTTAACGACGGCGTTAGCGCTTCCCCCGTCACTAACGCTTTTTTGAATGGCAGATTCAATTGCTGAGCTTTGGCTTTATCCAGCAAGATTTTCAGAAAAGATGGTGTACCGCAATAACCATTAGGTTTGAGATTTTTAGCCATGTCTAGCTGTAGCTCTGTTTGGCCAGGACCCGCAGGGATCACACTACAACCACAGGCTCTCGCGCCGGAATCCATAATAAAGCCACCCGGTGTAAGATGATAAGACAAGCAGTTTTGCACTAAATCTCCAGCTCTAAAGCCAGCGGCAAAAAATGCTTGCCCCATGCGCCACCAATCATGCTCGTCTGCTTCTGGCTCATAGATTGGCCCTGGGGATTGAAATACTCTTGCAATATTGGCCACTTGGGGCACCATACCAGCAAAGGGCATAGCTGCCATTTGTAGCTTGATTAAGTCCGATTTACGGGTGATAGGCAGTGAGGCCAAGCTCGCTCTGCTATCTATTTCACTGACATCAATATCAGCAAGCAGTTGCTGATAGTAAGGAGATGACTCCTTAGCAAAGCATAGAAAATCACTTAATCCAGACAGTAATGTTGATTCTCGCAGCATCATCGACTGCTGCTCTTGAGCACTATAAAAAGGCATAGACGAGACTCCTTTACAACCAACGTTTACGGCGTTTATAAGACTTTAAATTTTTGAAGCTTTTACGCTTTTCATTACCACCACCGAGATAAAATTCCTTCACATCTTCATTATTTAATAGCTGTTCCTTATTACCGTCTAGCACTATTTTTCCCGACTCCATAATGTAGCCGTAATTAGCCGCCTTTAGCGCATAGTTAGCATTTTGCTCCACCAGCAACATGGTGATCCCTTGGTCCCGATTGATCTTTTCAATGATACCAAACACCTCTTTAACCAGCAGTGGCGACAAGCCCATTGACGGCTCATCCAAACAGATCATTTTCGGTCTCGCCATTAACGCCCTGCCTATGGCAAGCATTTGCTGTTCACCGCCCGATAAATATCCCGCCAACCCCGTACGTTCCTTCAGGCGAGGGAAATAGTTAAATACCATGTCGATATCTTGATTAACTTGGCCATCGTTACGGGTATAAGCACCTAGCTTTAAGTTTTCGATAACACTCATATCTTCGACAATCCGCCGACCTTCCATGACCTGAAACAAACCGGAACGCACCACATCTTCTGCATTTTTAACGTCAATTCTCTCGCCCATAAAATGAATATCACCGCGAGAGACTTCGCCATTTTCGTTTTTGAGTAACCCAGATATCGCTTTTAAGGTGGTTGATTTTCCCGCACCATTTGGCCCCAACAACGTCACTATCTCACCTTGAGGAACATCAATACTCACCCCACGCAAAACTTGAATAACATCGTCATAGACGACTTCAATGTTATTAATTGACAACAGAGGACTCTCAGGCTTTAACTGCACAGCTTGTGACATAACAACTCCAACTTTAAATGTTCTTACCTAGCAGATGATCGCTCATCCACTAGGCAGGGATCCCGTTTAAGATTAATAACCAGGGTTTAGCAAGCGAGGCTTAATAACCTAACCAATCAACACGGCGCTCCAGTGTCACTTGATTCACTTTTTCAACTCGCACATCACCACCATTAAAGTTGCCTTTGTAGATGTTGACTTGGTTAATACCGCGGTGATCTTCTGGTGTCCAAGTTGCCGCTAAACAGACCCCTTCAAGCCCTTTAGGCACCCAGTTTTTACGTGCGTACATGCCCTTTTTAACGTTTTCTCCTGTTACTCCGCCATTTGCTTTGGCCCACTCCATGGACTCCTTCATAAAGTAGGTCGAACAAATCCCACGAATATAATGGTGCAGACGCTCTTCACCACCTTCGCTATCAGACATCTTTGAGATCTCGCGAACCAGCTTCATCCCAGGCACGTCATCAGTCCAAAATGGCGTCATGGTTGGGAAAATGTAATTTTTAACACCCTCTCCCGCCGCCTTAAATACCAACTTGTCGCCGCCCCAGATATTCGACATAAACTGGATATCGGTGCCGACGGTATTACAAGATTTAATCAATGACTGCACCGAGCCACCTAAGTTACCGATGTAGCCATAATTGGTTTTAGAGCTTTTAAGACTCAAGCACTGAGCTTTAAAGTCACCGGGCTTCATTGAAATGACCACTGGAGGCTGAACATCAAAGCCTAACTCGGTTGCGTATTCAGCACATGCAGCTTTAGGAGCGTTGGGAAAAGGATGGTTAGCGCCAATATGAGTAAACTTTGGCTTACCTTGTCCTCCTTTGGTTTTCCAATCGTTTGCCGCCCACTGCACTAAGCCACGGCAAGAGTCTGAGTAAGATGCACCGTAGAAAAAGTTATAGGGTGCTGGTTTTTTGGTCTTAGGGTTTTTGCCTTGTGGGTCAGTTAAATGCCCCGAATAGGATGCTGAAAAAACCGGTGTTTTATCTTTTGCTGCAAACGAAATTAACGCTTCAGTATCCGCCGTTCCCCATCCTTGCATCGCCACCATATTCTTACGCGATTTCCACTTTTTATAAGAGGCGATCGCTTGCGGAACCTTGTAGGCATAATCGATAGTTTCATACTCAAGCTTAGTGCCGTCAATGCCACCATGGGCATTGATATAAGCTAACGAGTCTCGAACACCATCAGCATATGGCTTACCTACAAACGCTGTTGGCCCCGACATATCAGCCAGATGGCCAACAAAAATAGTTTCCTCAGCATTGGCTGTGGTTGCTAAACAAGCAATACTTGAGCCCAGAGCCAATTTTAAATAGTTCACTTTGCTCAATCTGTTTTTCTCGGTATTGTTATGCATTGTTATAATCCTTCAAGTGTTCAGTCAAAGTTGAAAGCTGTATACCGCTGCTGTACAGCTAGGTAAAACCAGGTTGTTAGTAAGCAAACGGGTAGAATTTCCAATAATTCTTAATTTGTGCCCAACGATGGGCTAGCCCTTCAGGTTCAAAAATCAAAAACAGGATGATGACCAATCCAATCGCCATCTCTTTGATATAGGCAAGGCCATCAGTCACCATGGGGATATTGCCCCAGTCGGTGTACTTCATCAGGGCGACAATGCTCTCGAGCATTTCTGGCAGTAACACCATAAACACCACCCCCATTAAGGTGCCTTTTATTGAGCCAAGGCCGCCAATGATCACCATTGCCAAAAACTGAATAGACATCAAAATGGTGAAGCCTTCAGCCGAAACATAACCTAAGTAGTGAGCATATAAAGCGCCGCCAATACCTGCGTAAAACGAAGATATTCCAAATGACAGCAAACGATATTTGTTAAGCTTCACCCCCATAATTTCAGCAGAGAGATAGTGATCTCGCACCGCAACAAACGCGCGACCATCACGGCTACGCATCAAGTTACAGCCCCAGATATACATAAAGACCAAAGCAAATAACGCGATGTAGTAGAAGCTCTGATCGGTATCAAAATCAAAACCAAATAGATTGACTGGCGCTGCCATAGAGCCTGAAGAACCGCCAGAGAACCACTCTGCTCGAGCGAAAAAATCCTCAATAATGAACTGCGCCGCTAAGGTTGCAATGGCAAGATACAGACCTTTAATTCTTGCTGCTGGCATTCCGAACATCATGCCAACGGCCATGGTCAAAAAGCCTGCCAGCGGAATACACAGCACCACAGGAATTTGAAAGCTGGTGTTTAACCACGCTGAGGCAAAAGCACCAAAGCCAAAGAATGCGCCGTGACCCAGTGAGATCTGCCCAGTGAACCCCACCAAAATATTGAGACCTAATGCTGCAATCCCTAAGTATGAGATCTGAATGAACAGCGTTAGAAAGTAGCCATCAAGTACCAATGGCGCACCACAAGCAATGGCGATAAGCGCTATCGTCATCAGTCGGATAGTTTTAGTTTCAAATATTGTGTTGTCGGCTTTATAGCTGGTGCGGAAATCACCACACGGACGCATCGCTAAGCTAGACATAAGAACTCCTTAAACAAAAAATTGGCGATAAATAAGTAACGTAAGATAGGTGCTTAGATACGCTCGATGTCACGAGTACCAAACAGGCCATAGGGCTTAAACCATAGAATGATCAACAGCACGTAAAACGGCGCGATGTCGTACATGTTGCCGATATGCAGGTACTGACTATCAAAGAACTCAGCCACATTTTCTAAAATACCGATGGTAATGCCGCCGACTATCGCGCCGACTATTGAGTCGAGGCCACCGAGAATAACCGCAGGAAAGACCTTGATGCCGATAGAGGAGAGAGAGTCTGAGACACCATTCACCATGCCGATCACTACACCTGCGGTTGCAGACACAGTCGCTGCAATTCCCCAACTCATGGCGAAAACTTGTTTCACTGATATTCCCAAACTTTGCGCAACTTGCTGGTCAAACGCTGTCGCCCGCATTGCCAAGCCATGTTTTGAATATTTAAAGAACAAGAAAAAACTGACCATAATAATAAGCGCAATCACGGTACTCATTAAGTAAGCCAACTCGATATTAAGCCCAAAGATTGAGATTGATTGGGTATCGAAAACTGTTGGGTAACTCTGCGGAGATACACCGAAAATCCACTTAGTCAAAGATTGGAAGAAGATAGATAGGCCTATCGTCACCATTATCACTGAAATAATGGGTTCACCAATCATTGGCCTAAGCACTATCATCTGTAGAAATACCCCAAACACCGCCATAAAGCAGAGTGTGAGTAAGAAGCCTAAGAAGAATGGCAACTGTAGGTAAACCAAGAGCGCCCAACAAACCCATGCGCCCACTAACAAGAACTCACCTTGGGCAAAGTTAACAATCTGGGTCGACTTGTACACTAAAACAAAACACATCCCCACCACACCATAGAGCAGACCAACTATCAGCCCATTAATGATAAGTTGCAGTAACAGTTCAAAATTCATGACGCTCTCCTTTGAGAAATACTGCTTTGAGTAGCCACTGAAGATTCAATAACAGTTGCCACCTTCAGTTGGGTTTGAATGCGCGATTGACTGCCATCTTGGAAGGTAATCACGGTATCGATATCAACATGGGGTTTATCGCTATAGAGTGAGTCGATAATGTCAGCATATTTATCAGCAATGACACCTCGGCGAACTTTACGGGTACGAGTCAGTTCACCGTCATCAGCATCGAGCTCTTTGTATAGCAGGATGAATTTATTGATCTTCTGAGCATCAGGGAGCGATTGATTAACTATTTCTACCTCTTTAGTCAGTTGCTCATAAACCTCTGGCAAGGTTGACAGATTGGTGTAGTTGGTAAATGCCAGTCCTTGCTGTTCCGCCCACTTAGAAACAATACTGAAACGAATACAAAGAATGGCTGATAGGAACGGCTTGTCTTTACCTAAAATCACCGCTTCACCGATGAACGAAGAGAACTTAAGCTTGTTTTCAATATATTGTGGCGAGTACTGGATCCCATGGCTGGTTTTAGCCAGATCTTTAATTCGGTCGATGACCACCAAATGTCCCGAAGGCTTAAAATAACCAGCATCTCCGGTGTGCATCCAGCCCTCTTTTACGTCTTCATCAAAAGCCGCTTGGTCACCTAGGTAACCATTGAACATACCCACCGTTTTAGCGATAACCTCACCGACGCCTTCGCTGTCGGTATTAATCACCTGCAGCTCGGCGGTATCAAAAGCAACACCAACACTGTCATAGTCAACATCATCTTGATGGTGGATGGTGTAAGCACCGCACATCTCTGTTTGACCGTATAGCTGGCGCAGTGGCACCCCAATACTTTGGAAAAACTTGAAGGTATCTGGGCCCATAGCTGCTCCACCGGTTGCCGCAGATTTTAGGAATGAAAAGCCAAGCCTATCGCGCAGCGCTTTCATTAATAGAATATCCGCCAACGTCGAGCGCTTACCTTGAGCAAGTGCTGCCTCTGCGCGTTTCATCGCAAACTCAAATAGCTTTTTCTTCAATGGCGTCGAGTCCATCATCCGCGCTTGTACGTCAGCTAAGATCCCTTCCCACACTCTCGGCGCGAGTAATACAAAGCTTGGACCGATTTCACGAAGATCAGCCATCATGGTCTCTTGTTCTTCTACAAAGTTAACTATCTGTCTGGCAATCAGTGCTTGGCCGACAGCATACACCTGCTCCATGATCCAAGGCAGAGGCAATACCGATACATAGTTGTCGCCAGGCATTCTTGGGTCGGCACGCAAGTATGAGCAGCAGTGGTCAATAAACTTACTGCCCTGCAACAATACAATTTTGGGTTTTGAGGTCGTGCCAGATGTGGTGCAGTAAATGGCAATATTGTCGGCTTTTCCCGCATCGACTAACTCGTCATAAGCTGTTGGGTGTTGTTTATCAAGCTGCTGTCCACTCTTGTAAATATCTTCGATGTTTATCAATCGCGGGTCGTCGTACTTACGCATTCCTCGAGGATCGCAATAGACAATGTATTTTACTGAAGGGATTTGATCACCAAGCTCGAGTAACTTATCGCACTGCTCCTCATCTTCAGCAATCACCACCTGCGCATTACTGCGGTTAAGCAGGTATGCCACCTCTTCATGCAGCGAGTCTTGATAGATCCCTAAAGAGAAACAACACAAGGCATGAGCTGCAACTTCGCCCCAAACCCACTCAGGTCGGTTATCGCCTAATAGCGCAATGGTTGTTTCGGCTTCAATGCCCAAATCACGCAGGGTCAAAGACAGCCACTTAACCCGGTTATGGTAATCGAGCCAGCTAAACTCGCTCCAGATGCCAAATTCTTTTTCACGCATGGCAATATCATCGCTCCATAGCAGCGCATTGTGGCGCAATATTTTGGGAAAGGTATCCATGTCTCCCATATCGAAGCGGCTTGCAGCTCCTTCATTTGCAGTTTTCATTAACCCACCTCCTGCAGCTGCTCATTATCATCTAGGCCCAAGTAAGCTTGCCTAACATGTTCATTTGCCATAACTTCATCCGGTAAACCGCTAACCAGTTTCTTACCAAAATCGAGCACCATCACTTCATGAGAGATATCCATTACCACTCCCATATCGTGCTCAATCATCACCACTGTAATGCCAAACTCTTCATTGAGATCTAAGATGTAGCGCGCCATATCTTCCTTCTCTTCTAGGTTCATGCCAGCCATGGGTTCATCGAGTAGAATTAGTTTTGGGTTAAGTGCGATAGCACGGGCCAGTTCGACACGCTTACGTAAGCCGTAGGACAAGGTGCCTGCTATAGACTTCCGCACATGGGATATATCGAGAAAATCAATTATCTCTTCAACTTGGCGTCGATGCTTTAGCTCCTCTTTTTGTGCAGGAGAAGCCCAGTAAAGTGGCCCAGTTAACCAGTTATTTTTCATCTGGTGATGACGACCAACCATGATATTGTCAAGAACTGACATATGACCGAAAAGCGCAAGGTTTTGGAATGTTCGACCAATGCCCAAATCGGCACGGTCATTTGGCCGCATGTGCGTGACTTCTTGGTTATCAAAAAGAATGGAGCCTTCATAGGGGCGATAGCGACCGGAGACACAGTTAAGCATCGAGGTTTTACCTGCACCGTTAGGCCCGATAATCGAAAACACCGACCCTTTTTCAACTTCAAAACTGACATCTGTTAGCGCTTTTACGCCACCAAATGCTAGGGAAATCTGTTCAACTTTTAAGATTTTATCTGTCACACCCATACTCCTTTACACTCAACATCGTTCTGCTTCTCGCACTTATCGTCACTAAGTACTTATGTCCGACGACTGTCATGGGGAATCAATAACTGAATACAAAAATACTTATTCACATCAAAATGACAGCAGAATTAACACTGCTGTCATCAAAGGCTAAAGTGCGTAACGGAAAGAGAGTTGTGCGTAGTCGGAGTCGACATCTTGATCGCCAATTTCAAAGTTACCCACCTCAAAACCTATCGCTAAATGCGGAGTGAGGTTTTGGAAAAGGTTAACACTCCACTGGCTGCGTTCAGCATTGCCAATGTCTGTTTCAACACGACCATAAAGCGCGGTACTTCTTAAGGTGTCAGTCCAAAAATGGCGATATGCGACAAGGTAAGAAGTGGTGCTTTCAACCTCTTCTCCAACTAAGTCTTGCGCCACGCCAATCCCCACATAACGGCCAACTTCACCTTGGTGGAATTGAAAGCGCAGATCATCTTTTCCAAAGGTTTTAATACGTCCGGCAATAGAGCCACCAAATGCAGTTTCACTGTTACCGAGGTCAGTATTTAGGCTGCGACCAAGCGCAGATATTGAGATATCACCCCAGTCTCCTTTGAAGTTATAACGGGCAATAACATCGGGAAGATCATCGTTTGCGGTATCGCCACCAACACTTTCAGGGTTTTCTATTGAGACTTGAAAACCGCCAATGTCGTAACGAATTTGACCTTGACGAATAAAGGCCAATCCCACCGTTGCGCCAGCAAAATCTGCTGTTTCAGGAATCGCGCTAGTGTTCATAAAGGTGGTCCAGGTTTGACCTGCTGTTAAGCCTTCATATTTGATAAATGCATGACGTATTCTTGGGTTTGCCGAGTTGGAAACAACTTGGTTGCCACCACCTCCAAGAAAGTCCATTTCAATAAAGCCCATCACATCGCCGTGGACATATTTAGTGTTAAAGCGTGTTTCGTTAGCGAAAATTCTAAATTGAGAAGCACTCGCCTCAAGCGGCGTGCCTGTACCAATCCAAAAGTCACGGTAACCAACATCACCACTGACATAACGCGCATCAACTTTAATGTAGCCACCAAATGTTAGTTTTCCATCTTCGCCAACGTCAAAGTCATAACCGGCAGCAGCTGAACTGGCTAGCAAGCACAACGAACCTGCTAATGTGATTTTTTTTATTTTAGAAATGAGCATCTTTTATCCCCTTTAATGTCTGCACTCAAGATGCAGAATTAAAAGTATTTGCTCAATTGTGTAATGGTATTAGTGCAGTAGTATTAATACGTTAGGCGCAATACTAGCGAACTAGACACATGGGATTAACTACAATGGATTAATACTTAAGTCGATAGCTTTCGGTGCTCTTATGAAGTGAAAATGTGATATGTTAATTTCTATAACAATTAAGGGGAACTTCGCTTATTCGGCGGGTATTTCCCAATAAAAAGGTGTGACTACAGCATGTTTCCTAATTGGCTATTGGTGACGATCAGTATTAGCTATATTGGTTTGCTATTTCTGATGGCGTTTCTGGGTGATAAGTATCGAGAAAAGCTTTTTAAGCAGCAGCATACAATTATCTATTCACTATCTCTGGGCGTTTATTGCACCTCTTGGGGGTTTTTAGGTACTGCCGGACAGGCTGCCAGTAACTCTTTTTCCTACCTGCCTGTTTATATTGCCCCCATTTTACTTTTTATGTTTGCTTGGCCTTTTATTCAGCGCATCATCCGTGTCTGCCTTAAGCTCAATATTACCTCAATTGCCGATCTACTCGCCGCAAGGTTTGGTAAGTCGCAGCTGTTGGCGACCGTGGTCACCTTTGTCGCACTGTTTGGCACCTTGCCTTACATCGCGCTACAACTAAAAGCCATTGTTAACTCCTATGAAATTTTAAGACAAGATCACCTACTCTCCTCTTGGCAGTTAGGCTTGGTTGTGAGTCTTATATTGGCTGGTTTCACCATCATATTTGGCGTGAGAGCCATTGATGTCACTGAACGTCACCCAGGGATGATGCTAGCCATCGCCTTTGAATCTTTCGTCAAGCTCATCGCCTATCTCACGATTGGAATTTTTGTATCATTTTTTCTATTTGACTCTCCCATTGACATCTGGCGCCAAGCTAATGAAACGCTACCGGTATCGACTGAGTTTACTTACCCCAATATGGTGTCGATGTTTGGTTTACTCTTTATTGTTATGTCGGCATTTCTCTGTCTACCACGTCAGTTTCAAGTACTCATCGTTGAATTGAAAGAGCAAAAACATGCTCTGTGGAGTCGTTGGACATTCCCAATTTACATCTTAGTCTTTGCCTTTTTTGCAATGCCTCTAGGGCAAGCCGGCAACATACTCTACGGCGATTCACTACAAAGTGATGCCTACGTGCTGTTTCTTCCCGCCTTTAGTGGTGACGCTTGGTTAGGGCTATTTAGTTTTCTCGGCGCAATATCAGCGGCAAGCTCTATGGTCATCATTTCAACCATTGCCTTAAGCACCATGTTAAGCAATGAGGTGGTTTTCCCAACCCTTTTTAAAGTCAGCAATATTCAGAGCACCGATTTTCATAAGTTTCGTTCTCACTTATTAAACATACGCAAAGGATTAATCCTATTTGTTATCTTCTTAAGTTACGGCATGTTTCTGCTTGCTCCCCCCGATACGCTAGCGTCATTAGGAGAGGTCGCGTTTGGTGCAATAGCCCAGATAGGTCCAGCACTGTTCGCGGCATTTTTATGGCGACGAGTAACCTTAATCGGTGTACTCGCAGGAATAAGCTGTGGGTTTTCACTGTGGTTGTCACTTAACCTATTGCCGCAACTAGGCGTTTATCCTCATCCGTTTGCAGGTAGCGAGTACTCAATGACCACAATGGCTACCTTGGTTGGTTTGTTTGCCAATATCACAATGATCTGGATAGTTTCATCATTTACTCGCCAAAGTGTGCATGAACAGATGCAAATCGCACATTTTATTGAGCGCCCCGACCTTGCTAGATTACAACCCGCGCTGCCTAAATATATTAATCCTACAGAGTTAGAGTTACTGGTTGCCCGCTTTATCGGCCAAGAAAAAGCCGCCCAAGGATTCCAAGCCTTTTTCTCGACCCAGGAGCCTATATCCGACAAAGCAGCTCATAATCAAGCGCTCACTTTCTATACAGAGAATATGTTAGCGAGTGTGATGGGATCAGCCTCAGCACGTTTAGTGATATCTTACGCCCTAAATGGCCGAGATATTGCGATTGAAGATGTGGCACAATTGGTCGAGGAAGCTTCTAGCCACCGAACCGAATTTAGTCGCAGCGTACTGCACAGTGCGATAGAAAATGCCAGTGAAGGGATCTCTGTGATCGACAAGGATTTGAATTTAGTCGCTTGGAATCAACACTATTTAAATCTATTTAGCTATCCTGATGACCTTGTCTATATCGGCTGCCCAGTCAAACAGCTTATTGAATTTAACTTAAGCCATGCCTACCCATTACAACATGATTTAACCCTACAAGTTGAACGACGTTTAGCTTACCTCCGCCAAGGTAGCCGACACAGTACAGAACGAGTTCAGCCTGACGGAAAAACAATAAGAATTGAAGGAAATCCTATTCCCGATGGCGGTTTTGTGATGATATTTTCTGATATCACCATGTACCGTGAAGCGGAAAAACTACTTAAGGAACAGAATTTAGACCTAGAAGCGAGAGTATATGAACGGACTAAAAAGCTAGAGCAAGCGAACTTAAGCCTAGAACATACCAATCAAGAGCTGGCGGTGGCACTTCAAAAAGTGGAACAAGCCCACCAGAAAAAGAGCCAATACCTAAAGGCCTGTAGTCATGATCTACTGCAGCCACTCTCTGCCGCAAGATTATTTTCATCAGCATTTTTACAAGACAGCCAACTCACCAGTAAGCAACAACAGCAGATAGGTTATATCGATAACTCATTGCAAGTCGCCAATGAACTGCTATTAGATTTAAATGAAATATCACGCATAGAAAGCGGCACTATTATTCCAGAGATCACTGAGTTTGCCCTGCAAGAAGTCATTGACTCCCTCGTTGACGAATTTGGCGCTATAGCCACAACGTCCAGTGTAAAATTCAAATTTATTAAAACTCAGCTTTGGGTTAGAAGTGACAAAGTGCTATTGCGGCGAATTTTGCAAAACCTGATCAGCAATGCCTTTAGATACGCTGGGAAAGGGAAAATTCTGCTCGGCTATCGCCGCCATGGAGATAATATCTCTATTCAAGTGGTTGATGATGGACCAGGGATCCCTAAAGAAAAACAAAAGGCGATATTTGAACAGTTTACGCGGCTACAGCACTCGGGGCACGACGGCGTTAACGGCTTAGGACTAGGGCTGAATATTTCACAAGGGCTGGCCTCACTGCTTAACCATCAACTGACGTTATCATCGAAAGAGGAGCACGGAAGTATATTCAGTTTGCGTCTCACAACAGTTCAACCTCAACAACTTGCGCCTAAAGCACCGGTAGACATTCTGACCCTTAACGGAGTGCACGTGTTGTGCGTTGATAACGATCCCAATGTACTTGCAGGCATGGTGCAGCTTCTGCAAAGTTGGCACTGCCGCGTTTATCAAGCATCATCAGCTCAGCAAGCGAAAATCATGTTTGCCAAGTATGCACACAAGATTGATATCGTGTTAATGGATTATCAGCTTGAAGATGACCTAAATGGTCTCGATTTAATGCAAGAGCTGCAACAGCAAACAGACTTACCTTTACCAGGCATATTAATAACTGCAACCATTGATGAAACCGTGGTGAATACAGCAAAGAAACTTGGCTATGGCTATCTACGTAAGATAATTAAACCTATCGCACTAAGAGCGGTAATGAGTTCGACATTGGCCAAAAACCTTCGTAGCAACTATGCAGCTAGTAAGACACCGAAATACACTGCAGAAGAGGAATTGTAAGTCATAGCGCCAACCTGACAACAGGCTTACGCTATGATTTATTGTCAAAATTAAGCGGTGATAGGTGTTTTTTCTAGTTGCAACTCGTTCATCGCAATCACAGCTTGAGTGCGGGTATGCACACCGAGTTTTAAAAAGATTGCGCTGGCGTGCGCCTTAATCGTCGCTTCAGAAAGACCTAATTCATAGGCGATTTGCTTATTGAGTAAACCGTCGGCAAACATCATCAAGATACTATGTTGCCTTGGAGAAAGGCTGACAATCTTACTGGTCATGCTATCGGCTTCTATCGCTTCAAAATTATTGCACCCCGCAGGTACCCATTGCTGGCCTGCCAATACCGACTTAATCGCCGTAACCATGACTTCAACAGCAGTTGATTTTGGAATAAACCCTGCAGCACCAAACGACATACTCTTACTAACGGTGATTTTATCTTCCTGCCCCGAGATAACAACAACCCCCATTTGAGCATGGCAATTTCGAATACTAACTAAAGTATTAAACCCATGTGCTTTTGGAATATTAAGATCCAGTAGCAACAGATCGGCATCATGCCGCTTCAATACTTCATCAAGTTCTGCAACCGATTCCGCTTCAAACAAACTCACATTTTCAAAATGAGTGGTTAAGATGTTGACCAATGCTTGTCGAAATAATGGATGGTCATCAGCTATTATTATTTTTAGTGGCTGTAACATGTTCGATCCCTCATATGTACATGTTTTTAGTCTACTCCATTGCCTTTTATTATCAACTCGCCACAATTACTTCCTTGTTTATCAATTTGTTCATTTAACACTTTGATTACAAGTAGATAGCCTGCTCAGATGCTTAATAACTAATCACTGCAACATAGACTTATTAACTAGGTCAGACATTAAGATTTTATGCTAGATAAACCTTCATATTGCCAAAATAAACAAGCAATCAACCTCAAGTCTGTGAAATTCAAACATCGCGGTACTAAATCACGGCTGACTGAACCGCATTAAATAACTCAACACTAATTTGGATTTTAGACTTGTACATAAAGCGACTCTCACATATTCTGAATTTAGCGCTAGTTTTGAATAAGTTTTATTTTTCAATTGATAAGGAACGCCAATTTGGCAGATAAAGTAGCATTAGTGTTGGGCGGCGGTGGCGCAAGAGCAGCGTACCAAGTCGGTGTCCTTAAAGCTATCGTACAGTTTTACCCCCGCAATCATGGGATCCCTTTCAAGATTGTATGTGGAACTTCAGCTGGCGCTATTAATGCAACTTCTATTGCCACTCACGCCTCATGCTTTCACTTGGGTGTACGAAAATTAGAGTGGGTATGGCGCCATATTCATGCTAAAAAAGTCTATCAAGCCTCAATTGGAGGGGTACTCAAACATTTAAGTAAGATGGCGTTAAAAGGGGTGCAAAGTGATGGCGCTTCAAGCAGTGCAGGAAGTTTGTTTAACAGTGACCCTTTACGAGGGCTACTGAGTGATTTGATAAGTTTTGAACGCATAGGCCGTAACATTAGCAGCGGCGCGCTTGATGCAGTTAGCTTAGATACCTCCTGCTATAACAACTCTCGGTCAGTGACCTTCTTTCAAGGCAATCCACTTATCGAAAACTGGCAGCGCGCACGTCGCTGCGGCCAACGAACTCGCTTAAATACCGATCACCTATTGGCAAGCTCGGCCATTCCGTTGATATTCCCATCAGTGCGACTCAATCAAGAATATTATGGCGATGGTTCAGTGCATCAACTGGCACCACTGAGTAGTCCAATTCATCTTGGTGCCGACAAAATTATGGTGATCAATCTAGAAAGCCCCCATAAAGTACAACCAAGAGAACTTGAGCATCACCCGAAAACGGCCACCATAGCGGGCCATTTGCTTGATACTATATTTTCAGATACCTTAAACAGCGATCTTGAACGACTTGAACGGATAAATAGTACCTTAGCGCTGATCCCCAAAGAGAGCCGAGAAAACCTCCCTCTAAAGCAGATTGAAACACTGGTGATTAAGCCGAGTGAGGATTTAAGTGTCATCGCCTCACGCTACTTTCAAGATATGCCATTTGCAATCAGGATGATGATGAAGGCTCTCGGGATCAATGAGCATTCAGACTCGAGTGTTGGCTCATACCTGTTATTTGAGCAAGGGTACTGTAGCGCATTAATAGAGCTAGGCTACCAAGATGCCATGTGTCAAATAGATGAAATCAAGTCATTTTTCAATATCCAATCTCATTAATCATCCAAGGGATAATGCTTCCCTCATTTGATTTTCGAGCGGTATTAGCGGACTAATTGGCCATAGTTGTGTCACCAATTGCCTCAACAATACTGTCGCCCCAATGTTGGTAAATGAGTTCGCCTGGATGAAAACCATCACTGGCCATCTGCGTAGGTTCTGGCTTTAAGCCAAAATCTAACAAGGTAAAAGGTTCAGACTTGGAAAGTTGCCTCAATACCCCATTAAACTCGTCACTGCGCTTACCAAGAAACCAACGCAAAGGTTGTGGCAAAGCGGGAAAGCTTCCCATAGGTGGCACTTCAGTGAGGATCAATTGGCGGCATTGAACTTCATAGTTAAGAAACTGAATAAGCTCCCGCTGCTGAGAGCTCCATTTGGCTGCAGATATTGGACTGAGGATATCATTAACCCCTAAAGACACTACAACAATATCAAAATTAAATGGATCTTGCTGCTGCCTCTTCTTTAACATTTTAAGTGTTTGCTCTGTGTTAGAACCTGACTTAGCCAACAACTGCCAAGAAACGCTAAAATGAGCCGCTAGTCCTGCGCTCACCGTACCACTAAGCGCCTGTTGCTGCCGATTAACACCAACACCGGCTGCAGCAGAGTCCCCTAACACCAATAACGAAACTCTAGGCCCGACGCCGACTAGACCAGAGCGTTCTCCTGCAGCCTCAGGCAGTTTAGGGGTGTTTTTCTTAACAAAGCGCCCCTGTAAAAAAAATACAGGAGCGAATAGTATGAGCAATAAATAGTGCAATTTTGTATCCTTACAAAAACGAGTAACTACACTTTTACCACAATTTTTCCTAATGCTGTATTGCTATCAAGTAATCGGTGAGCTTTCTGGATCTCATCAAAGTTAAATACTTTGCTCACGATACTTGGCATCTCACCGCTCTCGACTTGTTCAGCGATCCAATTAATGGGAGATTCATGTAGCGGTAGCGCATCGCTACCAAGTAGTCCGCTGGCAAAGAAGCTGAGTTTTACCGTGTTAGGCAAATCTCCCATTAGGTTGAAACTACTTAATACGGGAGCACCACCCAACAAGCCAACAACAACCACTTGTCCCCACAATCGGATGGCTTTCATTGTGTCTTTCACAGTCGCAGCGCCGACCACTTCAAGTGCGTTATCAACTCCCTCAGGATAAAGCGCACGCACCTGCTTTTCTATATCACCATCATCAATTAATACATGGTCAGCGCCAAGTGCCTTCAGCTTATCGACACGACTAACTTGCCGAGTGGTCGCTAGCACTGTCAGTCCCCTAGCTTTAGCGTAAGTCAATGCCGCCATTCCGAGTCCTGATGTCGCTCCTCTTATCAATAAGCTTTGCCCAGCTTCGATTTTTAGATTGCCATCGAGTGCTCCCCAAGCCGTTAAATATAGCTCTGGCAGCGCAGCTAACGCCTCAAAAGCGAGTTCACTCTCTATAGCAACAACATTTTCACGTTGTACCGTCACATATTCAGCATAACCGCCGTGACGTGTAAACATCATGCCTCCCATGGCTGTCACTACTTTTTGACCGAATTTCAACTCCCCACTTGGATCTTCCACCACCTCACCAGCGGCCTCAATACCCAAAGCTTGATTGGCAACAAAGGTGCCGTAGTTTCCACTGCGGTAGTAGCTTTCGGCTTTATTAAGACCGAATGCTTTCACTCTGATTTTCACTTCCCCCTCTTGAACTTGGGGCTCTTCCACATGGCGAAGTTCTAATACATCTGCATTGCCAGGTTGTAACGCTACGATTGCTTTCATGATTATTTTCCTAATAAGTTAATTGTTGAGAACGAGGAGATAATAATCGAGTGCAGGCAAGCTGATTAGTCCATAAATGTGAGAACTTGCTTTCCATATTTGGAATAGTAAGTGCGATACATTAAAAATTACCCTATATTAATAGGATAATATCATTCGTTGACTAACAAACTTTGTCGCTAGATTTGTAGGAAAAAATATGGACTTAAACTCACTACAATTATTTGTACATGTCGTGCAACAAGGTAGCTTTTCTGCTGCATCTAGAAAGGTACGCACACCAGTATCAACAATCAGTCGTCGTATCAGCGAATTAGAGTCACAACTCGATCAGCGATTATTGGAGCGCTCAACCCGCAGCTTAGATCTCACCGACGCAGGCAAAACCCTATACCTTTTTGCATCTCGTGGCTTTGAGGAGATATCCGCAGGCAAGATCGCGATGCAGGAGAGTCAGGACAACCTATCTGGAACGCTAAGGATCTCGATTCCTCCGAATGTGGATGCTTGGGAGCCCCTTATCGATGAGTTTTATCAACGCTACCCTAAGGTCCAGTTGGAGATCATTTGCACCACACGTCGAATTGATTTTGTAGAAGATGGAATTGATGTTGTATTAAGGGTGGGCGAGCTGAAACACCAGCTAGCAGTTGCTCGCAAGTTAGGTAGTTACCGTCATGTATTGGTCGCTAGTCCTGAGTTTATACAGCGACACTCAATACCAAAGACGCCTGACGATCTAACTGAATTACCACTAGCAGTTTTCGTCAACCGCTTAGGTAACGACTACTGGCAGTTGGGTGATAGCAGAACCGCCATCAACCCTCAATTTGCCTGTAATGATTACGCGCCTATTTTGGCGATGGTTCGTAAAGGAAACATGTTGGGTGAACTGCCGCCAACTATGGTCAATAAGCTTATCAAAAGCGGTGAACTCGTTGAGCTGCTTACGGACTATCCTTTACCCGCTTTTGACCTGCATCTGCTCTACCCTTCGCGCAAATACTTATCAAACATTGCCAAAACCTATATTGATTTCTGCATTGAGTTTTGCGCAAAACACAGCCAAGACGATTCACTTTTCAACCTATTAGATAGGTAATGAACTGAGTAGCGCTAACAATCATAGATACAAAATAGCCCTTAAGGAGAACCTTAAGGAGAACCTTAAGGGCTATTTTACATCGTTGGTTAAGTTCACTTTATCTCAGAGTTAAAGATGTAATAGTAGAACTTCCAATGGCCAGCGACCTTCTTTAGTAAAAACACCTCGCGGTTCCCCTCCTGCTTCGAAGGCGTCACTCCCTTAGGAACAATAGTGCCATGGGAAGCAGTGCGTAAAAATCCATACTCTTCCCCTAACTGCATCTCCTTGATATCGAACTTGATACTAAAATCTAGTTTTGACAAGAAGTCAGTATAAAGCGCGACAATCTCTTCACTACCTTGGGCTGTTGGGAAACCTTGACCAACAAAGGTACCATCTGCAGTGTACAGTTCTCTAACTGCTGCACCATTACCTTCATTGAGTGCCTGTTGGTACTCTTTGACCAATTGAGTAATCTGCATATACTCCCCATCAGCCTCATCCTTACCTCCGGCGGCATTGGCACTGCTGAAAAAGACCGACACAATCAACAACAATATAATTTTCATTACAGGATTGAACATGGAAAACATAACTTTACCTCTATTAAATTCATTTGTACTGCGTAAGCAGTGCTATCAATATTTACTTTCTATTGGCTAACCATGCTTCAAGGCTGTAACGTCCAGGTCCACTGACCCACAAGAAGATAAATCCAGCTGCTATTGAGATGTTTTTCCAAAAGTTGATAGCTTGCATCTGGTCATCGAAATTGCTGTGAAATACCAGAGCTGATATCACTGAATAAACGGCAAATGGTAAAGCTAACGGGCGGGTAAAAAATCCTAGCAGCACTGCAAGTGCCCCGCCAACCTCAAGTGCAATAGCTGGCCAAATCAAACTAGCAGGCATTCCCATCGCAGCCATATAGCCTTGAGTCGCTTCAACATTAGCGATTTTGCCTAAACCGGAGATCATAAAAAGAGCAATTATCAATACTCGGCCAATAAGCAAAGCGGTATTTTCTGATTTAGTGAATATGGTGTTTTTCATAATGAGTTTCTCTATTTTTCAATTTTTAACACGCCAGGTAAGGTTTTACATACCTTACCTGGACGGTTGTTTTAGGTTACTTACTACAGTTAATTCGTCTTTATGCGCTGATTTCAGCATTAAAAATGTAACGATGTAGCTTCCAGTTACCGTCTATTTTTTTCACAACGAACAACTCTCTATTTCCTTCACCACCGTCTGCGGCTTGTCCTTTAGGTACTATTGAGCCAGAAGAGCGGGTTTGCACGTAACCTATGCTTTCGCCTAACTCAACCTCTAATACTTCAAACTGCACCTTAAAATCGAGCTGAGAAAGAAAGGCATTGTAAGTTGCCTCTATCGCTTTAATACCTGCTGCAGTAGGGAAAGGCTGGCCGATAAAAACAGCATCATCTGTAAATACTTCTCGTAAAATACGAGTGTCTGCATTATTTAGCACTTGTGCGTAACGGTTAATAAGTTGGTTAATTTCAGTATTCATGGTTTTTCCTAATTAATACTCTCACTAGCTAACAGCTAGATGATTAAAGTCTGTGTTTAATAAACTTGAACCCGACAACCAATAAGGCTATTTGTCATGTCGCTCTCAAGTAAGTGACGCTACTTTAACCAAGAAGTCGGAAGCTGATTAGCCCATCATTTCGAGAATAGCTATTCCATAATTGGAAAGCTGAGCGACGAACAAGTGTTGCCATAGTGGGATATAAGCAGGAATCACATTAGAAAAACCAGACCTGCAACAGTCAGATATATCAGCCATTACAGGCAGTTAAAATCAAAATGAAGGTCATTTAGAGAGGGGGAAATAGAAAAGTAGCCCGTTATAGACTACTTGCACTGAGTGAAGGTAAACACATTTAACTTGCAAGTCTTCAACAAGTATTGCATCTCGCAAGAGATTGATTTAGGTTGCCAACGACAAGCTGTCACGGCAATTAACCTTGTAATAAATAGGTTTCAGCTTTCTCTATTCGCCTAGGTTTTCCAAGCAAAATAAGAATATCACCGGGCTTTATTTGCCAGTCTAATTCAGGGTTATCCACTTCGGCCCCTGCACGGCGAACTGCGCGCAGCTCTACTCTGAGTTTTTCCCAAGGGATATCAGCGAGCGTCTTCCCCACAGCATTGGCACCTTTTGGCAAAGCCACAGCATGTAGCAACTCAAGAGTAAAGTCAGTCTCAGCGCCAGAGAAGAATCCGTGTAAGTACTGATAGTGATTGCGCCGCTCGGACTCTAAGCGCTTGAGAATTCTAGCTAGTGGCACACCACATTGATATAGCACTTGAGAGACCAACATCAAGCTGCCCTCAAGTGTCTCAGGGATCACTTGGCTTGCCCCTGCCTCCTCTAGCTCTTCCATGCCAGAGTCATCCCTAGTACGCACTAAAATTTTGGCATCTGGTGCCAGTTGGCGGCACAAGGGGAGTACCTCTTCTAAAATACGTTCGCTACTAAAAGTGATGACAATTAATTTAGCGCTACGTACATGCGCTTGTTTGAGAATACTGCGTTTACACACATCACCAAAATAGACCGGCTCTCCCGCAGTTCTTGCTTCAGAGACCCGCTTGGGATCTAAATCAAGCACAAGATAAGGTATAGCCTCTGTTTTCATAAACCTCGCAATAGTTTGCCCAACACGGCCGTAGCCTAAGATCAGCACCATTTCATCGGCAACATCTGCGCTGACTGCAATCGGTTCACCTTTTTCCTGCTTCGGCTTTAACCCCTGTAGCATACGCGCGATATCAACGCTATGGCGAACCAACCAAGGCGCTAGTGCCATTGATAATACTGCGACCATCACTAATGTGGTGCTAGTTTTCACATCAAGTAGCTGATAATTTACTGCCAGAGCCAAGACCACAAAACTAAATTCCCCCACTTGCGCTAAGCTAAGTGCGGTTGATACTGATACACGAAATGATTCTTTTGCGAGCTTTAGCAGCGATAAAATCACTAACGCCTTGCCTAAAATCACCGCGATCAATACTAAGATTATCTGCCACCAAAACTGGGTAACCAACTGGAAGTCGAGTAACATACCGATAGAGATAAAAAATAGCCCCATTAGTAGATCTCTAAAAGGACGAATATCGGCCTCGAGTTGACGACGGTACTGGCTTTCACTCAAAAGCATGCCAGCCATAAATGCACCTAACGCCATCGATAATCCCAACCACTGCGTAATTGCGCCCGTGACTAACGCGACCACCAACGTCGATAACACAAATAGTTCATTAGAACGTGACCGAGCCACCTCATCAAATAGTCTTGGTAGTGCCCATTTGCCAAATGCCATTAAAGCAATAAATGCCAAAATACCTTTCAATAATGCATAAGCCACATCACTTAACAGCAGTGGCGCGCCATCGCTCGCAAGCAGAGGCAGTAAGATCAATAATGGAACAACGGCTATATCTTGAAACAACAACACACTGACTGAAAGCTCACCATGACGACGCCTAAGCCAACCTTGCTCGTTGAGTAATTTCAATACTATCGCGGTTGAAGATAACGCAATCGCTGAACCAACCACGATGGATTCAGTCACGCTTAGGTTACAAATTAGCGCAATGACCATACTCAGTACTGCAGTAACTACTACTTGTGCACTACCTAAACCAAATACAGTTCTACGCATTGCCCAAAGCCTCGGCAAAGAAAACTCAAGCCCTAAACTGAACATTAATAGAACCACGCCAAGTTCCGCCACGGATTGCATCTGGTGCTGGGTAAACCAATGAAAACCGCTTGGGCCACTGATGATCCCCGTCATCAAGTAAGCCAGAATTGCAGGCAGTCCAGCACGCCTTAATATGGCGATAGAGACAATAGCGACTACCAACATAAGCAGTATTTGGATTAGAAAGCTGTGTTCCATGTGCTCAATGTACTCCTAGGGACGGTATAAATTTCTATGCTTGGATTTGTTGCATTTATTTATCATAAAGAATAATACTTGTACTACAAGTCAAAGAGACGAATAAGCATTTAAAAATTAAACACTAAGTGCATTTTTCAACTCCCCAGCCTTAGTGTTTAATCGACATTTTGACCAAAAAGCAATGCCCCCAAAACCATTGTTCTTTTGCTCGTCAAAATCCCGTCACAACTCGATTTACCAATCAAAATATACAGCTAACCTATTGAGAAGCACTGATAAAAAACCACACACTACACACTGGCACGATTAGTGCTTGATAATTGTTTGGTAATACCGCTAATCTATTTGGAGTTGAGTACATGGAATTTGGCCTAGCGACCGAGTTTTTTCCTAACGAATATCGTGTAGAAGCAGATCATGAATCTGGCTACCCGTTAGATCTTGATCTTGTCACCATCATTCAACAACTGCATCAACATTTAGATCCGCGGACAGTGTTTGCCTGCTTCGGCAAAATCATGGGGCAATACTTGCCGCTTCATGGCGTCCAGTTGAATTATAAGCAATACCACTTTCAATGGGGTCGACCTGGTGGCTACTCAATTGAACAGCATTTAACGTTAGCTGACTCTATGGTTACGGTTAACTATAACCTAAAAGCACCGTTAGTGCCGTCGCAAGCTCAGCGTTTAAACCAGTTACAGGAACTTGTGTTACAACCCTTATTCAATGCGATTCAGTTTCAAGAAATATCAAAACAAGCAATGTTTGACGCGCTGACTCAGTTAGGTAATCGCCACTATTATCTTGAGCAGGTCAAGAAAGAGGTTGCTAGAGCACAACGAAGCCATAGTACCTTCTCATTAGTCACTTTAGACCTTGATAACTTCAAACAGCTCAATGATCGGTATGGTCATCAGTTAGGCGATGCAGCATTGGTCTCTTTTGCCAAATTGCTTAACCGGGTGATCAGAGATACCGATCAAGCCTTTAGGATTGGAGGTGATGAGTTTACGATATTGGTACAAGGTGATGCAAAGGCCGCAGCAATTCTGTGTCAAAGGGTTTTAGTCGCCTTAGAGGAACTGACCACGATAGAAAACTATCAAATAAGAACCAGTTTAGGGATCGCACAGTGGGATAACAATGACTCTGAGCACAGCTTATACCAAAAATCAGATAGTGCACTTTATCAAGCAAAAGCGATGGGCAGACAGTGCTATAGCATATATCAGCCCAAGGATTGCTAATTATTTCAATAGAAGGTTAGCTACTTTTAAGAGTAAGCCCAGTTTCGTTCTCGCTACAAAGATAGGCCTTTTCATTCCAATAACCGATAGCGCTTACTAGCTTGCCGTTGTAACACAATAACGGAACTTTAGCTCTTACCCACGGCGGCACGGCAAACTCTTGCCAAAGCTTCTTTAACTCGCGCCCTTTATTGCGATTATGCGGCTGACAGCGGGTGCTGCCAGGTAATGAAAACTCAATGGTGACCTTTTCATCTTCGCGTGGTAAACGCACCCCAACGCCAATAAATAAGTCTGCTTGTAGCCGTTTTCCAGTACCACAGCTAATCCCCTGTGCGACTAACTCATTGATTGATAACACCGTGATATTGTTTAGTGGTGCCTCTTTGGTTAATGCAAGAAAGTAACCAGCGCCCTTATAACGTTTTATGACAACGTCCGCTAATTTTATTTCAATATTGGCATCAGCTTTAGCATCAAGCAACTGGCTAAGAATTTCCTCAGCTTGTACTTTTGAAGGTGGAGCAAATCCCAACTGATCCATTTGCCCTCGTAGTAACAATGCTTGCCAAGCTTTAGAATGCTCTGCTAACGCAGCCAGTTCAATCACTGACTCTTCACCCTCTAGTCTTTGAATAGAGGGCAAACGCGCCGCCATCTCCTCATCGACAACACTCTGTTGCATCGCACATAACTCAGCGCTTCGGCTAGCTGTTGCTGCAATGGCGCTCCAGCGCTGCTTTAACGATGGAATGATAGATTGGCGTAGAAAATTTCGATCATATTTTTCATCAAAATTACTCTCATCTTGAATATGACTGATTTGATGTTTCATTGCGTAGGCTTCAACTTCACTTTTACTTATATCGAGCAGCGGTCGAATAAGCCACTTATTTTTGTCGAATGACTGTACTTTGCCCATTGCCGACAGACCTTTTGGGCCGAGTCCTCGCTTTAAAGCCAGCAAAATAGTTTCCAATTGATCATCTTGATGATGAGCCGTCATTAAAATATCAGCAGCTTCCATTTGGGCTAATAACGCCTGGTAACGCACTGAGCGAGCTTGCGCTTCGATACTAACTCTTGGAGCTATTGTCACTTCAACTCGCGCAACAGTACAAGGAAGTTTATAGAGAGCTGCCTGCGCTTGGCAGTGCTTTGCCCAGTCGTCTGCATTATCGCTTAACCCATGATGAACGTGCACTAACTGGTATTCAAACTGCGGCTGCTGCTTCGCAAACAACGATAACCCTTGTGCTAAGATCTCTGAGTCAACTCCGCCACTATAAGCCAACACGATTTTACGGGGCTTTTGGCTCAAATCAATCGATGGTAATTCGTCGATACAGTGTTGGATCAGCTCTGCAATATCCATAACTTAAAAGACAATCCGAACTTTGTTTGAGCCTGTTAATGACTCAAGCGCCAACATCAAATCATCGGTTGGGTTCACCCGCCATTCATCACCTAGTGCAAACTGCGCCCTAGTTTCTGGCTGGGCGTAATTGATTAACACTGGTACAGCGCCATTTTTCCATGGCTCAACTGCTGCCTGAAAACGGTTTAACCAGTCTCCATCAACCTCTGTTGACTGCAAGTCAACTTCAACCGCATTTGCAAAGTGGCTGCGCGCTTCGCCCATATCAATAATGTTACGTGCAGTCATGCGGTTACCGCCGGAGAAGTCATCGAAACTGACTTCGCCTTCAATAATCAAAATACGGTCTTTTTCAAGCAAGTGGTTAAATTTCTCGAACGCTTCGGTAAATAACATTACCTCTAAGCGTGCACTTTTATCATCCAAGGTCACTAAGCCCATTTTAGCGCCACGCTTGGTCATCATAACCCGAGTGGCGACCACAAGCCCTGCCGCTTTCACGGTTTTTCCGCGTTCAGTTGGGTGCACATCTTTCAGGCGCCCAGATGTGTAATGCTTAAGTTCTTTGAGATACTGATTAATCGGGTGGCCAGTTAAATACAAACCGAGTGTGTCCCGCTCTCCCTCTAACCAAACTTTATCTGGCCACGGTGTACAATCAACGAACTGCTGTTTGTCATCTTCTGGCTCATTATTTAATAAACCAAACATATCATGCTGACCAATTGCCTCTGCTTTAGCATGTTGGTCTGCTGCGCGAATAGCTTCTGGTAGCGTGGCTACCAACGCGGCTCGGTGTGGGCCAAGATTGTCCAATGCTCCCGCGCAAATGAGCTTTTCAATCACGCGACGATTAAGTTTTTTAAGATCAATTCGGGCACAAAAATCAAATAAGTCAGTAAATGGACCATCTTTTCTGGCCTCTAGTATCGAGTCAACAGGACCTTCACCCACCCCTTTAACCGCACCAATACCGTAAACAATATTAAGATCGTCATCGACAGTGAATCTAAACAAGCCCTTATTCACATCAGGTGGGATCAGCGGTAATCCCATACGTTCGCACTCATCAACCAAAGTCACGATCTTGTCGGTATTATCCATATCCGCAGACATAACCGCTGCCATAAACTGCGACGGATAATGAGTCTTTAACCAAAGAGTCTGGTATGACACCAACGCGTAGGCTGCAGAGTGTGATTTGTTAAAACCGTAACCCGCAAACTTTTCTACCAGATCGAAGATCTTCATCGACAATGGACCATCAACGCCGTTTTTAATCGATCCCTCTTCGAAAGTACCGCGCTGCTTAGCCATCTCCTCAGGCTTTTTCTTACCCATCGCTCGACGCAACATATCGGCGCCGCCCAAAGTATAACCCGCCAATACCTGAGCAATTTGCATCACTTGCTCTTGATATAAAATAATACCGTAAGTTGGCGACAGTAATTCTTTAAGTGATTCGTGCTGGTACTCAGCATCAGGGTAAGAGACTTCTTCGCGACCATGCTTACGCTCAATGAAGTTATCTACCATGCCTGACTGCAAAGGGCCGGGTCTAAACAATGCTACCAATGCAATCATATCTTCAAAGCAGTCAGGCTGAAGACGCTTAATCAAATCCTTCATACCACGGGATTCAAGCTGGAATACCGCTGTCGTTTCGTAGCGTTGTAATAACTTAAAACACTTAGGATCTGTCAGCGAAATAGACTCAATTCGCACGCGATCTTCGCCATTCTTGTCTTTAACGGCGTTCACCATCTGCAACGCCCAATCAATAATGGTGAGCGTTCTTAACCCTAAGAAATCGAACTTAACCAGACCCGCGGTTTCTACATCGTTTTTATCGAACTGAGTAACAGGGTTAAGCCCTTCGGAGTCACAGTAAATAGGGGAGAAATCAGTAATTTTGGTCGGCGCGATAACAACACCACCGGCGTGCTTACCAGCGTTACGGGTAACACCTTCCAAAATCCGACACATATCGATAAGGTCTTTAACCTCCTCGCTGCCATCGTAGGACTCCTGCAAAGCGGGTTCGACTTCAAATGCTTTAGCCAGCGTCATGCCAGGCTCAGCAGGGATCATCTTAGAGATCCTATCGACAAAACCGTAAGGGTGTCCTTGCACACGACCCACATCTCGTATTACCGCTTTAGCCGCCATGGTACCGAAGGTAATAATCTGCGATACCGCATCACGGCCGTAAAGATCGGCCACGTGGTCAATAACCTCATCTCGACGATCCATACAGAAATCGACGTCGAAATCCGGCATAGATACACGCTCAGGGTTAAGAAATCGTTCGAATAGTAGATCATACTCTAATGGATCAAGATCGGTAATTTTGAGAGCATAGGCCACTAGCGACCCCGCTCCCGAACCTCGACCAGGGCCAATAGGGATATCATTATCTTTACCCCATTGAATAAACTCCATGACAATCAGGAAGTAGCCAGGGAAACCCATCTCGTTAATAACTTTAAGTTCAATATCTAAACGTTCATCGTATTCTGGTCGTTTTTCAGCTCTTACTTCTGGATCAGGAAACAAAAACTCTAAACGTTCCTCAAGTCCTTTTTCAGAAACATCGACCAAAAAGTCTTCAATGGTCAAATCGCCAGTAGGAAAGTTAGGCAGGAAATATTCATTCAAACGCACAGTAACGTTACAACGCTTGGCGATCTCAACGGTGTTTTGAATTGCTTCTGGAATATCCTCGAACAATTCGCACATCTCTTCACTACTCTTAAAATACTGCTGATCACTGTATTTTTTAGGTCTGCGAGGATCGGCTAGCGTAAAACCATCGGAGATCGCCACCCGAATTTCATGGGCTTCAAACTGTTCAGGTTTATTAAACACCACTTGGTTGGTAGCAACGACAGGTAAATCCTTTGCCTGTGCTAACTCCACAGCCATATGCAAGTAACGCTCTTCATCTGGACGACCGGTGCGTAACAATTCTAGGTAATAACGGTCAGGAAAGTGTGTTTGATAAAATTCAATTAGGGAATCAACTTGAGCCTTGTTGTCTTTTAGTAACGCTCGACCAACATCACCATGGCGTCCACCAGAGAGTAAAATCAAACCGTCGTTATACTTAGCTAACCACTCATGATCAATCACTGCTCTATCATCAATATGGCCGCGAAGATAAGCATCACTGATCAGTAGCGTTAAGCTCGAATAACCTTCATTATTCATTGCAATTGCAGTAATAGAACAAAGCTCATCGACGCCCGGCACTTGTACCCAAAACTCAGTGCCGATGATGGGTTTTATTCCGGCACCATGACAGCCGCCGTAAAATTTTACCAGTCCACACATATTAGTCTGATCCGTCAACGCCACTGCAGGCATCCCAAGCTCGCTCACTTTAGCAAGAATAGGTTTAACCTTGGACAGCCCATCAGACATTGAAAAGTCACTATGGACGCGCAAATGCACAAATAAAGGATCAGACATATATGGAGTATCTTTCTTTTAGGTAGATGAAGACAAATAGTCAATATTACAGAGTAAAACATGGACTAGCAGCAAACAAGCGAAACCGCTAATCTAGACAACGGATGGATAAATTTTTAGCGACCATGATCGCCGTGTATACAATTAAGAACATGGGATAAAAAAGGACGAGTTCTACATCGCCTCACGTACTGGCCGAAAACTTTTACGATGTTCAGCAAGAATGCCGTACTTCGCTAATGCTTCAAAATGAGCCTTAGTCGGGTAACCTTTGTGTTTCTCAAAGCCATATTCAGGATACTGCGCAGCTAAAGCCTCCATCTCACGGTCGCGTACTACTTTCGCAACGATTGATGCGGCACTAATAGCATCGATAAGACCATCGCCCTTGATAATAGCATGGCTCTGCATGCCAAAATCAGGACAACGATTACCGTCGACTAATACAGAGGTCGGCTTAATAGATAGTCCTGCAACCGCTCGCTGCATTGCCATCATAGTGGCATGTAATATATTGATCTCGTCAATTTCAGCCGGCGTTGCCGCCCCAACACTGACGCTTAAAGCTTTCTCTTGGATCTGATTAAATAGCAACTCTCGCTTTTTCTCTGAAAGTTTCTTTGAATCATTCAGGCCAACAATTGGATTATGGGGGTCTAAAATCACTGCCGCCGTCACCACATTACCAATCAGTGGCCCCCGACCAACCTCGTCAACACCTGCATATTGCCCAACACAGATAGCGTCTATCTGCTCAGGTGTTATCCCTTTAAACACTGCCATTAACTTTGTTCCTCAACGAGCTTAATTACCGCATCTGCCGCACGTGCACTGGCATCACGACGAATATCATTATGCATTGCCATGAAACGATCATGTAGCGGAGTAAAATCGCTATCGAGTTGCACAGATACTGCATCAGCAATCTTTTGTGCGGTACAGTTCTCTTGAATAAGTTCATCCACGATATCATCGTCAGCCAACAAGTTTGGTAGCGAATATCGTTTAGTGAGCATCATACCTTTCGCAATACGATAGGTAATGGGGCTTACTCTATAGGCAACGACCATAGGTCTTTTAACGAGCATCGCTTCGAGTGTTGCAGTGCCTGATGCGAGCAATATGCAATCGGCTGCAGCCATCACTTCGCGCGAATGCCCCTCGATTAAATGAATCTCCAAATCTGCAGCATAGTCGCTAAGAGCTTGTTCGAATTGTGCCCTGCGTTTTTCATTCACAAGTGGCGTGACAAATTTGATATCAGGATAACGTTGCTTAATCAAACTAGCAGCCTTAACAAACGGCTCGGCAAGCATTTTTAACTCGCCACCTCGCGATCCTGGTAAAATAGCCAAATATTCAGCTTCGCTATCAAGTCCAAGTAATTTGCGCGCCTCAGCTTTGCTGCTTTCTAATGGGATGTCATCTGCTAACGTGTGGCCGACAAAGGTACAAGGTACTTGGTACTTATCGTAAAAGGCTTTCTCAAATGGCAACAGTGACAACACCATATTAGTCGCCTTTGCAATTTTAAAGATTCGTTTTGGTCGCCATGCCCATACTGACGGGCTAACATAGTGAACCGTTTTGATGCCACGAGCTTTAAGCTTTAACTCAAGCCCTATATTAAAATCAGGCGCATCTATACCGATAAAGCAGTCCGGCTTGAGTTGCGTGATTTCATCAATGAGCGACGCCCTCACCTTCAACAACCTCGGTAAACGCGAAAGCACCTCAACAATCCCCATCACTGCAAGTTCTTCATAGGAGAACAGAGATTCAAAGCCAAGGGCGTCCATGCGTGGACCACCAATACCAACAAAGCGTGCATCTGGATAGCTTTGTTTAAGCGCCTTAATTAGGCCTGCGCCTAGAATATCACCTGAGATTTCTCCGGCGACCATAGCAAATATACGAGGAGTGTTTGAGCTCATAGAGAGGAGTCTATTTTAGGATGAATGATAAAGAAAAAACCCGCTATATAACGGGTTCTTATTCTTTCTAACGAACGATGCCTCTATTAGAGGAAGCTATAAAGTCGACCAACAGTTTAACTTGTTCATCATCTTCAGCCGCCTCCTTTAGCTGCTCGACCGCTTCTTCTACGGTTAAGCCGTTACGGTACAGCGTTTTATAAGCTCGTCGAACAGCAAGCTGAGATTCTTTAGAGAATCCACGACGCTTAAGTCCTTCACTATTAAGACCTCTCGGCACTGCGGGTTGACCCGAAGCCATTACAAACGGTGGCACGTCGTTCAAAATCAAAGAATAGCCAGCCGTAAATGCGTGAGCGCCGATCTTAACAAACTGATGTACGCCTGTCATGCCACCAAGAATGGCATAATCACCAACATGGACATGACCCGCAATTGAGGCATTATTCGACATGATAACGTTGTTGCCGACTACGCAGTCGTGGGCAATATGCACATAAGCCATAAACAGGTTGTTTGAACCGATGCGGGTTTCCCAATTATCTTGAGTTGTACCGCGGTGAATTGTTACCGATTCGCGAATAACATTATTATCGCCAATAATCAGACGAGTTGCTTCACCTGCAAACTTCTTATCTTGGCAGTCTTCGCCTACAGAGGCGAATTGATAAAATTTATTACCTTTGCCGATAACAGTTGGGCCTTTCACAACGACGTGTGAACTAAACCAACAGTCATCACCAATTTCTACGTCTGCGCCAATATAAGTCCACGGACCTATAGTGACGTTATTGCCAATTTTGGCATCTGGATGGATGTAAGCTAATTTATCGATCACTTGGAAATCTCTCTCCGTGCACACATTATTTCGGCTGAACAAACAACCTCGCCATCCACTTTGGCTTCGCCAGTAAATACGCCTATTCCACGGCGCTCTTTAATCATTTTAACTTCGAAATGCAACTGATCGCCTGGTTCTACAACACGCTTAAAACGTGCTTTGTCGATCCCAGCAAAATAGTATAGTGCATCGTTCGAAGGTGCATCACTCATCGTCTTGAATGCTAAAAGACCTGTAGCTTGCGCCATAGCTTCTAAAATCAATACGCCTGGCATCACAGGTTGAACCGGGAAATGCCCCTGAAAGAATGGCTCATTAATGGTGACGTTTTTGATAGCGTGTAAGGTCTCACCTGGGGTGAAATCCAATACTCTATCAATCAATAAAAACGGGTATCTATGAGGTAAAAACTTTAGGATCTCTTTGATATCCATTGTATTCAATTGATTTGACACGAAACTTATTCCTTAATCTGCCCTAGGCAGCTAATCATTTACTTTGTGTTTTTCTCTAGCAACTTCACGCGCTGAAAAAGCCCATCAAGTTGTCTAAAGCGAACAGTATTTTTACGCCACAGTTTGTTATCCATCGCAACCGTTGCAGAAGAATATACACCCGGCTCTCGGATCACACTGGTAATATTAGTGCTACCAGTAACATGTACACCGTCGCAAATACTTAGGTGTCCTGAAATTGCGCAATTGCCGCCGATGATACAGTGCTTACCAATAGTGACACTACCAGCAACAACGGTACTTCCCGCTATCGCGGTATTAGCACCAATAATATCGTTGTGCGCTATCTGAACTTGGTTATCTAAAATAACGCCGTCATGAATTTCGGTATGATCTATCGCGCCGCGATCAATGGTAGTATTTGCACCGATCTCGACACGGTCTCCAATTCGAACACCGCCAGTTTGTGGGATTTTAATCCACTGACCACGTTCATTGGCATAACCGAATCCATCTGAGCCTATAATAGTACCCGAATGAACAATACAGTCTTGACCTAAATGTACATCATGATAGACGGTCACATTCGCCCATAATAATGTGTTAGAGCCAATAACACTGTCTTGTCCAACAACACTGCCAGCGCCAACTTGGACATTGTTACCAAGAACAACATTTTCACCAATCACTGCATTGGCACCAATAGCAACATCCTCTCCTAGCATAGCAGAAGCAGCTATTTGTGCAGAAGGGTGAATATTTTCAGCCGCTTTTGGCGTGGTATCAAGGAATTGTGCAATGCGGGCAAAGCCAACATAGGGGTCTTTTAGGACAATAGCATTGCCCTTAAACCCTTCAGCATCTGCCGGACTCATCAAAATCGCTGATGCAGCAGTAGTTTCAAGCTGCGAACGGTATTTTGAGTTTGCCAAAAAAGAGATTTGACCTTTACCTGCACCGTCCAAAGTGCCGACCGTTGATATTTCAACGGAGTCGTCACCTTGAACATCTGCATTAAGATGGTCAGCCAGTACTCTTAAAGTATAGCTAGTCATCTAATTACTTGCCTTTACCTAGAGCTTCAACAATCTTGTTGCTGATGTCAGCAGATGGCTTAACGTAGATAACTGCACCACGTTGTAATACCATGTCATACTGCTCTTTTTCAGCAATTGTATTGATTGTCTTTTGTACTTCAAGAAGTAGTTTATTTTGCTCTTCACCGTTACGACGACGCATATCTTCGTCTAATGCTTTGCCTTTAAGTTGTAGCTCAGCCTTCATTGATTCCATTTTACGAACCATTTCAGTCTTTTGAGACTCACTCATAAGCGCTGCATCACGTTGTTGCTTTTCAAGCAAACCACGAAGCTCTTCCTGCATTTTCTGTACAGCGGCAACACGGTCACCAAACTCTGCTTTTAAAGTTTCGTTAACTTGTTCGCGTTGAGGTAGCTGCTCAAATACAGCTTGCATATCTACAACTGCAATCTTTTCAGCGTGCGCAGCTAATGGTGCACCTAAAAGAACTAAAACCATCATTGCGCGATTTAACATCTTATTCAAAACAAACTCCTTTATCTCAGCAAAACTTGCCGATTACATTTAAATTATTTTTAGAAAGTTTTACCAATATTAAACGAGAAGATCTCAGTTTCATCATCCTCGTATTCCTTGATTGGCCATGCAAGACTAAACACCATAGGTCCCATCGGCGATAACCACTGCACGCTCATACCCCAAGAGGCACGAATACGACTCGGATCGCTATAATCTTCAAGTTTATTAAACTCTTCTATTGGAAGATAACGATACGACTCATAGTCAAACTCAGTATCCCATACGTTACCCGCATCCACAAAGAAGCTTGTACGAACAGAGTTGGTATAGGCTTCATCTAAGAACGGCGTAGGTACAATTAACTCTAAACTCGCTGTTGCAATAGCGTTACCACCAATTGAGCGACCTGAACTAACTTGAATTTGGTTCGGATCCCCAGGTAGCGTACAACCCGTTCCAGAAGGATCTGGTGAACAAGGCTCGCTGCCACGATATAAGTAGAATGAACGTGGACCAACCGAGTTAGACTTAAAGCCACGTAATGAACTACTACCACCTGAGTAATAGTTTTCCCAGAACGGTAGAATTTGGTCATTATCATTAAACTGACCGTAACCATTACCATAACCTAAACGGCCACGCGCTAGCATAACAAAGCTGTGACTACGGTTAATAGGGAAATAAAAGTTGGTATCAAAGTCTGCTTTAAAATATTGTAAGTCTGACCCAGGAACCGTCATCTTACCGTTCAAACGCTGTGACGAGCCGTCTGATGGGAAGGTACCGCGGTTCAAGTTACTTCTTGACCAACCGAGACTTAACTCAAAGTTATCAAAGCTCAAGCCAGCATTAGGATCATCCGAATCTCGGTAGATGTCGTAGAACCTAACCGCTTGTTCATAAGCCGAAATCTCTGAAATTTCGTTATGGCGATAACCTATACCACCGTTTATACGGTTGTATTCATTAATTGGGAAGCCCGAATTGATTGCAATTCCATAGGAGCTATTTTTATAGGCCTCTAGGTTTGCTTCATCAGCATCAAATTCGCTCCAATAGATACTGCCACCTAAACTTACACCATCTTTAGTGAAGTAAGGGTCAGTAAACGATAGGTTAACGTTTTTAGAATATTTATTGGTATTCAAGTTGACGCCAGCTTGGTTACCAGTACCAAGGAAGTTGCTTTGCTGTACACCGAACTGCAGGCTAAGCCCAGATTCAGTACCGTAACCCACACCAGCGTTAAATGAACCAGATGGCTGTTCTTTCACATTAAAAGCAACATCAACTAAATCATCAGTGCCAGGAACTTGAACCGTTTCAGTATCAACAGTCTCGAAATAACCTAAGCGGTTTAAGTTAGACTTTGACAGTTCAACTTGAGCAGAGTTTAACCATGCCCCTTCCATTTGACGCAATTGACGACGCATAACTTCATCTTTCGTCACTGTATTACCAGCGAAATTGATATTACGCACGTAGACACGCTTACCTGGTTTAACATTGATATTTAACGTCACTTCTTTAGTTTCGTCATCAATTTCAGGGTAAGTCTTCACTTCAGGGTAGGCATAGCCGTAACGACCTAGATACTTACCATACATCTCTTCGGTAAATGTAACATCGCCGCCGTTATACATATCGCCTTCTTTGATAGGCAAGATTGCTTGTAGCAACTCTTCACGCCCCATCAAATCACCCGTTAAGTTAACGTCTTTAACCTTATACTGCTCACCTTCATCTACATTAATCGTAATGTAGAGACCTTTGCGGTCAGGAGTCATAGCGACTTGAGTTGAAGTCACATCAAAGCGAATATAACCGCGATTCTGATAATAGGTTTTAATCGTTTCTAAATCGGCTTGAAGCTTTTGCTTTTGGTAACGACGTTCACCAAATAGATCCCACCAAGCAACATAATCTTTAAGCTCAAGCATACCAATGAGCTCTTCGTCACTAAATTCACTGTTACCAACAACGTTGATTTGACGAATTTCAGCAGCTAAGCCTTCGGTAAAGGAGAATTTAAGCTCGACACGATTACGCGGCAAATTGACGATCTCAGCTTTTACCTTGGCGCCATACTTACCAACGCCATAGTAGAAATCTTGAAGGCCTTTTTCGATGCCAGACAGCATGGTACGGTCAAGTGACTCACCAATTTTAACGCCTGAACCATCAAGACTTTCTTGCAGCTGTTCATCTTTAATGTCTTTGTTACCCTCAAAGGTAACAGAGCTAATTGTCGGCCTTTCGGTGACTTTAACCACCAAAACATTGCCGTCACGCAACACTTCAATCTTTTCGAAGTTAGTTGACGCATATAAGCTCTTAATTGCTTGCTGCAATTTTAATTGATCAACAGTATCACCTACCTTCACTGGTAGGTTTAGTAGAGCGGCACCGAGTGCAACTCGCTGTAATCCTTCAACTTGGATATCAGCTACTTCAAAAGGTTGAAAAGTATCAGCCCAACCGTTCCCTGAAAAAGACGCTCCGACTAATAACATCGAGGCAAAAATTTTATTCAATCTCATAGAGCACTTCTAATTATTTGTCTGTCCCTGATCAGAGTCGGGAAAAATCATTGAAGAGCGCAACACTCATCAACATTAGCAGCAATGCTGCCCCAAATCTGAATCCAATTTCCTGAACCTTTTCAGGTACAGGCCTGCCTGTTATCACTTCTACGAAGTAATACAAAAGGTGTCCTCCATCTAGCACTGGCAAAGGCAAAAGATTAATTATGCCCAAGTTCACGCTAATCAAAGCAAGAAAACCTAAAAAGTAAACTAATCCGACATTAGCACTATTTCCCGCACCTTGTGCAATAGAAATAGGGCCACTCAGATTTTTAACTGACACGTCACCAGTTAATAACTTGCCAATCATCTTAATGCTGACTGAGACAAGTTGCCATGTTTTATCCACTGCAACAGGAAAAGAGTCAAAAAAACCATACTCTAACTGCAATTTCATGTTGTCTGGCCATGGCTCAGAGGTAGGAGCAACCCCAATCACTCCCTCAATGCCACCATCAGCATTTTCACGAGACTTAGGAGTCACCTTCATCACGAGCTGTTCACCGTTACGTCTAACCGTTATATCAAGGCTTTTATTTGGGGATTGTTGAACAATTTCAACAAAACGTGGCCACTCACTATAACGTTCGCCGTCAATAGCAACCAAAATATCACCGACTTTAATGCCCGCAAGCCCAGCAGCTCCATCTTCGCTGACCATTGCTAACGTAGGTAAAATCTGTGGGCGATACATGCCCAAACCAATAGCAGTAATAGGAAGTTCTTTTTCTGGGTCAAACTTCCACTCACGAGTATCTAACGTATATTGTTGCGCATTCGAATTTGTCCCTTCTAGGCGTTCTAAAGGCGCGACTGATATATCAACTTGTTGGTTACCTATGTGGCCTGCAAGTGCCAGATTAACTTCTTCCCAATCTTTAACTTTTTGTCCGCCAACAGACATGATTTGCAGCGGCTCTTTGACAACAATTTGCGCGGCAGGAGACCCTGCAACGGTTGAATCAATGACGGGTTTAATGGCTGGAACACCAATGAGATACATTGCATATAGCGCTAGGATAGCGAACAAGAAGTTCGCAATTGGACCTGCACTTACAATGGCAATGCGCTGCCACACTCCCTTACGGTTGAAGGCTTGATCTTTCAACTCTTCTGGTACGTCATCAACACGCTCATCGAGCATCTTGACATAACCACCGAGAGGGATCATCGCGATAACATACTCAGTGCCATCTTGTCCGGTTTTACGCCAAATAGCTTTACCGAAACCAATAGAGAATCGCTCAACTTTAACGCCGCACTTTCTCGCGACCCAAAAGTGTCCATATTCATGTGCAGCGATCAAAATACCTAGTGCGACAATAAACGAACCTAGGTTCCAAAAAAAATCTATCATTCCCTTCCTCTGAACTATTTGAGCTTATTAACAGCTTCTAATGCATATTGTCGTGCTTGGCTATCTAACGCCATAATATCGTCAATAGTGGTTAATGATTGCGCCGTTACGTGCTTAAAGCTCTGTTCATTGATAATGGCTATATCGGTGAAACGTATCTGACCTTCTAAAAACGCCTGAACGGATATTTCATTGGCAGCATTTAGAACGGTAGTCGCTTCTTGTCCTTGTTTACACGCTTCAATTGCTAACGCTAAACATGGGAAGCGATTGAAATCAGGTTCTAAGAAGCTTAACTGTCCGACTTTGAAAAAGTCTAAAGGTTCAACTCCCGAGCTAATTCTCTGTGGAAAAGACATGCAATGCGCAATAGGTGTACGCATATCAGGATTTCCCAGTTGTGCGATAACCGAGCCATCTCGATACTGTACCATTGAATGGATCACACTTTGTGGGTGAATAACGACTTTCAACTGCTCAGCACTGGCATTAAACAGCCAGCGGGCTTCGATGTACTCTAGGCCCTTGTTCATCATGCTAGCTGAATCAACTGAGATCTTCTGTCCCATCGACCAATTAGGATGTTTACAAGCTTGTGCAGGCGTCATTGAAGACAGCGTAGATAACTCAGAATTTAAAAACGGCCCACCCGAACCCGTTAGCAAAATATGAGATATACCGGCGCCAGCTAAATCACAGCGGCCAATCTCTAATTGAGTGCGCTCAGATAAACACTGAAAAATTGCATTATGCTCGCTATCTACCGGTAAAACCGTCGCCCCAGAAGATTGCATCGCCTCAATGAACAACTGTCCCGACATCACTAACGATTCTTTGTTCGCCAGTAATACGCGCTTTCCAGCTTTAACAGCCGCTAATGTCGAAGGCAATCCCGCTGCCCCTACAATTGCAGCCATGACAGTATCAACTTCAGCGCAACTCACAAGCGATAAAAGTTCATCTTCCCCAGTGGTGACTTCTATCGCCAATTCACTTGGAAGTAATCGCTTAAGCTCTGTAGCCGCTTGAGCATTAACCATATGTGCAACTAATGGGCGATGCTCAATACAGATCTCAAGCATCTTGGCGACATTAGTATTAGCGACGAGTGCAAATACTCGGTATTGCTCATGGTTGCATTTAACAACATTTAATGTGCTTGCACCGATTGAGCCCGTCGCACCTAAAATCACCAAACTTTGCATATAGTTACATCCAAAAAGCTATATATATCAGGGTAAATACAGGCAGGGCCGCAGTTAAACTATCAATACGATCTAACACACCGCCGTGACCAGGTAAGATGGTGCCTGAGTCTTTAATATTAGCGACTCGCTTAAACATACTTTCAGACAGATCACCCACTGCTGAAGCAAGTGCAACAAATAGGGTTACTGCAACTAAAAGCCCTAACTCTTGCTCAGGTGAAAAATACATTACCCCAGCAACAATAATCATAGTTGTTGCCAATCCACCAAGTAAGCCTTCAATGGTTTTAGCTGGACTTACATTCGGCATTAGCTTGCGCTTACCGAATGACTTGCCGGCAAAATAGGCGCCGGAATCGGTCGCCCAAACCACTAACATAACTAAAAAGACTAAAGTGCCGCCATAGTATGGTGAAGCATCAGTGCTAAGCGCTTTTAGAGATAGTAATGAAACGAAACATGGGATGAGCGTCAACTGACCAAACATAGATTTTAGCATATGGCTCTTTTTCCAAAAGCCAGCACTTTTGGGAAAAGAGATCACCATTAAAAATGAGATAAGCCACCAAAGACCTCCCATTGCAATCACCCCTAAAAATATCGGGTGCATCATGCCTTTAAACCATATTTCGTCAGCTGGTACCATAATGTTAAGCGCTATTAATAAAACGCCAATAGTGATAGTAAAGCTCCATTGGGTCATTTCACACTGACTATCAATGATGCGTCCCCACTCCTTAGCGGCAATGAGAAAGACACCCAATAATGCCCAAGAGAAATACTCAGTTGGTAAGCCAAAGATGGCACCAAAAACTAAAGGGATTAACCATAATGCTGTTATTATTCGTTGTTTTAGCAAAAAAATGCCCTCTTTTTATAATTACAAAGCGCGAATAGTATCGATTTGAGTTCCAGTCAAACCAAAACGGCGCTGTCGGCTTGCAAACTTTACGATGGCATCTTTGAAAGCATCCTCATCAAAGTCGGGCCATAGCGTGTCAGTAAATACTAACTCTGCATATGCGGCCTGCCAAAGTACAAAATTGCTGATCCTGTAATCACCACCAGTGCGGATCATTAAATCAACTTCAGATTGATTGTGCATACAAAGGTGCTCGTTCAGTGCCTCTTCAGTGAACTGCTCGCTGCTCATTTCACCTGCTTCAACTTTCGCCGCGAGCTTTTGTGCCGCTTGCATGATGTCCCAACGTCCACCATAGTTAGCCGCAACATTGAGTACTAAACCACAATTGTTAGCCGTTTTTTCTTGAGCGGTGGCAATCTGCTTTTGCAATCTGCTTGAAAAGCGACTGATATCACCAATTATATTGAGTCGTACATCATTTTTATCGAGTAGTTTCAACTCACGTTGTAACACCGTAAAAAACAGCTCCATTAGCAAGCTGACCTCTTTGTCAGGTCGACGCCAGTTCTCACTTGAAAAAGCAAACAGAGTTAATGATTCGACGCCTAACGTACGTGCTGTGCTCACAGCCCGTCTTACCGCCTTCACGCCAGCCTTATGGCCAACAACTCGCGGCTTCCCTTGTGCCTGTGCCCAACGTCCATTGCCATCCATTATGATAGCAACGTGTTTAGGGATAGACTGTTTTACCAGCGCTGATAGCTCATCAGGTAATGCTTCTGACACTTCCTTGTCAGATGGGGAATCGAATGACATCTATTACAACCCTTAAAAATAGACAAACGCCGTGTAGTATAACTCTACACGGCGCCTGAACTCTATAGCCTGTTTCCCTTTCGCGTTCAATATTTATTCAACCATTAAACTTTTAGCGTAAGGCGTGAGCAATAACCGACTGCACATTTTAAGAAACTGCTATAAACACTGATGATGCCTAAAATTAGAACTCCATCAATTCCTTTTCTTTTGCAGCTAGAATTTCATCAATTTTCTTGATGTGTGCATCGGTAAACTTCTGCACTTCATCTTCGGTGCGGCGAACGTCATCTTCAGTACACTCTTTTTCTTTCTCAAGCGCTTTAACATCTGAGTTAGCATCACGACGTACATTTCGAACTGCAATTCTGCCATTCTCAGCTTCAGCGCGCACGACTTTAATAAGGTCTTTACGACGCTCTTCCGTTAGTGCCGGTAGAGGAATACGAATCGTTGCACCCGCAGACATAGGGTTCAAGCCAAGGTCTGAGCTCATAATCGCTTTTTCAACTGCAGCAATCATTGTACGGTCAAAAACTGACACATTTAGTGTACGAGCATCACCTATTGAAACACTAGCAACCTGCTTTAATGGAGTCAAAGAGCCGTAGTATGGCACTTGAATTGTATCAAGTAAGCTTGGGTGTGCACGACCTGTACGTACCTTAGCCATTTGAGTCTTTGTTGACTCTACACATTTATCCATGCGTGTTTGCGCATCTGTTTTAATTTCGTTTATCACTTTATATGTCCTTTTAAGTCACTAGGAGCTAATTGCCCTTTAGGGCCTATTGAATTCGTTTTGCACAGCAGCGAAGCAGATGATGAGTAAAATCTAAACTCATTATATCTCTGATGTTATTGCTCTCCTGCCCTGCGCTGTACCAATGACTTTTAGGCTAGCATCTTCTGATACAGAGTAAAACTCAGTCGAGCTCGACATTGGTACATTTTGTTTCAGTTGCTGTTATAACAAACAGCATACGCTATCACTGCACAGATAATTAACCAGCGTTAATTAACGTCCCTTCAGCCTCGCCCATGATGACACGGCGCAATGCACCAGGCTTATTCATGTTAAAGACTAGTAATGGCATATTATGATCTCTAGCCAAGGTAAATGCGGCCAAATCCATTACTTTAAGTTCTTTGTCTAAGACTTCGTTGTAACCCATCTGATCGTACTTAACGGCTTCAGGGTTTTTAACTGGATCATCAGAGTAAACGCCATCAACCTTAGTGCCTTTAATCACGATTTCAGCTTCAATTTCGATACCGCGTAAACAAGCTGCTGAATCTGTAGTACAGAAAGGATTACCTGTACCCGCAGCAAAAATAACAACACGACCAGACTTAAGCAAGCTGATTGCCTCTGCCCAGTTGTAGTCATCACAAACGCCTTTGAGCGGTATTGCTGACATTAAACGTGCGTTTACGTATGCACGGTGTAATGAATCACGCATTGCCAAACCATTCATCACAGTTGCAAGCATCCCCATATGGTCACCAACAACACGATTCATGCCAGCTTCTGCTAATCCTTCACCGCGAAACAGGTTACCACCACCAATGACAACACCGACTTGAATACCGAGCTCAACTAGCTCTTTGATCTCCTGACCCATTCGATCAAGCACTTTAGGGTCGATGCCGAAGCCTTCTTCACCCATTAGGGCTTCGCCACTTAATTTTAAAAGAACACGGCGATAAGCAGGTTTAGGATTGGTACTCATATTTATTATTCCTGATAATGGCTTTAGGGAATTGTATACTCAAATAACCTCACAATGTATTTTTCGTCTCACACATCATAAACTTATTTCAGTAAATACAATAAGACCGCAGCAATAGCTACGGTCTTAGGTCAACTAAAAAAGGAGATTAACCTTTAGTAGCAGCGATTTGTGCAGCAACTTCAGCAGCAAAATCTTCTTCTTTCTTCGCGATACCTTCACCAACTTCTAAACGGATGAAGTTAGACACTGAAGCACCTTTCTCTTTAAGAACTGCACCAACAGTTTTCTTAGGTTCCATGATGTAAGCTTGGCCAGTAAGAGAGATCTCACCAGTAAACTTCTTCATACGACCGATAACCATTTTCTCAGCAATCTCAGCAGGCTTGCCTTCGTTCATAGCGATTTCGATCTGAAGTGCTTTCTCTTTTTCAACAAGATCAGCAGGAACATCTTCAGGGTTAACGAATTCAGGCTTAGAAGCAGCAACGTGCATTGCAACATGCTTAAGTGTTTCTTCGTCAGCTTCACCAGCAACAACAACACCGATACGCTCACCGTGACGGTACTGAGCTAGGTTTGCACCATCGATGTACTCAACGCGACGAACGTTGATGTTTTCGCCGATCTTAGCAACAAGTGCAACACGAGTTTCTTCGAACTGTGCTTTAAGGTCTTCGATAGATACTTTAGCAGCAGAAGCAACGTCTAGAACTGAGTTTGCAAACGCTAGGAAGTTAGCATCTTTTGCAACGAAGTCAGTTTGACAGTTAACTTCTAATAGAGCAGCGAAGCCTTCGCCATTCTTAATAAGGATTGCGCCTTCAGCAGCGATATTACCCGCTTTTTTAGCAGCTTTTGCAGCACCGCTCTTACGCATGTTGTCAATTGCAAGCTCGATGTCACCGTTAGTTTCGGTCAAAGCTTTCTTACAGTCCATCATGCCAGCGCCAGTGCGGTCACGAAGTTCTTTAACTTGGGCAGCAGTAATTGCCATTGTTAAATCCTCTACAGATAATTCTTCAAATTCAATAGATATAGAACAGGGGCTAATCACTATGAGTGAAATCGCCCCTGCTCACCAATCATGTATCTTGGTTAATAAGGGAGATGGAAAAAACCATCAAACTTATTATTCAGCTTCTACGAAACCGTCTTGCTCAGCTTGAACAGCTAGGTCTTGGTTACGACCAGCTTTAGCAGCAGTAGCAACAGACTCAGTGTAAAGACGGATAGAACGCATAGCATCATCATTACCAGGAATGATGTAGTTGATACCGTCTGGAGAAGAGTTTGTATCAACAACAGCAACAACAGGAATACCTAGGTTGTTAGCTTCTTTAATAGCAATATGCTCGTGGTCAGCACCGATTACGAAGATCACGTCTGGTAGGCCAGCCATGTTCTTGATACCACCAAGAGACTTTTCTAGTTTCTCAAGTTCACGAGTACGCATAAGCGCTTCTTTCTTAGTAAGCTTGTCGAAAGTACCGTCGATAGACTGGCTTTCAAGATCTTTAAGACGCTTAATTGATTGACGAACTGTTTTCCAGTTAGTCAACATACCACCTAACCAACGGTGATCTACGTAGAACTGGTCACAAGAAACAGCAGCTTCTTTGATAGCTTCGCTCGCAGCACGCTTAGTACCAACGAAAAGAACCTTACCTTTTTTAGAAGCGATGTTGCTGATGAACGCTAATGCTTCATTGAACATAGGCACAGTGTGCTCTAGGTTAATGATATGAACGCCGTTACGTGCGCCAAAGATGAATGGCTTCATCTTTGGGTTCCAGTAACGAGTTTGGTGACCGAAGTGAACACCGGCTTGTAGCATGTCGCGCATTGAAACTGTAGTCATTTTATTTACCTTAAATAATTAGGGGGTTAGACCTCCACATATCCCATATCTTCGACCCGGTTAGGGGCACCCCGAAGAATGTGTCGATATGTGTGTGATTTAGTATTTTCATTTAGCCATGTATAATGGCCGCCATATTAACTCTGACGCTCTACCGAAGGTTGAACAACAAGAGTCATACATAACGGCGCGCTTTATACCATATTTTGAAAAAAAGCACAAATATTTACGTCGTTTTAGGGCATAATAGCCTTAATTGAAAGACAGCAAATCTAAAGACAGAAGAGACAGTTGAATGAGTATTGTAATTAAGACGGCAGAAGAGATTGAAAAAATGCGTGCTGCAGGTAAATTGGCAGCCCAAGTTCTAGAAATGATTGCTCCTCACGTAAAAGCAGGTACCACCACTAATGAGCTAAATGACATATGTGCCAAGTTTACTGAAGATAATGGCGCAATCTCGGCTCCTCTTGATTATCATGGCTTTCCAAAGTCTATCTGTACCTCTGTAAATGAAGTGATTTGTCATGGTATTCCGAATGATAAGCCACTTGTTGATGGCGATATCATCAACATCGATATTACGGTGATCGTAGATGGTTACCACGGCGATACCTCTAAAATGTTCTTAATCGGTGACGTTAGCCCTAAGAACGCTCGCCTTTGCCGTATCGCACAAGAAAGTCTCTATGCCAGCATCAAGAAAGTCCGTCCAGGTATGAAACTCGGTGAAATTGGAACCTTAATCGAAAAGTTCATTAAATCTAAGAAGACCGGTCTAGAGAAATACAGCATCGTCACAGATTATTGCGGCCACGGCATCGGCGCAGTATTCCATGAAGAGCCGCAAGTGATGCATTATAAAAACAATGACAAAACCGTACTGCGCGCCGGTATGTGCTTTACCATTGAGCCTATGATTAATGCAGGTCGTCACACTAGCGTGCTTGATAAAAATGATAACTGGACAGTGAGCACCTCAGATGGCAAAAACTCAGCCCAATGGGAACATACCTTGTTAGTCACCAAAACAGGCGTTGAAGTGCTAACCCTACGTGAAGAGGAAAAAGATCTTCCGCGTATCATCAATCACTAAGCATTGATACATGTGAAAGGCGTGATTTATCACGCCTTTTTTTTAGCGACCGCTTCCTAATCCAGAGATAGTTGAGCGCTTGGCTTACTAAACTCCGTTTCCTGTCTATTGTTTGTCATCCCGATATTATTTATAGCAATAAAGCACTTCTAATTTGTTTTTTTTGCATAGATAATCACTGCACTCTCTCAGTAAAACGCATTAAAGAAAATATTGATGAATAGTGCCCAAACAGCAAAAAGTGTTCTTATCGACTTAAACAACACATTGCTAGACTCTTTTAATAGTCAATCTGATATTCGTGCAATCGTCAGCGAACGCTGTCAGCATGTAGATGCACTACTACAAAAAGAGTGGGTTTCTCATGGTTTACAACAATTCACTATCGCACTTGTTGCTGTTGGGGGCTATGGTCGAGGGGAGTTACACCCGCAATCTGATGTCGATTTGCTGTTTCTCACCGATGGAGAATTAACCGAGCAAGCAGAGCAAGCGCTGGGGAAGTTCATTACTTTTATATGGGATGCTGGTCTCGAGGTCGGTCACAGTGTTCGATCCATTGATGAAACCATGGCGCAAGGTCGCAGTGATATTACTGTCGCCACCAATTTACTTGAATCTCGTCTACTTTGCGGCCCGCAAGGACTCTATAGCACGCTATATTACAATATTCGCCAAGATGAGTTTTGGCCAAGCAGTGACTTCTATGTCGCTAAGCGTGATGAGCAGATTGCTCGACACGAAAGAGCTAACGCCTTCGATTTAGAGCCCAACTTAAAAAGTTGTCCCGGCGGTCTTAGAGATATTCAAACCGTCGCTTGGGTGGCAATGCGACACTTCAATGCTAATAAGTTAGAAGATTTGGTAGTTTACGATTTTCTTGAGCCACATGAACTGGATGAATTACTCGAATGCCAAGATTTTTTATGGCAATTACGTTGTTGCTTGCACTTAATTTCAGGCAGAGATGAAAATCGACTACTGTTTGACCTGCAGCGGCAAGTTGCCGATTTAATGGGCTATGAAGATAAAACTCAGCTCGCAGTAGAGCAAATGATGAAACGCTATTACCGTACAGTGAGACGAGTAATGGAACTAAACCAGATGCTTTTGCAGCTTTTTAAGCGCGCAACATTAGGCCATGTAAAAGCCTTAGAGGTTGTGCCGATAAATGAGCAGTTTCAGCGATGTGGAAAATTCATAGAAAGTCTTCAGCCAGCACTATTTGATAGCCCAGAGAACATTCTAAAACTGTTTCTTTGTGTTGCCAAAAATTCAAATATTAAAGCCATTTATGCGGTCACGCTGCGTAGCTTGAGACAAGCAAGACGAGCTCAAAATCAAGCATTAATGTTCCATGAGCAGTGCCGAAATATTTTTATGGAGATCTTACGTCACCCTCGAGGCATTGTAGCTCTGTCGCTGATGCATAAACATGGCATTTTATCGGCCTACCTGCCCGCTTGGAGAAATATTGAAGGTCAGATGCAGTTTGATCTTTTTCATGCTTATACCGTCGATGAACATACTCATAGACTTTTACTCAATATTGAACGTTTTTCCCAACCAGAGCAAAAAGAGGAGTTTCCACTCGGCTCGGTACTTATTAATCAATTGCCTAAGAAGGGACTATTAGTACTTGCTGCAATCTTTCATGATATCGGCAAAGGTCGTGGCGGTGATCATAGCAAACTTGGCGCTGTCGACGCGCTTGAGTTTTGTAAACTACACGGCTTGAATGATCATGATGGACGATTGGTAAGTTGGCTGGTTGAGCATCACCTTGTTATGTCGGTAACGGCTCAAAGACGCGATATTTCAGATCCTGATGTCATCAGTGATTTCGCAGCCAAAGTGCGTGATGCAGTTCATCTCAGTTACCTGTACTGCCTCACCGTAGCCGACATCTGTGCGACTAATGAAAAAACCTGGAATAGTTGGAAAGGCTCGCTACTTCGCGACCTATATTTCGGCACTCAGCGAGTATTGGCAAGAGGCAAAGAAAAACCTGTCGATATCAGAGGTAGAGTCCGCGAGCATCAAGCAAAAGCTAAAAAAGAGCTTTTACGTCGTGGCATAAAAGAGAAAAATTTAGATCTATTATGGCAACGCTTTAAAGCAGACTACTTTTTGCGCCATCAACCAAATCAAATAGCCTGGCATGCTGAAGCGATCATAAAACATAAGCAAGATGAAACCTTGGTGCTAATCTCTAAACATACTACTAGAGGCGGCACAGAGCTGTTTATATACGGTAAGGACAAACCTAAGCTGTTTGCCACTGTGATGGCTATTTTAGATAACAAAAATATCAATGTGCATGACGCAACGATCATGAACTCTAAAGACAACTACGCACTAGACTCTTTTGTGATTTTAGAACAAGATGGCAAGCCAGTATCTCAACTCTCACGCATTCAAGGCATTAAGAAGACGTTAATTAAAGCCCTGAGTAGTGATACGGCAAAGTTACCGAAATTTAGAAATCTTTCAAGAAAGATGAAACCTTTTAAAGTAGCCACTCAAGTCAGTTTCCCTCCTACCCGCCGTCATGGTACAAGTATGATGGAACTCATAGCATTAGATGCACCCGGGTTACTCGCTAGAATAGGCGAAGTATTGTTTCGATGCGAAGTTAGACTACTGGCAGCAAAGATCACCACCATTGGTGAGCGAGCAGAAGATTTCTTTCTGTTGCAAACAGCCGATGGCGAACAGTTAAATGAAGCTCAACAGATTAAATTACGAGAAGCACTCACAAGTGCACTTTAAGATATATTGATAACCAAAATACCAGGAGAAGTTAATGGAGGCTTTACGCCAACGTATAGAGGCGGCTTTTGAAGCTCGCGCAGAGATCAGCCCAACATCAGTAGAGCCAAGTGTTCGTGCCGATGTCGAAAATGTCATTGCAATGCTAGATAAAGGCGAAGCAAGAGTCGCAGAGAAAATTGACGGCGAATGGCATGTTCACCAGTGGCTAAAAAAAGCTGTGCTACTCTCATTCCGAATCTTCGATAACGGTGTAATCGACGGCGGCGAAACCAAATACTTCGATAAAGTGCCAATGAAGTTTGCTGACTATGATGATGCTCGCTTTAGAGAAGAAGCGATTCGAGTTGTACCACCAGCGGCAGTGCGCAAAGGCTCGTACATCGGCAGAAATACCGTATTAATGCCGTCTTATGTAAACCTTGGTGCTTTTGTTGATGAAGGCTCAATGGTTGATACATGGGCTACAGTAGGTTCTTGTGCCCAGATTGGTAAAAATGTGCACTTATCAGGCGGTGTCGGAATTGGTGGTGTTCTTGAGCCATTACAAGCTGGCCCAACTATTATTGAAGACAACTGTTTCATCGGCGCGCGTTCAGAAATTGTTGAAGGTGTAGTAGTTGAAGAAGGCAGTGTCATTTCAATGGGCGTATACATCGGCCAAAGTACTCGTATCTTTGATCGTGAGACTGGTGAAGTTCACTACGGCCGCGTTCCAGCGGGCTCAGTAGTGGTCTCAGGTAACTTACCATCAAAGTGTGGCACATATAGCTTGTACGCAGCAATCATCGTAAAGAAAGTTGATGCTAAGACGCGTGGTAAAGTAGGTATCAATGAGCTATTGCGCATTGTTGATTAATTTGCTTTGTAGCTAATTAAAAATCCCACTATCAAGTGGGATTTTTTTTACGCTAGAAATAGCAAAATGACACATTTTGTTACCCTCAGTCACACAATGATCCCGATTCCACACATTGATACAGTTAGCTACACAATCGTTACAATAAACAGCCTGTAATGCGCTTTACTCAATGATGAACCCCAATGGAAGAGTCGGAGCAGGATATGTTCAAAACACTCGCAGTAGCAGGCGCAGCGCTAGCAATGACATTTAGCGCTAATGCAGCAATGACACCACAAATGGAAAACGCGCTAATATCAGTATGTAAAGCAGGCGCAAGTAACAGTAATTATCGGTTCAATAATACAATCAAAAGTTATCGTATTAACAAAAGCCGAATATTCCCAAGACTGGTTTGTAATGGTGAATCATTCTATAACTTTGCCCTTAACGCTGGAGCAGAAAAAACAGCGGCCAAAATAGCCCCTTATGCTATAGGTAAAGTCACCATTAAAGATATTGCACAAACCGAACAAGACAGCGATCTTTACGTAGTAAACTTCTAATATTGCTAACTAAAATAAAAAGAGGCTCTAGCCTCTTTTTTGATCGCGCTAATTAAAAAACCACGGTCTTATTGCCGTAGACAACTACGTCTTCGTTAATCACCAATTGCAAAGCCTTGCTTAATACACTTTTCTCAACATCTCGGCCACACTTAGACAAAGCTTCCACACTATAACTGTGATCAACAGGAATAACGTCTTGCTTAATAATCGGGCCCTCATCCAACGAGTTAGTCACAAAGTGAGCCGTAGCTCCAATGATTTTTACCCCTCGTTCCCAAGCTTGTCGATAAGGCGATGCCCCGATAAAAGCCGGTAAAAATGAGTGATGTATGTTGATGATTCTATCGGGATAATGGCTGACAAATTCAGGCGTTAAAATCCGCATAAACTTTGCAAGCACTAAATAATCAGGCTCATAAGTCGCTATCACTTTCAGCATTGCTTGTTCATGCTCAGTTCGATTTACCCCCTCATGATCAATATAATGAAATGGCACATCAAACTTCTCAGAGAGAGCAGCAAGCACATCATTGTTGCCCACGACAGCAGCAATTTCAACATCGAGAGCCCCTGAGTAAGACTTAATTAATAGGTCGCCAATACAATGGGCTTCCTTAGTCACCAGCACCACAATACGCTTTTTACCCACATCAACTAATTTAGTATGGTTTTGCTGGGGTAACACTGCTCGTACAGCTTCGAGTAAACAGGCCGGATCAAAGTGGCCTTCAAGTTCCGTTCGCATAAAGAAACGACCTTGGCAATTATCCACGAACTCACTATTTTTAATGATATTAAGACCATGCTCAAAACACGCTGCGGTGATTTTCGTAATCAGCCCTGGCGCATCAGCGCAGTCAATAATCAACACCTTTCGTTCCATATACTTTCTCGCAGCCATTGGGATTGTTAAAAAATCATGCCACGAATGACATGAACCATGCTCAACATTAAAAGGCTTAAACAGTCGAGGCAACCTAGATCCAACCATTATCGCTATAAACCGCTAACAAACTGAAGATCCATCAACACAAGTTCTGCTTGAGTGTTGATTTCGCATTAATACTGGTCTAATAATCTAAATAGAGGAAATAAGAGATAATATCTATACAGAAGTGTGTTGCCCTTAAAGGAGAACGATAGAAGTGTCATTTAGCAGTGATAGCGCATGCTTAACGCTTTAAATCTACAGAGAATAACATCGAGCGCATAAGCCTAAAGTATGGATTGCACTTTAATAACTGTAAATCGAAAACCAGCGGTCGTAACATTAATAAGGCTGAATAGCGTGATAGTCAGCCTCAAATAGACAAACTTAGGCTGCCAATTCGTTATCAAGCGCATTCCAACTTGGTAACCATGCTAATGCTTCGACTTCCGGCTCCATCGTCTCACCGGCATCGATTTTTAAAAAATCGCCTAAGCGTTTAGCGCCCAACTCTTCAAATAAGCTCGCTAACTGCTCTGCAGCGCCACAAAAGGTTTCATAGCTTGAATCGCCTAGGCCAATAATACCGAATTTAAGCTCTGGCAGATAAGGCGCTTTTGACTGCATATCATAAAACCATGATTGAATATCATCAGGTAGATCGCCCTGCCCCGTAGTAGAACATACCATTAACAGCAGCTCATCTTGAGGCGGAACAAATCCGACAAGCTCATCGCTTTGATATAAAACAGCTTCTCGCCCTAAATCGATTAACGCCTGTTGCAGTGTTTCAGCAACGTATTGCGCACCACCGTAAACTGTTCCAAAAACTAGATTCACTTTTTTCATGTTTTACTTCGCCTAAAAGTTATTTAGTTATATCCTTAACATACTGTATCGATGAACATTGCCGCAAGCCCTGCCGCAATTAAAAGTCAATGTACGAGGATAAGCCGTAATGAAACACTCTTGCAGACAAAAGCACCGAAAACATCTTAATCGATCAGCCCATATCAGAAGAATGTGCTACTTCCACACGGTACAATGCTTAAGATCTGCAGTACCCGCTAATGATAGCTTACCGGTGAATGCCAGCAAATTAACTGGCACCACGAAAGCAACGTCTTAATCAGCTGCTATTTGATAGCTATTGTTGGATCCCGACAACGTGTCGTCATCCCAACCTAGCTCATCGAACAATGTGATCCACTCTTGCTCAAGTTCGGTTTCAACTGCGACTCTTTCACCTGTTCTTGGGTGATTAAAGCTGAGCTTTTTAGCGATTAACCACAGTCTGTTTATGCCGAAGTGTTCTCTAAAGAACTTATTTTGTTTGCCATCACCGTGGGTAGTGTCGCCAAGGATTGGATGACGCAGGTGCGCCATGTGACGACGAAGCTGGTGCTTTCGGCCAGTATGCGGTGATAGATGCACTAGCGCATAACGACTGGTTGCATAGCGTCCTGATGCATAAGGGATTTCGCTGTTAAGCAGCGGTTTATAGGAAGTTATGGCATCCTGAGCCGCCTTATTTGGGTCGACATCTTTATCCGCTACATCATCCAGCTCCTCTTTGAGCGCATAATCTAGTGTCGCCGCTTCGTGCATATTACCACGCACGATTGCGAGGTATTCTTTATCAATCGAGTGAGCGGCAAACTGCTCACACAGAGCATTTGCCATTTCACTGCTTTTAGCAAATAGCAAAATACCAGAAGTCGGCCTGTCTAGACGGTGCACTGGGAACACATGACAACCGACTTTATCACGGGTTAATTGCATCGCGAAAAAGCGCTCTCTCCTCGCCAAATAGCTTCTATGAACCAACAAACCTGCTGGTTTATGAATAGCAACAACATCATCATCTTCAAACAAAATTTCGATATGAGGAGCAACCTCCTCCGTTAGCAATTGCTCTGCTGCAGTTTCGCTATCAACTGTTTGTTTTGTTCCATCAGTCATTCAATAATCTCTTTTGTCACGCCATTACCGCTTAGCAAGGTATCTAAAGCCTGGATTAAACCAATTAGAGTTTGGTATCTCTCTTCATACTCCCAAACATGCTGCGCCATTGGTGCGATTGATATTGCATTTGGCAACGGCAGGTTACTGTCGAGTATAGTGTGCATTTTGGGTAAAAAAATAAACTGTAACCACTGCTCAAATGGCATCACATCACAAGCAAAAGGAGCGCGACTGGCTAGAGCTTCTTTTGTTGGAGACTCAATGTTCAATAAGTTTTGCGCTGCTAATTCCGCCTCTAATGCGACTAACAACTCTCGTGTTTTAACGGCAATCACAGATAATGCTCCACAGAAATGTGCACCGAGCTATGCCTAGCATAGGAAATTTAGCTCGCGATGATACCATCTAGCTCGACTTATCCTTATAATACGCCCTAATTCACCGACACTCGATAACGATATGACAGAAATAACGACCCTCAGCCAATTCTTAAAGACCGCTAACACTCAATTCCAAGTTTATGATTTGGGCCGTAGAGTACAACATATCGATATGATGGCTTTTCACCAGATAGAGGAGCTGCTCACGCCATACCCCTCTCCCATTCAAGGCCATGCACAGTTTGCTATCGTTTTTTGGGATGCCAGCCAACAGCATTACATTTGGTTCATTAAGTTAGCATTGGATGAGCGCGGTTTGCTTTCACCCGCTCCAAGATTACAGTTCATAAAGATGATCATTGAAGCCTTAGGCAGAGATCCAACTCAACCTTTAACAGAACAACAGCAAGAGCAACTGGCAAACCACCCATTTAACTTTAAGCCGACTCAAGAAAAATTAGCAGTGTTTAACGCATTAGTGCGCAAGCAACTAGGCGAAAAAGCGTCAGCACAATATGAGTTTGCTTACCAATATATGTCAGGGCAACATCCTACAGACCAATGGCAAAACATTGGCATGCAGGGAATTGCTGACGTTTGTGTACGAGCCAGTGAGCTTGACCATCAGCAACATATCAATACCAGTTTTGACAGCGCTGCAGCTGAAGTGAAAATTGCTATGTGCCAGTGTCTAGAGCATCTTAATATCGACGACACACTCGCAACAATAGTGTTTGATAAGTTTGTAGCGGCGCCAATCGAGCAGCAAGCCTACCTATTAAGAGCTCTCGCTTCCAACAGTGAGCTAAGTCAAAAAGCAATTGCACATCTTAACGCAACTAATAGTTTGTCTGCGGAAATGCTAATCACCATTGCAGCACGTAACTGGTCTGCGCTAAAAGATGAGCAAACTCTCAAGATCTACTTAGAAGCACTTGCGAAACAGGAACAACACTTCTTTAACCAGATTTTTGCTGATATTGTGGCTATACCATTAATTCGCACGCAACTGCTTACTCAACTGCGAAACCCTAACCGAAGTGCAGAACTATCTGCAGCTATTGGCGGCCTATTTAAGGTAATGAAAGCATGATGACAGATTTTCTATTAATCGTAGCGGTAGTAGTTATCGCTGCATTTTTTTGGCAATTAAGACAGATGGCCGAGATGAGCCGTATCTTTGCCACTAAAGAGTGCCAAAAGCAGAAAGTACAACTTCTTGCCATCGCTCAAGAAACCGCAAAACCAAGTCTTGGTGGCAGTACCGGGCTCACTTGGAAAGTAAAGTACCTATTTGAATTCAGTACTGACGGTATTAACCAATACCGTGGCAGCTTATGGATGCATGGTAAGAAGATTCAAAAAGTGCAATGGCCTATATTCCCAGAGCCAGAGTGGCACGATGCGCCAGAATCCCGCGGTTCTGTTGGCGGTGGTTGTGGTGGTGGACGCGGTAAAAGTAACTGCAGTTCAGGCGGATGTAAGTAACCATAGTGACCAAGGTTTTATCAGCCTTTTAAAGCTTAACCATTTGGTTAATCGCATATCCTTATATATGAGCCAGTAGCGATACTGGCTCTTTTTATTTCTGCTGAATATTGGCATCCAAAGTTAGTTAGCCTTCGAATGAAGACTGATTACATTTTTTTGGGGTAGTGTTACCAAGAAGAATGTTTGAAGCTGAAGTTTCGTCGTTATAAATCGCCTCCAGCGGGGTATGTGCAGACACTGCCGTGACACGCAGCAAGTCCATCCTTGGAAGCTCGGCCATGACGTCCATGTCATGGACGGTCACGGCCGTATCTACACTTGATAGTTGGAGTAATCATTAGGCTGTAGAGTTTAGGTTTCTAACAAGGAAATGCCCAAAGCTTGCTAGCCTTCAAATGAAGGCTGATTACATTTTTTTTGGGGTAGTGTTACCAAGAAGAATGTTTGAAGCTGTAGTTTCGTAGTTATAAATCGCCTCCAACGGGGCATGTGCAGACACTGCCGTGACACGCAGCAAGTCCATCCTTGGAAGCTCGGCCATGACGTCCTTGTCATGGACAGTCACGGCCGTATCTCCACTTGGATAATCAGTGTTTTAATTTGTACTGTAGTGGTAAGGCTTCTAGCACGGAAATGCCCCAAAACGTGTTTAAAATGGATATGTCTCGAAGTTTAGCTGTTTGTATTTACCCTCAAAAACATAATGTAACCTTCTATTTAGTGGCCAAATTATCTATACCACAACAAACCACCTATTAGTCCAGCAGTGTCTTTGTTAAACTGTTCATTTTTTCACAATATTGTTTTGCGCTAGAAACCGAGTTAAAAGCATTAAGGATATTTGAATATCCTTTTTCTCTAATTTCTTCATCATTATCTGGTTTTGTCATCCATAACCAAGTTGTCACTAAAGCAAGCGGTGGCAACTCTTCTGTTGGTTTCTTCATCTATGAGTACTCAATGTTAATTGATTCCATTGTCTACAATATAGCCGGATACTCTAGCAATGCAATAACAACTACAATCTTGTTAGGTATTGATTTTAAGATCATTATCTGTAATTGAGTGGATTGCTAGACCATCTTGGGGTTATTAACTGATTAGGTCGCTTCAAGTAGTTTAATAGGGCTGTCCTAGGGTGTTCATGTAGTATAAACCATGACATTTATAAATTGACGCAGTGAACTGTTGAGTGACAAGGACAAGATATTCAAAACATGAAGAGTAATATATTGGTTTTTACATAACGCTTAGCCAGAGGTGTTCGTTATTGTATCTCTTTCATCTGGTGGGGAGTAAAGCAAGTTATTGGTGTGCTCTAATTAACCAATGCCCAATGTGGAGGTTTTTTAAAACTAGAGTTGTAGTTGTAACATAGTGAGGGAAAAATTTTTTACGAAGAGATAAATTACCTTAATATAGCGAGATACTTAATTAGTCACTTGATAGCATGTAATGAAAAGTTGTACACACAACGGACAACAATAAAATAGCACCTAAAAAAATACCAAATTCTAAGTGTTCCATACCAACCTCGTTAGAGTCCTTTCTACCTATTAATAAAATATAGTACAGATTGATAAAAACGTTAAAATATATTTATGACTAAATCGAGAAACACTATTCACCTCAAATTACTTTGTATTTTCAGAGTTTAAGTAGGCTTAGGGCGAGCTAATTTTGATGTGAGAATGTGCATATTTGTGAAACGAAAAAGCCGAGATTTGGATCGTAATGTGAACTAGGCGTTTTTAATTTTAGCTCTAAGAAGCTATTGTCCAACTTCGAGTCAGCGAGATCTGCACTGGCTCGTTTGTGCCCCAAAACGTGTTTAAAATGGATATTTCGAAGTTTAACTGTTTGTTTCTAACTTCAAAAATCTAATATAACCTTCAATTGAGTGGCCACATTATCTATACCACTTCACAACTTTAAGTTGATATTTCTCTCTTCTTTTTTTTGATAATATCTTTAGCCAACGCAATTCATAGTGCTCATATATTGGTTGCCTATATGATAACTACGAATACTTGAAATTTGTACATTCAATGGTAATTTAGACTATGATTAATTCTATGCAATAGCAATAACTGTTGGATTTATTAAAAAGACAAATAGGGATATTATGTTTTCTTTTTTTAAGCGAAAGTCACCGACAGAAAAATTTGGCGTAGAGCTTGTTGAACATTATTTAGGCTGTGCTGAGACCGCCATACATGCAATTGGACACATAACTCCAAATTATTTTAAACAAAATGCAGCCAGTGATATTGATAATTATCTATATTCATTGGGATTTTCAAAAACAGAATTGCACATGTTTAGACTTGCTTTCGTAATGTGTTCTGTTCAATTGACATTGATTTTATTAAAAAGTATTTCGATTAGTAGATCTTCAATCAACAAGGTTGAAAGTGGTGCTTGCAAGCGCATACATGAAGTTACTGAACATTTAGGTGTGGAACTTAAATCATGTGACTATATACCCGAAATTAAACGTATTATTTCAAGTAATACACTTCTATCTAATCAAAGGCTTTTTTTCCCTGATAAAAATCCAGAAAGTGAAGATGGTATTTTCTATCAGTTAGCCGAATATTTATACCATTCTTTTCTATCTAGCAATACCAAGCTCTCTTCTGCGTGGGTTAACAATAAGAGTTTATATGTTTTGGGGGTGGGAAATGGATTTCGATATTGTAATGAGATAGCTAAAGGCTTATATGAAAAGAAAAATTTTTAGCTATCACGTGACATTTTTAATAGAAGTTATAACAGGACTAAATAGAGGGAAGAGATGAACGTTGAACCGATAAAATTTACCGATGAAATTAAAGAGCTTGTGGGTTTAGATGCATTAGAGTTCTACGGTGCAACAGAGAAAGGTCGAAAAATTACTTGCATGGTTCAGAAACAAGCATTGGAAGACTTTTTTGATAAATCTATAAATGAGGATTTTAAAAGTTGCTTTTCTAGAATGAAATTTTTCATACTCAATATAGCAAGGATTCTTGTATATAATAATGAATACAATAGTGACGGAGTTTACGATATTGATAATAAGGCATGCATGAAATACAAACATCTATTGTAAAAATTTTACTGTATAAAGCTTTAGCTTGATTTTTATGTCTCAAGTTATCAATAGGATAAAGGGGCTGGATATGTGGAGAACAGTATAAACTTTATATAATTGCCATACATTTTCTAATCTGAGCAGCCTTCTTTTAGAACCTCAGATCTAAAACATTTCTGTCCAAAAACGAGTTAACGACTACCATGGGCTTGCTAGGTATTCATCTGGGGTGGGCTATGCAAGCTTCTAAATCATGGGTGATTTAGTAGAGCCTATAGGGATATATTCACGACTTGTAGAAGCTCAATGCGGCTTAATTACATTGGGCTTAACTTAAGGCTCAAATGCTAAATGGTTGCGCTTTTCTAACCGAGTGTAGATACGGCTGAGGCCTTCGAAAACAGGACGTTTTCGTTGAGCCCACAAGGATGTGTTCACGGCGAGCCTCTGCAGTATCTGCACATACGCCGACCGCAGGTCATTGGAACCACCTTTGTCAGAAGATAACTCACTTTTGTCCAACAACGAGTTAGTCATTAAAATGAGTTTGCTAGTTATTCATCTGGGTTGGGCTGTGCAAGCTTCTAAATCATGGATGATTTAGTAGAGCCTATAGGGATATATTCACGGCGACTTGCAACAGCTCAAGGCTGCGGAATAGCACTCGATTGATGGGTAAAGGTAAATCCAGCGTCGATTATAGAATCGACGCTAAAGAAAAAGCGCGGCCCCAGAGGAGACGCGCCTTCGCTATTACTTTGTAAGCTCATCCTGCTATTTTCATGCTCCTTGCACCATCCATGCGTAACTTGGCTCCCTGCCCATCCATGTATCCATTTTTTCCTTGTACCTTACGGTACTCATCCCTGTTTCTTAGTAATCCATTTACTAAGCTTGCTCATCCTAAGCGTGTCCTACATCATCCTTGAGAGTCCATTCATTAACTATCCGTAGCATCCTACCTTCCGAGGTAGTAAACCTTCCGTCCTGGATTGTTTAACCGCTCCTTGGTCGTTTTGGCAATCAATCCTTGAAAGCCCCGTCCATGATAGTTATCCATATTAAGTGCGAATCCTTCGTCACTTTTTAGATCTTCCTAATCTGTGAATCCTTTCCACATGCGTCCTTGCACAATCAAATAATAAGTCAAAATCAAACAAATGTTAGCTAAAGATCGATAATTTAACATTCGTTCACATTTACCACATGCAAGCATAAACAGCTAACCACCTGATTTACCTATGCATTTATAGAAAACATACTATATAGCGACAACTTAAAGCCCTTATTTCGCACGAAGCTGTAAGAGATCTCTCACATGGAACCGAGCAAATTATCAAACGATATGTTTAGCTAAAAGAAAGGGCGCACCTTTCGGTGCGCCCAGATCTAGCTTCTTTTAGCTTTCCCGCTATATATGTGCTCCCTGCATCATCCTTGGTTAACGTGCATCCTGCATCTTCCTTGTAAATCCCTTTATATCCATGTACACATGGTACAAACTCCATTTATCAGCTTATCCTAAGCCAAATTCCTCTTCCTGAGGTTGTCCTAATTGCGTCCTGCAAATTCCTAACTCGTTAATAAGTATCTGGTTAATAATCAAGCTCTACAATGGCGCTGACTAATCAAGCATTTCCAATATTAAACTAACTTATCCTTAAGTTAGTGGCTTAACATACTTAATAACTGTATAAGCAAATCTAACAATCGACACTGATACGGCATCTCATATTGAGTAAAGCCACAGCGTTATCTCTCGTGATTTCTTAAGGTAAGTATATCTATTCATTAAGCGAAAAAATTGCGACTACTACCAACCTTCAAAGCTGTAACATTATTGCAGCAATTACAACTAACCATAACCGCTTGATTTAATAGGACTAAACCTCAAGTGCGAGGTGGTTCCAACAACAAATCAATTTAATATCCCACAGCAAAGTAAGAGATCTCTTACAACAATGTGAAACTAAACGGAGATCACAGTTTAATTTTTCTACGGATAGCTGCAAAATACATAACCCAATCAGCCAGTAAGCTGTAGAAAGGATACTCAAATGTCGCAGGCCTATTTTTCTCAAATAGAAAATGTCCTAGCCACGCAAATCCATATCCTATAACCGGAAGCGACAAAAGTAGCAGCCATTGGCCTAAGTAGAGTGTAATCGCCAGCATTAAAATAACCAGAGAACTACCGATATAATGTAGAGTTCGGCAAATGTCATTTTGATGCTGCGAAAGGTAGAAAGGATAAAACTCCGCAAAACTATTAAACCGCTTACTCATTGTTTTGACCTCGATAAAACATTAGCTCTCCAGCCACGTTACCTATCGCTAGTTGTTCTAGTTTTTCAAATCCATGGCTTGCAAATAACTTATTATGTGCAGGCTCACTGACAAATACACCAACACCATCGAGATGCGGTTGTTCATCACACCAACTTAGTACTGTTTTAACAAGCTGGCTGCCGTACCCTTTGCCCTGTTCATTAGTAGAAACAGCAATAAATTGGATTATTCCACAGTTAGCATTTGGTAAGCTTTCCACGATCTGATGCTCTTTTTTGATCCAAGCTTGAGTTGATTGCCAGCCAGCACTAATCAGCATTTTTAAACGCCAATGCCAGTAACGTGCCTCTCCAAGTGGAACTTGCTGAGTTGCAATGCAGGCGACTCCAATAAGTCGCTCATCTGAAAATATACCTATCAACCCCTGCTCTTGTTGCCACAACTCGTTTAACTCCTCACGAATTGCACCGCGTAATTTTTGCTCATACTGAGCTGTATCATTACGGTACAGAGCGTCCATAAAGAAAGGGTCATCATGATATGCGTTATAAAGAATTGAAGCGGCGACTCTTAAATCTTCAGCTGTTAGATATACAGCTCGGCACTCTTGCGAGGCTTGATTTTCCATTATTATTTTCCTTGATCGAGATCACACAATACCAATGTATCAAGCTTTACAAAAAGTGCAATTATTAATCAAAGCAAACAATAACAGCCGCTCTTTAGCGCTAATACTTTAGCTTTTTATGATAAAACAGATACTAGAAGCGGTTTAACTATCGAGCTTTGTTTTCCTCTTAACTCAATAACTTAGATAAAATCTTGAGCGATACTGCATAGCTCGCTAACTGAACATCTCGGCACGCAGCGACAGAAGGCATTAAGCCTGCTTGAAAAAGCAGATGTATGAGGTTTGAGCCATACTATAGCCAAGCACTTTTCAACGGAGATAACGGCATGGACACCACCCAGGGAGATCTAGAACATTTATTTCAGCAATTAGGTTTGCAAAGTGATGGTATTTCCATCGAAGGATTTGTTAAAAAACACCATTTACCAGAGGGGCTGCTTATTCAACAAGCTGACTTTTGGAGCGAGTCGCAACGACATTTTTTAGCAGAAGCATTAGCTGAAGATGCCCAGTGGTCTGATGTTATTGACCATCTGGACACCTTATTAAGAAAGTAACTTGGCGGGAGTAACGCTTAAATTTTGCTGTAAGCCATCTCGCCCCAACCCACTAAGATATTGTTGCTAATGACGACAGGAGTACATTCGTCTTTAGTGGTTTTACCGTCACCTTTTAAACGTTGAGTTCGGTAAAAAAGTACATGTACTTCTTTATCTTGCTGTATATAAGCTTCATTAAAATCGGCTGTTCCCATAAGCGTCGTCACTTGATCTTTAGACATGCCCAAGGAGATTTTAGCTAGATTTCCGCGATTAATTTCTTGTGTTTTTTGCCATGAACCATTGTTATCCCAGTCAGATTCACCATCGCCAACATTGATCACGCAGCCAGTTAGCCCTATGCTTGCAATCCCAAAAAACGCTAAACTTAGTAGATTTTTTTTCACTTTAACTTCCTGTATTTATTTTGATTTTATAAACTTCAATAAAGCAAACAGTATGCCAAGAGTTAAGTGGTTGTTTTAATGTGATTTATGTAATCCGTGTTAGCCATTTTAACTAAATAGACTATTACAGAGTAAGGAATTTAACCAACGATGAGCCCACTAGACCAAGTACTCTGCGCAGCAAAACAGCTTAGCGATGAAGGTAAAAACCCTACTCTAGCGTTAATAAAAACCAAACTAGGGATCAGCGTGGCGATGCCAACCTTGATCCAAGGTCTACAACAGTACAAATCGATGAGTGATGCTGACAAAGCCAGCATCAAAACAACAGCGCAAGTCAATGCTGCCGCACAAGAAGAGCTGCAACAACAGTCTGCTAACGATCAACAAAGAGTTGCAAAATTAGAGCAAGAGCTTGTGCTACTTAAAAAAGAGCTAAAAGCAGTAACCCAAAGATTGACCATACTTGAATCGGTAGCCAATAAAACCAGTGAGAAATAGAGATAATGCACGTCGTTGAATTAAGGTTTGAGTGTTTTGACAACACCACCATCACAGCAGCAGAAAAAGCGATTAATGGGCTATTAGAGGCTTACCGCGCAAATGGTCAAATACTAGGCCGTGAATTTGCGGTAGCCTTTAATGATGGTGAATTTAAAGCTCGCCTATTAACCCCCGAAAAAAGTAGTCTTGCAAAGCGTTTTAACAGCCCATGGGTTGAAAAGGCACTCACCGAACTGACTGACGCTAAACTACTTGCTCCACGAGAAAAATATATTGGTCAGGATATTAACTCAGAGGTTTCAAGCCAAGAAACGCCAAGCTGGCAACTACTTTATACCAGCTACGTGCATATGTGCTCGCCGCTGAGAAATGGCGATACACTGCAACCTATACCACTTTATCAAATACCAGCCACAGCCAATGGTGATCATAAACGCATGATCCGCTGGCAGACCGAATGGCAAGCATGTGATGAACTACAGATGGCGGCTGCAACAAAAGCTGAATTCGCAGCACTGGAAGAGTTAACAAGCCATCATAGCGATCTGTTTAGACGAGGCTGGGATCTGCGTGGCAGAGTTGAGTATCTGACCAAGATCCCTACTTACTATTATCTCTATCGCGTTGGCGGTGAAAGTCTCGCCAATGAGAAAAAACGCTGTTGCCCAAAATGTGGCAGTAACGAATGGCTGCTTGATGAGCCATTACTGGATATGTTCCATTTTCGCTGCGATACATGCCGTATCGTATCCAATATCTCTTGGGATCATCTGTAATACGGTCCAATAAAAAAGCCTGAAAAACACGTTATTCAGGCTTTTTTATTGAAGCAAGGGGCTTACTTACCCAGTAAATTACGCCACATTATTTTCATTCGTTGCCAGATCCCTGGGTGATCATAGGCTGGTATCACTTCCTCCACTAACTTAACTGGTGGGGCGACACGCGGGCTAACCTCGCTGATAAAGCTATTTAGTGAGTCCGCTAGCTTAACACTTTGGGCTTGCCCAGCGATTTCAATCCATACACTGCCATCAGCATTGTTTACCGTGATCATCTTGTCTTCATCATCGAACACACCGATAAACCAAGTAGGCTCTTGTTTAAGTTTCTTTTTCATCATCAGGTGGCCAATCATATTTTGCTGTAGATGCTCAAAATCGCTTTGACTCCAAGCTTGCAACAGCTCTCCGGTGCCCCACTGTGAGTCAAACATCAGCGACGCGGCAAAATGAGAGCCATAAAAAGCATTAATATCGCCATGTAAAGATAGCTCTAGCGCATGCTCAACATTATCAAATCGCCCCGTATCAACTCGAACAACGCTCTTCCACTGCAGCGCCTCTTCTGTTTCAACGTCAACATCACCTACAATACACTCTGACGCCTGTTGCTGCGCATAGTAACGAGGGTGTTCACCTAATGTATCGAGGTAAGCTTGTTGATAGTCGCTTAAAAAAATATCCAGAGCAGGTAAAGAAGACACTTAAGCCATTCCAAAATCAGTTATAATAAGGGTCTATTTTGACACGGAAACCGTATTGATGACAAAACATCATGATCCCTATAGTGACGCAGCCGAACTTTCAGAACTCACACTAGGAAAGTCCACTGGCTACCAAGAGCAGTATGATGCTTCTTTACTACAGGGTGTGCCGCGTAAATTAAACCGCGATGCTATTGGCCTGAATGATGATTTACCCTTTCATGGCTGTGATATTTGGACTGGCTACGAGCTTTCTTGGTTAAATGCCAAAGGTAAGCCAATGGTCGCTATTGCAGAATTCAGTTTAGATTACCAAAGTGCGAACTTAATTGAATCAAAGTCATTTAAATTGTACTTAAACAGCTTCAACCAAACTAAGTTTGATGATGTACAAACCGTTCAAGCAACCTTAAGCCGCGATCTATGTGAATGTGCACAGGGTGATGTTAGCGTTAAAGTCATCGAGCCTAAGCAATTTAGCCACCAACGTATTGTCGAATTACCAGGAACTTGTATTGATGCTCTCGATATTGAAGTCGATGATTATAGTTTTAATCCTGACTATTTAGTCGACAGTGTTGATGACAAAGTGATGGTCGCAGAGACGTTGACCTCTAACCTGCTCAAGTCAAACTGCCTAATCACCTCTCAACCCGATTGGGGCACGGTAATGATCCGTTATCAAGGACCTAAAATTGATAGAGAAAAATTACTGCGCTACTTAATCTCATTTAGGCAGCACAATGAGTTTCATGAGCAGTGCGTCGAGCGAATTTTTGTTGATCTAAAACGTTTCTGTCAATGTGCAAAGCTAACGGTTTACGCACGATATACTCGCCGAGGCGGCTTAGATATCAACCCCTATCGCAGTGACTTTGAAAACCCTGCCGACAACCATCGCCTAGCCAGACAGTAAACAGTTTCCGGCAAACAACCGAGCTCTATCATGAGCTCGGTTTTTATAGCTCTAATGTTTGGACGAGTTGAGTGATCTGCTTTCGTAACCAAGCATTAGCACTATTTCGCTGCAGCTTTTTACTCCAAATCAAATGATATTCGATCGGCCTTGTTTCAAAAGGTAGCGGATATTGCACCAAATTAAATAGCTGCGCATATTCTTTAAGGTAACGAGAAGATGCCACAGAGATAGCATCGGTTTTAGATGTCGTCGCCAACATGCTTAGTAGCGAAGATTGCTCACTATAGGTTTTACGTTGCGGTAAAACCGTTTCACTATACAGCTCGGTGATCGCAAGGTTTGAACGGCGCATCTTAAACACCACATGCTTCTCATAGAAGTACGCTTCAGAACTCAATTGCCCTTGTATTCTCGGGTGATCTTTTCTCACCACGCATACCAATTTATCACACATTAACAAACCAGCATCTAACGACGACGGTATTTGGCTCATAACATCTATCGCGAGATCGACTCGTTCAAATTGCAGGTCTGACTGAAGTAACTCTTCGTTCGACGGCGGCTCCTTAAAAACAATATCGACTGCAAGCCCAGCGGTCAATTTATCGATTGGCGATTGTAATAGCTGCATAATAACTTCATTGGCATACACCTGAAACTGACGTGAATGCAGTTTAGGATCAAATTGATCCATCGCGGTGACTACATCGTCAATAGCATTAAAGTGACTATCCAGCTGTTGATACAAGTTATGCCCAGCAGAAGTCGCCTCCACTCCACGACCAACCCGTATAAACAACTCATCACCTAGCTGTTTTTTCAAACGGTTAATCGCATTACTCACCGAAGATTGCGTTAAGTCGAGTTGTTCGGCAGCTCGGCTAAATGAACCACAGCGATACACAGCAAGAAATACCGGAAATAGATTCAGATCAAATTGGTTAGTTTGCGGCATTGGGCTCATTACCATTCATGGTGTGAATATTAAATTCTAATCTAGCGATAATTACTAAATAACTCAAGCACTCTACACTAGCCTCAATTCAGTTTGTATTGACTCGGTTCTAACTCAAATCATGCTTAGAGCCCTTATTGAGGAAACACCATGAAACTCTCAGCCCTTACTCTCGCCATAATAAGCACTGTCACACTAGGCTTTTCATCGACGACGGTCGCAGCCCAGCATGAACATGATCACATTACCGTTCATTATGAAGGCAAGGCTGCGACCCAGCATACAGCGCAACATAACCAAGCTATTGCTGAAACTCTAAACTTTACTGACAACAAGGCTTTTGAACAATCATCAAAAAACCTTGTCGCAAAGTTTGATAAAGCGACTGCCGATATACTTAGGGCTGAATTTGCTTTTATTAGCGAGCAAACGCCTGATTCGGTTAACCCATCGCTTTATCGCCAAGCGCAGCTCAATATGGTGCCAAATGGCTTATACAAGGTGTCTGACGGGATCTATCAAGTACGTGGCACAGACTTATCCAATCTAACCTTAATAAAGGGTAAAACGGGTTGGATCGCCTACGATGTATTACTCACAAAGGAAGCCTCTAAAGCATCACTTAGCTTTGCACTTAAAAATCTACCAGAAGGCAGCGACCTTCCTGTTGTGGCGATGATCTACTCTCATAGCCACGCCGATCACTTTGGTGGTGCCCGTGGTATTCAAGAGATGTTCCCCAATGTCGAAGTTTACGGTTCACATAACATCACTAAAGAGATCGTTGATGAAAACGTACTTGCAGGTAACGCAATGAGCCGCCGTGCAGCGTATCAATATGGTGCAACCTTAGGTAAGCATAACCACGGTATTGTTGATGCCGCGCTCGGTAAAGGTTTATCAAAGGGTGAGATCACTTATGTGGCTCCAGATTACACCCTAAACGGTAAAGGAAAGTGGGAAACCATAGAAATCGATGGTCTAGAGATGGTGTTTATGGATGCCTCTGGCACTGAAGCAGAGTCCGAAATGATCACCTATATTCCGTCTAAAAAAGCGCTTTGGACTGGTGAGCTGACTTATCAGGGGATGCACAACATCTACACCCTGCGCGGTGCAAAAGTACGTGACGCGTTAAAATGGTCAAAGGATATCAACGAGATGATCAGCGCCTTTGGCACTGATGTTGAAGTACTGTTTGCCTCTCATTCTGCGCCTGTTTGGGGTAATAAAGATATTAACCAGTTTTTGCGTCTGCAACGTGACAACTATGGTTTGGTTCACAACCAAACCCTGAGGTTGGCCAATAATGGCGTCGGGATCCAAGACATTGGTGATGCAATTCAAGACACCATTCCTGAGGCGGTATACAAGGCTTGGCATACCAATGGCTATCACGGCACCTATAGTCATAATGCCAAAGCCGTTTATAACAAATACTTGGGCTATTTCGACATGAACCCGGCTAACTTAAACCCACTACCGACAAAGCTAGAGTCAGCTAAATTTGTCGAATACATGGGTGGTGCCGATGCAGCGGTAAAACGCGCAATGGGTGACTTTGCTCAAGGTGAATATCGCTTTGTCGCTACAGCACTCAACAAAGTCGTAACGGCAGATCCGAGTAACGATGCCGCGCGGCAACTTCTGGCAGATACCTATGAGCAACTAGGCTATCAATCAGAAGGTGCAGGCTGGAGAAATATCTACCTAACCGGCGCACAAGAATTACGCGTTGGTATTCAAAAAGGCGCGCCTAAAACAGCTTCGGCTGATGTGATCAGTGAAATGGATATGCCAACCTTGTTCGACTTCTTGGCCGTCAAAATCGATAGTCAGCAAGCTGCTAAACATGGCTTAGTAAAAATGAACATCATCACTCCTGATACCAAACAAGTGCTCTACATTGAGCTTAGTAACGGTAACTTGAGCAACAATCTGGTTGACAGTGAGCAAACTGCAGACGCTAACCTTATTATTAACAAGGCTGACGTTACCCAAATTTTACTGGGTAAGACCACGCTAAAAGCCCTGCTCGCATCAGGTGGTGCTAAAATTACCGGCGACAAAACAGCCTTTAGCAAAATAGCAGGCAGTATGGTGGAGTTTGATCCAGCATTTGAAATCGTGCCAATACCGCAATCATAAACGCTTAGCCATAAGCTAGCACGAATAAAGGGACGCTCTATGCGTCCCTTTATCTATTATTAGCTAATAAGCTAAAACCAATGCGTTGATACTGACGACTTGCGCTTGATAATCAATAGAAGCTGCGTCAATAGGTTGTCCATCCATACTGACCGCAAAACGGTACTCGCGATTCAAATGACCCAAAGCGCAATGCCAATTATCAGCTTTACTCGCTGACAGGACTTTAGCAGGAGTCTCCCCCGTTGGCTTATCTGCACCAAGCGCTTGGTTATCAGCCTTTAAACCTTGCTCTGCAAAAAGTTGCAAACCAACTTGCTGCTTAAAATGCATCTGCTCAGTAAAGCCTACTCGGTGTAGTTCTGGCGGCATATTCTCGCTCGACTTCAATACTAAAGTGCTTTGTTGCATCACGGAGAGATCAAATCCAAATGATTTCAACGACAAAGCCAAGCCTAAGCCCCTAGCTTTAATATAAGACTCTTTCAGTGCCCAAAGATCAAAAAATCGGTCACGCTGCTGCTCGCAAGGCAGTGCGAGCAGCGCCGCCGTTTCTGGCTCAGAAAAGTAATGATTTAGTATGGAATGAATATTGGTGCGACTGCGGCAACGCTCAATATCAACACCCAACTCCAACGGCAGCATTTCCCCCGGCTGCTGAACAATAGCCAGCAATAACCAGTCGCCGCTATGGCTTAAATTAAAATTGATGCCACTGTGTGCAAACTGAGCTGCAGTTAAACGCGGTTTGCCTTTTTCACCATATTCAAACTGCCACTCATTAGGTTTAAGTGTGCCATGCAGCGATAATACAGCCCGCAAATACCCGCGCACCATTAATCCTTGCACTTGAGCTGATGGCTGGATATAGCGATCCACTTTATTAATCTCGTCTTGTGGTAACCACGAACGAATCGTTATCGCCACGTTATCGTCGAGAGACGATGGCAATAGCGGGCAGAAATAGAGTTTGATACTCGGTGACGAAGGGGTTAGCAGTGGCAAGGCGAACTCGAAACAGTGGCTTATTACACTTATTGTGGCCTCTTTTGCTACAAAACAACAGAGAAGCCAACTGAATTATTCAGTATTTGCCCTTCTGTGATTTAAAAATGCACCACCTAATCAGCTGTAGCGAGTCCATTTACTGCAACTCCTTATACGCTTTGTCGGGAATAATGTCTTAACAGCGAAAACTCATTGAGGTTAGTCCACCTCCACCGGTCATTGACTTAAGCCTAGTAGAATAGTCTGCTACATTTTACAGTGGTGCCTCCATAGCAACTTTCATTTTATAATAGTCGCCTTTTGCTGAGTACCACAGGTATTTTTTTACAATCCAGCCACGCTTTTTAAACACCATTTCTATAAATTTATTTTTAGTGAACTTTTTCCAAAACTATGACTCTTACTTAATAGCAGAACGAAAACGCTAACGCCGTTAGCAACATGTTAATCAAAACAGTTAAACACAGTCGTTTATCGATTAAAAATACAGCAAGCAAGCCTATTTCAACTACTCAGTGAAAAACAGTGCAAATCACTACGTAAAAGAAATAGTACAATATAATTACCCTCCAGCAAAAAATAGCTTCAACAGTACCCACCTTCACTCACATAAAAAAAATATCAAGTAAAACAAATAAATACAGAGCACAAAACCGAATACTTAATACCGTATACAAAAAATATAATTCCCCATCTATAACCGCAACAGCATTAAACACCACGAAAACACCCAGCAACAAACGAAAGCCCTTTAGAAAGGTATTTAAACAATTTATTTGCCTAGCCAAAACATGAGTATATTTCACTAACAGATTGCCAATTAACAACCAAAGTATTACAAAAAGACACCAAGCGGTTAACGTGTTGTTGCAATTTGTATCAACGCTTTATTTAAGGGAATTATTATGTTTTTGAATTCTAAACTAGCAAGCTCAGTAAAACTGGCTATATCAGTAGGCTTAACAGCCTCACTGGCAATGCCTGCTTTTGCTGAAGAAGAAACAACAGAAGAACAAATAGAAAGAGTTGCAGTTACTGGATCTCGAATAGCAAAAGCTGAACTTACTCAACCAGCTCCTGTTGTTAGCCTTTCTGCAGAAGAACTAGCCAAATTTGGTAATTCAGACATTGCAAGTGTCTTGGCGGAACTGCCTTCAATTGGTGCAACAAATACCATCATTGGTAACAATAATAGTAATGAAAGTGCTGGTGTTAGTTCAGCCGATTTACGTCGACTGGGCGCGAACAGAACGTTAGTATTAGTCAACGGTAAGCGTCATGTAGCTGGTGAGCCAGGTTCAGCGCAAGTTGATTTATCAACAATCCCAACAAGTATGGTATCACGAATAGAAATTGTTACTGGTGGTGCATCAGCAATTTATGGTTCTGATGCGGTATCTGGTGTAATAAACATTATTCTAAAAAACAATTTTGAAGGCTTTGAATTCAATGCCCGCACAAGCGGTTCACTTGAAGGCGTAGGCACGCAAGATCACTCCTTTGATGTACTAGGTGGTGCAAACGTTGCAGATGGACGTGGTAACGTAACTTTCTTCGCTGGTTATGAACGAACAAAAGAAGTAATGTCTACCGAAATCCGTCAATTTGATGCATGGGGAACAATTGCAAACCCAGAAAATGGCGGTGAAGAAGACGGCATTCCAGATAGACTTCGTGTTCCACGCGTTTATTCAGAAATGATCAATGATACCGGTGTTATCAATGCGTTTGGTGGCGGCATTGGTCGATCAACATTTGACCAAAACGGTAACCCAATTGCCCAAGCAGAACGAGATGGTAGCAACAGCTTTGCATTTGGTAATTTCCCCGATGGCTGTGATACTTGTTTTAACACAGAATCATATGAAAACTATATTCCAGCAGTAGAAAGAATTAACGTCGGTTCTACGTTTAACTACGACTTTACTGATGAAATTCAATTCTATACTGATTTTAGATATGTAAAGTCAGATATTAAACAACAATTCCAACCATCATTCCGTTTTGGTAACGTAAGCATCAACGTTCAAGATAATGCATTTTTGAATGAAGACTTGCGCCAATCGTTATTGGATGGCGGCCAAACAAACGCGACATTTGCTAAGTTCTTCGATGAGTTAGGTAACCGCTCTGCAGAAAACCGTCGTGAACTTTTCCGTTATGTCGGCGGTTTCAAAGGTGGCTTCGAGCTAAGCGAAACTATTTTCGATTACGACCTTTACTATATATATGGTGAAACAAATAACCGTCGTAAGACACTTAATGATCTGATCCCAGATAATTTTGTTGCAGCGCTTGATTCGGTTATCGATCCAGATACAGGTTTAGCTGCATGTCGTTCACAAGTTCCAAGTGCACAAGGTGATGATTATACTGACCCAGCCTCTGTTAACGGCGGTGACTGTGTTGCGTACAATCCTTTCGGCTTAGGCCAAGCGTCAGCTGAAGCTCGCGATTGGGTTTCTGCAGATGTGACTCGTGAAGATAAAATTACTCAACAAGTGATTGGTGGTACTTTAGCTGGTGACTCTGAAGAGTTATTTGAGCTTCAAGGTGGTCCAGTAGCTATGGTAGTTGGTTTTGAGTACCGTGAAGAAACATCAGGTTCAACAACTGATGAATTTACTAAAGCGGGCTTCCTAACTAACGCAGCAACACCTGATTCATTCGGCGAATATGATGTTAGCGAATACTTTGTCGAATTGAATTTACCAATCCTTAAAGATCTACCTTTTGCACATGAATTTAGTTTAGACGGTGCTTACCGTAAAGCAGATTACTCACATGCTGGTAAGACTGAAGCATGGAAAGTAGGTATGTTTTATGCGCCATTAGAGCAAATATCTATCCGTGGTACAATTGGTGAAGCTGTTCGTGCACCAAACATTGCAGAAGCATTCAGCCCTCGCTCACCAGGCTTCGGTCGAGTTTCTGATCCATGTGATGCAGATAACATTAATGACGATCCAGATCGTCCTGCAAACTGTGCGGCACTAGGTATTCCACCTGGATTCCAAGCTAATGATAACGTAAGTGTTGATACCATCTCTGGTGGTAACCCTGACCTTAAGCCAGAGTCATCGACTTCATATACTGGTGGTATAGTCTGGACACCTACATTTGCTGATAGCCTTTCATTTACTGTCGATTATTATGACATTGAAATTGAAGATGCCATCATCTCTGTAGCTACACAGACGGTTGCAGATAACTGTGTTGATGCAACTGGCGCTCCAGACCCAGATTTCTGTAGTCAAGTTGATCGTAACCCTACAACCTTTGACATTGAACTTGTTCGTTCTGGTTACCTAAACGCAGCTGCAATTTACACCAGTGGTATTGAGTTCCAAGGTGCTTATGCATTAGACCTCGAGTCTTTCAATATGCCAGGTGAGTTCCGCTTTAACCTTCTTGCTAACCAACTACTTAAATTAGAGCATCTTGAGTTCCAGAATCGCCCTGATGAAGTAAATGATGAAAAAGGTGAAGTTGGCGACCCTGAGCTGCAATTCCGCTTCGGTATGGATTATCGTTTAGACGATCTAACTGTAAGTTGGAATACTCGTTATATTGATAATGTAGTGACTTATGATGTGTCTGAAAATGGTGGTTCTCTAGAAGACCTATCACCAGGAACTATCGGTTCCATGACAACTCACGATCTAAGTGCGACTTACTATATCTCTGAAAATGTAATGATTAATGGTGGCGTACGTAACTTGTTTGATGCTCTACCTCCAGGGTACACAGCTAATGCAATGTATGACCTAGTTGGTCGTCGCGCATTCTTTGGCCTTAAAGTAATGATGTAATCTTGTAATAAAATAAACCTCCAAAAATGCAACCTTTGAAAAAAGGTTGCATTTTTTTTGACTAAACGCAGTACATTAAATGACCTTCATCGCGAGCTTATACTTATTTTTGTAAACGCTTCTCTCCTTAGCACCAAATCTGTTAACAATTCACTTTATAATAAATATTAGATCTAAATCACACTTTACTTTACTAACGTTAGTTACCACACAAAATAACACTTTAGCTTACATCTGTTCACTGAATCTGGTCATATCAGCGATTAATAAGTCCCAGGTGATTGTATTGCCCTAAAACCTCATGTAGTCTGCACATCCATTGGTCAAAACATACTAGGTTAATTACCAGAAACATTGAACTCCCGCGAAGTTCACTAGTCATAAAAACGTAATTAAGTCCCAGTAGATTATTAACGGAAACCCGCTAAATAGATGGCAGAGCAAGTTAACACAAGCTTAAATTCGGCAGCGACTAATCCGAATAAGTGTACGCAAAGCGCGACAGAAGCTCGGCACAGTAATGCAACCACGACTCCCGAGATGCGTCGATTCATTCAAGAATCGGACTTCAGCGTGAGTCAACTTTCTAAAGTGCTGAACATTAGCGAAGCCACTGTACGCAAATGGCGTAAGCGCGATTCGATTGAAAACACGCCAAATACGCCCCACCACCTCAATACCACGCTAACGCCGCTGCAAGAATATGTCGTCGTCGGTTTGAGGTACCAGCTAAAAATGCCACTCGATAGATTATTGACTGCTACACAGAAATTTATTAACCCCAATGTTTCACGCTCTGGCTTAGCAAGATGTTTAAAGCGCTATGGTGTTTCGCGAGTTAGCGATATTGAAAGTCCTGATGTACCAATGCGCTACTTTAACCAACTGCCGATAACCCAAGGCAGTGATGTACAAACCTATACCTTGCACTATGAAACACTGGCAAAAACCCTAGCTTTGCCAAGCACGGGTGCAGACAATGTGGTTCAGGTGGTTTCATTGACGATCCCACCACAGTTAACCGATGAGCAACCCAGTTCAATCCTGCTTGGTATTGACCCCCATAGTGACTGGATATATCTCGATATCTATCAAGACGGTAATACCCAAGCAACCAACAGATACATGGCCTATGTACTTAAACATGGGCCGTTTCACTTACGAAAGTTACTCGTCAGTAACTATCACAGTTTTATAGAGCGCTTTCCTGGTGCGACGCAAAATCGCCGCACCTCTACAGACAAGCCTAAAACAAACAACAAGACGCCTGAATGCCAGGCATCCACTGGAGACTCATAATGAGCCAGACCTCTAAACCTCAACAATCATCAGCATCAGAGCAAGCGCAAGACTCGCAAGCTGATACTCGCTTAAATAAACGTTTAAAAGATATGCCTGTCGCTATTGTCGGCATGGCAAGCATTTTTGCGAACTCGCGTTACCTCAACAAATTTTGGGATCTTATTAGCGAAAAAATAGATGCCATCACTGAGCTACCTGCCACTCACTGGCAGAAAGAAGATTACTTTGACGCCAACAAAAGCACACCAGATAAAAGCTACTGTAAGCGCGGCGGCTTTTTACCAGATGTTGACTTCAACCCAATGGAGTTTGGTCTGCCGCCAAATATCCTAGAGTTGACTGACTCATCACAGCTGCTCTCTTTAATAGTTGCAAAAGAAGTACTGGCTGACGCTAACCTGCCTGAAGTTTATGACCGTGACAAAATTGGCATAACCTTAGGTGTCGGCGGCGGACAAAAGATCAGCCACAGCTTAACTGCCCGTCTTCAGTACCCTGTGCTTAAGAAGGTCTTTGCCAACAGTGGTATTAGCGACGAAGACAGCGAAATGCTGATCAAAAAGTTCCAAGACCAATACGTGCATTGGGAAGAAAACTCATTCCCAGGTTCACTGGGTAATGTCATTGCTGGCCGTATCGCCAACCGTTTTGATTTCGGCGGCATGAACTGTGTCGTTGATGCTGCTTGTGCAGGCTCATTAGCCGCTATGCGCATGGCGCTTAGCGAGCTGGTTGAAGGTCGTTCTGAGATGATGATCACTGGCGGTGTTTGTACTGACAACTCACCGTCTATGTACATGAGCTTCTCTAAGACCCCCGCATTCACTACCAATGAAACCATTCAACCATTTGATATCGACTCAAAGGGAATGATGATTGGTGAAGGTATCGGCATGATCGCATTGAAGCGTCTTGAAGATGCCGAGCGTGATGGCGACAGAATTTACTCGGTCATAAAAGGTATAGGTTCATCATCTGATGGTAAGTTCAAGTCAATCTATGCTCCTCGCCCTGAAGGCCAAGCCAAAGCGCTAAATCGCGCCTATGATGATGCAGGTTTTGCACCGCACACTTTAGGTCTGATTGAAGCCCACGGTACAGGTACTGCCGCAGGTGATGCTGCAGAATTTGCCGGTCTTTGCTCAGTGTTTAGCGATGGTAACGACACCAAACAGCACATCGCGCTAGGTTCTGTTAAATCACAAATTGGCCACACTAAATCTACCGCTGGTACAGCAGGTCTGATTAAAGCAGCTTTAGCGCTACACCATAAAGTATTGCCTGCAACGATTAACGTCAGCCAACCGAGCCCAAAGCTGGATATTGAGAACTCACCGTTCTATCTCAATACAGAAACCCGTCCTTGGTTACCTCGCGTCGACGGCACACCGCGCCGCGCAGGTATCAGCTCATTTGGCTTTGGTGGCACTAACTTCCACTTTGTACTGGAAGAGTACAAAGCTGAGCACAGCCGCGAAGATAGCGAAAAAGCGAAGTATCGTCAGCGTCAAGTAGCACAAAGCTTCCTCGTTAGTGCTACAAGTAAAGATGCACTTATTAAAGAATTAAATACCTTAGCAGCTGCAAGTTCTGCTGCAGAGTTCAACCTTAAAGATGCCGCTGCAAATTACGCTGTACGCGAATTAGCCACTGATGCACCACGTATTGGTCTAGTTGCCAATAGTGCAGCAGAATTAGCAAGCTTCATCAAACAAGCGCTATCGAAGTTAACCGCAAGCGACGACACTCAATGGCAACTGCCTGGTGGTATAAGCTTCCGCGCAGCTGCGATTGAAGGCAAAGTGGCGGCATTATTCGCAGGCCAAGGTTCGCAGTATCTTAATATGGGACGAGATCTTGCTTGTTACTATCCAGAAATGCGTCAACAACTGGTCACAGCTGATAAAGTATTTGCCGCCAATGACAAAACACCTTTATCGCAAACACTTTATCCGAAACCTGTATTTAATAAAGATGATGTCAAAGCACAAGAAGCAGTGCTGACCAACACCGCTAATGCACAGAGTGCTATCGGTGCCATCTCTATGGGACAATATGCGCTATTTAGTGCAGCAGGCTTTAATGCCGATATGGTTGCAGGTCACAGCTTTGGTGAGTTAAGTGCGTTATGCGCTGCAGGTGTTATTTCAACAGATGACTACTATAAACTCGCATTTGCCCGTGGCGATGCTATGGCAACCAAAGCAAAAACTAAAGACGGTCACGATGCTGATTGTGGCGCCATGTTTGCGGTTATCCATAAAGCAGAGGATTTGAGCACACTTGAAAGCACTATCGCTAAATTTGATGGTGTTAAAGTGGCTAACTACAACGCACCGACTCAGTCGGTCATTGCAGGTCCAACTGCTAGCACCACTGATGCTGCTAAAGCATTAAGCGATCTCGGTTATAAAGCGATCAATCTGCCAGTGTCAGGAGCATTCCACACTGAGCTAGTTGGCCACGCTCAAGCGCCATTCGCCAAAGCGATTGATGCTGCGAAGTTTACTAAACCTAGCCGTGCACTCTATTCCAACGCTAGCGGCGCGCTATATGAAAGTACTGCAGCCAAGGTTAAGGCCTCGTTCAAGAAACATATGCTTCAATCAGTTCGCTTCACCGCTCAGCTAGAAGCGATGTTTGACGCTGGGGCTCGCGTATTTGTTGAATTTGGTCCTAAAAATATTTTGCAAAAATTAGTGCAAGGTACCTTAGCAAGCAAACTTGATGAGTTAAGCGTTATCTCTATCAATCCAAGCCCTAAAGGCGACAGCGACTTGCAACTTAAGCAAGCAGCTCTGCAGTTAGCCGTAGCAGGTGTACAGCTTGATAATATCGACCCATACCAAGCCGATATAGCCGCGCCAGCGAAACGCTCACCAATGAGCCTAACGCTAAATGCAGCCAACCATATTAGCCCTGCTACACGCGCTAAAATGGCTAAGTCATTAGCAACTGGCACTGTGAAGAGCGCGACTATCATCGAAGAAAAAATCGTTGAAAAGGTTGTTGAGAAAGTGGTTGAAGTAGAAAAAATTGTTGAAGTGCCAACCATCATTGAAAAAGAAGTTGAAAAAATCGTGGAGATTGCCGTACCAATGTCTAATGAGCATGTAGTGCCTACAGCCCCAGTTCAAAATAATACTGCCGCTCCAAGTGTTAGCGTTAGCACTGATGCCTTAAGCCAGTTCTTTGCTGCACAACAACAAGCAGCAGAGTTACATCAGCAGTTCCTCAGCATCCCACAGCAATATGGTGAAACTTTCACGACCTTGATGACAGAGCAAACAAAACTTGCAGGCTCTGGTGTCGCGTTGCCAGAAAGCTTGCAGCGCTCAATGGAGCAGTTCCACCAGCTTCAAGCGCAAACCGTTCAAAGCCATACTCAGTTTTTAGAGATGCAAGCTGGCAATAACAATGCCGCGCTAAACATGCTCAATGGTGCAGCGACTGTGCTCACCGCTCAGCCATTACACTCTGCAGTGCAAAGACCTCAGCAAGCCGTTCAACAGGTCGCAGTTTCTGCACCGGCAATGTCAGCGCCTGTAATAACGACTCAAGCTGCAGCGCCAGTTGCTCCAGTTGTTAACAATACTCCGGCGCCAGTTCAACAAGCCGTTGCAACACAGATTGAAGCCGTTACTAAAGCGGCTGAAGCTGCACCAGTAGTCGCTGCGCCGTCATCAGCACCAGCTGTGCCCGTGAGCAATAGCGCTGTGGCCGTTCTAAGCGCCGAGAAAGTTCAAGCAACCATGCTTGAAGTGGTCGCTGAGAAAACCGGCTACCCAACAGAGATGCTAGAACTTGAAATGGACATGGAAGCCGATTTAGGCATCGACTCTATCAAACGAGTAGAAATTCTAGGTACAGTGCAAGACGAACTTCCAGGTCTACCAGAACTCAGCCCTGAAGATTTAGCTGAGTGTCGTACACTAGGCGAAATCGTTAGCTACATGAACTCTAAACTGGCTGATGGCTCTAAACTCTCTACAACTGCCGCCGTAGGCGCTTCATCTGAAAGCGCAGCTCCTCAAGTTGCAACTGCAAAGACAGCCCTGAGCGCGCAAAAAGTCCAAGGGACTATGATGTCAGTGGTCGCAGAAAAGACCGGCTACCCAACAGAGATGTTAGAGCTTGAAATGGATATGGAAGCCGATTTAGGCATCGACTCTATCAAACGAGTAGAAATTCTAGGTACAGTGCAAGACGAACTTCCAGGTCTACCAGAACTCAGCCCTGAAGATTTAGCTGAGTGTCGTACACTAGGCGAAATCGTTAGCTACATGAACAGCAAGCTCTCTACAAATGACGCCGCAGGCGCTTCATCTGAAAGCGCAGCTCCTCAAGTTGCAACTGCAAAGACAGCCCTGAGCGCGCAAAAAGTCCAAGCGACTATGATGTCAGTGGTCGCAGAAAAGACCGGCTACCCAACAGAGATGTTAGAGCTTGAAATGGATATGGAAGCCGACTTAGGTATCGACTCTATCAAGCGTGTCGAAATTCTTGGTACTGTGCAAGATGAGCTTCCAGGCTTGCCTGAGCTTAACCCTGAAGATTTGGCCGAGTGTCGTACTCTTGGCGAAATCGTTAGCTACATGAACTCTAAACTGGCTGATGGCTCTAAACTCTCTACAAATGCCGCCGCAGGCGCTTCATCTGAAGACGCTGCTCCTCAAGTTGCGACTGCAAAGACAGCCCTGAGCGCGCAAAAAGTTCAAGCCACTATGATGTCAGTGGTCGCAGAAAAGACCGGCTACCCAACCGAAATGCTTGAGCTAAGCATGGATATGGAAGCCGATTTAGGTATCGACTCTATCAAGCGTGTCGAGATTTTGGGCACCGTACAAGATGAGCTTCCAGGCTTGCCAGAACTTAACCCTGAAGATTTAGCCGAGTGTCGTACACTGGGCGAAATCGTTAGCTATATGAACTCTAAACTGGCTGATGGCTCTAAACTCTCTACAAATGACGCCGCAGGCGCTTCATCTGAAGACGCAGCTCCTCAAGTTGCGACTGCAAAGACAGCCCTGAGCGCGCAAAAAGTACAAGCCACTATGATGTCAGTGGTTGCCGAAAAGACCGGCTACCCAACAGAAATGCTTGAACTGAGTATGGACATGGAAGCCGACTTAGGTATCGACTCTATCAAACGAGTAGAAATTCTTGGAACTGTGCAAGATGAACTTCCTGGTCTGCCTGAGCTTAACCCTGAGGATTTGGCAGAGTGCCGTACTCTGGGCGAAATCGTTAGCTATATGAACTCTAAGCTTGCGACATTTGAAGCTGCCGCGCCAGCTGCAACGCAAGTGGCTAATGGTCTTAGCGCGGAGCAAGTACAAGGCACCATGATGTCTGTGGTAGCAGAGAAAACCGGCTACCCAACAGAGATGCTTGAACTGAGCATGGACATGGAAGCCGATCTTGGTATCGACTCTATCAAACGAGTAGAAATTCTAGGGACTGTGCAAGATGAGCTACCGGGTTTACCTGAGTTAAATCCAGAAGATCTTGCCGAGTGTCGTACATTAGGTGAAATCGTTGCCTACATGAACTCTAAGCTGACCAGTGTTGGCAGCGCAGCAACTGCTGTCATCGCTGATGCAGTTAAATCTGTAGCAGAGACAGTAACATCTTCTCTTGAACTACCTCCTCACAGTGAGGTAGCGCTAAAAAAGCTTAGTGCGGCGGATCAAATTGTTGATTGCTTCGCCGCAGACGCAGCTGTCGTCATTACCGATGATGGTCATAACGCAGGCGTATTAGCAGAGAAACTCTCAAAAAAAGCCCTTAAAGTCGCTGTTGTTCGTCTGCCAAAAGGTGCAGCGCAATCACCGCTAAACAGTGACGTTGCCAGCTTCCAAGCAGAAAGTCTCGATGAAGCGGGGATCAATGCTGTTATCGCTCAAATTGAGCAACAACTAGGTGAGATTAGTGGCTTTATTCACCTACAACCAGAAGCTGACAGCAATAACGTTAATGATGCCATTAACTTGAGCAGCGAAAGCTTCACTCACGTTAGCCAAGCATTCCTTTGGGCTAAGCTGTTACAACCAAAACTAAACGTTACCAGTGATAAGCGTCGCAGCTTTATCTCTGTCAGCCGAATCGATGGTGGCTTTGGTTACTTAGACACTAAACAGCTGCAAAATGCTGAGCTAAACCAAGCCGCATTAGCAGGGTTAACTAAAACACTGAGCCATGAATGGCCAACGGTTTTTTGCCGCGCGTTAGATATTGCACCGAATTTAGATGCAACTCATTTAGCCGACGCCATTACTGGCGAGCTGTTCGATAACGTGACCAATTTGCCAGAGGTCGGTATTGCTAGCGACACGAATGGCAACATTGAACGTTCAACATTGGTTGCGGGCAATGCACGTTCTAAACATGCAACGGCACAGCTAAATAGCGCAGATAAAATACTGGTGACCGGCGGCGCAAAAGGTGTGACTTTTGAATGTGCCCTAGCACTTGCTAAGCGCACTCAGTCGCATTTCATCCTTGCTGGACGTAGTGAACTACAAGCTATTCCAGCTTGGGCGGCAGATAAACAGATCAGCGAACTTAAACCTGCAGCTATTTCACATATTGTCTCTACCGGTAGTAAGCCGACACCTAAGCAGGTAGAAGCATTAGTTTGGACAGTGAAAAGCTCTATCGAGATAAACACTGCTCTTGCAGCGTTTAGCGAAGTGGGCGCAAGTGCCGAGTATGTCAGCATGGATGTGACCGATACCGCCGCAATTACTGCAGCGCTAAACGGTCGCTCAGCTGAGATAACTGGCCTTATCCACGGCGCTGGCGTTCTGGCTGATAAACATATTCAAGATAAGACGATAGCCGAATTAGGTCGCGTATACGGCACTAAAGTCAATGGGCTGAAAGCGCTCCTTGCCGCACTTGAGCCGAGTAAAGTTAAGCTACTTGCGATGTTCTCTTCGGCTGCAGGTTTCTACGGTAATACCGGGCAGAGCGATTACGCCATGTCTAACGACATCCTTAACAAAGCGGCGTTGCAGTTCACTGCCCGTCACCCACAAGCTAAAGTCATGAGCTTTAACTGGGGCCCTTGGGATGGTGGCATGGTTACCGATGCACTGAAGAAGATGTTTACTGAACGTGGTGTTTACGTTATTCCACTTAAAGCTGGAGCAGAACTTTTTGCCACTCAGCTATTAAGTGAAACGGGAGCACAACTGCTTATTGGAACATCTATGCAAGGTGGAACTGACACTCAAGAGGCTGCATCTGTAAAAAAGCTTAATGCGGGTGAGGTGCAAAACGCATCACGCCCGCTAGCACCAGTATCTCTAACTAGAGTGTTAACCCCTAATGCGCTGGTCTTTATTCAAGACCACCGTATTGGTGGTAACCCAGTGCTACCGACGGTATGTGCGATTCAGTGGATGCGTGAGGCGGCAAGTGAAATGCTTGGCACTCAAGTTAAAGTTATCGACTATAAATTACTGAAAGGGATCGTCTTTGACAGCAGTGATGCTCAGGAGATGACTCTTGAATTAACGCCGAGCGGCAACGAGCAAATGACGGCATTAATCAGCTGTCATGGCCGTCCGCAGTACAAGGCGACTTTAGCTCGTAACGACAATGCTGATAATACGCCATCAAGGGAGTTCAACAGTCTTGGTAAAGCAGTGACTACAGCTGCAGAACTCTATAGCAACGGCACCCTGTTCCACGGGCCTCGTTTGCAAGGCATACAGCAGGTGTTCAAGTTTGATGATGCGGGTCTCATCGCTCAGTGCCAATTACCACAGGTAAGTGATACTGACTGCGGTCAATTTGTTGCAAGCCAACATCTTGGTGGTAGTCAACCTTTTGCTGAAGACTTGCTACTGCAAGCGATGCTGGTATGGGCAAGGCTTAAGTATGGCTCGGCAAGCTTACCATCGACTATCGGTGAGTTTATCTCAAACAAGCCGCTAGCATTTGGTGATAAGGCTGTGCTGGCGCTAGAGGTGGTTAAAACAAGTGCCCGCTCACTTGAGGCTAACGTTGCGCTTTACCATGAAAATGGTGAATTGAGTGCAATGATGAAAGCGGCGAAAGTCACTATCAGTAAGAACCTTAATAGTGCCTTCTTAACCGAAACAGCCGAGAGTGACAAAGATAAAACATTGAGCACTGGAGAGCAGTCATAATGGTCAGTTTGACTGCCAGCGCGATTAGCTCAAGTGATCAGGTTATCAAGAGTGAGATGCCACTGCGCATCGCACTCTTGGTGCTGCCTTCACCGCTAGATTTAAGCGCTAATGTAGAGCAAACATCTGAACTTATTTCAGTGCTGCTCCCTGAATTGCATAGCTCAAAGTTATTGCAATCATCAGAGCTTGTCTCTGTTCAAGTCGACGACTTTGAAGCTAATTTAACCGCTACTATCGATGCGATAGAGCATGGAAAAATAGTGCAAATATCAACAGCGACCAGTTCGCTATTAATGATGCATGCACTTAAAGCGGCACAAAATAGAATTCACCCTCATGCTCAGCTTGCGGCGATGCAGATAAGCTCATTCACTCAGTCAGAGTCAACAACGCTTGCTGACTCATGCATGAACAAAGCATTAGGCCAAGCTAAGCGTCACGCTGACAGTGTCAGTAAACGTTTTGATTTACCACAGCTTAATAGCACGCAGCAGTTTGATACCGTGTGTAAGCTAATCAATGATCTCGCTTGTCGCACCCATCAAAGAGACGCTAGCTCAATTAGCGCTAAACAAGCAGCAAATCACTACTGGTTTACCGAGCATCATCAAGCACGAGTGATGGCTATTAATTTAACCAATACAGTAGAAAGTACTACAAGCTGCATCAGCTTCATTGTTTCTCAAGGTACAGGCTTTATCGCAGCAAAGTCGATTATTGATAGCAAACGATTACAGTTTATTGTCAGTGCTAATAGTGAAGCTGAATTGCTTAATGAACTTGCGAGGCTCAACTCTAAACTCGAAAGTAAGCAGGCTGCAGCACCGAGCTCAATACTGACGCTAATGCGCGACAACCTTCTCGCTTATGAAAAACAGCATAATGATAAAGTAGCCATCGATAAATATGCTATTACCCTGCAGGCAAACTCAGTTGAAACCATGCAGCAAGAGCTTAAAGCCATGGCCGACGCTCTGCCTAAGATCATCAGCGAACAAGGTCAATACCGTACCCCAGCTGGGAGCTACTTTACCGCTAACGCTCTAGGCACCGTCGAGCAAAATGGTTTAGCTTTTGTCTACCCTGGGGTAGGTACAGTCTATGGCGATATGTTTAGTCAATTGCACCGATATTTCCCTTCTCTCTATGCCAAGCTTGAGCGAGATGGTGATTTAAAGTCGATGCTTCAGGCAGACACTATCTACCATTTGGACTCAAAAGTAGCGCCTGCTATGCCCCTTGGCGACCTAGCTATTGCTGGTGTAGGCAGCAGCTACTTGCTGACTCAGTTACTGGTTAAAGCATTTAATGTCACCCCACGTTTCGCTCTCGGTTACTCCATGGGCGAAGCATCAATGTGGGCAAGTCTTGGTGTATGGAGCGACCCACACGCCTTAATTGAAAAGACCAAAACGGATCCACTTTTTACCAGTGCCATTTCAGGCAAGCTAACAGCGGTTCGTCAAGCTTGGCAGCTTGATAGCACCAGCCCTGATATTGTCTGGAACAGCTTTGTGGTTCGCTCAGATGCAAAAGCCATTGAAGCACTTCTGCCTGAGTTTCCACGCGCTTACCTTGCCATTGTTCAAGGCGATACCTGTGTGATTGCTGGTTGTGAAATCCAGTGCCGCGAATTATTAGCGCGGATGAAGAAGCGTGGCATTGCAGCAAACAGAGTGACCGCTATGCATACTGCCCCCGCAATGGAAGAACATCGCAATGTAGAGCAGTTTTACGATCAACCGCTACTCGAATCACTGCCCACTGATATCAAGTTTATCAGTGCTGCCTCTGGTGACAGCACGGTATCGAACACAACCACGGGCATTGACAGTCAAATTATTGCGCGCTCCATTGCCGATACTTTCTGCAACACTTTAGACTTTACAGCGCTTATCCATAGCGCTCAAAAGCAAGGCGCGACATTATTTGTCGAGCTAGGCGCAGATAGGCAAAACTGCACACTTATCGATAAAATTGCCAAACAAGATCGCCAATGCGGCAGCAAGTCTTCAGACTTTCCTTGCTGCACTGTGCCAACAAATGCCAAAGGCGGTGACGATATCACCACCCTGCTCAAGGCATTAGGCCAGCTCATTAGTCATCGAGTTCCCCTCACTGTATCGCCACTTATTGATGGATTAAACCGTCAAATAGCGCTGGAGCAATTAGCCTCTGCAGCTTGCGCGAAACAGATAAAAGGTAAACAGATGTCGAACCTAACATTACAAGGGGAAGTCTAATGTCTTCTTCAGACAGAAATACTAGCTCCAAACAGAGCAAGATAGCTATTGTTGGTTTAGCTACGCTGTACCCAGATGCTAACAGTCCACAGCAATTTTGGCAGAACTTACTCGAGAAACGAGATTCTCGTAGCACCTTGACCGATAAGAAGCTCGGTGCCAATAGCGCCGATTACCAGGGTGTACAGGGTGAGTCAGACCGTTTTTATTGCGATAAAGGCGGTTACATTGAAAACTTCAGCTTTGATCCGTCAGGCTATAAGCTCGCAGCAGATAGCCTTGAGAGTTTAGACAACAGCTTTCTATGGGCACTCGATACCAGCCGCAAAGCATTAGATGATGCGGGCATAGCCCTTAACAATGATGACTTGCTTGCACGTACTGGCGTTATTATGGGGGCGCTCTCTTTTCCCACTGAGCGCTCCAACGACCTATTCTTGCCTATTTATCACAGTGCGGTAGAAAAAGCGTTACAAGATAAGCTTGGCAGCCAAAACTTCAAGTTAAGCGCCACTAATGCAGCAAGCCCGCGGGCGACTAATGAGTCCACCCTAAATACTGCTAATGGCGCCATTGCCCATAACACTTCAAAAGTGGTTGCTGACGCTCTTGGGCTTGGCAGTGCTCAGTTAAGTCTAGATGCTGCTTGTGCAAGCTCTGTTTACTCACTTAAACTTGCTTGTGATTACTTAAGCACAGGCAAAGCCGATGTGATGCTTGCAGGCGCCGTATCTGGCGCTGACCCATTCTTTATCAACATGGGATTCTCTATATTCCATGCTTACCCAGATCATGGGGTATCAGTGCCCTTTGACGGTAACAGCAAGGGGTTATTTGCGGGTGAAGGTGCGGGGGTATTAGTACTTAAGCGCCTTGAAGATGCAGAACGCGATAACGACAAAATCTACGCAGTGGTTAGCGGAGTGGGATTATCAAATGATGGCAAAGGCCAATTTGTATTAAGTCCAAACCCTAAAGGTCAGGTCAAAGCCTTTGAGCGTGCTTATGCTGCTAGTGACATAGAGCCTAAAGATATTGAAGTGATTGAGTGTCACGCAACTGGCACGCCACTGGGTGACAAAATTGAACTCACTTCAATGGAAACCTTTTTCGAGGATAAGCTGCAAGATAGCAGTGCCCCGCTTATCGGCTCAGCCAAATCAAACTTAGGCCATCTGCTCACCGCGGCTGGCATGCCAGGGATCATGAAGATGATCTTTGCCATGAAAGAGGGTTTATTGCCACCGAGCATTAATATCAGTGATGCTATCTCGTCACCAAATCAGTTATTTGGTCAAGCGACCATGCCAAACTTAGTACAAGGCTGGCCAGATAAACCCTCTAATAATCATTTTGGCGTAAAAACTCGCCACGCAGGCGTTTCTGTATTTGGCTTTGGCGGCTGTAATGCTCATCTATTACTTGAGTCTTACTCGCAAAAATCGGCACCGAGCCAAGCCCAAAGTTCAGTGGTCACAGCAGCGACACCTGCACCATTGAAGATAGTTGGCCTCAGTTCGCATTTTGGACCTTTAAGCACCATTAACCAGCTCGACAATGCCATTGCAAGTAACAGTGATGCATTTATTGAGCTGCCAGAAAAACGTTGGAAAGGCTTAGAGAAACACCCCGAGTTACTGGCACAGTTTGGTCTTAACGCTGCGCCGAAAGGGGCTTACGTTGATAACTTTGAGCTAGATTTCCTACGCTTCAAACTGCCTCCAAACGAAGACGACCGCTTGATTTCACAGCAACTGATGCTGATGCGCGTCACCGATGAAGCCATTCGTGATGCCAAGTTACAAGCGGGGCAAAAAGTGGCCGTGTTAGTTGCGATGGAAACAGAGCTTGAGCTGCATCAGTTCCGCGGTCGAGTTAATCTGCACACCCAACTGCAACAAAGCTTAGCTGCGTTAGGTGTTAACCTAAGTATTGATGAATACCAAGCACTTGAAGCTATCGCCATGGACAGCGTGCTTGACGCTGCCAAGCTTAATCAATATACCAGCTTTATTGGCAACATTATGGCGTCTCGCGTGTCGTCACTGTGGGACTTCAATGGCCCAGCCTTTACCATTTCAGCGGCAGAACAATCGGTAAGTCGCTGTATTGATGTTGCTCAAAACCTTATTGCCGAAGATAATCTTGATGCAGTCGTGATTGCAGCAGTCGATTTATCAGGCAGCTTTGAGCAGGTTATCTTGAAGAACAGCATCGCCCCGGTAGCCATGACGCCAAAGGGTAATACTGCAGCACAAGCTAGTTGGAACGTTGGCGAAGGTGCTGGCGCAGTCGTGTTAGTCAAAGATGAAAGCACATCAGGTCGCGCTTACGGCCAAATTGATGCATTGGCATTTGGCCATGCGCAGCAATTGCCGCAAGTGACCGATAAACTACTGACACAAACCGCAACTAACAGTACCAGCATCAATGTTGTTGAAACCAATATCGCACCAGGCAGCTTAACCACAAACGTGACACTGAACGACAGCTTTGTGAACGCCGTTGCTACCAGCGCCGATGATCGAATCGGCCACTGCTTTGCCGCTGCAGGAATGGCAAGTTTACTTCATGGATTATTGAGTGTATCTCGCAACGCGGCAGCAACTAACAAAGCTCTGATCACCAATGTGAGTGAAAACCAAGCTTCTCAATTATTGATTAGTCAGAGCCAATGCGAGCAGCAAGCATTGGCTGCGCGCCTAGCCAATGAGCTTAAATCTGACGCAAAACATCAGCTAGTAAAGCAAGTCACCTTGGGGGGTCGTGATATCTATCAACATATCTACGACACACCACTAGCTAGCTTGGCTGCAATTAAGAACAAAATGGCAAATGGCGCAGTATCCACCCTGCCCCTGCAACCAAACAAACCTATGGTAGTTAGAGCGCAACAGACAGCTCAGCTTTCAACCTTACCTATGAGTGCTGTAAGTGCCTCCGATATAAACACGGCAGCAGTTGCGACTCAAACGCTCAGCACTCAAACATTAGGCACTTCATCTATGACGACTCAAGTTAAACCGACACAAGCAAACCCCGTTGTTAGCACTACAATTGATGTTTCAGCAGGCGACTTAGCTGCATTCCAACAAAATCAGCAGCTCGCCCAGCAAGCACACCATGCATTTCTTAAGAGCCGCTCTGCAGGTATGCAAGTTGCCGATGCACTGCTAAAACAACAACTTGCTCAAGCAACAGGCCAAGCTGTAGCACCTCAAACTGTCACAACGACCGCTCCTGCAGCCGTTGCTCAGCCTGCTCCTATTGCAGCAGCTGTGAATGTTATCGCTCCTGATCACGCTAATGTGCCACCTTATATCGCGCCAACGCCAGCACTTAAGCCTTGCATCTGGAACTACGCTGATTTAGTTGAATACGCTGAGGGCGACATTGCTAATGTATTTGGCAGCGATTACGCGATAATCGATAGCTACTCGCGTCGCGTTCGCCTACCAACCACTGACTACCTGTTGGTCTCTCGTGTCACTAAGCTCGATGCGACTATTAACGAGTTTAAGCCTTGTTCAATGACCACTGAATACGACATTCCAGTCGATGCACCGTATCTGGTCGATGGTCAGATCCCGTGGGCGGTTGCCGTAGAGTCAGGACAGTGTGACCTGATGTTGATCAGCTACTTAGGTATCGATTTTGAGAACAAAGGTGAACGAGTTTATCGTCTACTAGATTGTACCCTCACCTTCCTAGGCGACCTACCTCGTGGCGGTGATACCCTGCGATACGATATTAAGATCAACAACTATGCCCATAACGGCGAAACCTTGCTATTCTTCTTCTCCTACGAGTGTTTTGTTGGCGACACCATGATCCTGAAAATGGATGGCGGTTGTGCAGGCTTCTTTACCGATGAAGAGCTGGCGGATGGTAAAGGCGTTATTCGCACCGAAGATGAGATTAAAGCCCGTAGCTTAGCGGTAAAGAAAACCTTCAACCCGCTACTCGATTGCCCAAAAACCAGCTTTAGCTACCCAGAAATTCACAAGCTGCTAACTGCCGATATCGAAGGTTGTTTTGGCGCGAGCCATAAAGGCAATGCTCAACCATCACTTTGCTTCGCATCAGAGAAGTTCTTGATGATTGAGCAGGTGAGTAAAGTTGAGCGCAATGGTGGTACATGGGGCTTAGGCTTAATTGAAGGCCATAAGCAACTTGAGGCTAACCATTGGTATTTCCCTTGCCACTTCCAAGGCGATCAGGTGATGGCTGGTTCATTAATGGCCGAAGGTTGTGGTCAGTTACTGCAATTCTATATGCTGCACCTTGGTATGCACACCCAAACTAAAAATGGTCGTTTCCAGCCACTAGAAAATGCCTCACAGCAAGTTCGTTGTCGTGGTCAAGTATTGCCGCAATCTGGTGTTTTGACTTACCGCATGGAAGTGACCGAAATTGGCTTTAACCCACAGCCTTATGCCAAAGCGAATATTGATATCTTGCTTAACGGCAAAGCCGTAGTGGATTTCCAAAATTTAGGCGTAATGATCAAAGAGGAAGATGAGTGTACTCGCTACCCTCTTCTGACCTCAAGCACTACTAACGAACCATCAACAGCTACTTGCAATGCGCATAAAGAATACCAAGCCGCATCGGTTAACGCTCCATTGATGGCGCAAATCCCCGATCTGACTAAAGCGCCTAACAAAGGTGTGATCCCAATTTCACATGTTGAAGCGCCAATCACACCGGGTTACCCAAACCGCGTACCTGATACAGTGCCATTTACGCCGTATCACATGTTTGAATTCGCTACTGGTAACATTGAAAACTGCTTCGGCCCTGAGTTCTCCATCTACCGCGGCATGATCCCACCACGTACTCCATGTGGCGATCTGCAAGTGACGACTCGCGTCATCGAAGTTAACGGTAAGCGTGGCGATTTTAAAAAGCCATCGTCATGTATTGCTGAATATGAAGTGCCAACAGATGCTTGGTATTTTGATAAGAACAGCCATCAAGCGGTAATGCCTTACTCGATTTTGATGGAAATTTCACTACAGCCTAATGGCTTTATCTCTGGCTATATGGGCACGACCCTTGGCTTCCCAGGGCTTGAGCTGTTTTTCCGTAATTTAGATGGAAGCGGTGAACTATTACGTGAAGTCGATTTGCGCGGCAAAACTATTCGCAACGACTCACGATTGTTATCAACAGTGATGGCTGGCACTAACATCATTCAGAGCTTTAGCTTCGAACTAAGCACCGATGGTGAGCCTTTCTACCGCGGCAGCGCAGTGTTTGGTTACTTTAAAGGTGAGGCACTTAAAGACCAACTAGGTCTTGATAACGGTAGAGTGACTCAGCCTTGGCATGTCGCTAACGATGTCGCACCGACAACCACTGTTAACCTTCTGGATAAGAGCTGTCGTCATTTCAATGCCCCAGCGAGTCAGCCACACTACCGCCTAGCGGGTGGTCAACTTAACTTTATCGACAGCGTTGAAATTGTTGATAATGGCGGCACAGAAGGTTTAGGTTACCTATATGCCGAGCGCACTATTGACCCTAGTGATTGGTTCTTCCAGTTCCATTTCCATCAAGATCCGGTAATGCCGGGCTCCTTAGGTGTTGAAGCGATTATCGAAACCATGCAGACTTACGCCATCAGTAAAGACTTGGGCGCAGGATTTAAAAATCCGAAGTTTGGTCAGATTTTATCGAATATCAAGTGGAAGTATCGTGGTCAAATCAACCCATTGAACAAGCAGATGTCGATGGATGTCAGTATCACCTCAGTTAAAGATGAAAATGGCAAGAAAGTGATCACTGGTAATGCAAGCCTAAGTAAAGATGGTCTGCGCATATACGAAGTGTTTGATATTGCAATATCTATCGAAGAATCTGTTTAATGGTTGATTAGCTGGCTATTATCGCCACGCTTCATCGTTGAAGGTGCTCACCTATTAACATAGGCTGCGCGCCTTCACCTTGAATCGCGACGAACTAGCTGCCTCTAAACCATTAAAGACGTCAATGAATTAGATTAAAAGAATAGCTAAGAGCCGCTGGCTCAAAACAAATGATTAAGGGTCTTAAATATAATGAATCCTACAACAACTAATGAAATGCTATCTCCGTGGCCTTGGCTGGTCACCGACACCAACATCAGCTTTGATGTTACCGTGATGGAGCAGCAGCTAAGAGACTTCAGCCGTGGCTGCTATGTGGTAAACCATAACGAAAAAGGCGTTGGCATTGCGCAAACTGCAGAGCTTGTCGCTGACCAAGCCGCTAACAGCAATAGTCTACCTGTTGCAGCTTTCACACCCGCGCTAGGTACCGAAAGTCTAGGCGATAGTAATTTCCGCCGCGTTCACGGGGTAAAATACGCTTACTACGCAGGCGCTATGGCAAATGGTATCTCTTCTGAAGAGTTAGTGATTGCGCTCGGCCAGGCTGGTATTTTATGCTCATTTGGCGCAGCAGGACTTATCCCAAGCCGCGTAGAAAAGGCAATTAACCGTATTCAAGCCGCGCTACCAAACGGGCCGTACATGTTTAACCTTATCCATAGCCCAAGTGAGCCAGCGTTAGAGCGTGGCAGTGTCGAGCTATTTCTGAAGCATAAGGTTCGCACCGTAGAAGCATCAGCATTTTTAGGCTTAACGCCGCAAATTGTTTATTACCGAGCGGCAGGTTTGAGCCGTGATGCTCAAGGTAATATCGTTGTCGCTAACAAGGTTATTGCTAAAGTGAGCCGCACCGAAGTCGCTGAAAAATTCATGATGCCAGCTCCTGCAAAGATGCTGCAAAAGCTTGTAGATGAAGGCTCTATCACGCCAGAACAAATGGAACTGGCGCAGCTAGTTCCTATGGCGGACGATATCACTGCCGAAGCAGATTCAGGTGGGCATACCGACAATCGTCCGTTAGTGACACTTTTGCCAACCATCTTGGCATTAAAAGAAGAGATCCAAACTAAATATCAATACCCAACACCTATTCGTGTTGGTTGTGGTGGTGGTGTAGGAACACCTGATGCGGCGCTAGCAACCTTTAATATGGGCGCAGCTTATATTGTGACCGGTTCTGTCAACCAAGCTTGTGTTGAAGCGGGTGCGAGTGAACACACTCGTAAACTACTATCAACCACTGAGATGGCCGATGTGACCATGGCTCCAGCTGCAGATATGTTCGAAATGGGCGTGAAGCTGCAAGTGGTTAAGCGCGGAACCTTGTTTCCAATGCGCGCCAACAAACTGTACGAGCTCTACACTCGTTATGACTCAATAGAAGCGATTCCAGCTGATGAACGTGAAAAACTTGAGAAACAAGTCTTCCGTTCGACCCTTGATGATATTTGGGCAGGAACCGTGGCGCACTTTAATGAGCGCGATCCTAAGCAAATTGAACGTGCAACAGATAACCCTAAGCGGAAAATGGCACTGATTTTTCGCTGGTATCTAGGGCTTTCTAGCCGCTGGTCAAACTCTGGGGAAACAGGTCGTGAAATGGATTACCAAATTTGGGCTGGTCCTGCTTTAGGCGCCTTTAACCAGTGGGCGAAAGGTAGCTATTTAGATAATTATCAAGAGCGTAACGCCGTCGATGTGGCTAAGCATCTGATGTATGGGGCTGCGTACCTTAACCGCGTTAATAGTTTAACCTCACAAGGTGTGAAGTTACCCACTCAGCTACTTCGTTGGAAGCCAACGCAACGTATGGCTTAAATGCCATAGCGCCTAGGCATGAATATAAAAACCATCGAGTGAATTCGATGGTTTTTTTATGACTACTATTACCGAGTTGATCTCATGACTTTCACCCCACCACCACGGCTCAAACCATAGGCTGCGTGATCATACGTGCGACCGTTGAGCTGTTCAGCTCTGGTAATGACACCTTCAAGCTCAAAGCCTAAGCGCTCACAGACACTGCGGCTAGCCTTATTTTCAGTGGCAACAAAAATCTCCACTTTCTCCATTTGCAGTTCAGTAAAGGCTAAATCAATTAACTTAGCCACCGATCTGCTAACGATCCCCTTGCCTTGATGTTCAGCGCTCAACCAATAGCCTATTTCTACTTTTTTGAGTGATTGATTTATTGTGTTAAAACTTACATTCCCTACCAATTCACCATCATAAATCATGCCGCAAACTAACGACTTACCGATAGCATAGTCATGCAGTGACTTTTCAATAAAGCCCTCAAAAAAAACCTCATCATGGGCAAGTAGCGGCCATACCAGCCACTGACTTAAGTACGCTCTTTGCTGTGAGACAATTTTTAGGTATTTTGCGGCAAATGTTTTTTCTACCAAAGTCAGTGTCAAACCTGAATCTACTTCCAATGTAAACATAGCTCTACCTTCCTAAAATGGGGCAACTTCATACTTCCTATAACCCTGCTTCAATTAACAGTTTAACCTTTTGGGCCTTAACAAAATGGTCCAATTGATGTGTTTCAATCCACCACTTAGCGACTTCCATCAATGACTGCGGCTCATCATTTTTATTAGCAAAAAAGGCATAAAATGAAACGCCAACCCCCTCGCCTTTTGCTGCAATTTTTTTGTCACAGATTGCCACTATTCTATCTCTCAATATTTGTCTCATCATTCACTCTTATGCAGTGTTCCCTGCTTTTAAAATCTCAAATATCTGTGGTTTCAAACGTTAACCTATACACCGAAGCGAATTAATTAACTACTGCTACAATTAACTCAACCTCCTCTTTGTACATTACGAAAATGTCCAACTTACAATAGGCGCCTAATTGACATTGAGAACCCTCAGCTTTAATCAACTACAAATTAGAGTATTTACCATCATCGTAATGTTATTCACAGCGGTGATTTTCAGTTATCGCTTTTTTATTCAAATTCCGCAACTTGAAGCTACCATGTTAAAGCTTTCAGAGAGAGAGCTTAATAGTATGATTTTTGCTATTAAGCGGATCAATAAGCCGATGGTAACCCTTAATTATGACTATGCAGTTTGGGATGAAACTTTTGAATATGTACTACAACCGACCTCTAAACATAGTTTACGATATCTGGTTGAAAACTTTTTGAATGATACATTTATCCGTTTAGAGATTGATGGAGTTTTTATCTTAAATAGCCAAGCAGAATTATTATATTCAAAAGGCTTTCACCACAAAAACGAACATGCTTTAACCTTTAACTTACACCAGTTTGGTACTTTTCCTGAGAATAGAGTTCTCATCGACACTCCTTATGATGGCAAAAAGGTTTTAGCTAAAACAGGAGTGGTATCAACTTTGTCAGGTCCAGCACTCTATAGCTCAACCCCAATATTATTATCAGATAAAAGTTTACCCTCCAATGGCTTTCTAATATTCATACGCTTGATTAATCAAGAACTGGTTAATGAAATCTCACAATTTACGGCCACACCGGTTGTAATGACGCCTATCAGTAGTCAACAGGAAGCAAAAGGCCTCAAAGATTGGGATGCTGAAGTAGAACTGACTCAAATATTACCCTTTTCCCAAAGAGTCATTCGTAACACTAAAGGAGAGGCAATACTGAAATTGACGCTATATCATACCAATAGCCAAGCGCCATCTATATGGGGAATAGGCATGATAAGCCTTTTCTTCGCCATGATTATGCTATTGATTACAGTGTACCTTTTACTTTCAGGGTTCATCATTCGCCCAGTCCAGCGCCTTGCTCGAAACATCAAAGCAATGGACAAAAAGCAAAAATATAAAGAGCTTCCTAAAAACTACATCATTACCGAACTTAGAAAAATATCATTTCATTTTAATGCTCTGTTGGGGACAGTGCAGCGACAAAACACACTGCTTAGCCATCAAGTTTACGTTGATGAACTGACACAAATAGCCAACCGCCGTGCGTTTGAACTCCATCTAGCAACTCAAATTCAATTGTTAAAGCGACAAAATATCGGTTTTACGCTCATCTTGGGCGATATCGATTACTTTAAAAAATACAATGATACCTTAGGGCATTTAGCGGGGGATGAAGCATTAAAAGAGGTCGCGAAGATGTTAGAACAACACTTTAAGCGAGCTGAAGATATGTGCGCACGCTTTGGTGGAGAGGAGTTCATAATGCTCTACAGTGATATTCCATTTGCCCCGTTAGAGCGTAAATTGTCGGAGATATTACAGTCACTACAGCATAGAGCTTTGCCTCACCCAAGCTCAGAAGTCAGCGATTATATCACCGTCAGCTTTGGCGTGTGCCAAGTTCTACCTATGCCCAACCACTCTTATCAAGACAACAGCTTTATTACAGGTAAGCAGATCACCGAAATGGCTGATAAGGCACTTTATCAAGCAAAGGAAAGTGGGCGAAACCAATATTATAAAGTCACTATCACGGCTAATGATATCCCCTCGGATAATAAAGACTAACGATTAAGTAAAAGTCACAGGCTTGCTTAACGTGGTCCTAATTCCTGTGCAATAAACAACTTTTTAATGGCATGGTCATTAGGACTTCACTAGATAAGCAAATAGCACTTCTGGCAACTCTTTTGTAAATTCCGCTGCAGTTAAACTGCACGCTGTCGCTGGCGTTAACCCAGGGTAAAGTACTTTGTCCAGCAAGGTATTTACCATCATATAGACACAGATGTCGTTTGCTTGCGATTTATTGACTGCACCGATCTCTTTGTCATAACGCATTAAAATAGCCGATAGTTTCTGATAAACGACGTCTCTATTTACCACTTTATCTGATGCCAATATTTCAGAATGAAGCCTCGAATTAAGATGCAATGTGCGAAATACACTCTCCTTTTCTAATAAGAAAACATAAGTCCCGCTAACCATTTTCACCAAAGCATCATGTAAGCTTTGGTACTCTTCAGATTCCATTGCAGTAACCCACATCATCAAATCATGACCAAAATCCTGATACAACAATGGCAATAGTGACTCTTTATCCTTAAATCGACGATAGAAGGTACCCACTGAAACTCCCGCGGTATCAGCGATATCTTTAATACTAATATGTTCGAAGAATTTATCAGCTAAACAGATGTGCAATGCTTTTAATAGATTTTTCTGAGTATCTAAACTGCGCTGTTGTTTCGGCGCTAAATCACGTTCAGTGGACATACTTTATGACATTTGAGTAGAATTTAGGGGGGCATAATAGCAGATTATCTCATGCAATAGACTAGGGGTTGTTGATCTTTCACGGTTGTTTTTGCCGCAGTTTATTGGCTATTTTGACAAGGCGGAGGCTATGCCGTTTAGTTATTCTCCACAAATAGTCTACAACACAGTAAAAATAGCCAAGAAACGCGGCCCTTTGGGTTCGATTCAATGCTTCTATAACGGTGTTATGAGCTTTTCACTTAGCCAGCTAAGCTTTATCGCTCAAGCCTTGTACTAGAAGCATTATTCCTTACGGTAAAGAACCGAACAAAAACTAAGCTCGAAAGATCAACAGCCCCTAGATACCAGACGACATTGACTATTAACTCGCCGCAAATGTGTATTCCTTTCGACTTTATATAACCTATTCGCTTTGAGGTTCCAGTGAGCAGATAGGCTTACTAGCCTAGAGCTTAATAATGGTAACTTATGCTTGCAGCGCCATAATTGGTGTCAGATATTTGCCCCTCGAAATGATCACTACCACGTAGCGTTGAAAATAAGATCCCCCAACTCCCCCAGCGCATGGCAAACCCCATACTCAATTGGCCTTGTTCATTGATCAATTCAACTGAGTGGCTATCTTTGAAAGTATTACCATCAAGTGTAATATCGTTTAGCACATAACCACCGTAAGCTGAAAAAAACAACATCCAGTTAAAACCTTTATCAGACATATAAGCATAGGGATTAGCACTATGAGAAGCGGTTGGATTAATACTGGCGTAAGTTTCATTCAGGCCACTTCCAATTCTGAATGTTAAACCAAAGCCAGCATCACTGCGTAAATTCCCCAGTCCAGCTTGACTGTAAAAACTCACATCTGTAGCCACATTATCTGTCAGTGCTAATTGTCCAAAACGATGTAAGTATTCAGACTCAATGCGAAACACAGCTTCGTTTTCAAGTTGATTATCCCAACCTTGAGGATCTCTAGCATCGATAATTGCGTGAATAACACCTTGAGTTTGTTGGGCTAATGAGGCTGGGCCAACGACCCCCAAATTAAGTGCAAGGCTCGTGGCAACATTGTCATCATACTGGCGTAATTTAGCTTGCCACAACAACACTCCAGCATAAGGTCTATCATCAGTCAGCAACTGTTCGGTATCTAAATCTGACGGAGTATACATGCCTTGTAAGATGGCATAACTAATGCTGTATTGCCCTTCATTCCCTTGGTTTATATAACTCCAATCACTCGCTGCACGGATCCAGGCAGGCATATCAATATCATCAAACCCCTGAACAACAGAATCACCCCACGCATACCCCACACCATTACTGTAACCATCATCAGTAGGCTCAAGTACGCCGAAGGCATCATTTTCAAAGATAAACTGCCCCCAGTGACTTGGCTTAAACTCTGTTTCGCTGGCTGCAGCATGCCCAAAAAGCACTAAGCCACAAATGTTCAATAATAAAATATGTTTTTGCACGCAGTATCAAGATTCTAAGAAAAGGTAGAGTAATTATAGGTGAGGCTATATAAAGGACGAAGCAAATAAGTAGCATTTCCTCTTATAGATCGCAGAAATGACACTAACATCGTTTAAATAAAAGTCATAACGAGAGAGTCAAAGGCGAGTCAACTTCTCATCTTTTTTAAATCTAATCCCCTCTTGAGCTAACTCCACATCAATATTGCAATCGACTTGAGATTGGTCGAGTTTTTCACAGCGGTTGAGCGTCAACTCGTACTGCTCATTTGCTAAGGCAGACATAATCTCATCACAGCTAAAAGATTTTTGGTTTATCTCTTTAAAACACAAGCCTTGTTTGCTGATTTCATCACCATCTTTGGCAACTAAATAATCCCAATCATCACCCCATGACTTAATTCTCATTGTGTACTTTTCATCGTCAGTATATATAGTCAACTCAGGGGCAACCTTTACACCGAAGTTCATCTCATTGGTTACATAAATACCAATATCACAAGCCACTGACTCCTGTTGAGTATCTGCACTGAAGCGAGTGCTTTCGGCCGCTAATGCAATCTGAAAAGTTAGATCTTTTTGACATGCAGATAAGCTTAACAGCCCCACACTAACAACAAGGTACTTAGCCAGGTTCATTGCGTAATTATTCACAAGTGTAATCGTTTGTATCCAATACTAACAAAGATACAGGTGATTGTTTAGCTCCACGACTGAGAGCCACCATTAGGAATAAGTTATTACCAAATGACATACCAAGCTTATCCAGAATAAATATTCAACTAAAGCATGAAAGACAAACATATAAACCAACCAGCAGCAGTTCATCAGTGTTAAATCTTTTTTAAATTACAGGCCACTTTGCGAATAAAAGTTCACATTTAATCAAATGCAGCATCAATTAAGGGCAACTGCGCCCTTAACACTCCTACGAAGCTTAATCATCTATTGAGCACTTACCTCTATTCGATGCAATAATTTACCTGGTAATAAAGGGGTTTGTTGCTGAGCAGCATATTCGCCAAAGCCTGACCGATAGAAATCGGACAATGGATGACCAGATTGACCTCCTGGTATGGTTAATACACCATTTTCCTCATCGCCAGCTTGCACAATAAATCGCTGCGACGCGCCAAATGATGCTCCCTGAACGGCTGGCATATAACTATCACCAAAACCGTTGACGACAGGCATATCGAGCAATGTACTTAGTATCGGAATTTGTTTAGAGAAAGGGTGCTGAACTTTTAATTGATTAACGAGGCCCCATGCTAAATCATCCATATCATTGTCTTTACTGTAAGTCGCTAATAGCTGCTGCTTACTTTGTCGGTAACTGCTGATCATAAACTCCGACCAATTAGTATATTGACTCGGTAACCAAGATGGGGGTTTAGCGTCTATGAGTTGCCAAATCGCAGGTTCCAAATAGCGTTTAACTGGCGACAAGCTTTGTGAAGACAAACCTAGCTGTGTTTCAAGCGGTGCAAAAGTGCTATCAATAAGTCGCTGTCGATATTGTCTTACCAAAGTATATCCGACAGAATCACTACAGGCGCACGCTTGCCAATTATTTAAATAAGCGATGTCCTTAGCAAAGCGCTTTGGCTGAGTATTTAAAAGGGTCACTAATTGCTGATGCCAAGGCGTTAAAAAACGAGCTTCATTATCTAACTGCAACTGATAGAAGTCATCAACAGAAAAGTTATCTCCGGCAAAGAGACGGTCTCGGATCTGTGAGCTGCGCGCGCCAAGCGCATAACCACCGTCTCCTAGTACTTCATGTTGCTTTGTTGATACTACACGGGAATTGCCAGACCACAATCGATGGCTTTGTGGATTAATCATTTCTGGCAACTGTGCGTGATCAATAAGCCAGTTATCGGCTTGATACTCTGACTCCTTAATTGCAACGTCACTTGGATTTGTTCTTGATGGAAAAGCGCCCGCTGGTTTCCAAGCGGCATTACCAGCAGTATCAATAAGCATCATGTTTTGAACCGGGATCCCCATGTTGCTAGCTATGGTTATCGCTTGCTGCACGTCTTTTACCTTATCGAGCTCAACTAACGACATATCTACCGCATAATCACGGTGCCCGACCCAAGACAGTGCATAATGCTGTGCTAATGTTCCTTTCACAGGTCCATACTCAGACATCAATATCTTATATTCAACGGAAGAATCTGGCAGTAATATCTGTTCATCTTCGAATGCCAGATCTGAGCTATTCTCAATTTCAATCCAATCGGCAGTATCTATGTAAGCATTGGTAAAGCCCCAAGCCACATGACCATTGCTGCCAACGACAATGGCGGGAGCACCTGGCAGTGACACCCCTGTAATACTGATATCTTCATCACTTTGTGAGTAATTAAGCTGTGCTCTGTACCAAATGATAGGCACAGAAAAAGACAAGTGCATATCGTCAGAGAGCATTGCCTTACCATTTTCGGTTAGCTCTCCCGTTACCGCCCAATTATTACTGCCGATATCCAATGTTTCTGTTATCGATTTAGTTTTCGCCTGAGCGACATACTGAGGTGACATCAATGGGATCACTGGTTGCTTCAAACTAATTAAGCTGCCATCGAGCGCAGCTTGATAGCGACTAGGCTGGATAATAAAGTCCAGCATCTGCGCGCCAAATATCGATTTAATATAGGTAAGAGTTAGGTCGCGCTTGATAGTATTGCCCTGCAGGTCCAAGTACATACTGTAGATCACTAACAGGCTATCGGCTGGCTCCCAAGGTCTTGGCTTTGCGCCAGTAACTAGATATTCAAAGCTACTTATTGCTTGGGCATCAACAGCATCATTAACCCCTTGAGCGTAACTTTTCAAAAGCCCTAGATGATCCTTTGACAATGTTGCAACAATCCCATTGGCTCGTTTTCTTAATTGGTGAAAACGACGGCTTTTGTCCAACTGCAAAGCCTTCTCTCCAAATATCTCTGATAGCTCGCCTGCAGAATTTCGCCTCAGAAGATCCATTTGAAAAAAGCGGTCTTGTCCGTGAGCATATCCCAAGCCGTAAGCAGCATCTTGGCGGCTATCAGCCGTAACCACCGCCGTACCTAAGCGGTCCCGTGCAATAGTGATGTCATTACTGATGGCGTTACTGCCTATCGATGCGTCGAGTTTAGGCAAGCTCATAAACAGTAATAGGTATATTGAAACTGCAGATAAGAACACTATGGATAGTAGCGTCACGACCGATATTTTTACTATTTTTATCATTTACTTACCTGTAATACTTTTGACAAAACTCCTATATAGCAATCATCATAAACTGGGTTGCCAATTTGTTAAACACTCTTTTTAATTATTCAAAAGTTAGTTTGAATAATTAAACAGCGACAGCGCTCTACTTGATATGGCAAAATCATCCACAACATAAAAAAGTAAAACTAAATCATGGCAAAACCCAATAAAAAATGTATGGTCCGCCTCGTTATTGCAAATGATATTTTCGATAACGAGGTTGGTTTGCGCTAATGTATTCGGAGTCTTCATTAGGTGCTTACCACCTGCTCCACGATGAGTTCCGCGCTAGATTGTCCTCAAAAAGCCCAAAGCATACTGCGTTGCTGTTTTTTATGTCAGGTCTTCAATCTAGTGGTCTGACCGTTCTGTCATCTTCTCTATCATCTGCAAACTCGGTTTAAACTCTTACTTCAAATGCTTGCTTGGTCGATAATACCGACCATGCTATCCGCACTAACTTATTCGCCAAAGCAACAACGGCTACGTTAAATGGCTTCCTTGCTCTGAGCTCTAAAATCCATTCACCAAACACCGCAACCGCAACTTCTGGCCGCGATAATATGGAGCGTGCGCCATGGATAAACAGCGTTCTTAACGCTTTATTACCTCGCTTACTTATCCCCAATAACGTGGTTTTACCACCTGTTGAGTATTGATGAGGGACTAATCCTATCCATGCGGCTAACTGTCGCCCGTTCTTAAAGTTATTTGCATCAGAAATATCAGCTAAGCACTGACTCGCCGTTAGATCTCCTATACCTGGGATTGACTTAAGCTGTTGAGCCTCTTCGCTTTGCTCGACAAGCTGTTTCAGTTTTTTATCTTGCCCTGCTATACGCTTATTAAGCTGTGAATAGTACTCGTGATGTTCAATTAGCTCCTGCATTAACATGGGAGGAATAGGCTCTTTTTTATCTGCAAGCCATTGAAACAACACCTTCATTTTGGCATGCCCTTTAGGAAAGCTCATACCAAACTCAAGCAAGATAGCGCCAATACGCGACATGCACGCTGTACGCTCTTTAACGTAGCTTGAACGGATCCTTTGAATCACTGAGATAACTTGGGATGATTCTGTTTTAACACCCACAAAACGCATCGACGGGCGCGTTGACGCTTCAGCTATCGCATCGGCATCTATGTAATCATTTTTATTGGTTTTGACGTAAGGCTTAACGTACTGAGGGGGGATCAGTTTAACTTCGTGCCCAAGAGATTGACACTTTCTAGCTAGCCAATGTGAGCCACCGCATGACTCCATAGCGATGACGGTTGCAGGCGTTTGAGATAGAAACTCAATAAGCTTTGCACGAGAAAGGTGCTTTCGAAATAGCTCTCGACCGCTATAGTCATGAGCAACAAGATGAAAAGAAGATTTGCCTAAATCGATTCCAATTACTTTAATAGTAGACATGATGGTTCGCCTCTTTGATTGCCTAACCCTAAGGTTAGCTTAGGGGTGAGGCGGACCATCTAATTAGGGCCAACGCAGACTGTTGAGATATTTTGCGCTAAATGCAGAGTCATCCTCTTTAAATACCGAAAAGGCGGCAAAGGCGCATTAGTCAAATGCTTTAAAGAACGTATTGTCACCGACTACACTACAACGGCTTGTCGTTGCCCGAAATGCGGCCAAATATTTGCTAGAGATACACTCATTCGCGGTGCTCCTGCCTATAAATTTGTCGGTGGCAAAGTCAGCATGAAATAGCAGCTGCATGGTAAGAACAATATCACCCGATTATAGCTACATACTGTTATAATCTATTGCAGCGACCGTGATAACTCGGCGCTTATACCTGCAATACGCAATATCACAACTGATAACAGAGACTCACCATGCCGTTTTCTAAGCTTGGATTAAGCAATCCAATCGTTACCGCTGTAACCGAACAAGGTTACACCAGCCCTACTCCAATCCAAGCGAAGAGCATTCCGGTGATCTTAAGCGGGCGAAACTTGATCGCCGCAGCGCAAACAGGTACAGGTAAAACAGCAAGCTTTGTATTGCCCATCTTACAGCTCCTAAGTCAATCGCAGACCCAACGTAAAAAACGAATTAGAGCATTAATCTTAACGCCCACTCGCGAGCTTGCAGTGCAGGTTGAAGCCAACATTGCACTTTACGGTAAACATTTAGCGCTGACTTCAATGGCAATGTATGGTGGCGTGGATGCCAAGCCACAACGTCAACGTCTGCTAGACGGGGTCGACATATTAGTCGCGACACCAGGCCGTCTGCTGGACATGTATACCCAGCGAGCAATTCATTTTGATGAGTTAGATATTCTGGTGCTTGATGAAGCCGATAGAATGCTCGATATGGGCTTTATCGAAGACATTGATAAAATCATGGATAAGCTGCCAGCAGACAGACAAAGCTTACTGTTTTCAGCAACCCTATCACATCAAGTGAAAGCCTTAGCCAAAACAGCGATTGATAAACCTGTTGAAATATCAGTTATCGCCAATACTGATTCCAAACCTAAAATTGAACAATGGTTAACCACAGTAGACAAAGATAAAAAATCGGCGTTATTGAGCCACCTGATTAAGGAAAACAGTTGGCATCAGGCGCTGATCTTTATTGAAACCAAGCAAGGCGCGGCAAAACTTGTAAGCCAGCTCGAAAAGCGTGGCATTAACGCTGAATGTATCCATGGTGGTAGAAGCCAAGAGGTTAGAGAGAAGATCCTTGCTGACTTTAAGGCTGGAGAAATTGGACTATTAATAGCGACTGGTGTTGCTGCTCGAGGTCTCGATATCGATGAATTACCTTTGGTGATTAACTATGATCTACCCTACCCCGCCGATGACTATATCCATCGCATTGGTCGAACAGGTCGTGCAGGAGCCAATGGTGAAGCGGTATCTTTAGTTTCTAAAGATGATTTCAAAAACCTGTGCATGATTGAAAGTCGCCTAGGGCATCTGCTTGAAAGAAGAGAGATAGAAGGTTTTGCCCCTCGTAAAGAGGTACCGATATCAGTATTGAACTTTAAGCCTAAATTTAAAAAGATGACTGAGAAAACCAAGGATAATGAACAGTCCAAATCCAAACCTAGCTTAGGAACCTCACCATCTAAGAAGCGCAATGATAATAAAAGCGCCAACAACCGGTCCAAAAGTAATCTTCGCGATAGCGGTAATAAGCTACCTCCTAACCCTTGGAACACCTAAACATATCATCAAGGCCGCTAATTTTTGGCGGCCTTTTAATAAGCTCACCCAGTGTTCAGAGGTGCTAGCTCAAACTAAGTTTTCCTGTTAATTTCAATACACTAGAGAGAGCGCAACACCATGCACTTACTTTTTTAATTTGTTGGCGGCCACTTTAAATAATACTCTCATTGCGCCAGGTTGAAGCTAAGCACCTACCACCATTTAGGCGAAGCATTGATTGCCTCCAATGGTCGCGCCCTTGGTAAACTCAATAACACTGAGTGAAGTCTATGCTCTTATATTAAAGCAGCCTATCTTCGAGGCTTGTGCTCCTGAAAGGACCAATAAATAGCGCTGAACTCGCCGAAAAAGATCAGCGAAGCTTATTATATTTAAACTAATATTAGTAAGTGGGCACTCTGAAAGTATCGTTCAAGGATCATAGTTAATGAGTCATCTTCGTATTAAGCTTGCTGTCGTCATTGCGCTAACTATTTTGATTTTGGGATTTATATTCTACCCGCAAGATAAATTCACCCCGATGAAAAAAGGTGCCGTCATTGTATTACCGGTTAAGTCCGCTTTAACGACTCATGCTGCGCTGTGGCAACAATATGCGCAACAGGAATCCATCATTGCCCTGTTACACCAATCTAATACCTACCCCATACTTCAAGTTGAAGATGTAATTAATCTATTGGCGCAAAATGCTAGCTACATTGAAGATACTCGACCGCTAAAATTGTCGCAATTGCTGACTCAGTCAGGTGCAGCTTTAGTCGCAGAAACAACCTTATCTAAAGACAATGGTAGCTATCACCTTAACTATCACCTTTACGGCCCAAACCTTCAGCAAACCGGACAGGTTAGCGCTGAGACAATTAAATTACTCTACCTAGATTTTGCCGAGCTAATTAACCAAAAAACAGCTGCTGCAGTTAGTGCTAAAAATATAACTAGCACGTACTTTTTTGATAATCAGCGACTGATATTGGCGCTGCAACTGTTGCAATATAGTGAATTAGATGGCGCTGAAATTCAGCTAGATAAGCTATTAGTGGCTGAAGAAAATAACTTGATAGCACAAAGACAGAAAGCGGAAATATTGCTTAAAAAAGGCGAATATTCCAAAGTCGATAAGAGAGTAAATTCAGGATTAATACAGGCTAATGCAATCAATAACCGCCGAGAGTCAGCTAGGCTCGGCTTAACTCTCTCTAAAAGTTATATAGAGCAAGGGGAGTTAACGCGAGCACTTTCAATGTTATCGTTAAGCCGCACCCACGCCGCAAACTCCCAAGATTGGCTATATCTGGCATATATTGCGGCGTGGGCAGGTTATGTCAACCAACGCCTCGGGCGCTATGACACCGCAAGCCAACAATATCAGCTATCTGTGGACTACCATCAAATGGTCGGAGATCAGGCTGGGCAAGTGATTGCGCTAAATAACTTAGCGCGACTCGCATTAATAGAATATAACTACTCGGCGGCTTATAAATACGTAAAGCAATCAGTGGATATTGTCACGCAAAAACAGCTTATTAAACTAAAAGATGAAACGATGTTACTACTAAGTAAAGTCGAGAATAAGCTACAATGAATAGATAAAACGGTGTGAGCGACTAACTAATCATTAGCCATTAGCCGCACACAATTGATAGTTTATACCAATTGCATTAAAAGTTTGACCATTCAGCGGGAATTCAAAACGTTGTAGCTAAGTAGTGAGATTTGAGCTAATAGTTATTCTCGGCTCTGGCATCCTGCTTCGCTCTCGATAATTGCTCCTGCATTATTCTACCTTCGACCATCCTTGGTCTCGTACCTCCTAAATCTGACCGCCAAGGAGGGCCGGAATGTCTTATTTTGTATGGAACAAAATAGACCATTTAGTCGTATACCCAAACCCCATAGCGAAGCATACAGCGTTTGCCAATTTGTTTAACCTCAGCCGCACTACGTGAGCCCCTCAGCCTTTCCATTTCTGCTTTGCATTGGCTTAAAAGAGAATAACCATTTCTTTACCAATGCGCTTTGAATTGAAAAGACTGAGGGACTCTGAACTGGCCAAATACTTAATGCAATTGGTATTAATGCCTATTAAAAAGATCCATTGCACTTGCGCTCAAAGCTCTTACACCCGTTTTGATCGTTAATGGATAATCGGGGGCGAACTTGCTTGAGTGTAATGAAGGTAAACTGTTGCCCGTGTCTAAACTCACTTGGTAAGCGTTAGGTTCGACCGCACCTAACCAGAAAATAGTGATCGGGCGCTTTTCTGCAGTAAGACCATATAAACCAAAATCTTCACCTGCCATAACGGGTTCAGACTTTAGAACATTGTCGGCGCTAAGTTCTTTTTCAATACTCCCTTTTACCTTCATAGCCAAAGCAGGGTCATTATAAGTTGAAGGGATCCGCTCCTCTTCGTGGACATAAACCACTGGCATCAGTTCATCGGGAACGCCAGCACTAATCGCAATCCCTCGCGTAAGGCGCTTAAGCGCATCGATTTGCTGTAAACGCACATCAGGGTTGTAGGAGCGTAGTGTAAGCTGCAACTTAACCTCATCTGAAATAATATTGTGTTTAGAGCCACCATGAATAGAGCCCACAGTCATCACATTTGGCTCCAGTGGCGAGATCTCACGGCTAGAAATGGTTTGCAGCGCCAACACCATACGCGATGCTAGAACAACAGGGTCTTTAGTCGAATGAGGATAGGCACCATGCCCCCCTTTACCTTTTACCGTTATATCTACGGAGTCGACATTTGCCAAAGCATATCCTGGCGCTATGGCGACTTTTCCTGCAGGCAGCCCTGCACTAACATGTAACCCGAGCACGTAATCAGGTGTAGAAAATTGGCTAAATAGCCCCTGCTTCAGCATCGCTTTTGCACCGCCACCAACCTCTTCAGCCGGTTGTGCCACCATCATCAACGTGCCTTTCCAATCTGCTTTATGATTAATCATCTGCTGCGCAGTACCAATCAGACTCGTCATATGAATATCATGGCCACAGCCGTGCATAATCCCTACTGTGCTATTACTGGCGTCCGTAGTCGTTATTTTTGACGCATATGGTTTGCCAGTCTCTTCAGTAATTGGCAATCCATCGGTGTCGGCTCGGATCATCACTGTTGGACCGTCACCATTTTTAAAGATGCCAACAACGCCATACCCACCAAACTGCTCAGTCACATTAAATCCTAGTGCCGCTAACTCCTTTGCCATTCGTGCACTGGTGGCTTTTTCTTGATATGACAGCTCAGGATTTTGATGCAGATGCAGGTAGAGTTTTTCAAGTTTTGGCATCGAACGATCGACAGAGCTCTCTATGCTTGTAACAGCTGCAATCGCACTTAATGGAGCCGTAAGGGCACATAGCAAGCCCAAAGCAATAGATGTTTTAAAGCGAGTTTTCATAACGATGCTTTCCCTTTTAAGTTGTAACTGAAAGGTTAAACTAACATAACTCTTAGGTGGAGAATATGTTTACTCTTCAGCCAAAAAAGACTCATCGTATTGCGGTAGCGACGGCTCAAATATAGATTTATCAAGCTTAAAAAAAATGCAGCCACTGGCTGCATTATCGAGTGAAACTAACACTATAGACGATAGGTTAACGACAGCTTAGCGTTACGCTCCTCTCCCGGCATACCGCCTAGGAACATCGCTTTGCTGTAATACTCTTCGTTGAAGAGGTTATTCACGTTAAGCTGCAGCTTCCAGTGCTCAACATCATAACTAATCGCTGAATCGAGTACTGTATAGCTAGGCACGTAGCCATCTGGGATCCCAAATGAACTAGAGTTAGTACTACGATCATCAACAAATTTAGCACCTAAGCTTATATTTAGTGGGCTGGCAAGAGAGAACCAATCCGCGCCATAAGTTACCCAGGCACTAGCCGTCACATATGGTACGCCTTTTTGACGAGTATCGTAGCTACTTCTATTCGGGTCTTTCTTATCTCGAGCATCTTGATAAACGCCGTTTAGATTAACCATCCATTGCTCGTTGATATGCGCATTTAAATCAAGTTCAACACCAGTGGTTTCCTCTTTACCGTTATAAAAGCTCTTCACCGTTCCTGGAGCAGAAACGCCCTCTTCATAGTCTGGGTTTCCATACTCGAGGTTAGTGCGGGCACTTTTAAAGAAGACTAAAGACGCCAACATTTGATCTTCAAAGGCTTTATAACGAATACCGATGTCGTCACTTACTGACTCTGAATCAGCGCGGTCATCGCCCGTTCCTTCAATACCACCAAGAATACTATAGGCGGTACGCCCTTTTGAATGATTTACAAACAGTGATAAGTCATCGGTTGGCATATAAGTCACCCCTAAATTGTAGGTAACTCCATTATCTGTTGTATCAGCTTCTTCTCTTGGCTCTGCTTTACTTGCAGAATAACGGGGATCTACACCCAAGTGTTGGTAAGACTGCTTAATCTCATTAAATGCCACACCAATACGGGTGGTAAAGCCATAGCCCAAGTATCCAACATGCTGCAGACCCACGCCCCAAGCACTGACCTTTTTATTGTAATTACTGGTCATTAATGGGTCGTGATCCTCAAAGCTTCCAGCAGCCCAGTTAGGATTACGAATATCATAGATATAAGGTAACGAGCCTTGGTAAACGACTTCGCCAGCTTTGTTTTTAATCACTTTGTCAGCGTCATAAATAGAGTACTGTTTAAATGCAATATCTCTGTCTTCGAAGTTAGCATTTACCAATAATTCGTTATCAATCTCGCCAATTTGGAAGTCGTAACGCAGATCGGCAAAGTACTGCCATGATTTTTCATCAGCTTCAACCTTACGATACTCCTGACGGCGTGCCGCAAATGGATACAGTACTCCATCTTCAACTAAAGGTGCTCGTGGATCTTCATTAATCTTTCCACGTCTGTCCCAATAAACGTAATTATAAGCGCCGGTCTGACGCGCAAAGCCTGACGTATAGTTACGGTACTGCAACTGTTGGTTTAAGAATAGATTGTCGTTGAAATAGATATTATGAGTTAACTTAAAACGCAGCTCTTCACCTTCATTATCTTTTGCCATCGGTGAGATAATCCCTGCATGGCCAAATGCATAGGGGGTTTTCCCATCACTACTCGAAAGCGAGTTCGCAAGTTGCTGTCGCTGCTCATCAGTAAGCTGCAAACCCGCATTATTGGGATCATTAATTAAGTCTTCCCAACTGACTTCGCCTGCACCTTTCCCGCCCACAGATTCAGCGTTAAAGATTCGAATAGGGTGACCAATTGAATCTACCGCAATCGCATCTTTAATATAACTGGCGGACAGCATTAGATCTTGCGTATCACTCATTACATACTTCAAAGAGGTATAAATTTCATCTCTATCGGTACCAATATCACGGTAGCCATCGCTACGAGCGGTCTTAGCAACGACTCGGTACGCTAGGTTATCGGTGATCCCCGCGGTACTATCAACCGAGAGTGAGTAGGTGTTCCACTGACCAACTTCTGCTGTGAATTCATTTAGAGATTCAAATTGCGGTTTTTTCTCAATAAGATTGATTACACCGCCTGCACTCCCCATACCATAAAGACCGGTAGCAGGCCCCTTTAGAACCTCTACCGATTCCACATTGGTAAGTGAGCGAGTTGGATTAAAAGTATTTCCAAGACCAGCACCACCATACATACCGTCATAGGTGTAGTTTGCACCTAAACCACGAATAACTAAATTATCACCAATACCATAGTTGTTACCCGCTTGTGTAACACCACTAATATTACGCACTAAATCTTGCAGGTTATCGACACCTTGGGCTTGAATTAGCTCTTCGTCTACAATCACGACTGCCGCAGGTGTTTCCATTAATGACATATCTGATTTAGTTGCCAGACCTGAATTCATCACAACTTGGTTTTGTCTACCGTAAACGGTGATCCGCTCAATAGCGCTCGCTTCAGCGGTTTCTGCCGCGTAAATCGTTGCAGGTAAATATGTCGTAGCACATGCAATTGCTAACAAAGAATAGCGAAAATGTTTCATCCAATAACCCCACTTAAGTATTATGCGGCGTGATGATAACCATTATCATTAACAACACAACAAGTGTTACATCTGCTGATACACTGTTAAAGTTAAATTCCTATTGATTTTATTGACCTTTTATCAAAAACCTTACAATGTAAATTTTAAAGAGAAGATAAAGTCGGTGATAGAGATCACAGTTAAACCTTGGCTAGTTAGCTGTTCGGGAAAGGGTATCGCACTAATTTGCATGACAAAAATCATACAATCAAGCGCTCAAGGAGTTAACGGGGTTGCATAAAAGCTAAGCCGTTAAAGTAAATAGACCTCATCCTATGACAATGGTCTATTTACTTTAAAAAGCGTTAACTTTTGCTTATCAGAAGAAAATTACTGCTGGATGTTGCCTGCAAAACTGAACAAGGTAGTCGGTTAATCGATCATATAAATCATCATTAATATAGGGCAGCTCTTCAACATACACTCGGCTATCGAGCTCTGTTGGCAAGATAAAACAAGATAACCTAGCTAAATCTGCAGCTATCTGTTTTTTATCGGTGTCAGATAACCAGCGTGCAAGCATAGATTGGCCCAAGAAGGCCTCCTTTAGAAATGCTATAAGTGCGTCAAAACTATTATCCCAATTGAGGTTACTGTTGTTTTGTGCCTCCCAAGACAGTAGTTCAATGGCACGAATAATCTCACCTTGCAATGTCGTCGCGGAGCCAACTTGAGGCACTAGCTGCTCCCAGATCCACAAAGCAACATCATGACTATCGCCCGCCAAATTAACCTCTACTGGCACAGAACCACTTAAGGGTATTGAATTAACCACGGCTGTAGAGACTGACTGATAACTCATAGAATAGACAATTAACTGACTGTTAAGATGCCTAATTTTCCAATGTGGCGGCAAATATATCAATAGTTAATTCTCAATCCACTTATTATCATTGTGATTGGCGACGAGTTAAATTTATACGTGAAAGTCCCAACGCCAATAGCACCAATATCCCCCACAGCGACATGCTTCCACCGTGCTCAGTCTCTATCACAATATACTCATCATCCCAGTAGCGGCTTTCTAACGGTAGGGCATAGAGGCTATCGAAATCATTTGAACTAACCGTTGCCACAACATCACCGTATCCCACTTCATAAAGATCGATAAGTACATCGTAATGATCTGTTGTAAATCCGGACTCCAGTGTGGTTAATACTTCATAATCGTCATCGGTAGCATCGCCAAAAATAGTGAAAACATCAGTGGTGTAGTAATGCTCCCACGCTCCACCGTTGCGGCTTAAATACAACTCAGCAAACACATTGGCTGTTTCATTGATATAGGCGCCACTAACATCAGCGTCAAAAGTGACGCTAAAAGTTTGATAAAAGCCATCATAGTCGTTATCAACAAATAAGCGACTATAAGCATCGTAGATATAAAAATCACGGTAAACGCTATTCGCGTATAACGAGGGCGAGGCCGAAACTTGTCGTTGACTCTCTGCTTTAAGCGCATTATCGATGTGGCTTTTTATCACCAGTTCTCTGCTTTTCTTGTCTGGTATTTTATGCGTATTTTCTAAACTCAGCCTTGTCAACAGCTCTTGCTGTTGCAATGTTAGCTCAGCCTCTTCTCTAGCATTGCTGATTGGCGCTTTTTCCACCTTATAACCAGCGGAGCTGCTCTGAAGTTGCCCAGGGCTTTCAGCCGCCATAGCAGCAGGCAATATCCCCCCCAGGAGAAGCGCAATCAGGGGTAATCGTTTGGTTTGGCATTTAAGTTGGCTCATCATTACCTCGAACAATTATTAAGTTTCGCTTATTAGAGGCCAATCAAAATGAACACAAGCTGAACGTTAAAATTAGCTACTTAGGTCAGGTCACTCCCTCTTTGGCATTCAGGTTGGGTTCATCTTACAAACGCTATATCTATAACCTGAATCTCGATACTTACCCTCCTCCGTATTGGAATGGAGTGTTAGATCTTGAAAGTGATGGACTTAACTCGAATTGGTATAATGACTAATCTAGCGGGATCTTTTAAACTGATTACATCTCAACTCTTTGGTGCTCTTAATGAAAGCTGTTTTACTGTTGATATTAATACCGCTTGCACTATTAGGCTCAACGTCCGCCACTGCTAGCGGCCATTACTTCACTATATCGTCAGTTTCTATGGCGATGGCAGCAATTCATGCTGAAAAATCCCTTAAAGTGGGCAGTTCACAGCAAGCAGCGCAATTAGTTAAAAGCCGCTATTCAGGTAAAATTCTAAAAGTTCAGTCCACACGTGTAAACGGCAACCCAGGCTATCGAGTCAAACTGCTTTCTAAAGATGGAGTCGTTTTTCACGTATCCGTAGATGCCAAAACTGGCAGCATCCGTCGTAATTAGCGACGACTTACAAGGACCGACTATGAGACTTTTACTCGTTGAAGATGATCTCGCACTGCAAAGTAACCTTAAGCAACATTTACTCGCAGCCAACTACACAGTCGATACAGCAGATGACGGTGAAATAGGCCTATTTCAAGGTAAAGAGTACAATTATGATGCAGCGATTATTGATGTTGGACTGCCAAAACTTGATGGTATCGCCCTGATCACCGAGCTTAGAGCACTAACTATTGAGTTTCCAATCCTGATCTTAACTGCTCGTGATAGCTGGCAAGATAAAGTTGAAGGATTAGATGCTGGCGCCGATGATTACCTCACTAAACCCTTTCATCCTGAAGAGTTAGTTGCTCGGCTTAAAGCACTTATACGCCGCTCTGCAGGGAAGGCAAGCCCAGTCATTAATAATGGGCCTTTCTCTCTAAATACCAGCAGTTTAGAGCTAACTAAAAATGGCGAACTAATTAGCTTAAGCGGTTCAGAATACAAGTTGCTTGAATACTTTATGCTGCATATTGGCGAAGTAAAATCAAAAACAGTCCTCACCGAGCATATCTATGATCAAGATTTTGACCTCGACTCCAACGTCATTGAAGTCTTTATTCGCCGCTTACGTAAAAAACTAGATGCGGATAATCAACTTGGACTGATTGAAACACTCCGAGGTCAAGGATACCGTTTAACAAAACTTGCATCACTTAATCAACCTGATAAGCCGTCATAGCATGTTTTCCGTATCGCGCTTAGCAACAGCAATGCATTCACTTAAAGCCCGGCTTATTGTTAGCGCGTTGCTGCTTATCTTGATTTTGATGCCACTCATCGGTTTCGGCCTCAATGATGCGTTTAAGCAGCAAGTAAAGAGTGCTTCGCTAAATGAATTGAAAGCCTATGTTTATGCTGTTTTAGCGGTAACTGAAGTTGATCGAGACGGCATCATCATGCCTGAAGTACTGTTGGAGAACCAGTTTAACGTCATTCAATCTGGACTTTATGCAGTAATTACTACCTCAAAATCACCAGAGAAAACAGCCAAGAATAACGAAGTTTTCGACGCTAAATTTATTGAAAGCCCAGAAAAGACTACCACGAAAGGTAATTTAAATAGGCTCAACCAGACTCAACGCATCGCTTGGCGGTCGAGTTCCCTATTGGGTATTGAATTGCCTAATTCATTACCCACACCAGTAAAAGGACAGGGGCAATTTAGCGAGGTGAAACTCAATGGACAACCGCACTTAATCTACAGTTTTAGTGTCAGTTTCGAACTACCTGCGCTCGATAGTAAAGAGCCCCAACAGTCAAATAATCGCTTTCCAATCACCATCCATATCATTAAAAACCAAACAGAGTTTCAACAACAAGTCAGTCAATTTACGCAACAATTGTGGCGCTGGTTAATGATCCTAATGGGGTTATTACTGGTGATACAGATGGCTTGGCTCTGGTGGACCTTAAAGCCATTATCTAGCTTGGAGACCGAGCTTAGTGCAATCGAAAATGGCAAAGCAAACCAGTTAACCCGCCTGTATCCGACAGAACTTCAAGCTGTGGCGCAGCAACTTAACACCTTACTGAATACCGAACAAAATCAACGCAAACGCTATCGAAATGCACTGTCAGATCTTGCCCACAGCCTCAAAACACCACTAGCAGTCATACAAAGTCAGGTCGATTTAAGTGCTGAATCATTTGAACAAGTCAGTCATATCAATCGGATTATTGGCCACCAATTAAAACGTGCTCAGTCCGCAGCAGGCAGTGCTTGGCACTTAGGTGTGCCCGTTGTTGAAGTGTCCGATAAATTGGTTCGAAACCTGCCCAAAATATATAACCAACCGCCAATAGTTATTGAGCAGGCTGTTAAGCGAGATGCCATTTTTAAGGGTGACCAAGCAGATCTTTCAGAGATATTAGGTAATTTACTCGATAATGCCTGTAAGGCCGCCAAGAGCAAGGTTTTATTGAGTGTGACCTACAACCCTGAATCACTAATAATGCAGGTCGAGGACGATGGCAATGGCATTGATGAGTCGCTGAAAACACAAATATTTGAACGTGGTATTAGAGCCGACTCCTATAAGGTGGGACACGGTATCGGCCTTGCCATCGTGCGAGATTTAGTTGATAGCTACCACGGCCAACTATCCATAGGCAGGTCAGAGTTACTAGGTGGAGCTCGTTTTACTATAAGTTTCAAATACTAGCAATTCCCCCCTACTTCTCAGCTATAGCAAAATACATCCATAATCGATGTGTTTTAGGCTTTCAGCTTATGTTCATCTTCGCCTCTTTATAATCTGCCTATCGTCACTATTCGATAGGAGAGCATATGAACATATTCAAACAATGCTGTTGCTTGTCTCTGGTTATCACTTTGCAGTGGTTAACTCCTGCAAGCACTTACGCTGAAGATTATGAAAGCGCTCAACAGACTCAGCTCAATGAGGGAGAGCTTGCACAGATGTTAGCGCCGATTGCACTGTATCCAGACAGTCTGCTAACACATATATTAATCGCTGCCACCTACCCATTAGAAGTTGTTGAAGCCCAACGTTGGCAACAAAAAAACCAACACCTCAGTACTGAGAAACAAGTCTCGAACGCCGAGAACATGCAATGGGACCCGAGCGTTATCGCATTGGTTGCATTTCCGACCGTATTACAAAAACTCAGTGAAGATCTGCAGTGGACACAATCACTCGGCGATGCTTTCTTACAAGATGAAGCGCAGGTGTTAGCCAGTATTCAATCCCTCCGCCAGCAGGCTGACAACGCCAACAACCTCAATGATATGGAGAACATGCAGGTAACGCGGGTCAATAATCAGATTGTGATTGAACCTGTTAGGAAAGAGATAGTTTACGTGCCCTACTATGACCCTAGAGTCATCTATGGAAGCTGGTATTGGTATAACTATCCGCCAGTATACTGGACGATGTACCCTGGCTATGTGCGACCTAGGTATGGTCATTTTTACTGGCATACAGGCGTCCACATTAGCTTCAACTACTATTTCAGTGCGTTTCACTGGCACAAGCATCATGTCGTGGTAGTGCATCATAAAAACTCGCGTCATTATCGTCATCACGGACGAATTGTGACTAGCCATGGTGCTAAACGCTGGACCCACAAGCCACAACACCGACGGGGAGTCGCCTATAGCAATAACGTTTTAAAGCACAAATACAAGAGTCATAACCCAAGCCGTGCTCACAGCAAATCACTTAGGACTCAAAAACCCTATAAAGTGAATAAAAGCCGTGAAATGCAGTTTGCTAAAAACTTGAAGTTACAGCCCAAAGTACGCAACACGCACTATGGTAACAATAAGGTGGTGAAGAGCCATGAGCGGGTTAAGAGTCATCAACCAGCTAAAAACCAACAGTCAGTTAAGAGCCATCAGCGAGTTAAAAGCCATCAGTCTGCTAAGAGCCAACAACGGGTTAAAAGCCATCAGCGAGTTAACAGCCATCAGTCAGCTAAAAGCCAACAACGGGTTAACAGCCATCAGCGAGTTAACAGTCATCAACCCGTTAAAAGCCATCAGTCAGCTAAAAGCCAACAGCGAATTAACAGCCAACAGTCAGTTAAGAGCCATCAGCGAGTTAACAGTCATCAGCGAGTTAACAGCCATCAGCGAGTTAACAGTCATCAACCACATAAAAGCTACAGACAAACAAAGAGTCACAAGCCAGCCAACAGCCATAAAGGAAGTAATCACAAACAAAGAAGAGACTAGGCAAGATTCACACTCCATAGATACACGCGCATCTATGGAGTCTTTTTAACAAACGATTTTATCTTTCACTGCAAGACTCTATGGTAAGCAACTTATTTTGCAAAAGCTTGAACTGAGATAAGATGTCACTAAAGCGAGGACGCAGTGCTGAATCGGTTTGCAGACAATCATCTACAAACTTACGCAACCTCGACACAATCTCAAATTCTTCATCAAGCTGCGTCAATCGGTTATCCAGCAGATCTTCAATTAAGTAACCCAGTGCCCTCACCTCAACACTCTCCATCGCCTCTTGCTGCAACCCAGGGAGTAGCTTCAAGTTAGAAGAGGCCCCGAAGTCACCAAAAAGCATATCAGCTTGGCTATTAATCATCGTATTGTGGGCATATACATCACCATGACTAACACCATTCTTATGCAAATGAGTCATCGCTGCCGCCATTTGTATCAGCACCAACAAAACATGCTCTAAGGATAGCTCCTGACCGTGAACAAAGGTGTCTCTAGTGCAAGTATCGAGTGAAGGTGGCAGACCAAGATTTGCAAAGGAGCTAGGGATAAGTTCCATCACGAGTCCAAGCTTGCCTGCATCATGAATTTGAGCGACAACTTTAATTAGATTATTTTGTGCGCCAGCCTGTAAGCAGCATGCAAGCTCATCAGACGGATAACCATCACTTGTCACCTCACCTTTAAAAAGCTTCACCGCGATATTAACTGCAGAACCTTTAACTGACTGAGGCTGATTAAGCCACTTAGCACTGTAGATAACGCCAGACGCACCTTGACCTATCACTTGACCTAATTGAATGTCAGCTAAGGGCACCGACGGCATCGGCTCGGCTGGCTGCGCATTGGTTAAGCTTGCTTTATTGTCAGCACTCAATGGATTTCCTGCTATTGCCAACCAAGCAAGCTTTGGTAATTGAAATAACCAATCTGGAAATTGAGTAAACTCATTGGCAGACAAACGAGCGAGCTCTAAATTAGTACAGTTTGCCATGCTGGCAGGCAAAGCACTAAGCTTGTTACCCGCTAACGCGAGCTTTTGTAATCGCGTGAGCGAACCCATATCTTCAGGCAGCGAAGTTATCTGATTATCAGTCAAAATGAGCCAACGGGTCTGCACCGGCAGTGAGCCCGTCGCAACCGTTTTCAGCTTATTGGATTTAAAACTTATCATCTCTAATTGAGGACAAGCTGCTATGATTGCTGGGACTTGTTCAAACTCATTAGCAGTTAAGAACAGCAGCTTTAGTTTAGTTAAACAGGAGAAATTGCTAGGGAGCTGAGAAAGCTTATTCCCAGAAAGGTCTAGCACTTCTAACGTATCGGCAAGCGTAAAAATAGCGTCAGGAAACTCAGTTAACTCCTCTGTTATAGTGAGTCGTTTTATACCTTTTAGTTCACCTGAAGCGAGTTGTGCCAAAGTATGCAAAATCTACTGCCTTTATTATTTATAATCGAAAAATAAAAATGGCGGCAATGGTAATACATCTCCAGTTGATGAGAAAGCTGCGATTAAAACTAAACCAATAATGGATATAGATAGTCCTAACAAATATTTCTAACAAATAGTCCTTACAGATAGCTCTGCTTTAAGCTGATCCATATTTACTTTATAACGTATTGCTTTAGCATGAGTTAAGTCTGCTAAACCCGCTGTTGAGGTTAAGTCATAATGAAAAACAAGCACACAGCTAAAGTTCCGACAAGTCGCCTATCACGATTCTCCTCTTTAGGTGGGTTAGCCTCTCGGTTAGCTGGCAATGTTATCGTTGCTGGTGCTAAAAAACTAACTCAGGGTCAAAAGCCATCGCTCAACGAATTAATGATGACTCCGCAAAATATCACCCACATGACCAATAAACTGGCAGAACTTCGCGGCGCAGCGATGAAGGTGGGGCAAATGTTGTCGATGGACTCAGGAGAACTACTACCTAAAGAGTTAAGTGACATACTCTCTCAACTTCGCTCTGATGCTAAAGCAATGCCTCATAAGCAGTTAATCACCATTCTCAAATCAAATTGGGGCAACGATTGGCTCGACCCTTTTGCACACTTTGAACTATCGCCATTTGCAGCAGCCTCTATTGGACAGGTTCACCTAGCGACATTAAGCACAGGCGAAAAACTGGCTATAAAACTGCAATACCCAGGGATCCGCAGTAGCATTAACAGCGATATTGATAACGTTGCGACCATACTAAAGTTATCTAACCTTATTCCAAGTAACGTACAGTTAGACCAGCTATTAACAGAGGCTAAAAAGCAGTTACATGTTGAAGCCGATTACCATAGTGAACAACTAATGCTGCAGCGTTTTCAATCCTTTATTGAAAATGGACAGATTGCTGGAAATCACTTCTTAATACCGCAAGTTTACCCATCGCTGTGTAATCAGAATATTCTAGTCATGGAGTTTATCGAAGGGCAAAGCATTGAATCAGTAGCAGCACTTGCCCAGCCTATCAGGAATGAAGTGGCGACAAGACTACTTGAGCTATTTTTTAAAGAGCTGTTTTGCTTCAAACTTATGCAAACAGATCCTAACTTTGCCAATTATCAATACCAAAACACGAGTGGAAAATTAGTATTACTCGACTTTGGCGCTAGCCGAACTATACCTGATGCTTTATCGGAGCAATATAGACAGCTCATGTCAGCCTGCATTACCGATGATAGGATAGCAATGGAAAGTGCAGCGCAAAGTATAGGATTCTTCCAAGATTCAATTACCGCAACGCAGAAATCTTTAGTACTTGATATTTTTTATATGGCCTGCGAACCGCTACGATTTGACGGCGAGTATGACTTTAGTCGCAATACCTTAGCCAGTAGGATTAAAGAGGCAGGCATGGCGATGAGCATGCAGAGCAATGAGTGGCATAGCCCACCAGCCGATGCTATTTTTATCCACCGAAAACTAGCAGGCTTGTATTTATTAGCGTCGCGAATAGGCGCTAAAGCCAACGTTAAACAGCTATTTGAAAACCTTTGATTAAAAATCAATTAATAGATAACTCTACTTAGACTGATATTTAATCGTGCGCTCTGTTTTTAAAAGCTCTTGCCCTTGGGTAATCGCCATCACCGCTTTAGATTTAAATTCACGTCGATACAGAGTCACCACTACAAAGACACTCGCAACAATAAGCAGCAGTGGATGGAAAAACCAACAGAGCGCCGCCATGGCAAAATAATAACTTCGCAGCCCGTAATTATAGGAGTGGGCAGCTTGATCTTGTACTACTGCCATCTGCTTAGCATAGCGACGTAAATTTTCATTTAGACCGTCTTTGTCATACGGCGCAGCGCCAATCATCACATTGAGAAAACCATACTGGCGCATCGACCAAGTAAACTGGAAAAAAGCCATTACAAAGATGAAAGTTAATACACCCAGCTTAACCTGCACCAACGCATGATTTGGATCCGCTGCGTACGGAATAGACGCTATGACGGCTTCTAAACGTTCAACTTGAGCAAATAGTGTTAACACACCGGCAAGCACTAGCATGGTTGTGCTAGCGAAAAAGGAGATGTTTCGTTCAAGGTTCGCCAGTAATGCAGCTTCACCGACTCTGATCTCTCGGCTAATTAGCTCGTACATCCAGTGAATACGATGTTGATGCAAACAGCGAGCAATACAGTTAGTCGTTTTAGCCTTGCTTTTAGCAAAACGAGCATAGCCAACCCAGCTAATAATAAAGCTCAAAATCGCTATTATATCTAACACTGAAATAGTCATAACACTCTCAAAGAAATTAGTTGATGTAGAGTTTACATTGGCTTCAAGCTAGGGTTTTAGTTTACTTTCAAGGTCTGAACTGACGATTTTTAAAGCAGCCAATGCGACTTCAGGAGCAATATTGTTGGTTTCGAAAAGAAAAATAAGGTCCACTGCTAACTTTACTTCAGCTGGCGCAGCTGCCAATCCTGATTCATTACTGTCACTCACGTATTTACCCCCCACTAAATTCACTCAATAAATATTATCCAATCTATAGCAGTTCTATTCTAACTGGCTTTGAATTAAAAAACAGGTTGGAAGGAGGATAGAGTCGCAGCTACGTTTAGCTGCTGTTGAGACAACTTAGGGTTGTTAGACAATTTAACAACGAGCTCTACGGCAGAAATATCACTATAATCATTAAAGATGAGCAAGCCTCTTAGCTTGCATAGATCTTTAATAACTAGGGCGTGTTGACCTTTCACGGTTGTTTTTGCCGCAGTTTATTGGCTATTTTGACAAGGCGGAGGCTATGCCGTTTAGTTATTCTCCACAAATAGTCTACAACACAGTAAAAATAGCTAAGAAACGCGGCCCTTCGGGGTCGATTCAATGCTTCTATTACGGTGTTATGAGCTTTTCACTTAGCCAGCTAAGCTTCATCGCTCAGGCCTTGTACTAGAAGCATTGAATTCGAACAAAAATTAAGCTCGAAAGATCAACACGCCCTAGTGTTTCGTTAATACTTCAAGCAATGCTGTCTTTTCGAGTGGTTTATGGAAGAAATAGCCTTGAATACTGTCGACCTCTTTTTCACTGACAAAAGCTAATTGTAGATGGCTTTCGACACCTTCAACCGTAACATCTAAATTCAAAGCCCGACTTAACGCTACCACTGCAGAAACTAAAGCCGCCTGCTTTTTATCGTTAACATCTCTAATGAAGCTTTTGTCTATCTTAATAATATCTACAGGAAATTCACTTAAATAGGATAAAGATGAATAACCCGTACCAAAATCATCAATGGCGATTTTGATCCCAAGCTTTCGCAATTGGCTTAGAGAATTAATTAAATGCACTTGTTCCTTCATCAGCAATGACTCAGTGATTTCCAAGGTTAGTCTATGGAAAGGGAACCCTGTTGAGCAAATTTTAGTTGCTGTTTCAGTTATTGAATTTATCAGGCAGTCTTGTAAATTATGGGACCAAAACTCAAATGTAGAGACATTAATAGACATACCAATATCCAGTTCTAACGCTTGAAATTCTAGTAAGGTTTTCATTGCTTCAACACGTACCCAACGCCCTAACTCAATGATTAAACCACTGGCTTCTGCAGCTGAAATAAACTCGTCAGGTCGGACTAACCGGCCATCATGTCGCCAACGAATGAGTGCTTCGACATGGCGGATTCGATGTTGTTTGGCACACACTATGGGTTGGTAGTGCAATTCAAATGCATCATTTTCAATCGCCAACTTCAGCGCATTCGTTAACTTTGCCGTCCGCTCTGCATCCGATTGCATCTGATCATTAAAAAAGTGAAACTGATTTCGCCCCTGCTCTTTGGCACAGAACAGCGCTTGGTCAGCGCAGTTCAACAGCTGCTCTAAGCTACATGCATCTTGGGGAAAGCGACTAATACCAGCGCTTAATCGAGTAAACACCCGCTGATGAGAATCTAATAAATACTCTTGTGAAATGACTTGATTGAGTTGTTGAACTAACTTTGATAACACCTCTGAGCACACTTCATCAGGAATAATGAGTGCAAACTCATCTCCACCGAGACGCCCCAAAATGTCATTCGGTCCCATGCAGCCTTTAATTCTTTCAGCGACTTGAATAAGGACTTCATCTCCGAGCTTGTGACCTAAGCTGTCATTGATCTGTTTAAAATTATCCAAATCCATCAGGATAAAGCTGAAGCAAGCATTTGGATTCAGTTTTGACATATTGATCTGTTGTTCAATTTTCTCAAACAGATATGGGCGATTAACTAATTGGGTTAACGGATCAAACTTTGCTTGATAATGAATAATTTCAGCAGCTGATTTCTTATCAGTAATATCAGCGAAAATCCAAGCGTAAGAATATTCAGTCTCGCCTGTATCTTTAAATGCAGTAACATTCACATCGGCGCAAAACATAGTATTATCAGCTCGGCGGCCTAATAGCTCACCTTGCCATGTATTACCTGATTTTATCTGCTGAAACAGATGAACCAGTTCTTTCTCTGACGATTCACCAAAGACAAGCTGTGGCGCAAACTCAGAAAGTTCAGATTGAGTGGAACCAAGTGTATTAAAAAATGAAGGATTGGCATCGATTACCGTACCGTTTGCATCGGTAATTAAAATCGCTAACGGCATTTGCTTAAAAATCCCGCCACATAAACGTTGAAATCTAGATGAGCGATCGCGTTCAATAGCTAAACTTGCAAGCAGCGCTGCCTCAGAGATCAGCTCCAAATCATCCAAGCTTGGACTTTTCACCTCGCTGTAATACATCGCAAATGTACCTAATACCCGACCGTCGGCTCCAATAATAGGCTCAGACCAGCAGGACTTTAAACCTACAGATAGTGGTAACTCCCTATAAAGAACCCAGTTATCATGGGTCGCAATATCTTCAACAATAACCCGTTGTCCAAAAAATGCAGCCGCACCGCAGGAGCCCACATTAGGCCCAATTTCAATACCATGAATAGCATTATTATAATGTTCTGAAATATTGGGAGCCGCCGCTTTAAGTAGCCGTTTCCCATCAGCACTGAGTAATAATATTGACCCCTTACTACCGATTTTCTTCTCTTCAATTAGACGTACAATTGCGTGTAGGACGGTTTTTAATGGCGACTCACCGACCAACATAGCTAAGATGGCAGCATAGCGTTTTGCACTAATTGCAGATGTTTTGATAGGGCTAGGATCGTATTCATTCTTGGTACTATGAGCGTTCATTTTTATTAGTATGCTCTACAGATAATTCAAAAATTATGAGTTTATTTTACTCAATAGCTAACATCTTACAATCAGTAAACCGTTACTTCTCCAAAAATCAGATAAAACCCTTTGCATATTGCATACAAAGATATTATGCGTTAATTATTTGTAATAATTCAGGATAGTTAACTAGCCCATTTTGGAGTATTTAACCACATAGTCTCTACGAGGAGTTATTGACTAGCTACAAATGCTAAAAATATTCAAATTAAATAGGAATCGTTCAATCTTTTGGATTGTCGGAGATAACAGCTTTCCCTTCCACATTGGCTTTGGCATAGATATACTCGACCTATATAAACACGAGTCGTCACTATTTAAGGTAAGCCCAAATGGCAAAGATGGATTTCTCAGTAATCAATGACACCACCACTAAATCTTTTAATGAGCAAAAAAACCTTATTAAGCGAGTTTTTAAAGGAAACACCGTACTTTGCCCTGTATGCAAGCAAGCACTAGAGATGAAATTACCGACGAAAGATCAGCAAGAGACAATCTCCGGGATCCGCTGCAAGAAAGGTTGCACAGATATTGAGCTAGATATGGAATTAGTTCTATAAGGTATAAATTCTAGCTTTTGACAGGCTGCTTATGTTTGGTTTTATTTTCAGAGCTAAAAGCAGCCAATGCGTAAAAGACGTTTAACTGTACTAAAATTGATAGGTTATACCCAAGCCAAAGCCACTTGAAGCCATATCAAATATAAAATCATTATCTTTATAATCAACGTCTAAATACCTAAAACTGTATTTTAATGCCCAGTTTTCTGAGAGATCTTGGTTCATGGTTAGGTTCACTCCCCATGAAAAATCTGAGCCTATGCCGAAACCACCGACGTCGGCGCGACTAATAAGGTAAAACCCTTCACTAAAGCTCCACTTATTCTTAATGCCTATTAACGGATCATACCAATCATCGCCAAAGCTTGGCTCTCTATTCAACTCAAAAAAACGAACTTCTAGTGTATTACTGATGTCGATAGCGCGCGCACCAGCATAAACATACCATTGATTGTTCGTTGCATTCGAGAAGCGGTAAGCCGCTACGATATCGAGCATCTTTTGTTTAGCAGTCAGTTCGGCCGAAGCAAAGTCTGTTTTGGTCTCATGTTTGAGCTTCATATAAACTAAGTCTAACCAAAATTGCCAGTCAGCTTTATTCGCTTGAAAGTTAAGCAGTGCAGCGCCATCTAGGTTTTCAAAAATTTCGCTAAAGGACATATCCATATCAACAACAATTGGGATACCGTTTTCGTCGATATAACCAGTTTGACCTTGCTGATTAACAAGCCAAAGGTAGGGAGAGATTTCAAACTCCCAAGTTGCAGCTTTTACACTTTGGCTTACTAATAACAAAGATGCGAATAAGCATGACAATAACCAATTGAAATTTTTCGATTTAGAGATGTGAGGCATAGGCATTCCGTTCCCATTGATTCAGTAAACAATGACAAGCCAATACCAATTTGACCATTCCCAGTTAAATGCGTTCTGGTACGGTGCTTAAGGTTATGAATCATCACTATAAATTAGCTAACAGTAAGCGTAGTTGAAATTCAATGGATTACCTAAAATAGATCTGATTGATTGCAGGAATAACTCAATGCCATTGAGTTATTCAGTGTATGAGCTTCGATAGGCAATCATGTTGTAGACAAAAGTAATTGCGACAAGTTAAGGAGCGCGTTTGACTCTACCGTTAACCGTTACCGCAGTGTTAATACTCAGCAATAGCGAACTTGATACTGAAACCGTTAAAGTGACAAAAATAGCGACTAAAATAACAATTTGATACTTGATCGCGATCAACGGAGCGACACCGCCTAAAATCTGTCCCGTCATCATACCAGGTAAAGTCACTAATCCAGTCGTAGCCATTGAAGCCAAAATAGGGGCAAAAGATTGCTGCATTGCAGTTCTAATAAAGGGCAGCGATGCTTGGTAGCTGCTCGCTCCAAGCGCAAGTGCGCCCTCATATTCAGCCTTCCTATCTTCAAAAGCACCGAACAATCGCTGTAAAGCCACAATATTGCCGCTTAAGCAGTTCCCCAATAACATTCCCGCTGTCGGTATCAAGTATTGAGCACTATATAGAGGTTCTGGAGATAACAGATAGACAATCATCAACCATAATACCGGAAACAAGCCTAAAGACAGCCCAATAAGCACAGGTAAATAGAGAAGTCGTCGAGACAATTTTGCTTTACTTATAATGGCACTTGCGCCAATTAGCAGCATCAAAGTTAACCACAATAGATTAACTGTTAGACTATTTAACTCAAATAAGTATTGCAGGTAGACGCCAACCAAAATGAGTTGAACCAACATACGTATGATCGCATGGAGCATATCTCTATTCAGGCCGAGTTCAAAGTAGCGACTAATTCCAAACGGGATCAGTAAAATAATCATAAAGCCTGCTAACTGCCACCAGCTAATATCCATCACCATTGCTCTTTAACGCTAAATTCGATAACTAGGCAATATAATCATAATTGCTGTGGAAATCTCATTTTTTGCAAGAAACATTCAAAGCAATGACCAGCCTAGACCTCCCCTTGATTAATGGCGTTGGCATTGAAAGTTATCAAATTAAACAATCGATTAACTCAATGATAAAAATACCAAATAGACAGGGAAGTTTGATGACTAAACAAAAGTGGCTCTTTATTTAACACTTGGATTAAACAAAACTTGATCAATATCTAATGATTTCATTTTCCACCTTGATAGACTCAGGCCACTTTTCGTTATTAGAAAACTTGAATATGAAGCAATATCTACGTGAGCGTTTCCTCAAATATGTCGGCTTTAACACTCAGTCTGACGGAGAACATCACAGCGTCCCGAGTACTCATAACCAGTTTGTATTTGCCCAATTCCTGCGACAAGAACTGGTCAGTTTAGGCTTTGATGAAGTACAACTTTCAGATAAGGGCTACTTAACAGCAACGGTTCCAGCAACAATCAACGATGTGCCTTGCATTGGATTTATCGCTCATTTAGATACCGCACCAGATTACAGTAGTGATGGAGTTTCACCGCAGATAATTGAAAACTACAATGGTCAAGCGATAGCTTTGGGTTTAGAAGAGACGTTGTCTCCTGAACAATTTGAAAGCCTGCATCAATATGTTGGGCAAACGCTAATTACGACCGATGGTACAACCTTGCTCGGCGCAGACGATAAAGCGGGAATTACAGAAATTATCACCGCTTTGCATCACTTAATCACTCACCCTGAGATCCCTCACGGTAAAGTTAGACTTTGCTTTACGCCTGATGAAGAGATTGGCCGCGGAGCAGACCACTTTGACGTCGAAAGTTTTGGTGCTAGCTGGGCGTATACTGTCGACGGTGGACAAGTTGGCGAACTCGAATACGAGAACTTCAATGCAGCTACAGCAGTAATAACTGCAATAGGCAATAACTGCCATCCAGGCAGTGCATTCGGCGTCATGATCAACGCTCAAACTATGGCGGCGCGCTTCCATGCAAAAATGCCGTTAAAAGATACCCCTGAGTTTAGTTGCGATTATGATGGATTTTTTCATCTTATAGGGATGGAAGGTGTCACAGAAAAAGCAACGCTCACTTACATTATTCGTGATTTTGATTTAACACTGTTTGAACAAAGAAAACGCTGGTTAGTAGATCTAGTTGAGAAATACAATAGTGAGCTAAAAATAGGTAAGCTTTCTATCGTACTTGACGATTCCTATCTGAATATGAAGCAGCAGATTCTGCCGCACCCACATATTATCGATATTGCTAAACAGGCGATGCACAACTTGGACATCACTCCGATCGTGAAACCAATTAGGGGAGGCACTGACGGCGCACGTCTTTCCTATATGGGACTTCCCTGTCCGAATATCTTCACCGGTGGACATAACTTCCACGGTAAACATGAGTATGTATGTCTTGAGTCTATGGAAAAAGCGACGCTTACCATAATTGAGATAGCGAAATTAACAGCCGCAGAACATGTAAAAATCCAACCCCAACAATAAACGACTTATGCCAGCAAATACATGTCGATTTTTACTCATAAAATCGGCATGTAACTGTCATTCACGCAGCCTTCAATTGATACAAACGACCACATGCAAGCAGTTCATTTATGATAGAAAGGATGTAAATCGACTCTGTTTGCATCTACAATATTTACAACCTATTTAGATAAAAGAAAGCCATTTATGAATGCAGCTATTATCGGCGCTACGGGTTTAATTGGTCAGCAACTGCTGCAAAAGCTGATAGACTCTACTGCCTACAACAAAATTTATATGTTAGGCCGCCGCCAAGCTCGCTATCAGCCCTCTAGTACCACTGAGGTTATATTCATCGCTTGCCATCTAGACCAGCTCACCACACTTTCATTACCCGAAAACATTGATCAAGCTTTTTGCTGCTTGGGTACCACAATCAAACAAGCCGGAAGTCAAGATGCATTCATTGCCGTCGATAGAACAGCCGTAATTGATTTTGTACGCTTATGTCAGGCAAGAGCCAATTTTATCGTGACTGCTCTCGGCGCTAATTCTCAATCAAGCACTTTCTATAACCGAGTGAAAGGAGAGACTGAAGCCGCATTAGAATCAATGTTAACAAGCCATTTGCAGGCAAATAATACGATAGCCAAGCTGGTATTTTTCCAGCCAAGTCTGCTTATTGGTGAACGTACTGAACGGCGTCCGCTCGAATCTTTCGGGCAAACAATTTTTAATCTTATTTCGCCGCTATTTATCGGACCACTGAAACGTTATCAGCCAATTGCGGCTGACAAGGTTGCCGCAGCAATGCTGAACCGAGCTCTCGGTTCACGCCCACGCTCCAATGAATCTAAGCATCAGTCAATAAACACAGCAGAGCCAGGAGTCATTAGGGTAAATAATGAAGATATGCTGTGATTTCCCAAATTAAGGGTATATATCGTTAGAAGATAGATTAGAATGCCTCCTCTTTTTAATTGAACGTCACAACTGCAGATGAAGATAAGTCAGCGCTTAAAATTGATAGAATCGATGGTTATCAACCGCTACGACCATATTTGGGATTGTTGCTGTGATCATGGGCTATTAGGCGCCAAGCTGCTAGATAATCATCGTGCTTTAGTGGTTCACTTTGTTGATGTTGTTCCCGATTTAATGCGCAGTGTTGGCGAGAAGCTTGAACGTTATTACCCCTTAGCCCAAGGCGAGCAGCCACGCTGGCAAGTGCACTGTTTAGATGCCGCCTTATTGCCATTAGCCAGTAAAGATAAAAGTCAGCTGATCATCATTGCCGGAGTGGGTGGCGAGCTGTTAATCAGTCTAGTAAACGCTATCTTAGCTGCTCACCCACAACACAAGCTTGAGTTCATTTTATGCCCAGTCCAGCATACTTTTGAAGTACGCAAGGCACTCTCACAGCTAAACCTAGGTCTAATCGATGAAAACTTACTGGAAGAAAATAGTCGTTTCTATGAAGTGTTGCATGTATCAACATTCTCTCAGCAGCAAGTGTCGCTGGTAGGTAACAAAATGTGGGATTTAACTCGCTCGCTCGATCAGCGCTATCTGCAGAAAACGTTATCTCATTATCAACGTATTGAAGCGGGCTTACAGTGCAAACCTATAAACTCCCAAAGCGATGTTTCGGCAAAAGACGTATCAAGGATCATTAAGTCATATCAAGCATTAACAACCTTAAGAAATAAGTTTTGAGGATAAGCGGCAAACTATAGACTAGTTAGCTTTTACACCAATAGCTCAACATCCATCAATGGTATCGAGTACAATCGGCAGCCAACCGCTTTTGAAACCGTTAATAGCACAATCTGGTTATCGACAAACAATAGGCCTATTTATATTATGCAGCTTTTAAGATCGACCATCCATCCTGAACTTAGCACTCTTGAGGGCAATCGATTACACCGCCAAGCCGCTCGTGGTATTATCCTAGATGGCGAAAATATTCTGATGTTATACACAGAGCGCTACCATGATTACAGTATTCCAGGTGGTGGCGTAGATGAAGGAGAAGATCTACGTCAGGGATTAGTCAGAGAGCTAGAGGAGGAAACAGGTGCTAAGCATATTGATGTCATCTGTGAGTTTGGTCTTTATGAAGAGTTTAGGCCTTGGTACAAGGATGGCTTTGACTTAGTGCAAATGGAGTCATTCTGTTATGTATGCACCATTCACCCTGAACTTGGCGAAACTAGGCTTGAAGAACATGAAATCCAAAATGGGATGCGCCCTTTATGGATCAATATCCATCAAGCCATTGCTCATAACGAGCACACTATAGCCAATAGTCCTAAAAAAGGAATGTCGATTGATCGTGAAACCTATTTGCTTAAACGCATAGTAAAAAAGCTGCTATAAACTCTGGTTAGGCTCGCAGCTAGGCTATTGTGATTCCTTCACCATAATAGCCAACTCCAATCGTTTTATCTCTCGCTGCAGAGCATTACGATTAACCTCGTTAAAGGTCCACATCTTGATCGCTATCTGCATCATACTGCTTAGTAATAAGGTCACTCCCCAGCGGATCAGCTCAGGCAAACTTTCGACCACAAAAAAGAACTGATAGCCTGACCATAACATTAGAGCACTTAATAACACGGCAATAATACTCATTAACACCATCCAGCCACCAAGCCGCCCCTTATAAGCATCTCCTAGCATCGCGAATAAGGATGCATCTGGAGTTTGTTGTCGACTCAACAGAGCCTTCTCTTTAGCTAATTCTTCACGAATCTTTTTATCAATATCCATAACTAACCCTCCTGCTCCAAATGCTGTTTAAATAGTTTTCTTGCTCTGAATAATCGTGATTTAACTGTACCTTTAGGGATCTCCAATATTCTGGCTATTTCAGCAATGCTCTGCTCCTCTAAATAGAATAAGTGTAATACTTGCCCTTCAAGCGGCGGCAGTTTTGAAAGCCCGTGCTTTAACCCTTCTATGGCTTCATCAGGCTTTGTTTCGAGCACCTCACACTTATGAGCATCCACGTCTGATAGGCTTTGGTACCGATTTTGTAATTTCAAATGATCCAGCACCTGCCAACGTACCAATTTAAACACCCATGCATTAATGGTTGCAGGATCCTCGAGCTTATAAATCGTTTTCGACAGCTTTAACAGTGCATCTTGAACCGCATCTTGTGCCAATGCTGAGTCACCTGCGACCTTGGCAGCAAAACCTATCGCACTGGGATAAAAGTGTTGGCACAAAGCCGAGAACGCCTGTTTATCTCCCGCTTGAGCTTCTAATACCCATAACTCAATTTGCGCTTGCTGCATAGGTTCTATATCACTCCACTTCCCATTTAAACTAAAGACGACTGGCAAGTATAAAAGGTTCATCAGAAATGAAAAAAGGGAGCAAATGCTCCCTTTTCATTGGTAAAATATTAGAAATAAACGAATAAGTTGATGATCATTGCATTGATAATATCAATAAAGAATCCACACACTAACGGCACTATAATAAACGCTCTATGCGCCGCACCGTATTGCTGCGTCACAGCAGTCATATTAACAATTGCGGTTGCAGTTGAACCGAGAGTGACGCCGCCAAAACCTGAACAGATTACCGCAGCTTCATAATCTTTGCCCATTAAGCGAAACACGACAAAAATAGTAAACACTACCGAAAGCAGGACTTGCAGGGTCATGATCACTGATATGTATAGTAAACTACCTTCAAGTTCCCAGATTTTCAGGCTCATCAGTGCCATGGTTAAAAACATTCCAAGGCAAATATCTTGAATTAGAGATAAACCTCGAGACGCATCTTCGATATACGTTCTGTCTTTTTTCTTACGACGATTTATTATTGCTCGCCCTAAATTACCAATGATTATCCCCGCCAGTAAACAAGCCACAAACATAGGTAGTTTCAGACCCGCTTCTTGCATAGCTAGATCAATAAAGTAGCCAATAATCAGTGTCACGTTAAGCCATAACCAAGCGCGTAATACGCCGAAGTAATCAACCTTCATATGTGAAGTGTTGTTTTGATGGCTGGTACCAATATCAAGCTCTTCGTTAGTGTTGGCTTTAACCTGATGACGCTTCATCAAGTAAGCTGCGATTGGACCACCAATCACACAGGCAGATATGAGCCCTAAAGTGTTTGATGCGATGCCCAGTTCGCTGGCGTTAGTTATCCCCAACTCTTCAACAAAAGTCGGTGTCCATGCCATCGCAGTGCCGACGCCACCAATAAGTGAAATAGACCCCGACATCAGACCGGCTTTCGGGTCTAGCCCAAATAATGTGGCAACAGTCACTCCTGTAAAATTCTGCAAAAATATAAACACACTCGCCAGCACAATGAGGATCAGTAACGGCTTACCTCCTTTAAGTAAGGTGGCAAAATCAGCTTTCAAACCAATCCCTGCAAAAAAATAGAGTAGTAAGGTATCTCTTACCGCGAGGTTGAACTCAATTTGAATATCAAATGCGTAATACAAAACACCAACGGCCGCGGCACAAGCAAAACCTCCGACAACAGGCTCTGGAATGCTGTATTTACGCAGCAATTCATAACGAGAGATAATCCCTTTGCCAATAAACAACGCTATGATGGCAAGTGTGAAAGACACAAAATCTTTGATCTCTACTAACTGTGGTTCCATAAAAATTGTTATCTCCAAAAATGCTTAGATAAAAACTCAATACGATCATTCGATATAGCGCAGAAGCGCAGTAAAAGGTTAAATAGATGTTATCAATACTGAAGTTAACAGGTTTTAACTAATCCGCAATAGCGACGCTGTGGATTTATCAAAGACGAATCAAGTCGCTTATCTCTCTTAACGAATTCGAATAGGCCAAGATTAGCGATACAGAAAACTTTAACAACGGCTAGTTTCAACCAAGTTAATCTGTTTAGAGTAATACCAATTGCATTAAGTATTTGGCCAGTTCAGAACCCCTCAGTCTTTTCAATTCAAAGCGCATCGGTAAAGAAATGGTTATTCCCTTTTAAGCCAATGCAAAGCAGAAGTGGAAAGACTGAGGGGCTCACGTAGTGCGGGTTTCGAAACGCTGTATGCTTCGCTATGGGATTTGGATATAGAATAACTATTAGCTCAAATCCCGCTACTTGCCTACAGCGTTTTGAATTCCCGCTGAATGGTCAAACTTTTAATGCAATTGGTATAACCAACTGCTCGTCTGTAGGTTATTTGATATGGCAATAAAAAACGGCCAATCGGCCGTTTTATCTTAAACTCTATTTTTCAGGTTGAGGCGGATAGCTTTGTAACAATGCACCAATCGCAGTGTTAACAACTTCAACGCGCTCTTCAGGCGTATCTTTATCTCGCACAGTATCAGCTACCGAACCGCGCCACATCAACTTGCCTGACTTGGTATCGACCAAATCAACAATCAATGTCCCAACTTCATATTCGCGCACTGTAGTTTGAGTATGGCCCATCCCCATTCCTCTACCCCAGCCTGCGCCATAATATGGGTTGTAACCATAGTTACTATTAAAGGTATCGACGTTAATTTTCTTATCGACTTTAGTCAGGTAGTTTACTAATACATCCGCTTTGTCTGCAGCAACTAAACTTAACCCCTTAAGTTGCAGCTGGTCATTAACCGCTGCACGTATACGTTGATCCATTAATCCATCAAGATGGTATGCCGCTTTATCAGTCTTTTTTTCAACCCAAGCATAGGTTTTAACATCTGCGAAATTCACTCCTGGATCATAATCAGAGCTTGTCTTAAGTGAACTACAAGCACTAAGTGCTAATGCAGCAATAATAACTAATATCTTTTTCATCTTCTCTCCACCATGCCAACGGCATTCAGACACTGTTTTAAATAAGCTTACATAGCAATCTATTAATCTACAACTCAATTTTAGTAAATCAGCTTCTGGTTCAGCTTGACTTAAGTAAGTAAGTTAATGATAATGATTATCAATTACTATTTGATAGGCTTTTTATTATGCTTTGGTTCATTGTCGCGATTATTGCTGCCAGTATTATGTTTTTCTTTACGCCAGAAAAAGCGGTTCAACATGCTGACAATAGCCCCTCTTTCTTTAATAAGCTAAGCCAACATTCACTGCTATTGTTACCCATTACTGTTCTAACTTGGCTGATTGTAGCTATCATTAGTGCTCCTATCACCCCCTTTGCTGGCACTGCTGTCGGATTTGTACTCACTTCTTGCGCAGTCGCTTTACCTCAGTTGCACAGATACCTTGCTGTGATAGCAAGCTTAACCTTTGCAGCATTACTAATAGAGCTTTCGTTATATCTCTAGCCTTTGTTAGTTCGCCAATGGCATTAGCTATTGGCGAAAGAAGATATCCACTCATTTGACTCCCGCTTCAACTGCATCTTTGTTAAACTACGCTTATCAGTAATTCATCAATAATATTTATGAAATCCGATCCGAACGTCTCATTAGTCTACAGCACCGATATTGGCAGAATCACCGAAGAAAAAGCGACTCAAAGTGCCCCTACTGGTGATGGCATTGTCAGAATACATAAAGACAGCAAAGGCCGAAAAGGAAAAGGTGTGTCGGTAATAAAGGGGTTAGGCCTTGCAGAAAAAGAGCTTAAAGCCCTGGCACAAAAACTAAAGAAACAGTGCGGCTGTGGCGGTACTGTCAAAGACTTTTGTATTGAAGTGCAAACAGATAATAGAGAGCAACTTAAAACGCTACTCGAAAAGTTAGGTTACACAGTAAAGCTTGCTGGCGGCTAACCACTAAGGACGTTTTATGGATAGCTTGGAAAATCAATTCCTTATCGCAATGCCCTCTTTGAATGATACTTTTTTCGAACGCTCATTGATCTATATCTGTGAACATAATGAAAAAGGCGCTATGGGGATTATGATTAACCGCCCTAGCGGCATCATCGTCGATGAACTGTTACAACAGATGGAACTAGCGGAAGAGCCTCAACCTGTAACCTCACTCGGTAGAGAAGTACTCGTCGGTGGGCCTGTTAATCCTGAGCGCGGTTTTGTGCTGCATACCAATCAAGATTGCTGGAGCAATAGCGATCCCATTACCGACTCGCTGATGTTAACCACTTCCCAAGATATTCTTAGTTGTTTAGGTTCTGATAAAGCACCCGATAAATTTCTTATCGCGCTAGGTTATGCCGGCTGGACAAGGGGTCAACTAGAGCAAGAGATAGCGGATAACTCTTGGTTATCAGTTCCAGCAACAGTAGAGCTGCTATTTGATATTGAACATGAGGAGCGCTGGCAACTAGCAGCAGAGTCGCTCGGCTTTGATATCTGGCAACTGTCCAACTTGGCAGGACACGCCTAGTAGTAGCCAAACTCTGGAGTGAAAAATGAGTTCAAAAACGGTATTAGGTTTTGATTACGGTACAAAAAGTATTGGTATCGCAATTGGCCAACAACTGACCGCAAGCGCACGACCATTATTGTCGATAAAAGCGGTGGACGGTATCCCTAAGTGGGAAGAGATTGGAGCAATTATAACGGAATGGAAACCCGACTTAATTGTTGTGGGCTTGCCTCTCAATATGGATGGCACTGAACAAGACATTACACTGAGGGCCAAAAAGTTCGGTAACAGGCTAAATGGCCGCTTCGGTGTCAAAGTGGTTACTCAGGATGAGCGCTTAACAACTGCTGATGCTAAAGCACGACTTTTTGAGATGGGCGGCTATAAAGCATTAACCAAAGGCCAAGTCGATGCAATGTCTGCAGTATTGATTATTGAAAGCTACTTTGAAAATCAATATGACTAAGCCCTATAACCCACAAACAAAAAGCAGCTTAATCGCTGCTTTTTTGCTTTAAAAACATGACAAAAAATTGAGATTAATCTTTTGAGTTTGCTTCTTCTTTCTCTTTCTCTTCTTCCTCAAGCTGTTTAATCAACAGCTCTAATCGCAGCTTTTCTAACTCTGCATTGCTGGCGATTTTTGCCTCCCACTCAGGTTCTCCTTCTAATGCCTTTGCCTCCGAATAGGCACTATAAGACAACGCTGATAAAGCAGACACGCAAAATATAAAACTAACTGATGTGATGTTTTTCATTATTACTTCCTTGTAGTTTAGATTTAGAGTGACATCCTGCTACTCTTTAATTTTGATTACTTATTGAACATATCAGAATGTCTAAGATTTACAAGCCTGAAATAATACCAATCAGTATAAAGATTTGATCGCTCAGCGAGAGTTTAGCGACCTTTGAGGTAAGGCAATGTATGAAGAACATAGTTATTCTACATTCAAGTTCATTAACGCAGCATCAAAGCCGCTAAAACTCGACTGTAAGGAGTGTTTTGGCTTGTTACTTCTGCGCTGAATAAACTCATAAGGAATAACCATTGTGTCATTTACCCGCCTTGAATTAATTTGCCAAAAACACTATGAGTAGATCAACTTCTTATACTGATTGGTATAATTTAGTACTCCAGCGCGACTCACTGTCACTTTATGTTTAATTTTAGGCATAAAAAAACCGAGGTAACTAAACACCTCGGCTGTTTTCAACGCTTATCGCTAATCTGCTTTTTTATACTCAGTATAAGCTTCACCCGCTTTAAGCCACTCTGGTGCAGGTTTACCTTTTAAGTAGTGATCAAAATATTCCATCATTCGTATACTGTAATCTAGCTTATTAGGATACTTTTTAAGGTGATGAGGTTCATCCTGATACTGTAGGAATACCACATCCTTACCAGCGCGGCGCATCGCTAAATACAGCTCAACACCCTGCTCCCAAGGCACTGCATCATCTTTATCACCAAACATAATCATCATAGGCGTGTTAATTCGCTCAACATAAAATACTGGTGAATTCTCGATGTACTTTTGCGGTGATTTGAATAGGCTTTCACCTATACGGCTTTGACCAGTCTCATACTGAAACTGCCTTGCTAAACCACTGCCATGACGTATGCCACTGTATGCACTTGTCATGTTAGATACAGGGGCACCTGAGACTGCAGCCCTAAATATATTGGTTTTAGTCACTGCAAAAGCAGTTTGGTAACCCGCCCAAGAATGTCCTTGGATCCCAACACCTTGTGGATCAGCAATACCGATATCAATCAGGTGTTGCACCCCTGAAGTTAACGCTTGTACTGAACTATCCCCTGGATAACCGACTTCAAAGCGGATATCAGGTAAAAAGACCGCATAACCATTGTCGGCGAACCAAGCAAAGTTCGGACGATGATTAAGCTTCATTTGCGGGAATGAGTGTAATCTGTCACTCATAAAGCGATAGTAGTATACGAGTACCGGGTAACGCTGCCCTTCAACGTAGTTAGTCGGCTTAATCAACACACCATCAAGCGGCTTACCATCACCATTAGTCCATTGCACTAACTCAGACTTACCCCAGTTAAATGCCCGTCTTTGCTTATCAAAATCTGTCTGGCGATTTGCTGTTTGTGGTGATAGATAGTCAGCGGTATAAAGATCAGGAAATAGATCATATTGCTCTTTAGAAAACACCACCGTTTCCGCATCTTTACTGCGCGCTAAAACCTTTAATTTGTAATCTCCGCCAATAAGTTTTGTGACTCCAGCAGTACCTATTTGCGCTTGATAAAAACCATCACCTTTGGTGATATCGCTATAACCCTGTAAAAGCACCTGTTGGTTACTGCTCAATACAGTTGGGCTGTCTTTATCGTCAACCAGACCAGTAACACGATATTGCACCCTCTCTTTACGTCCCTTGCCTGCCGTCAGGTTGAAGGCCTCATGGGAAAGAGTATTTAACTGCCAGATGTCAAACTTGTCGTAAATAAGCAACCCTGCGTCATCAGCGAGCCATGGACCAAAACCATACCCAGGCGCATTCGATGGATAATCATGATCTTCATCAGCAAAGGATACCCCTAAGCTCTTAGTAACATTAATTTTCCTATCATTAGCAATTTCGTATAGGAAAGCATTTCCTTGCAGGTAATAAGCAACAAACTTTTCATTGGGTGATAGAATAGGCTCTGACCCACTGCTCTGTTGACTCAACACCGGAATTTTACGACCAGTATTGATATCGACTAAATAAAAATCTCGATAAAAGCCGGCCCAAGTGATCATCTTTCTATAGGGTAAATCGGAACTTGCCAGCGCATAACGCTGCTGCTGTTGAATCTTTACATCAGGAACTTGCAAATCTGCAAGTTGCACCAGATTATTACCAGTAACATGCAGCACTGCTAGATAAGTACGCTTAAGCTCTTTCTTATACTGTTTTACTTCATGAGGCTTTATACGAGGATCTTCACCATGCCAAACACGCAGCGCTCGTTGGCCAGTGATGATTCTTTGATCATACAGGTCCACTTCTTTTTCAACTTTTGCTAACTCGATTTGCTGGCTGACCTGTGGCACTCGTCCGAAAAACAAGCGTTGACTGTCATCAGAGAAACGTAATGCAGCGTAACGATTCAAAGTCCAATCTTTTGATGTCGGTGTAGTAGTAACACTACCAGACTCAATATTGAACAGAGATAATGAGTATTCACGTCCGAATGGCGCTTGTTTAGCATCACCGAAAGTAAAACCTAAGTACTTACCGTCGTCACTTAAGGCCAATGCTCCAAGCTGCTGCTGTTTTAAACTATGGACTATTTTGGCGCTATTGTTCGCTAAACTAACTAGCCTTAGTTCATGTTTGTCAGCCTCGACATTATTTATTGCAAGCGCAAAGTGCTTACCAGACTTGTCAAAATTAAATGCAGTAACATCTTTAAAAGTAATCGATTTCAGTTCATTAAGTGCAACAAGCTCAACGGTTGAACCTTTGTCGTAATCATCAACTTTAATGTCATTTTTACTTGTTTCATCGCTGTCTTTAGCTTTAGTCTCTTTTTTCTTACCTTCAGCTTCATACCAAATGGCAATATGTGAGCCGGTTTCGTTAAATTCAAACGACTTAACCCGCTCATAACGCAGCTCTTTGCCCGTATTGGTATCGACTAATACCATACCTGACTTAAGTTTCTTCTTTTCCTTCTTTGATGCCATTTCAGTTGTCAGCAAAGGCTGCTTGTCAACAAAGGCAACATAACGACCGTCATGGCTTACCTTTGGCTTACTGCCACCTTTTACACTAAACTCTTTTTTCATGGTCAGATTTTTGACTAAGCCGCGGCTATCGCCTCTGTCTGGTGAAACCTCAACCGCCAGAGTTGTGCCTGTATCCGAAATCACAGGTTTACTGAGTGATTCGAATCGCATGATGTCGTCAGGAGTGATGGAATGGGTCGCGGCATAGAGGCTTGCTGGTAATAGACTCGCCGAAAATAACAGCAGAGATTTCATAGGTAATGACTTCAAGGTCTTCCTCATTTTTATATAGTTATTAGACTAAAGTAGACTTTTTTAACCTTTAACGATCAATCATCGTCATTAGCGGTGATTTATGCAAGTTACCCTACAGAAAAAAACGTGAGATTGCTCACCTTTTCCTGTGAAAAGTGTTTAAAAGTGTTTAAAATACGTCGCACAAAACGAAAATAATACTAAGGGATGTTGCTACTCCTTTAATGGAAGCTGTTGCCCTTGAATAAATGCTGATATGACTCAGATGTTTACACGTCAGGTATGACCTAAAACACAGATGAAGCCAGTATTTCTTCAAGTGCAGCATGATTAGCAACAGACCTTTAATCACTTGCTATGTCCTTAAGACATGGTTAGACAATTGCAGTAACGCCTCAGCGCGGTAGGATTATCCATGACAAAAAGAACTATAACCGTCATCCCAGGTGATGGGATTGGCCCAAGCATTATCGATTCAGCACTAAAAATTCTTGATAAAGCGGGTTGTAATTTTGACTATGAATTTGCAGACGCAGGTCTTGTTGCTCTCGAGAAGCACGGTGAACTAGTGCCTCAACGCACGCTTGATTTAATTGAAAAAAACCGTATTACGCTTAAAGGCCCTTTAACGACTCCTGTCGGTGAAGGTTTTACCTCTATTAACGTAAGCCTACGTAAGCAATTTAGCCTTTACGCTAACGTGCGCCCAGTATTATCTTTTAAAGGTACTCAAGCACGTTACGACAATATCGATATCATCACTGTTCGTGAAAATACCGAAGGCATGTATTCAGGCCTAGGCCAAACCGTATCAGATGATGGTGCAACCGCTGAAGCGACTAGTATTATTACTCGCCAAGGTGCTGAGCAAATTACGACTTTTGCTTACGAGCTAGCCCGTAAAGAGGGTCGTAAAAAGGTTACTATCGTCCATAAAGCTAATATTATGAAGTCAACTTCTGGTCTGTTTTTAAAAGTCGCACGCGAAGTTAGCCAGCGCTACCCAGACATCGAAACAGAAGAGATGATTGTTGATGCAACATGTATGAAGTTAGTCATGAGTCCTGAAATCTTTGACGTGATTGTTACCACCAACTTATTTGGTGATATCTTGTCAGATCTTTGTGCCGGTCTTGTAGGTGGTCTTGGTATGGCACCAGGTGCAAACATTGGTAGCGATGCTGCAATTTTTGAAGCTGTACATGGCAGTGCGCCAGATATTGCAGGAAAGAATCTTGCGAACCCGACATCAGTAGTTCTAGCATCAATTCAAATGCTTGAATACCTAGGCATGAGCGACAAAGCAGAGCTTATTCGCAATGCAATCACAGCAGTGATTGAAGAAGGTGACCGTACAACTCGCGATCTGGGTGGTACTCACGGTACAACTGATTTCACACAAGCTGTTATTGAGCGTCTTTCGTAGATAGAAGTTCTTTCGCTATGCATACTAAAAAGGCCCTAAGTGTTTAACACTTGGGGCCTTTTTGATTAAGCGAACTTTATGAAGTGGGCTGTGCTGGTTTTAAACATAAATGTACAGTGACTTCGTCACGGTCATGGTAAAGATGCTTAGCCGCCATGCTAAAGTCTTTAATGCCATTCTCTTTCAAAATATCAGCCATAGTGTCCAGTATGGTAGTCACTTCTTTATAGCGTGCCTTCATTGGCAACTTTAAATTAAATATCGCTTCCTTAAACCAACCATTAATCGCCCAAGCCTCAACAAGCTCAGCCACTCGAGCCGGTTTTTCAATCATGTCACAAACCAACCAAGTGATATTCTTTCTTGGCGGTTCAAAACGAAAACCGTCAGCTTGGTAATGCTTTACCTGACCCGTTTCCATTAACTTTTCATCCATAGGACCATTATCAACCGCAGCGACAAACATACCACGCCTTACCAGCTGATAAGTCCAACCGCCTGGACAAGCACCGAGATCAACCGCTCTCATACCACTGCTAAGACGGGTCTCTTGCTCATCTTTAGGAATAAAGTGAATAAAGGCTTCATCCAATTTTAAAGTAGAACGACTTGGTGCATCAGCTGCGACTCTAAGACGTGGGATCCCCATAAAGTATGGAGAACTGTTATTGCTTAATGAGAAGCCAACATAAGCTTGGCCAGGGGCAACAAAACAGACGTGAATAATCGGGCGCTTAGGATTTTCCTTCTCCAACAAGTTACCCGACTTTCTTAACGCTTGCCTTAACGGCACCGTAAACTTACGACAGAAGTTAGACAGCTCTTTTGCTTCATTGGTATCAGGTGTTTCAACTCGTAACTCACCCGCCTAATGTATATCAGCCAAAGCTTCGACAATAGGTGTGATACGATCTTGTTCAGGTAATCCCTTTAATAGCGCTTTAGCGGCAAACATCTGTCTAGCAAAAATCAACGAATCGAGACTGATATTCTTTGCTAATATCTCAGCATCACCCGCTTGGAAACACTGAAATATCACATAAGCATCATTGGTGTTTGTTTTAACAAAACCACCAATATCGAGCTCAGCGGCACGCACTTGGATCTCTGCCGCGCAATCTTTCTCATAACCAGCACGGCAAAATAAAAATAGGTTTATCATTGAATTTCCTGAAGATAACAAATAAAAATAGCGGCCAACAAAACTGCTGCCCGCTATTTTACACTTTTACTGCCCAGTAGGGTACTGCCAGTATATTGCCGTACTGTTTAATCGAGCTCTTTAACTCGGTTTCTCCACACTGCGACAGCAATAAACAACCAACCAAGAAGAAAACAAACACCACCCAGCGGTGTAACGGGACCTGTCCACTTAGTGCCAAGTAACGCATATAAGTAGAGCGAACCTGAAAACAGCACAATACCCAACATAAAGAGATAACCAGCCCAATCCAATAGACGAGATTTAAGCCAATGGCCAGCGAAAGCTACCACAATCAATGCAAAGGTATGATAAAACTGATACTCAACTCCAAGATTGAAGATTGCTATCATCTCGGCAGAGGCAACATTCTTAAGCCCGTGCGCGCCAAATGCCCCAAGGGCTACCGCCATAAAACCACTTAACGCTGCCAATAATAAAAAACCACTACGCATTTAGCCTCCTGAACCTCATCAACCTAATGCTGTGAGTTAGATTAAATTTACGCTAGCTCGACACTACGACGTCAAAGCATTGTCAGCCTATAAACGTCTGGATCTGTGAAATAGCTTTCGCTAGATTAGCCTCAAACGTGGTACCTGACGACTTTCTTGGTTTAAAACTATGATCGCCATCGGTTAACCAGTGCAATTTAACTTTTCCCATTGCTGGCCAGGTTTCAACTAAACCTTTATGACCAAACTTATCGCGCTCGCCTTGAATAACCATAAGCGGTGCTTTGCACTTCTCGATTGGGTCAAGCCGAGGCTCACCACCTTTTAGCGGGATAAAGGGATAACCAAGGCACACGACACCGTCAACTGACAAGCTTTCAGCCAGAATGGCAGACATACGTCCTCCCATCGACTTACCCACTAAGAATATTCTTTGAGGCCTAAAATGCTGCTTTAAGATGCTTAATTGCAAGGCATAATCTGCAATCAATTTTGGCGCTCGATCTGGCGGACGTCGTTTACCATCGATAGCATTAGCACGCATATAAGGAAAATTGAAGCGCACAACTTGTGCATTTGCTTGAGCAAGGCCGCTAGCCAGCATCGCCATAAACTCATGCTGCATATTTGCACCCGCACCATGAGCCAGAATAATTAGCGTATCGCAGTTTTGCTTATCATTAGCAGCTAGCGGCGTTAAAAGGTATTCGCTAGCATCATAGGTCAGCTCATCGGCACTTAGCTGTTCCACGGCAGTTGAAATCGCCCCATCTAAGTAAGCTTGCTTTAATCTATCCGGTAAGGAGCTCACTACGAGTCTCCTCTTCAAACATATCAAGCATCCACTCTCTAAAGGCCGCAACCTTACCAATGTCTGCATGATTTTGCTGGCAAACTAAATAATATGCATTTTTACTGACTAGAACCTCAGGAAATGGGCATACCAAACGACCGGCTTTAATATCAGGTCTAGCGAGTACACTGTAGCCTAGCGCTACACCTTGTCCATGAGCAGCAGCTTGTAACACTAAAGAGGAGTGACTAAATATGGGACCTTGGTTCACATTAATATCCGTAATCCCACATTGTCTAAACCAAGCTTGCCAATCTTGACGGCTAGAATCATGTAACAGAGTGTGATTTTTAAGATCACTTGGTTTCTCTAATGGCTTAGGACCACTTAACAACATCGGTGAACAAACTGGAATAAGCACTTCATTACGCAGTTTATCGGCTCGCATTCCACTCCAGTTTCCAAGGCCATAATAGATGGCAACATCGACGTCATCCGTCAACGAACCATCCTCATCATCCACGGCTTTAATTCGTACATCAATATCTGGATTTTTTTCACTAAACTTGGCAAGCCGAGGTACTAACCACTGAATAGCAAAACTCGGAGAAGTCGCTACAGTTAAGGAGCCTATAGCACTTCTTGCGAGTAATCTATCGGTCGCGTCAGCAAGTTGTGTAAAGATATCTTTGATATCAAGAAAGTAACTTTGTCCCTCTTCTGTTAATAAAAGAGAGCGGTTTTTACGCCTGAATAACTTTAGCCCTAAATATTCTTCAAGCGCCTTAATTTGATGACTCACTGCCGCTTGAGTCACAAACAGTTCCTCCGCCGCCCGTGTAAAGCTCAAATGCCTTGCTGCAGCCTCAAATGCCTTCACCGCATTAAGGGGGGGTAGTCGTCTGGCCATAGTGATCGAGATCCCGTTTTTTAATTAGTTTTTCTAATGAGTATTGTTACATTTTATCGTTTGTAAAGGCCAGTGTTTTTGGTTAAATTTTGCGCCAACAAAATGATACTAGTTGGACAGCCTCTACGACGTAATTGGGGAGTGTCTAACAAACCCAAATTTAAGCCTGGAGGCTATTGAACATGTTAAACCTTAAAACTGTATTTGTTATCGCACTTCTATCAGCTTCTACCACTGTTAGCGCAGATGAAATTGCTGTTGATACCACTGACCTTGAAGCGACATTAACTGCTAACTTAGCAGAAAGCATGGAGTTGATGCAGGTACAGTTAACTGAAGAGCTAAACACTATGCTTGTTGCTGAAGAGCAGCAAGAAGACAAAGCGACTAAAACAGTTCAGCTCGCTGACTAATCACTTAACAAATATTAATACAGTAGAGACGCTCTCAGGCACTTTAATCGACAGATAAAGTTAAGCCATAGATGGAAAACCATCTCTGTCTCGTTATTAATATATAAAAAAGCCACCTACGAAGGGTGGCTTTTTTGTGTCTATTGAAAAATATTCCACTTTAAACATCACAAAAAAAGCGACCTTTAAGTCGCTTTTTCATCAAGTAGTTTAGCTGCTACTCTTTTAAGGTCGGTAAACCTTAACATTACTGTAACCCTGCTCTTGCAAATAAAGCGCCTGTAGCTTACTCATCACACCGCGATCGCAATACAATAAGTAAGTCTTATCTTTGTCCAAATCTGCAAATTGAGTCGCTAACTTATAGAATGGAATAGTCTTGGTTTCAATTCCTTCAATTTCTAGCGGATCTTTCTCTTCCTCTTCAGGCGCACGTACATCAATAATCACTTCATCTGCACTGATTGCAGCAACGGTTTCAGCTTCAGTAATTTTGGTGTCCATCTGAGTTGCAATCTCTTTGATGTCAATAATGACAGCATCTTGAATCACTCTATCAATGAGATCATCAGAGAATTTAGCTTCTTCTGCTTCTACTTTTGACAGTACCGCTTTCACCGTTGGTTTCTGTGAAATCACGCCGCAGTACTCTGGGATCGACTTAGCAAAGTCCTCTGTACCAATCTCGCGGCTTATATTAATAATATCCTGCTTATCCATCGCAATTAACGGCCGCAATATAAGCTGCTCTGTACAACGGTCAATGACATTGAGGTTAGTCAAGGTTTGGCTAGAGACTTGCCCCATCGCTTCACCGGTGACCAGAGCTTGGATCCCCATTTTGTCAGCAACGCGTGCAGCTGCTCGCATCATCATACGTTTAAGTACAACGCCCATCTGTCCATTATCGACTCGCTCTAGAATCTCTTGCACAACAGGATCAAATGGTACTGAGATAAACTTAACTTTGTGTGATTCACCGTATTTCTGCCATAAATGGTAGGCAACCTGCTTAACACCAATTTCGTGTTGATCGCCACCTAAATTAAAAAAGCAGTAGTGAGTACGCGAACCACGCTTAATAAACTGATAGCTAGAAACACCTGAGTCAAAGCCACCCGATATTAGCGATAACACGTCCTCTTGGGTCGCCATAGGGAAACCACCAAGACCTTGAATACGTTTATCAACGAGATAAAGCTGTTCGTTATCTATTTCTAGATTAACCGTCATGTCAGGATTTTTCAGGCGTACGCCAGCAGCTTCAGTAAACTGGTTTAGACCACCACCAACATAGCGTTCAACTTCAATCGAGTTAAAGTCATGTTTACCCGCACGCTTAACGCGCACACAAAATGTCTTTCCAGCTAGCTGGTCTTTATACACGGCTAACGTTTGCTGATAGATATCATCAACAGACTCAAACGTGCTTACATTCACTTGCAGTACATGGGCAATACCGGGAATACAAGCTAAGCGCTCGCCAAATGCTTCAATCAAATCAGGTCTATCATCTGGCACCATCACCATGATTTTGTCCCATTGACGTTGTACTTTTGCAGACTCATCCACTTTTTTAAGTACATTACGAATATTGGTTTCAAGCATTTTGGTAAAGCGCATTCTTACCGGCTTGCTTTTCATCATGATTTCAGGGAACAGTTTTACGATAAATTTCATTGGTCTTCCGCGGGGGCAAATTTAAACAGCAATGGGTGGATTATAACAATATCCCGACACGTTTGCGTATATCTGATCTGTCATTATCGGCGAATATTCGTCTTTGCAACGTTGAAAGTCACATATAAAGCAGAGGAACCCCTAAATGAAGTGCAGATAGCAACGATAGCTGCTATCTGCTCGCGAGGGTAGATTAACTATTTTGAGACTTGGATCTCGTCAGATTCTTTTGCCTTGCCCTGTTCGATAGCGATTTCAACACGGCGATTGCGCGCCCTATTTGCTTGAGAGTTATTTTCGACCAATGGCGCCGATGAAGCCATTCCCACAACCTTGAGCCGCTGCTGATCAAACCCTTTCACTCTTATCATTTCATGGGCAACAGCTACAGCCCGCTTGCTCGACAGATCCCAGTTTGAGCTATAAAGCTCATTAGAAATATTCCAATCATCGGTGTGTCCCGATACGGTCACAATACCAGGAACATCTTTTAGCAGCTCACCGACTCGTCTAACAATTGGCTTGAAGCGTGGCTGTAAAAAACCAGAACCCGATGCAAAGGCGCCTTTTTCTCGAATTCGAATAATAATCTGCTGACCTAGAGATTCTATTTCAATCGCACCATCAACAATCTCTTTATTGAGCTCTTGCGCCATTTTCTTAACTTGCTGATTAATTTCTTCCTGTGCAGCAGCTTCTGCTTTAGAGGCTTCACTTTTAGACTCTGAAGTTGACTTGGCTAGCGCTTGCGCATCTTCTTGCTCTTGGGCTGTCGACGATGACTCACCGCCACGCTGCTCACCACGTTGCTGCTGTACGCCACCTGCACTGTCATCTTCACCTTCCTGAAACTCTAGCATAGGCTCAGTCATTTCATTGGTTTGCTGATTGATGATTTCAATAGGGGTAGACTCAGGCCTCCCAGGCCTAAACTCCAATGCAATGACCGATGTTCCTTTAGGAATATCTTTAACTTCTACCTTATTTTGTACCCCAAAAGCATATTTCATGGAGCCGGCAATTTGCTTAAACTTCATCACATCCATTTCTGAGAATGCGAGCAATAGTACAAAAAAGCACATCAACAAAGACATCAAATCGGCAAAGGTTGCCAACCATAGCGGCGCCCCAGGTGGCGGACAGTCACATTTGACTTTCTTTGCCATGGAGCTAAGCCCCGTCCAAGGTATCTATTGTGCGAGCTTTTTCAGAAAGATAATTTTTTAGGAACCCCTCAATGACACGAGGGTTTTGGCCATCTTGAATAGCCAGAACTGCATCCATGATTAGATTTCGATTTAGCATCTCTTCGCCCATTCTTAAGGACAATTTATCCGCTATCGGTATCGCAACCATGTTAGCCACTACGGCGCCATAAAGTGTCGTCAGTAGAGCAACCGCCATTGCTGGACCAATGGATTTAGGATCATCCATATTTGATAACATACCCACCAAACCAATCAGCGTACCAATCATGCCCATCGCCGGCGCCACATCACCGATGGATTTAAAAATACCCACACCAGTTTTATGGCGCTGCTCGGTCAAGGCAATATCTTTTTCTAACGCGTCGCGAACCACGTCACCATCATGGCCATCCACCAGCATATCGACCGCTTTTTGCATAAAGCTGTTGCTAATTTCAGCCTCTTCTAACGCCAAAAAGCCACCTTTGCGAGCAGCATCAGCCATCGTTATTGACTGCTCAATTAGATCTTCAGGTTTATCAATTTTAAAAATGAATGCTTTGGCGGCAATTTTAGCAGCGCCGAAAAATTGCTTGAGGTTATACTTCATCATCACAACAAACAGTGAACCTATCATCACAATCAAGATAGAGGGCACGTTAATGAAAATCCCTATCCCACCGCCACTTGCCATCGCCATGATAACAAACGCGAATGCACCAATCAGTCCTATTAGGGTTGCTAAATCCAAAATTGCTCCTCAAATACCAATATAATCACGCTGCTAATACAATTGAATGCTCACAATAATAACTAAAAACGCTAGCGTCGATAAAATCCATAAGCGACAATATTACGCTTGCAACGTGACAGCAAGCACCACGTAAATAAACGGCTAAATAGCACTCACATTTTCAACATTGCACCTAATATAGCGACCAAAGTGAAGATCTCTTGAGTGATATTTCCCGCAATTGTTACGTTAAATCCGTTAAAATAGATCCCAAATGTATATTTCACGTATTCACTCAACAGACGATTACCAAAAGTTGCTGATGGAATAGAGTAAATAATACCAATTGCATTAAAAGTTTGACCATTCAGCGGGAATTCAAAACGCTGTAGGCAAGTAGTGGGATTTGAGCTAATAGTTATTCTATATCCAAATCCTATAATGAAGCATACAACGTTTTGAAACCCGCACTTCGTGAGCACCTCAGTCTTTCCACTTCTGCTTTGCATTGTCTTAAAAGGGAATGACCATTTCTTTACCAAAGCGCTTTGAATTGAAAAGACTGAGGGGGCTCTGAACTGGTCAAATACTTAATGCAATTGGTATAAATATGCTTTAAGTGGACTTTTTTCACACGAAAACGTGCTTTTGTGCAAATAGTCAACGGCTTAATTTGACCCTTGTGCCCTGCTGATATACTTTGTGTATCGCTTAATTCTAGGAATGATCATCGTGGCAAAAAAACCAGAAAACCTCTCTTTTGAAGAATCACTTTCCGAACTAGAAAAAATAGTTGCTGACTTAGAGCACGGTGATGTCTCTCTCGATGACGCATTAAAGCAATTCGAGCGTGGAATTAAGCTTGTGCGTAATAGCCAAGGGAAACTAGAAAATGCCCAGCAAAAAGTCGCTGTGCTTATGGCTGATGAGGGTGTTGACACGCTTAAGCCTTACGACGTTGAGGGCGAGTAATTGTTAGCAGAGTCACTTGTTACCTACCAACAACGTATAAACCAGCTTCTCGCGACGCGTATTGATGCGCTTGACGATATCGATCCTAAGCTAAAAGCTGCGATGAAACATGGTGCCCTAATTGGCGGCAAACGCATTCGACCATTCTTGGTTTATGCCATCGGCGAGATGCTAAACGTTAAACTCGAAACATTAGATTCTTGTGCCGCAGCAATTGAATGTGTTCATGCATACTCACTTATCCATGACGACCTTCCCGCCATGGATGACGACGCACTACGCCGCGGTCAGCCGACTGTACATATCGCTTATGATGAAGCAACAGCCATTCTTGCTGGCGATGCCTTGCAAGCTCTGGCATTTGAAATCATCAGTGAGCCAATTAAAAATATTGCCCCATCACAGAATTTAGCCATGGTTAAAGCCTTGGCAAATGCCTCTGGTTACAGTGGCATGTGCGGCGGTCAAGCGATGGACTTAAGTGCCACAGATAAACAGATAGAATTAGCCACCCTTATTCAACTGCATAAGCTCAAAACGGGTGCACTAATCCGCTGCGCAGTCGAGTTTGCTATTATTGCCGCAAAGATTAACGATGATGAACGACAAGCTTTAGTCGATTTTGCTGACGCCATAGGGCTGGCATTTCAGGTACAAGACGATGTTTTAGACATTATTGCCAGTACCGAAGAGCTTGGAAAACCTCAAGGTTCTGACACAGATTCAAATAAGAGCACTTATCCGAAGTTGCTTGGTTTAGAAGGCGCCCAACAAACTGCTTCAAGTTTGATTGAGGACGCACTATCAGCGCTGGCTAAATTACCATACAATAGCCAGTTAATTGCCGAATTCGCCCGTTATATCATTGTGCGAAGAGTATAAATAAGAGACAAAGAATCTCGATATGAGTTTTGATATTTCTCAATTTCCTGTGCTAGCACAGGCAAATACCCCTGATGAGCTGAGACAGCTCCCTCAAGCCGTTCTGCCACAATTGGCTGACGAACTGAGAGGTTTCCTTTTGAAGTCAGTGGGTAAATCAAGTGGCCATTTTGCATCAGGCCTTGGCACTGTCGAACTGACAGTGGCGATCCACTATGTCTATAATACGCCGTTTGATCGACTAATTTGGGATGTTGGCCACCAGGCCTACCCTCATAAAATCCTTACTGGTCGTCGCGAAAGAATGCACACTATTCGCCAAAAAGGGGGGGTTCATCCTTTCCCTTGGCGCGAAGAGAGTGAATACGACACCTTTAGTGTTGGCCACTCAGGAACTTCCGTGAGCGCTGCACTAGCAATGGCTGTTGCTGCTGAAAAAGAGCAAGCGGGTCGTAAAGTTGTCTCCGTTATTGGCGATGGCGCTATGACTGGCGGCATGGTGTTTGAAGCCATGAATCACGCTGGTGATCTACACAACGACATGCTGGTGATCCTAAACGACAATGAGATGTCTATCTCTGAAAACGTTGGTGCTCTCAACAACCATCTTGCTCAGCTTATGTCAGGACGTTTCTACACCACTATCCGTGAAAACAGCAAAAAGGTGCTTAAAGGCATGCCTGTTATCAAAGAGATGGCGAAGCGCACCGAAGAGCACCTTAAAGGCATGGTTGTTCCTGGCACTATGTTTGAAGAGCTCGGCTTTAATTATATTGGCCCTATTGATGGCCATGACGTTGACGCCTTAGTTGAGACCTTACGCAATATGCGTAACCTCAGCGGCCCCCAGATTTTGCATATCATGACCAAAAAAGGTCGTGGTTATGAGCCTGCTGAAAAAGATCCAATCGGCTGGCATGCAGTGCCTAAGTTTGACCCCTCAACCTTTGAAAAGCCGGCTAGCAAACCAAGCGACCCAACCTTCTCGCAAGTGTTCGGTAAGTGGCTTTGTGATGTGGCTGAGAAAGATGAAAAGCTATTAGCTATCACCCCAGCAATGCGCGAAGGCTCTGGTATGGTTGAGTTTTCTCAGCGCTTCCCTAAGCAATATTTCGATGCCGCAATTGCCGAGCAGCATGCGGTCACCTTAGGTGCAGGTTTTGCCTGTGAAGGCTATACACCTGTAGTTGCAATCTACTCGACTTTCTTACAGCGTGGTTACGATCAGCTGATCCACGATGTGGCGCTGCAGAAACTACCTGTGGTGTTTGCTATCGATCGTGGTGGTATTGTTGGCGCAGATGGTCCAACTCACCAAGGTGCGTTTGACTTAAGTTTTATGCGTACCGTGCCTAATATGGTCATCATGGCACCATCTGATGAAAACGAGTGTCGGCAGATGCTTTACACTGGCTATTGCTATAAAGCGGGGCCAACGGCAGTGCGTTATCCTCGTGGCAGTGCTACAGGTGCTAAGCAAGTCGAAACCATGACGGCTCTGCCAATTGGTAAAGGCTTGATTAAGCGCCAAGGACAAAAAATAGCCATCCTTAACTTTGGTACTACACTGGCAAATAGTTTAGTTGCTGCAGAAGCATTCGATGCCACCGTTGCCGACATGCGTTTTGTTAAACCGCTTGATGTCGACTTGATTAAAGAGTTGGCTGAAACCCATGATGTGCTGGTAACCGTTGAAGAAAATGCCATTATGGGCGGCGCTGGCTCAGGGGTACTTGAGCTACTGCAAACACTTAAGTTGCCAAAACCTGTGCTGCAAATCGGCTTGCCAGATGAGTTTATCAAACATGGCGCACCTGATGAAATTATCAGTGAACTTAGGCTTGATGCCGCAGGTATCGAAAAGCAGATTGCTGACTACTTAGCGTAAACGGCTTAAACAGCAATCAACACAAGACATAAAAAAGGACTGCGATTGCAGTCCTTTTTTACTTTATAGCGTTGTGGTTTTAGATTAGCCGATATTAAGTCCTGTTCGTCACTTACAAATTAAATAGCTTACTATCTCCTTTCGCATAAATTTTGCAGTCGTCAGTGACCTTACTTTTTCGACGATTTTTTTGGCAAATCTCTAGTGCAGCTTTATTCGCACTTTGTTGATCTTTTCTGTTAACACTATATCCCCATGAAAACGCGCCATCATCGTCAATAGCGACAGCAAAGGCTTTGGCTTCTTTATAATGGAAATATTGATTGAATCCCTTATTGATACTGTCTCGATAACTCTCTCGGGGAGTGGTCTTAGGCGTTTCCTTTTCATCAATTAATGCTTGCACGTCTGCTTGACTGGATAAAGATAAAGTCGTTAGAAATTGCTGTGCTTCTTCACTGCTACGTCGTTTTAGTCCTGAATATATTTTATGATTAAAGGATGTTTTTTCATCATTATCTAATGGAACGTCGGCTAAATGTTTTAGCAAGAAATCGGGGGAGGAATAACTTAACTCATCTAACAATTGTATTTTAAAACTATTGATATCTATCCCATCTTGTTGGGACAACCAAGCCCATGCCTGCTCAGATTCATCGTCTGGCCACCAACGTAAAATATCCGTTAGTTCGGATTTTTTGTTAGAAGCATCAGCCAGTCGTTTATTTGCGGCCGTTTCTGGGTCTACATACATCCAAGTATTATAGGCGTCTTCGATAAGCATTTTGCGCTCATCAACATCCTCTATCAGGTTTAACTTGGCAAAAACATCATCTGGCGAGATTTCTAGCCACTGCATAAGGGGGCTAGCAAGTAAGCCAATATCGTTAAGCTTGCGTAGCTCATCATAAAAGCCGCTAAATTCATCACTAGTTTCTAAGCGGTAGCTAATTGATAAAAGTTCTGATGATATATCAATCTCTTTGTTTTTATACTGCACAAGCAAATGCATCAGCAGTTCTAGATTGTGCTTAGCGAGTATTGAAATAAACTCACGATTAGCAGGAACACCGGTGTCACTGTCAGCGGCTATAAGGTCTTCTTCGAAGATCTCAAAGCCAAACTCAGAATCTTTTGCTGCTAAAACAGCTTTTACATGTTGTAAATAAGGATCGCTATCGGGCAATGGCTTGTATTGCTCAATAAAAGGTAATACTTTTCTGGGAGCAAGCTCAATTAACTGTGACGTTATTAACGGCAGTAACAAATCGCGCTGCACTTTGTTTCTACTATCTAATGTTATTGATAGTGTTTCTAGCTCGGTAAGTGAAAGCTCACTGATAATGCTGTAAAGCTTTATGTGTGCTGTTTTATTTTTTGGGTTTTCTTCTAAATCCAGTAAAAGCTGCTCTATTTCTGCATATGTATTAGCAATATTCTTACTGATGTCTGGTTTGCAAGATGCGAGCTTATCGCTCCCCTCCATGTAACTTATACTTGCCAGTTCTCCACTGTTATCACCACCTAGTACCGAGGTTTTACTCACTTCAGCGGGAGAGGGTATGCTAGTGAATCCTCCTAGCCAAAAGCCGAATGTAAAGGTAACCGCAATGGCCAATAACCAATGTATTGTCTTCAATTATTTAGTCCTTTAAATATTTATACAGGTTGTTATTTCAGATGTAAGTTTGTGTCAAACTTAAAAATAAAGCTATTAAATATATTTATATCAATAACATAAAGATACTTACAGTTAGTCGCAATGATTCAACGCTAAGCTTTAGCTATTTTCAATAAAGTGATACAGATACACACGCATCATTCATCTTCATAGTTTATATCCCAACGATCATCATATGACCCTACAAATTCAACTGTTTCCATCTCCTCTTCTGCGCCTGGCTCAGCTGAATCGGGTGGGCGATGATTTCCATCCGTGCCGGCATAAACTATATTGGTCATTGACAATGACCATTGCATGATATCGGTTGAACTAATAGTACAAGATTCCTTTCCAATGCTTCGAGTTGGTTCTACCGAAGTAAACATGCAAACTCCCCCTAGCACCATATAGGCCGCTTTGTATCGCATAACTTTGAAGTCCTTTTCATTTAAATTAACGACTCCGAATATAGCTATAGTGAGAGCGCCTCCCTAGCGATATAAGCTGATATAAGCTGATGATTGGTGATGATTGGTGATGTTGAGCGAGAAGCTCAGGCATAAAAAATGCCAGCAACATAATGTGCTAGCATTCAGTTTTAATCTACTGGATTTTAGAGTGAAGCTTAACGGTTAATCTTGTGACAAACTAACCATGAACTCACTAACACAAGGGGTGCTGCTAAGACGGTCATTTTCAGTGACATTGAATTCACTGAGGTGCTCAACTCGTTCAGGGTGCATGTTTCGTCGAATAGCCACGTTGAGCGCAAAGTTGTTGATAGCCCCCTTACTCGGCTGCGAAGCAGTGATACCTAATATCTCACGTTCGCTTTCTACCCATGTAGATAACTGATTATAACGCTGCTTAACAAGTTCACTTGAGTGAGCTAACACTACATCTGGCCCGATATAACCATCAAAATACCCTCTTGAGCTAACTCCCAAATAAGTACTAAGCCCAGCAATATTATAGTTCTCGACTCCCCAAAAAGCGTAAGTCAACGCACTAATAATATGGTCGGTAGCCTCTTTAGTATCACCAGAGCGTCGATAACTGCTTTTAGCCGCACTTAGTTCCTGTATAACCAAATATTCAAGTGCATAATAAGAAGCTCCTTCGACCAGTAATTGCTTGGCGATCTGATATTTGAACTCCTTGTCACCATACGCCTCCTGGACTAAAGTCACCATCGCCCATTTATCGCCAGCAGAGGCCAGCTCTTTTAACTCAGCCTTCGGCAGCTCTTGATAGGAAACCACAAAGCTATTATTTGGATGGTTTGCATCATCTAAGTTAATCTCACTCGCACTTTTCATACTCGCCCGACCTTGGTACTCATCCCAATCTGCAACTTGCGACTCAGCCAAAATAATATCCTCAGGGCTCAGCTCTTTTACTGCGTTACACCATGCATCATCGAAACTCTTTCTAGCCTTGTCACTAGCTTGTTGCGGTATAGCCTGTACTGCAGTAGTGGCTCTAAGTTTTGTTGCAGGTGCCGTGTCTTCAATTGCCTTGTAAGCAGCTAAGCTTTCACTGCTTAGCGATTCAAGTGCAGGATTGTTTATGCCTTCAGCTTCTTCTACTTGATTAGAGTCGAAAAAAATAATTAAACCAATGAGGCATAAACCAACGCATACGAGGCTCCAGAGTAAAAGCTTATTTGTCATTTAATTTATTCCGTTTTAAATTCTATAGGCAACTTGCAATACGGTTTGTTTGAAATACAGTGCATACATGTAAGGCGTTATTCCTGTCAGCCTGTGCAATGTCTTTACATTGGGTGTAAGAGTCAAAGGATACACCAGCTTCAACATATACAGCATTACCACCTGCAGAAACAGTACCTCGTCCAGCGCATGATTGTGTCAGAGTATTTCTGTAGATTGCAGATTGGGTAGCATTACAAGTAGCATATTTCGTGTCACTATCCGCCTCACACTTCTCTTTGGTTTCCTTTTCCTCTTCTGGTTCTTCTTGTTTCTCTTCTTTTGGAGGCTCGTTTCTGCTGTTCTCTCCAGTGCCCCCAGTACTAGTGGAATGGACTTGTCCATCTCTTCCAGGTGAGGACTCTATGATCATTTTTTGCGGGCTAGGTCTTTTTCCCACGACCGTAACTCCGTCTTGAGTCGTAGGTCCGGGTTTGTCACCCTCTGCCCAACTTAAAAAACTAGCACTACTCATCACCAAAGCCAATAAAGCCACTTTGAATATTTTTTTGTCTATCTTGCTTATCTGCATTCCGTTGCGTTCCTTGTCGTCGTTCCAGTGTCCGTGAAATTGCTTTCAATTCCTCTCGTACCGGTGAGTGATATGCTGTAATCAGCCAAGGCACCCTACATAAGCAACAAAAAAAACAACAAATAATTAACAATCAATAACATGCAATATACGTTAATAGTATTACCAACAATAACAAAAGATAAATTAAACTAATGTCGTAGCAATTGTGCTTAGTCACCTGCTGCCGTGTAGTAAGTGGCTAAAATGCTCACAACTATCAGTTACAGCGTAATCGCTTTGAGCTGCGATGCTTTTCAAGTTAATTAGCCAATTTCCAGCCTGCAAAAAAATGCAGCGGTAAACGGTAGTGAGTAATATCGTTCTAATCCAGGGATAAAAAATGCCAGCAACATAATGTGCTGGCATTAAGTTGCAAGCCTGAACAGCTAAACGATTAGCGCTGACTTCAAACTTTAGCGTGAGCTTTCAATAAAACCGGCCAAACCTTCATTAACACAAGGGGTATTGTTAAATCGGTCACTTTCAGTGATGGCTAAACCGCCGATAAGTTCAATACTTTCAGGGTACTTGTATCGATAATGAGCGACAGATACAGCAAAATCTCTGATGGCGGCTTTCGGTGGCTGCTGCGTGTTGATGCCTAATTTTTCGCGCTCCTCCTCTACCCATGCTGAAAGCGCATCATATTGTTGCTGCACACTGACACCGGCATGCTGCAACAGCACATCAGGCTTGGTATAATCACCAAAGAAACTGCCAGAACCTAATGCAAAATATGCTAACAACCCTTTAGTGCTGTAATGCTCAACGCCCCACAAGGCGTAACTTAACGCCGTAGCAGCCTGTTTAGTCGCCTCTTTTGAGTCAGTCGTTTTGGCCGCTATCATCGACCGTGTCACTATATATTGAAGTGCATGATGAGTTGCCCCCATGACCAACAACTGCTTAGCAATATCGATTTTAAGCTTAGTATCTCCGTGCCGCTCTTGAATATAGGCAACCATTGCCCACTTATCACCTGCCACCGCCAGTGCTCTTAATTCTTGCTTTGGCAGCTCTTGATAGGAAGCCACGAAGCTATTACCTGGGTAACGTTCATCGCTATCGCTCATTGCGTAGCCAGGCTTAACCTTGCCAACACCTTGATACTCATCCCAATCTGCTTGTTGCGACTGCGCCAGACGATTATCTTCTTCGCTCAGCTCTCTACCTGCTGAGCACCAGTCCTCATCAAAGCTCTTTAAGCCGCTAGTTTCAGCTTGCTGAGGCGCAGCGCTTGGCTCGATAACGGCAAGCGTTGCAACCTTTTTTGTTATCGCTCTGCTCGTTGCCACTTTAGCTTGCCGCGCTGCCAAGTCATCAGTATTTGCCGACTGTACGTCCAGTTTGCTGCTAACAACTGTTTCCTCAGTTTGATAAAAGTAGTAAAAGCCCACGCTAGCGACAAGGCACAACCCTGCTGCGGCTAAAGTACTAAATGAAAGCTTGTTGTTCATATTATTCATCCCTTACTGCAATTACTTGCAAGCGTTAACACGTTTTGCTTCATCGTCAGCACACGCTTCATATCCCAAATCCCTGTCCGCCTTTTCAGTCTCGACACATGGCTCGTAGAAATCATAGGAGACTTCAAACCCAATGTCGCGACCTACACCAACTGAAACAGAAGGAGGACCAGAGCATTCATTAGCAAGATCTGTTTTATAAGCGTCTACAACATTAACTCTACAAGTAGACACTGGTTCCTGATCTTCCTGACACTCTTTTTTAGTTTCTTTCTTCGGCTTCTTGCTGGTGTTCGGTCGGCCATCCGGGTGTAAGCCTCTGTCAGATGAATGCACACTGGTATCTATTTCGTCATCTCTGTCACTGCGCCATTCATCTTCCCAGTCTATATCCCGACGAGGATCATATAACCCTACTGTTTCAACTGTTTCCATCTCCTCTTCTGCGCCTGGCTCAGCTGAATCGGGTGGCCGATGATTTCCATCCGTGCCGGCATAAACTGTATTGGTCATTGACAATGACCATTGCATGATATCGGTTGAACTAATAGTACAAGATTCCTTTCCAATGGTTCGAGTTGGTTCTACCGAAGTAAACATGCAAACTCCCCCTAGCACCATATAGGCTGCTTTGTATCGCATAACTTTGAAGTCCTTTTCATTTAAATTAACGACTCAGAATATAACTATAGTGAGAGCGCCTCCCTAGCGATATAAGCTGATATAAGCTGATGAATGGTGATGTTGAGCGAGAAGCTCAGGCATAAAAAATGCCAGTAAGCTTTCACTTACTGGCGTTTCAACTTTTTTAATCAGGTCAGTCTATTTGGCCACTTTATTGGGTAAGCCTATTTGGCAACTAGCCTTGTGACACCATCACCATTGCAGGGCGCAGTAAACGCTCGTTAAGGGTGTAGCCTTTCTGCATCACCATCATCACAGTATTGGCTGCAAAATCAGTGCTTGGCTGCATACCGATTGCTTGATGCAGCTCAGGGTTAAACGCTTCACCTTGAGGGTCAACTTGCGTTAAACCAAACTTCTCTACTGCGCTAACAAAACTCTTAGCGGTTAGCTCAACGCCTTCATAAATCGCTTTAGTCGCTTCAGCTTCTGCATCGGTTCCCTGAAGCGCTCGCTCCATGTTATCGAGTACAGGTAGCAGTTCGTTGGCAAACTTCTCAAGCGCAAACTTACGCGCTTTCTCGACATCAATCGCTGCACGGCGGCGAATGTTGTCCACTTCAGCAGCCGCTCGGATCACTGAGTCTTTTTGTGAATCCACAGTTGATTGCGCTTCTTGCAAAGCCTTCTCTAGCTCTTCAACACGAAAGTTCGCTTGAGTCAGTTCATCCATTAAAGAGGCTTCATCACTACCTTCTGTCAGTAGCTCACCTTCTACAATCGATTCAACTTGCTCATCAATTTGGTTATCTTGTGCTTTATTTGTTTCGTTGCTCATTTTTGCTCCAGCTAAAAATGCTTTGTTTCTGCATGCTCTGGGCATATTATGGGGATCAATTTTGAGGTTTCAAGGCCTAAAGCCGGATCTGACACAAATATGAGCAATACCTTTCACACTATTGGACTTATTGGCAAACCTAACCATGAAGGAACCAATCTCACCCTAAAGAGATTGCATCATTGGTTAACCATGCAAGGCTACAGCGTCTTGGTTGAAGAGCGGGTGGCAAGTGACGTGGGTTCACATACCCATAGCGTTGATCTGTTAGAGATCGGCGCCAATTGTGACTTAGCGATTGTTGTTGGTGGTGACGGTAATATGCTTGGCGCCGCGCGGGTACTCGCGAGATTTGATATCGCCGTTATTGGCGTTAACCGAGGTAATTTAGGCTTTTTAACCGACCTGCCACCAGACACCTTTGAGGAAGCTTTATCAAAAGTACTAGAGGGGGAGTTTGATACTGAGCAGCGTTTCTTGCTTGAAGCAGAGGTGCACCGTCATGGTGAGCTTAAGTCGAGTAACACCGCAGTCAACGAAGCCGTGCTTCACCCAGGCAAAATTGCCCATATGATTGAGTTTGAAGTCTATATTGATGACAAATTCATGTATAGCCAGCGTGCTGACGGTATGATTGTATCAACGCCAACTGGCTCGACCGCTTACTCGTTATCAGCAGGGGGCGCGATCCTCACACCTAACTTGGAAGCGATGATTTTAGTCCCCATGTTTCCGCATACTCTCTCTTGTAGACCAATAGTGGTCGATGCCTGCAGTATTATTAAACTTGTGGTGTCACCACACAATGGTGACAACTTAGAGGTGAGCTGTGATGGACATGTCAATTTATCTGTGCTCCCTGGTGATGAGATTATCGTTAAGCGTAGCGCTGATACGTTAAGGTTAATCCACCCTAAAGGTCACAACTATTTCCATGTATTACGAACCAAGTTAGGCTGGGGTAGTAAGCTATTCTAATCTCGGCTTCAGAGTCGGTAGTAATGCTACAGGCTCTGCCCTCCCTTATGCAGCGTCTTAAAATCACAACAGTGTTGTAACAAGTCGATGTTCCAGCCACCAAAGTCACTCATTAATGCCGTTATTAACATCTTTATTGGTTACATAATCACGGCATTAATAATAATACGCATCACTAATAAAGTAATAATAAAACCTCATCTAAAAAGAATCAAAACCAACAGTATCAACAGATTACATTAACTATTTCCTGAGGCTTAGGTTGCGCCACGCCAGAGTTGCGACCCAGATCACACTTAGCTTTTGTTGCTGCAACCAAAGCTAACACTAAGAAACGAAAGTATTAGATCAAACAATGCTATCTACTTACTATTTCCCACTGTTTTACCAGACGAATTATCATAAAAATGCAGTCAATAGCTTTTTATATAACTTTTTCTGCATTTTGCAGAAAAGTGAACGTGATCTGGATCACATTCAAAAAATCTGACAAACCTCGGCGCATCTCACCACTAGCATTATCAACCACAATTGAGGTACAAACTGATCTAGATCATATTAGCGTTAGCCTAATTAACGTTTAGTACACACCTCAACCCGCTTGTATTAAAAACTAAACAATAGCCGGGTAACACAATTGAAGTTCGCCACCTAATAAAAACGAGGCTCGCATGACCTTTATTCAACTACTCGCAAGCTTAACTCCGATAATCAGTGTAATGCTGTTTTTGGTGCTTTTACGGATGCCAGCATCAAGAGCAATGCCCATTTCCATGGTTTTCACCGGACTGGCAGCTGTCTTTGTTTGGCAAATGGATACCACTTTTCTGGCCGCCTCTGTGGTTGAAGGTCTGCTTTCAGCCTTAACGCCATTGACCATTATTTTTGGTGCTGTTTTCCTACTTAATACCCTTAAATATTCTGGCGCAATGGATACTATTCGCGCAGGATTTACCAACATTAGTGCTGATGCTCGCGTACAAGTCATTATTATCTGTTGGTTATTTGGCTCGTTTATTGAAGGCTCGGCAGGTTTTGGTACTCCGGCGGCAATTGGTGCCCCGCTATTAGTGTTATTGGGTATACCTCCGATTGCCGCAGCGGTGGTCGCGCTAATTGCTGACTCAACATCAGTATCATTCGGCGCAATTGGTCTCCCCGTATTGTTCGGTATGGACCAAGGCCTTACTCAAGGCGGTGTCAACATGGCTGCAGAACAAATTGCTCAGCACGGTGGCAGCTTTGCCGACTACGCGCAGTTTATTGCCATGCACATGATCACCATAGATTTAATCACTGGCACGCTTATTCCATTAACCATGGTCGCCATCCTTACTGGCTTCTTTGGTCGTAATAAGTCATTTAAAGAGGGCTTAGCTATCTGGAAGTTTGCGCTATTCGCAGGTCTGTCGTTCACTATTCCAGCTTGATTGATTAACTACTTTGCAGGCCCGGAGTTCCCATCAGTAATTGGTGCGCTTGTCGGGATGGCAATTGTGATCCCTGTCGCTAAGAAAGGGTACCTACTACCAAAAGAGCCTTGGAATGATTTTGCCGAAAATGATGGCCAAGAGCGCAAACAAGTTGCCACTGATACTCAATTCTCGCAAGTAGCGGCTTGGTCTCCATACATTATTATGGCCGCACTGCTAGTACTATCACGTACAGTTGAACCTCTTAAAGCTTGGTTAACGGGCTTTAATATCAGCTGGACTGGCCTGCTGGGGACAGAGCTAAAAGCGGGTTTTGCAACACTTTATGCTCCCGGCGCGTTCTTTGTGTTGGTGTGTATCTTAGGCTTCTTCCTGTTTAGAATGAAATCGTCTGCTATTAAAGAGTCTATTTCAGTTTCTTGTAAATCTATGGTGCCGACCATTATCTCGTTAGGTGCATCCGTACCTATGGTGAAAATTTTCCTTAACTCGGGAGAAAACGCCTCAGGGCTTGCCTCTATGCCTGTTGCATTGGCTGACACACTAGCTGGTAGCATGGGCGCAGTTTGGGCTTGGGTTTCCCCCATTGTAGGGATATTTGGTGCATTCTTGTCGGGCTCAGCGACCTTTTCAAATATGATGTTTTCAGGGCTGCAGTACAGTGTTGCCGATAACATAGGTGCAAATCATGCGCTAATCTTAGCCATGCAAGGTATTGGTGCTAACGCTGGTAACATGATGTGTGTGATGAATGTGGTAGCTGCTGCAACCGTTGTAGGTATGGCAGGACGCGAATCAGAGATCATTCGTAAAACCATGCCCGTCGCACTAGGCTATGCTTTAGTCGCTGGTACAATTGCCGCGCTGTGGGGCGGTTTCTAGTCCCAAGCTAAAAATTAATAACAATAATAATTGAGAAAGCCGCATAGAACGGCTTTCATCCACTCTTATAAAAAGTGTGTAGAGATAGAATTGATGTCAATTAATTATGAAGCTGTATTAAGAGATCTACGTAGGCAAGTCGGTGAAGACGCAGCAACAAATGATCCTGTGCGCCGGTTTGCTTGGTCAACTGACGCCAGTTATTTCAGAATTGTGCCAGAAATAGTTGTCCACGCTGACACGATAGAGCAAGCTAAGCGTACACTGGCAATTGCGCGTACTTACGGCGCGCCAGTCACCTTTAGAGCGGCTGGAACTAGCCTTTCAGGTCAAGCCATTGGTGAGGGCATTCTGCTCATTTTGGGCCATGATGGATTCAGAACCTTAAGAGTCAGTGATGATGCAGAGCAAATTACGTTAGGTACAGCGGTGATAGGTGCTGATGCAAACGCAGCCCTTAAACCGCTAAATAAGAAAATTGGTCCCGACCCAGCGACACTTGCCTCAGCAAAAATAGGCGGGATTGTGTCAAATAATGCCTCTGGCATGTGTTGTGGTACTGCGCAAAACAGCTATCAAACCATTGCATCTGCAAAGTTACTTTTTGCGGATGGCAGTGAACTTGATACTGGCAGCGAAAAGTCAAAAGCAGCCTTCAGTGAGTCTCATCCACAGCTGATAAAATCGCTACTCGATTTAGCTGAAATGACCGTTAGCAATCAAACGTTAGCTGACCGAATTCGCAAAAAATTCTCTATTAAGAACACTACCGGATATAGCCTTAATGCGTTGGTCGACTTTAGCGATCCGTTTGAGCTTATCAACCATTTGATTGTTGGCGCCGAAGGCACTCTCGCTTTTGTGGAAGAGGTGACCTACAACACCGTCGATGAAGCGCGCTTTAAAGCATCGGCAATGGCGGTATTTTTCAACATGGAAGATGCGGCAAAAGCGATTCCACCGTTAGTTGGCGATAGTGTAGCCGCTGCCGAACTGCTGGATTGGGCATCGATTAAGTCTGTCACAGGTAAACAAGGCATGCCTTTATGGCTGTCAGAGCTACCTGAAGGCGCTTCAATTTTGCTTATTGAATCCCGTGCTAACGATAAAGAGACGCTTGAGCGCTACACCCAAGATGTTATTGCAAAACTTGCCCATATTGATACTGAGCGCCCTATCACCTTTAGTGACGACCCAGCAGTATTTGGTCAGTATTGGGCGATGCGCTCGGGACTGTTCCCAATTATTGGCGGCGAGCGACCAAAAGGGACTTCTGTCATCATTGAAGATGTTGCTTTTGAGCTAGAACATCTTGCGGCGGCTGCTCACGATTTAACCGAGCTATTCCATAAACACAACTACCCAGAAGGCGTGATTTATGGTCACGCCTTAGCCGGAAACTTCCACTTTATCATCACCCCAACATTCAACTCGCAAGCCGACATTGAGCGCTTCCATGCTTTTATGCAGGATGTCGCTGAAATGGTGATCAACAAGTATGACGGCTCAATGAAAGCAGAGCATGGCACCGGCCGTGCCGTGGCCCCCTTTGTAGAGATGGAATGGGGCAGCGATGCTTATACCTTAATGAAACGTATTAAGCAGATTTTTGACCCACAAGGTTTGCTAAACCCTGGCGTTATTCTTAACGACGATAGCCAGATTCACGTGAAGAATATTAAGCCCTGCCCAGTTGTTGATGATCTCGTCGACAAGTGCATTGAATGTGGTTTCTGTGAAAAAACCTGCCCAACATCAGCGCTTAATATGTCACCACGACAGCGTATTGCGACTTTGCGTGAAATTGAGCGCTTAGAACAATCTGGTGATAAGCAAGCTGCCAGCGAAATGCGTGCAGCCGCTAAATACGATGTAGTTGATACCTGCGCAGCTTGTCAGCTATGTACTATCGCCTGCCCTGTTGACAACAGCATGGGTCAGTTAGTGCGCAAGTTAAGAACCCCTTACATCAGCACCACAGAGCAAAAAGTACTCGACTTCCAAGCTAAGCACTTTGGCGCAGTTAACCAAGTTATTAGCACAGGCTTTGACGTATTAGGCACTATCCACAAGATCACTGGTAGCGCCGTCACCGGAGCGATAATGAAAGCGGGGCGAGTCGTCACTAAAGAAGTGCCTTACTGGAATCCAGACTTCCCTAAAGGTGGCAAGCTACCTAAGCTCTCAGCGCCAATTCCAGGGCAAGAAACCGTAGTTTACTTCCCCGCCTGTGGTGGCCGCACCTTTGGTCCGACGCCAAAAGATCCCGACAATAGAACCTTGCCAGAAGTGGTCGTGACCTTGCTAGAACGTTCAGGTTACAACGTCATCACCCCAGAGAAAACCCGTGACCTATGCTGTGGTCAAATGTGGGAATCAAAGGGCGATTTTAAGAACGCCGATGCAAAACGTAAAGAGCTGATTGAAGCGGTCGCCTCTATGACGCAGGGTGGAAAACTGCCAGTCATTATTGATGCATTATCTTGTACTTATCGCACTCTTGCTGCTGATAGCTCATTAACCGATAAGGTCGAGATTGTTGACATGGTCGACTTTATCCATGACAAACTGTTGGATAAGTTAACCATAACCGCTAAGAAACCTGCAGTGGCACTGCACCTTGGTTGCAGCGCACGTAAGATGAAGATTGAGCCAAAAATGCAAGCGATTGTCGATGCTTGTAGCACACAAGTGATACGTCCAGCGGGTATTGATTGCTGTGGTTACGCGGGTGAGAAAGGGCTTTATAAGCCTGAAATCAATGCCTGTGCGCTACGTAATATCAAAAAGCTCATTCCTGTTGATGTAAAAGAGGGCTATTACGCTAACCGCATGTGTGAAGTTGGCTTAACTCAACACAGCGGTGTGTCATACCGCCACTTAGCGTACTTGCTAGAAGAGTGCAGCCGATAGTATCAGCATTAAATAACTTGCTTAGCTTCACCTGTTGGTGACCAGCGAACAAACTTAAGCTTAGCAGGATAAAGGTAAAGAATTAGAGGCTATCTCAGCCTCTAATTCTTTTTGCTTTTCATTAACATACCATTCTCAACCTCACTCCCTCCACTTTTCAAATATAAGATTTACAAGATTAGAGCTTTAACTCAATATATCCATATTATACAGTTACCTAGCTTATTTTCATTTTTGCAAAAGTCCCCCTCCTTATTTACTAAATTAGCACTACTTTTTATAAGGTTATGCGCCTATATTAATCGGGTGAGGAAATCTAAAGCGAATATCGAGCTAAGTTAAAGTCCGCTTCGTGCAGGCTTTTTGCGGCTCTTAAATCGCATAATAATGTCTGCAAATAGAAGAGAAAGCACAATGAAGATAGCACTTTTCATTCCGTGTCTAGTGAACCAAATGGTCCCAGAAGTTGGGATCGCGACACTTGAACTACTAGAGAAACTCGGTCACCAAGTCATCCTGCCTAGCGGTCAAACCTGCTGCGGCCAACCAATGACAAACTCAGGCTGCTTTAACGAAGCCAAAAAAACCACTTTAAAACTGCTCAATGCCTTTAAAGGTGTTGAATGCGATGCCATCGTCTGCCCTGCTGCATCTTGCTTAGTCGCTGCAAAAGAAAATTTTCATGAGTTTGATGACAGCCCAGAAGCGCAAGCTGTTATAGCAAAACTATATGAATTAACAGAGTTCTTGCATGATGTCGCGCCTATTCCGGCATTTAGCAAGCCCTTCCCCCACAAAATTAGCCTACAGATGAGCTGTCATGGTATTCGCATGCTGGACTTGGCCACACCGAGTGAGCAGATGGGACCGCGCATGAACAAGTTCGAAGCTGTGCTGGCTGCCATACCTGAGATTGATATTGTCTACCCCAATAGACGCGATGAGTGCTGCGGTTTCGGTGGCACATTTGCGGTCGATGAAGGCGCTGTATCAGCCAAGATGGGTAAAGATAAAGCTCAAGCTCATGCGGCAACCGGCGCTAAATACGCCGTTGGATTTGATCCCTCTTGCCTACTGCATATTGACGGTATGGTGAGACGCCAAAAATTACCGATTGAGACGCGCCACATCGCGCAGATCATTAATGCAGCGCTATAGGAGCAGACATGTCGACTTCAAAATCTAACGTTCATGCCCATAAAGCGGAGATCTTCTGTAAAGATGAGTCTCGGGTAGATTGGCACTCTAAGGCCCTTTGGATGCTGCGTGAAAAACGTGACAGAGCGGCAGGAAGTTTGCCTGAGTGGGAGCAGTTGCGCCAAATTGGCTCAGAAATGAAACTGCATACTCTGACGCATTTAACTGAGTATTTAGAAGAGTTTGAGAAAAACTGTACCGCCAACAACATCAAAGTTCACTGGGCAAAAGATGGTGCAGAGCATAATAAAATAGTGCATCAAATCTTGGCCAAGCACCAAGTCAAAAAAGTGGTTAAATCAAAATCGATGCTCACCGAAGAGTGCCACATGAATCCCTATTTGGAAGACCGTGGTATTGAGGTGATAGATACCGATTTAGGTGAGCGAATTATTCAGCTTGCTAAAATGCCGCCATCGCATATTGTGGTGCCAGCGATCCACATGAAAAAAGAGGAAGTGGGCGACCTATTTCATGAAAAGCTCGGCACCGATGCTGGCGCATCCGATCCGCTTTATTTAACCCGGGCTGCGCGCCGCCATCTACGTGAACAGTTTCTGTCTGCCGATGCGGCAATGACAGGCGTCAATATGGCGGTAGCTGATAAAGGTGCAGTGGTGGTTTGTACTAACGAAGGTAATGCCGATATGGGCGCTAACTTACCTAAGTTGCAACTGCACTCAATGGGGATCGACAAAGTCGTACCCGATCTTGATAGCGCTGCCGTGCTGCTACGAACACTGGCAAGAAATGCTACTGGTCAACCAATAACTACCTATAGCTCTTTCTACCGCGGCCCACAGCAAGGCGGAGAGATGCATGTCATTATTGTCGATAATGGCCGCACTGAGATGCTTAAAGATAAGATCTTAGCAGAGTCTCTAAAATGCATTCGCTGTGGTGGCTGCCTAAATACCTGCCCGGTTTATCGCCGCTCTGGTGGTTACAGCTATAACTACACCATTCCAGGGCCGATTGGTATTGCCGTTGGCGCGCAAAATGATGATACCAACTCCATTCCTTGGGCTTGTACATTATGCGGCAGTTGCTCCTATGTATGCCCAACAAAAGTGCCACTGGACAAGATTATTCACCACCATAGAAGACTGAAATCGGAAGCTGGAAAACTGCCTTACGGTAAGTCTAGCTACATGCCATTAGTGGGTAAGTTTATGGCCAGTGAAACGGCACTTAACTGTTCAATGGGCATCGCCCGTACAGCATTAAAAATACTACCAGGTAGTGTGCTTAAGCCCTTCTCAGGAGCATGGGGTAAATATCGCGAGTTACCAGTGGCACCAAACTCAAGTTTTGAAGCTTGGTTTAAGAAAAACAGAGGTTAATAACATGTCGAGCAAACAGGATATTTTCAATGCACTTAAAAGTGCCGCGATCACCCCGCAAGCGATGCCATGTATTGATATCGCGCCGCGCATCGATGACTTAGTGGGTCAATTTGAAGCAAGCTTAAATACCGTTGCTGGTACTCTACACCGCGATGGTGGCCTAAGCGCCTTGCAAACTACGGTTGATGAGCATATTGCAAAGGGCATGCAGATCATCTCCATGGTCGATGGCATTATCGGTAATCGTGAAGTCAGTGATACAGCTCATGAGCTTAAAGATATTGATTATGCCGTGATCCCAGGTGATCTAGGCATCGCTGAAAATGGTGCTATCTGGGTTAACAATAAAAGTCTTGGCCATAGAGTCACGCCTTTTATCTGTGAGAACTTACTACTGGTCATTGAAGCCAAAAGCATTGTTGCCAATATGCATCAAGCGGCGAAACTAATGACATTAGCACCGGGAGAGTTTGGCACTTATATCGCAGGCCCCTCTAAAACGGCTGATATTGAGCAAGCTTTAGTTGTCGGTGCTCACGGTGCCTGTAGTTTAAATGTCTATCTGACCTAGCTTTTTAGGCCAATTTAAGTTGGCTATCGCTAATAAAAAATGAGGTGCTCATATCGAGTCACCTCATTTTCTTATTTCTCTATATTAATGAAATTACTGTATCGTGTAATCGAGCTGAACACTCGACTTTGCAGCTACCGCTTTACCATCAACAAACTTAGGTGCATAGCGCCATTTTTTTAATGCCTCTAGTGAGGTCTTGCTAAATGCCGAGCCACCTTTTGAACCTATAATTACCGGATCGACGACAAAGCCCATCTCATTAACTGTAAAACTTATCTGAGTCGAACCTTCTTTTCTTCTTTTCACATACGATACAGGATAGTCAGGAGCGACTCGGTATAAAGGGGTTTGCTCCTGCTCCGGACTCCATGGCTGCATACTACCAATCGCAATACAGTGCTGAGTTGATTTATCACTCTCGCCTTGCTTTTCATAAAGTTCAACCAGCTTAGCGTGTGCAGCCAATTCATAGGGGTGATCAAAATCAAGCGCTTCGAATTGCTCAATCACATATAACAATGCCGTTTCTGATTTATCGTAATGTTTCTCGGCATATTCAATTGAACCGACTGTGTAAGCAGCTAATACTCGCGTCATCGAGTTTTCAGGTAGTAACTGTTGGTAGGTTTTATAAGCATCAAGCATATAATTACGGACGGTACGAGTATAGAAACGACTGTTCGACAGCATTTCGAAATAGGCTTTTTGCGTATCGGCCAGCAGCATTGCATTTTCTGAGTCTTCAGCAATATCTATGGCATCATTTAAGTACTCACGAGCATCTTTCTTACTACTGGAATCAGCTAAGCCCATTAATGGATCGATTAACTCAACAGCGTCAGCGCCATACTCTTTGGTGTAATTAACCAGTGCAACTTTATACAGCGCAAACGCCTGCTTTTGTTGCGCGTTAGCCTTAGCTTTATTTTCTTCAGTATAGGTATTAGCCGGCATATTTTTAATTGATGCATCGCCAGCATTAAGCGCTAACATGGCAACATCGAGACTATCGGCGGCAAATTTTTGTGTACCGAGCTGATAAGCTTGCAGTGCATATTGCTCAATATCAGCACTGTTTTTTGCCACTACAGCGGCTTTGTAAGCCTTATAAGCATCACTAAACTCAGAGGCTGAAAGTGGACTTACCATTAACATTGAGGTAGATAACGCTACAGTTAAGATAGCTTTGTGGAATAATTTCATTTTTAACATCCTGTTTTATAAACTCATATTGGAAATTTAAGACCTGTATACGGGCCTGCTATTTCGCAATAACAACGATTCCTTTTGCTACTTTACTTTTTTATGACATGCTTATACAAGTCATACTTATGAATAAATAGGGGCTGTTCATTTTTAGAACTATCTCTAGCACCCAAGTCTTTTACTTGCAGCTATCAATACCGCCTCAACCTGCTCACGATTGAGAGCCGACATAGACAGTAGCTCTATTCTAGAGGCCATCGCATCATCGAGCTCAACAATTGATAACTCAGACTCGACGCCATTAAAGCCAGCGATACCTTCATTGGTGATCATCACCGCTTTCAAACGAACAACATCGAGACCTTTTACAAGTTCAAGCAGCTTATCAAAATCAAATTCGTAGCTGACATCGAATATCCAACCACAACTGTAAAAACCATCGGCTTGCTTGGTCTTACATACTAACCCACGCTCATCAAACTCAAGTTGTTGCGCTCTGGTATCTGGCGAAAATAGCGGACTGTAGTTGATATCTAGCAAACGCGTTTTGGGTGCAGTAGTAACAGCTTGAGCGACTGGGACATTTGTCGCAGCAGACAGCTTATGAGGCAAGTTGATTGATGTTAGAATCGCAGGCATTAACGCTTCATGCTGCGTATAACTCCAGCGCTCTACCGCCATGGCTTGATTTTCAACGTTAGTCTTAAGGTAATCTTGCAGCTCGCCAACAAGCGCTTCATCATAGCAATCAGCTTTACTGGCAAGAACCAGATCAGCCACCTGCAATTGTTGATTAAAGATCTCATGCTGGGTATAGCGGCTATCGCTGAGCTTTCGCGCATCAACTAAGGTAATACATGACTTCATTGATAACACTTGCTGATAATGAGCCTGAGTTAACACCTTTAGCACCTCTTGAGGGTGACCCAGCCCAGTCGGCTCAATCAATAAACGGTCAGGCTTAGCCTTAGCAATCAACTGATTGATTGCTACCTGCATCGGCAGACCTGCTGCGCAGCACATACAGCCGCCAGCAACCTCTTTAATTTCTACTTGCTGGTTATCATTACCCAGCAGGCCAGCATCAATACCTACTTCGCCAAATTCATTGACTAATACCGCCCACACTTCATCAGCTGGTTTTTGGCTTAGTAACGTTTTAATGAATGAGGTCTTCCCTACACCGAGAAAACCGGTAATCACATTGGTCGGGATTATTTTTTGGATCATAACGGCTGCTCTTAAACGCAAGTTGCTCGAGATTCTAATCGGGAATGGAGGTCCATGTCACCACTGATGTGTGAATCATCAACCGAAACGCATGCCACTCTTTCAGGGCAGAAGCGCTATCAACGGAAAACGTCGGCAAAATTTGTAGCTTCTGCTAGGTTTTATAGGTAACAAATCAAAAACTTGCCTATGGAGTGTGACATTTCTATGCGACCTAAACAGCTCATGCTATGGCTAACATTTGTTGCAGCATCACTGCTCCCTAGTTATCTTTTCGCTAATTGGTCTTCTTTTGAAGCGCCCGAATTAACTAAACAAAGTCAATCAATCGCGCAACGAACCAAGGCATTGCCTGAACAGCACATTGCGACAGTTCGAGATCAAAAGCATGCAACTAGCATACTCATCGACACGTTTGAGGAGCAACAATCTCATGCAATAGCACTTAATCAACGACTGCAACAGTTTAGAAAGTCTAGCACTGACAAAAATTGGCATAGCATTGAACAAACGAGGCTTTCACTTGATAGTCTTAGCCAGAACAAAGCGTATCTTTTAGCTTATGTGCCAGCTAGCGTTAATGAACGCTTTACTGGATTTGGCCCCGATGGCGTCAGGCAGCTTTTATTAGAGATTCAAGTCACTGAAGCCATCATCAACTATCAACTCGTATTCCAGCTCAGAAGCTTAGCCACATTCATAGCGGATCTTAAAGTCTCCCCTTTCCCGCTATTAGTATTAGTTTTCAAGCTCGCTTTAATCGCAATGCTACTATCATGGTGGCTCAAACATGCACCAAAGTTAATAGTGACTCAACTCGAACACACTAAATGCAAACCACTAACTCGCGAACCGATTAGTCACTCTTTTTGGCGTTACCTTAATAAAATACAGGCACCATTAGCTTGGTTTATCACCCTTTCAGTTGTGCTCAATACCTTAGTCGGTTTACCTAGCCTTGATAGCATCAATTATCTCAGCGTGGTGATTAACTGGAGCTTTGCCGCCGTCATTATTATTCGAATCATCACCGAGTTTGCTTCACATCATAGCCACTACAATAATCAGTCAGAGATTGTTGAGCTACGAGTTCGCACTGTAAAGCATTGGGTATGGACTATTGTGATAGCAGCTATTGTATTAAAAGCTACGGCAATGAGCGTTTACCAAGGAACAATATACGCTTGGGTTAAAACGCTAATAACACTTATATTACTGCTTCTGCTGATAAAGACATTAAGAGATTGGCGTAACATTGTCTTTAAGCAGCTAGCTCAGTGTGAGGAGCAACCAACTTACGTTTTATGGGCTATATCAAAGCGCAACAATCTATTTTTAGCGCCAATAGCCACATTCATCGGTGTATACCGACTGTTTTCGCAACGGCTATTCCAAGCTCTTTTTAACAAGCTTTCTAAGTACGAAAACGTTAAACATGCACTGGCCTACTTCTTTAGAGTCGAGGTTGCAAAACAAAGTAAGGCTGACAAAGAGAACGCCAATATGGTGCGAATTAAAGGCGATGAAACCTATCAATTTGTTACTCCTGGCCATGAAGAGAGTGAACTCATTGAAGATTATGCCAGCAATGAACTCAATGAAATCGCGCGCTATGTATTAGCGCCCACCCCAGCAATGGCACTAATTTACAGCGAGCGCGGACTCGGACTCACGACACTATTAAAAAGGGTCATCTACCGCGCTCAGTCAGAAGATGCTATTTACATCAATTGCCCCCATGCAGGGTTCAACGCACTGATAGCACAGATTAACAGCGCTGTTGGCTTACCTGAAGATGCCGATGAAACTGAGTTAATTAAACTGCTACGCAATACCGACAAACGCTATATTTTTTGTGTCGATGATTGCCAGCGCATCATTAGCCCCAAAGTCGGCGGACTAAATAACTTAATGAAACTATCTAAACTACTCCGCCGAGGTCGCAATCAACATGGCATGTTGCTTGGCGTTGAACAGTCAGCTTGGCGCTTCGTTGACCGCGCTCGCGGAGAACGCTTGCTGTTTGATAAAGTCATTGCAATGCCACGCTGGAATGAGACCCAAATTGCCGCCCTACTCAGTAGCCGTATTGCAACTGATGGCGACAATATCTTGAGTTTTGCAGGCTTAAAGCTACCTAATCAATGGGATGAACAGGAGCTGTCTGAGATAGAGCGTGCGGAACAAGGGTTTTACCGTATTTTATGGGACTACTCCGATGGCAACCCGAGTGTTGCACTGCGTTTCTTCAGACAATCTCTTCACCAAGATAAAACCACCGGCGAAGTGTTTGTACGGATCTTCAAGGCCCCTGATGCCAAAGAGCTCGAAAGCATGCCAAAGCCTATGCTCGCCGTTCTTCGTGCCATCGTGCAACTAGAGGTGGCCTCAGCAGAAGAGCTAGCGGCCTGTACCCAACTGGGCTTTGCAGAGGTACTTAATACTCTGCGTTATTTTCAGAACCGAGGCTTTATAGAACTGATTGACGACAAGGCAAAAATATCTTCGCATTGGTTTAGGTACATCACCAATACCTTGCATAACCAACATTTATTGGTGAAGTAGATGAAAATAAAAGCATACTCAACGCTCATACTGCTGACGTTACTCTGTAGTTTTCAAACGCAGGCAGAAGCGCTATCGCCTAACCTAGATAGCCTTACCGAAATAGCCAGTCTTATCCGCTGGAGCGGTGTATTTATATCAATGTTAGTACTGTTTGTTGCCTGGTTAATGCTGAAATTTACGCAAAATATCGTTGACTCGATTAGTAACCAATTTGCGCAAAGGCGAATGCTGGCGCAAAAGCTACAATCTTTCTTCCAGTTTTTTGTCTATATGACGGCAGGGATTTCAGTATTTATGCTCAGCTTTAGAGTCGACGACAGAGTATTGACGTTAATCGGAGGAACGCTGGCAGTATCGGTTGGCTTTGCAATGAAAGACCTTGCAGCTTCATTTATAGCTGGCTTAACGGTAATGATAGACAGGCCATTTCAAGTTGGTGATAGAGTGACTTTTGAGGGGCATTATGGCGACATTATCGCTATCGGCCTACGCTCTGTGCGTATGTGCACCTTAACTGACGATATTATCACTATCCCCAACAGTAAATTTTTAAGTGATGTGGTGGTCAGTGGCAATTATGGTGCGCTGGACATGCAAGTGGTGATCCCCTTTCATGTCGCATTGGATCAAGACTTGTCACTAGCAACCGACATCATTAGAGAAGCCGCAGCTTCAAGTCGCTACATTCATCTACCAAAACCTATCGTGGTGTTAGTTAAACAGGATATTAGCGACAGTTACTTTGCCATTAAACTCACGTTAAAGGCATACGTACTAGACATTAAATATGAAAAGCTATTTGAAACAGATATCACCCTTAAAGTCATGCAGGAGTTTAAAAAGCAGCAAATCTGCCCGCCCGCAATCATGCAAAGCACTAGACTCACTCGTTAAGTGATTAATCTGCAAGTCTAGTGTCGAAAAAAGTACTAGTTGATAAAATGCTGGTCGATATAAGCGCACCAGCGTTCAGAGTCAGCAGCAGGTAATGATTCATCACCTCTGACTCCGAGCTTAAATTCCACCACTGAGCGCCACTCCAGAGAACCTAAATCAGGGCCATGACCTTGACCATCACCGCTGGTTATTTGCCTATCTACTTTTTCAAACCACGCCTCTGAGCAAACTTGCTTTTGTGGCTGAGTATCACTACAAGCAACAACATACACACACAGCAGAATAAACAAGGCTTTAGTGCCCAAATAGCTAAAGAGTTTTGTTAGCTTATTCTTATACTGATTGGTGCTTGTTTGGTTCAATCGATCGCATGTTTCCAATATGGCCGCCATTCGAAGAAGTAATACAATATTATTTATCTTAACGCTGACAAACTTCAAACACCATAGCACTATTAAAGCAAGCGACCTCTTCAATATCAGTGTTACCATCAGCAGCCCAGCACTAACGACGAAAGTCTTCATAAACCGCTCGAAATGGAGTCGCAATAGGTTCATCTTCATTAATCAAAATGGTAGAAAAGTCAGCGGCCTTACTCACCATATGCAAAAAATCACACTCTGAGCTAGATTCAATAAATAGCGAATCCCAGTAATAGCCTTTTTTGCTGCATCTCATACTTTGGTTGCGCTATATGAGCTTCAATATATTTAATAAGTGCAGCCAGCGGAGTACGTGAGTTAGCTTTCAATTTTATTTTTAATAACTTAGATTGCAATGACAACTCCTTTTCTTAACTCACAATGTTCATTAATAAAATGTTCGTTTATAACGTGTTCATTAAGCCTTGTCTTTAACGCAGTGGGCCATGTACTTTTCTCTGTCCCGTGTCGTATTTACAGTGAAATCCAGTTGATAAGAAGTAAGGACCGGCTTTCTCTCAGGGTTTGCTTCAGCAGCTTTCCAACGCCACTTTGCTATGGCCGCCGCGGCACTTTTATCAAACACTCCCTTTGGATAGGAGGAGCGAACTTTGTAACCTTGCGCTTTTCCTTCTGAATTGATCCCTATAACTAAATCAACACAGCCAGAAATCCCCTTTTTAGCGGCAGAAAGTGGGAACCTTGGTTCGACTTTCTTATAAGAGACCCAGTAATTATCCAGCCTCTCTTTATTAAGCTCTGCGGTTAAATCAATATAGTCTAGTTGAGCGGATGTATTATCAGTAGATGGACTAGAGGTGGCAGCACACGCAGAAAGTAGCGGTATGAGCACTATAATTAGAAATTTCAAAATCATTCCTTTAGATTAGAGATTGTTTCATTTTCGAGTATTTAACGTTGAATATCTCACAGAAAACAAAGTTGGCACAGACTGATGTTCATTAGTTATTTTCACTATTTAGGCCATATACTCTCTTTAATCAGGCAATACAAAATACATATTTGGTTTCAGATGTTAAAACTCTATATAGACAAATTAAATAAAACTTTTTGCATCTTTTTCGGCATTTCAACGTCATAGTTAGAATGTAATATTGATTATAAGGCGCAGTTTTTATGTTATCTGAATGGCAAAACCACAAGGCGCAGCTTCGCAGCTACGTTAGCAAACGTATTGACGATGCTGATGCGGTGGACGATATACTGCAAGATGTTTACATCAAAGCCAGTAGTAACTTGCACCAACTCAAATCTAAAGGAAGCCTTAAAGGCTGGCTTTATCGCATCGCTTATAACACCATCATGGATTTTTATCGGGCTCGCCAACCTCTCGATGCGCTGCCAGAAGAACTTGCGATTGAAGAGGAAGATGTAAGCACGCAAGCACATAAAGAGTTAGCCCAATGTTTACGGCCACTAATTAACGAATTACCAGAAAAATATGCCACTCCGCTGCGTATGGCTGAACTAGAAGGGATATCGCAACAAGCGATTGCCGATGAGCTAGGGTTATCGCTATCAGGCGCTAAAAGTAGAGTTCAAAGAAGCCGCGTTAAATTTAGAGAGCAGATGATGGCTTGCTGTGACTTTGAAATAGGGCAACAAGGTATTATCGATTACATGCCTAAAAAGCCTGAATGCAGTAAATGTTAATCCTCAATAGATAGAGCCCATAGCAAAATCTACTAAAGAGATAACTAGTTCAGCATTTATTGTCAATTTTTGCATCCTTTCTGTTATTCCTGCGTCCTAGCAAGTAGCGCACGAATTATTGCGCCCCTAAAACCTGCTAGCATCGAGCAGTCTCAGCAAAACAGTAATGATAGAGCCGCTCTACAGATAGGATTAAAAGTCATGCACAATAACGCCAACTCCTTGTTAACAAAGCAAGTCATTGAAGATGCGACCGAGTGGGCCATCATGCATGGAGTCGCTTTTCGTCAAGCTGATAACAGCGCTAGACACTGCCCTTTTAGCATTGCTCCAATAACAATGGAGAGCGAAACATTTGAGCAGCTAGTAGAAGTGACACCAATATTGAGCAAATTGATTAATAACGTTTCTGAAGATCACGACTTTCTGCAGGCATCACTGTTAGGCGTAGCTAAAGCCGATCCGTTTTTTGCTCGACTGTTATCTCTGCATCAGCAAGCTCATGGCAAAATTAACGCTCGAGTTCACCCTGCCCGCAAACCGCTGTTATTAATGCGTACTGATTTTATGGATGACCGTAAACTTGGTGCTAAGGTTATCGAGTTTAATAGTATCGCAGCAGGAATGGCGCCTTTTGGCCAACGCGCTACCGAGTTTCACCGCTATATGCACAGTCAATGGCCTGATATTTATCATGATTGGATTGAAAACAAGCGTGCAACCCCAGCTGAAAACCATGGGCTTGAACAACTTTCCTATGCCATCAAGTTAGCAGCCACCAAGGTTAGAGCTGCATTTAAAGAATCAGGTAAACCGACTTTTCTAATGGTGGTTCAAGAAAATGAAGACAACGTTTACGATCAACACCTACTTGAAGTTGAGCTACAAAAGCTTGGACTACGCACCGTTAGACGTACTTTCAAACAGTTAAGTTCACAGCTTTCAAGCGGCACAAAACAGCGCTTAATATTACAAGGTGTGGGCGCTATCGACATGGTGTATTTACGTGCTGGCTATCAATATTCAGACTACCATGTTCCCAAGCTCGACAAGTCGATATGCTGCCAAACCTTAAGTGAAACTAGACTATTTATAGAGCAACACCATGTAGCGGTTAACGCGACTTTCAGCCAGCAACTCGCAACCAGTAAAACCATGCAGATGCTACTCACTCAAACGCCTATTGAGGAGTACGCGCGATGGGGGCTTAATCTTGCAGAAGCGAGATTAGTCAAAAAGGTTTTAGCTGAGATGAAACCTATTAACGCTGACACTATCGCTTGGTTTAACAGTAAGGCTATCAAACAAGATTGGGTGCTAAAAAACCAAGGTGAAGGCGGTGGTCACTGTATATTTGGTGACGATATAAATGAAAAGCTAGCGCAACTAGATCCTGAAGAATATGACGCATGGGCACTAATGCTACGTTTATATCCCCATGAACGTGAACAACCGACCCTAGCTGTTCGTAACGGTAAGCAACTGCAAGTAGATAATCTCATCAGTGAAATTGGTTTATTTAGTGCCTATTTCGACTCAAAACCGGTGACGCAATTAAATGGTTACGCAGGGTATTTAATCCGCAGCAAACCCGCCTGTGAAAATGAAGGTGGTATTCACAGTGGTAAAGGCATTCTAGACTCACTTACGCTGGTTGAATGATTGGAGAAATCTCAATAGTAAAATGTTTCCGACTAATAAATCACTTTATTTGCGTCTTTGCTCACCCTACAACGTCTTACTAGTATAAACCTTAGGAACTGTTGACCTTTCGAACTTAGTTTTTGTTCCAAAGCTCAACAGTTCCTAATAATCGGAGAGAGTAAATGTTCCAAGTCACAGCCAAACAAACTGAAATCAGCGATAAATTTATCAAACGTGATAGCAATATGCTTAAGCAAATCTACGGCACTGAAGAGGTAATCCCCTACTGGATCGCTGACATGGATTTTCCTATCGCCTCCCCCATTACTCATGCAATGCAGCAATTGGTAAGCCGAGAAACTTACTCATATGAGTTCGACTCCAAAACGGTGTTCAATGCTATTGCCGACTGGAACCAAGATCGCCACGGCCTTAAGTTGAACCCTGAGCACTTTGTTCAAGTGCCTGGTGTGTTAAGTGCTATCGCCATGCTAATCCGCGACTTTACCAATGAGGGCGATGGCATCCTCATTCAAACACCTGTTTACCACCAGTTCCGCCGTTTAATTGAGTCTGCTGGCCGCACTGCGGTCAACAACACTCTGAAGATTGAAAACGACCGTTATGTCATCGACTTTGAAAATTTTGAAGCACAGCTGCAAAGCGGAAAAGTAAAAATGGTGCTTTTGTGCAATCCACACAACCCAGTAGGCCGAGTATGGACGGAGCCAGAACTGCAACAGTTAGTCGCAATCGCTAAGAAATATCAAACAATTATCATCAGTGATGAAGTACATGCCGATATTATTTTTAAGGGTTCGACGTTCACCAGTATGGCTGCATTAGATTATGAAAACAGCCTAACTATTATTGGATCACCCGCGAAAAACTTCGGACTAAACAGTATATCTAATGGCTATATCTACAGCGATAACACAGCATTACGTGAAAAAATCAAAGCGACCTCAACATCAATGTCACTTGACCACGGAAATGCATTTACAACCTACGCCACAATTGCCGCTTATCAGCAGGGTAAAGAGTGGTTTGATTCTTTCCTAAGTTATACCCAGAATACCCGAGATTGGATTGTCGCGTTTATGACAAAACAGCTGCCTCAGGTAAAAACCTTCGTCCCAGAAGGTACCAATCAGATCTGGTTTGATTTTAGTGGACTCGGACTTTCATCAACAGAGCTAAAAGCACTATTAACAGAGCAAGCGCAGATGGCATTAACCCCTGGCACTTGGTTTGGCGAAGCAGATGAAAACTTCTATCGAATGAATTTTGCTTCCCCTTTAGAGCAAGTGCAAGCTTCTCTGAAGCAGCTAAAATCAGCTGTTAATCATTAGGGGCTGTTGATCTTTCACGGTTGTTTTTGCCGCAGTTTATTGGCTATTTTGACAAGGCGGAGGCTATGCCGTTTAGTTATTCTCCACAAATAGTCTACAACACAGTAAAAATAGCCAAGAAACGCGGCCCTTTGGGTTCGCTTCAATGCTTCTATTACGGTGTTATGAGCTTTTCACTTAGCCAGCTAAGCTTTATCGCTCAAGCCTTGTACTAGAAGCATTATTCCTTACGGTAAAGAACCGAACAAAAACTAAGCTCGAAAGATCAACAGCCCCTAGTCATCAAAATCACCCGATAACAGCGCAGCTTGTCTCGGCAAGCTGTGCTCATATAAATATGCTCATCTCCCCAATTCAGTGAATATATGAGGGGGCTGCATTGGGTATTGTTATTGGAAATGCAGTATCCATAACTCACCAGTTAGCCCCTTATAACCCCACCAATTTGCAATTATCAAGTTGTTTACTATCCTCAATTTGTGCTCATACAGTACCGATATACAAGAGCATAACTCACACGCGCTAGTCTATTCGCTAAGGATAGTAATTAAAGTAATCAAAGGAATTAAAGTAATCAAAGCAATTAATGATGAAACATATCACTTTGCTAATATTAAGTTTGATGTTTACCTTCGCTTGCACCTAGTTGGCGCTGGAACCCAAGAAGCGATACGGAATTGAAGAAGAAAGTGCTATTCCCGAAAGTAAGGAGCAAGCGATCATCATGTTGATCACGGCATTAGATGAACGCTTTACAGGTGAGCTGACTCTGCTACTCGATTATATAAAAAACAAAAGCAGCCAAGATATCGCTAATGATAATGCATTGAGGATAGCCGACAGCAAGTTTATTAATGAGCTTGGGCATATTGTCGGCGAAGCTAATGCTGATCAAGCTTACGCACTATTGTATGGTGGACTAACAATGCGCTTATTTAATGGCAAACAAACTTCAATTAATGAGATCGCTGGGTGGATCCTTAATTTATCCGACGAGTCCGCAGAAGAGCGATAAATTATGCTTCAACTACGACATGACTCAATGATGAGGCTAATTAGCAAGCTCATCATTATTGTCAGTAACCGTTACTTAGTTCGATTCTTACTACGCCCATAACGGTTCTTATCACCGCTACTTTTAGTCGCGTTAGCTTGACCCGATTTTGACTCACTACGGCGTTTTTCTTGATATTTACGCTTATTATGGCTTCTCTCTTTCACCGGCTTTGTGGTGACATCGCGATAGCGTGCAGGTAAAGGGGCGCCCTGTTCATAACCTGGCAATGTAATACAAGGTAGTGTCATTTCAATAATCGTTTCAATCTCACTCAACATCGTTTTATCTTGCGGAGATACAAATGATATGGCTCGACCTTCTAGGCCCGCACGTCCCGTACGCCCTACTCGATGGACATAATCTTCTGCTGCAAAAGGCAGCTCAAGGTTAATCACCAATGGCAAAGCCTCAATATCCAGCCCGCGCGCGGCAACATCAGTGGCGACCATGACTCTTAACTTACCGTTTTTAAACTCTTCTAATGCTCGGTTTCTAGAGCCTTGCGTTTTATCACCATGAAATACAGCACTTTTTACGCCATCGAGCTTCAATTCGCTATGCAAGTGTTCAGCACTCTCTTTACTACTGACAAAAACCAGTACCTGCTGCCAATTATTACGGCCTACCAACTCCGATAACAATTCAGCTTTACGACGCTTATCAACTAAGTAAACCTCTTGGGCTATTTTACTGGCAGTGGCTGCGGTAGTCACATCGATCCACTCAGGCGCAACTAACATCTTCTGCGCTAAAGCTTTTACCTCTTCACTATAAGTGGCTGAGAAAAATAGTGTTTGATGCTCAACGGCCACCAGCCTTTTCACTCTTTCAATATCTCTAACAAAGCCCATATCTAGCATGCGATCGGCTTCATCAACCACTAAGTGAGTGACGCAGCCTAAATCCAAACCGAACTGACCGATTAGATCGAACAGTCTGCCAGGTGTCGCAACTAAAATATCAACTCCAGCTTGTACAGCTTTACGCTGTGGGTTCATGTTGGCGCCGCCATAAACCGCTGCTGTTTTAAAAGGTAAACACTGGGCATAAGCTTGAATATTATCTGCGACTTGTATGGCAAGCTCACGAGTTGGTGTTAACACTAAAACCTTTAACTCAGACCTGTATTGATTAAAGGTATCCTCTTCAGCAACTTTGCTCTGCTGCAATGCTTGCCCAACAAGGGTATTGAGTAAGGGGAGTGCAAATGCAGCCGTTTTCCCTGTACCAGTTTGTGCACAAGCCATAATATCTTGCCCAAGCATTGCAACAGGTAACACGTGGCACTGAACTTCGGTTAGCGCTTTATAGCCGCGTTTCGATACAGCATCTAAAATGTGAGGGTGTAGATCAAATGCATCAAAGTTCATGGTCGGCTCAATACAGGTTATAAAATGAAGGAGTAAAAGTGAGCGCGGAGTCTATCAAAAACCCAGCACAGATAATACTACCAAGTTCAGCAAAGCGGTGGGGACTAGCTATTTATCCGCGAAGCCATTAGGCATAAAAGCTAAAGCATCTAGCTGAATGCTAATTACTTACTTTTGTTAACTGTCACGATTGCGTCTGAATGACTCTCTTGCGGCGATGCATTTTGCTCATGCTCTAAAGCGGCTGTGATGCAGCTAGCCTCAAACTCTTCTGCTGTAACGGGCCTTGAGAACAGATAACCTTGACCATAGTCGCAACCCGCATCTGCAAGCACCTGACGCTGATAGGCTGTTTCTACTCCTTCGGCTATCACTTTCATACCGAGCTTATGTGCCATGACAATTATCGCTTCACAAAGGGTAAAATCATCGCTATTACTGTCGAGGTTTCGCGTAAAAGATTGATCAATCTTTAAAAAGTCGATATCGAACTTTTTAAGGTATGCTAAAGAGGAGTATCCAGTACCAAAATCATCCAGTGATATTTGCATGCCAGCATTGCGATACTGCTCTAACTTACTGTAAATAGCCTGGTTACTATCTAATAATAAACCTTCAGTAATTTCGACGCAGATAGAGTTCCGACTAAGGTTTAGCGTTTTAAGCAGTGCAACCCAAGAATCAAGACTTTCTCCTTCATCTCTAAATTGTACCGGGGATTTATTAATACTGATCTGTACTTCAATTCCGAATCTATCACGCCAAAGCGCGCACTGACGCGCAGCTTGTTGAAAAACCCAATTACCAATCTCTACGATTAAGCCAGTTTCTTCCGCAACAGCAATAAATTCGATGGGAGACACTAGGCCACGCTTAGGGTGATGCCAACGAATAAGCGCTTCAGCTTTAACGCTAGGATCCCCCGTTAAACATACTATTGGCTGATAATAAAGTTCAAACTCTTGGTTGGTCACCGCAAGTCGTAAATCTTGGATCAAGCGCATCCGGTACTTGGCATTTCGCTGCATTGACGGTGTAAAATAATGGAATCGATTACGCCCCTGATCTTTAGCCGCATACATGGCTTGATCAGCATGTTTGAGTAGCCCTTCAATACTACTGGCATCATCGGGATAAAGAGTAATACCAATACTTGCACTGATATAAGAAGTTTCTTCTCCAAGGCTAAAAGGTTCTGCTAGGCGATTCAAAATATTTTGGGCGACTTTATCCACGCCTTTTATATCTGTTATCCCAGAAAGCACCACAGTAAATTCATCACCGCCTAAACGGGCAACCACGTCGCTGTCTCGAATGCAGCTCTTTAGGCGCTTAGCAGCTTCAGTTAACAGTAAATCTCCCATATCATGACCAAGCGTATCGTTTACCTCTTTAAAATAATCGAGATCGAGGAACATTAATGCGAAGTGTTTTTCTCGTCGATCTGACTTTAAAATTTCGCTACCAAGATAATCAAGCAACATGCGGCGATTCGGCAAACCAGTTAAAGGATCATAATTAGCCTGTTTCCAGATAATCTGTTCAGCCTGTTTTTTATCGGTAATGTCGGAAAATAGCGCCACTCGACGCTCTGTTTGAGCTTCTGAATCAAATAGCGTATTTATTGTTAACCAAACCACTAACTCTTCGCCATTTTTTCGTCTGAGCCACATCTCCCCTTGCCAACGTCCCGTCTCCTCTACTGACAAGCTAATCTGTTCATATACGCTGTAATTATTACGTTTACACTGCAGAACTTGAATATTTTGCTGTTTAATTTCATCTTCGCTATAACCAGTAATATCGGTAAAAGCTGAGTTAGTGGTGATAATAACACCAGCTTCATCTTGCACGCTCATCGCTTCGCTACTGTTGTTATAAACCGATGCAGCTAATTTTAAAGACTCTTCGACTCGCTTACTATCAGTGATATCAGAATGCACTCCACACATACGCAACGGTTTATTGTTTTCATCCCGACTAACGATTTTTCCTGAATCCAAAATCCAGCGAATTTCCCCAGTATGAGCATACATTCGGTACTCTATTTTATGCTGTTCGCTGACACCGCTGAGGTGCTCATCTATAGAACGGAGCACTTTCACTCTATCATTGGGGTGAATTGCACGCGTCCACAGCTTAGGGTTTTCATTAAGTGTCGTGACATCACAGCCCAGCAAGTTAGCGCTGAGTTCATTACGCTCTACCTTATTATTAACAATATCCCAGTCCCAGAACCCCAGCTCACTACTACCTAGCACCAGCGCGAGTTGCTCCTGGCTAGCCAGCATGGCCATTTCAGCTTGTTTCTGTGAGCTTCGGTTAAGCAAACCAACAATAACCAGTTCAACTTTATCTTGGTTGCGTTGGCATGCCACAGTCATATGGGTATAAACAATAGAGTCGTCGCTAGCAATAAGTCTGATATCGAGTTCAAACTCATCGGTTTCTCCCGCTAGCATATCGGCGTAATAGTGGCTATAAAGATTAAAGTCACTATGATGTAGAAGGTCAGCCCAAAGTAACTCAAGTAGCTCAGGCTCACTATATTGCAACATTTGACAAAGGTTTGGATTCACCTTGATCCACTGATGATCAACATCGGTGATAGCAATGCCCATACTGCCCGCTTGAAAATGAGATTTAAACAAAAGGTGGTCTTGCAGCTTTATCTTTTGGTCTCGCTGGATCTCAATGCGCCGAGATAGCAGCATTCCCAGTAAAGCCGTGGTAATAGGGAAAATAATAAGGAAAGGTAAAGTGATCTGTTTAAGCAGTGACAATGCAACATCAAAGGGTAACACCAAGCCCCAAAGTAGCGCTAGAATGTGTAAACTGAAGCCAAAGATCAGCAGTTCCCTAAAACGAATATCGCCAATATCGCCTTTACGGTACTTACCCCATAAATAGCCGACTAGGCCCGAAGTCATGATTGTGCCTATCCCTGACCATGCAGCCACACCTCCTTCACTAAGTCGGAACAGGCCGCTAATAGCCACAGCGACAAGTGTCGGGATCCCACCGAAAAACATACCGGAGATCCCAAGGATCACCGTTCTTGAATCAAAAAATACGCCTGTCGTATATTCCCAAGGGCTCAACATTACCGAAATAGAAATAACACCGACAAGGGCGCCAATACCCACTCTCCAGAGGACATCTAACTCTCGCTTATGACTGCGCGGGAACGCGTCATATACGAACACCATTGCTAGCAATAGCGCTGCATTTTGAATAAGCGAGAAAAATAAACTTTGATCCATAAAGAACTGTTCGTCCGTGCATTAACTTACATCTAATTGAACAATATTCTAGCAGATTAAGGGGTAATTAATACTACCTTACAATTACCCTTACTTTCCGAAGTGCAATTTGCAGCAGACTGTAATTAGAGGCTAATAGCTAATGCAATGGAGTAGGTATCTAGTCAGAAAGTTAAGCTATTAACGTTAGGCTAATATTTAGCACTACCAGCACAAGTATCCATTACATTAGGGCTGGGTAATAATAGAATGAAAAGTTACCCTTGCAAAGCCGAATGAGTGGGGAGTAAGCCACACTCACTCAACCATGTGTAGTTAGCTGCTACTCACCAACACTATGATTAACAAGTGTAGGTTTCAGTAGATTTTCATGCACAGGGCAGCGATGGCAAACAGTATCCAAAAATAGACTTTTCTGCTCATCGTCAAGCTGAATATCATTCATTTGAGCATCCATGACTACGATAACATCTATCAATTTGAAACCAACAGGATCCTCAGAAGGTTTACCGAGTAACCCAGCAGTATTAAGTTGTGCTTTCATCGACACATTAAACTGTTGCAGATCTATTTTTTGCTCTCTAGCAACCATTTTGGCTATGGTTGAAATACAGCCAGCCAATGAGAAAATGAACGTCTCTAGTGGGTTAGCTCCTTCATTGCCGCCGGTTGGCTGATCAATGATAAGCTGATGCTCTCGAATGTCCGCCGTCACTTTCCAACCTTCCGACATGTGTGTATTTACTTCAATAGTCTTGTTCGCCATTTTTACACCACTCCATTAGATTTATTTCAATGAGTTATTCTAATAGATTTACTGGCAAAAACTCAAATTAGTCTCACAGTTTTAACATTCAACTAAAAGTCACTCGATTTCACTGATTGTTACGCTAGCGCCAAGCACTGTTTATGTCACCGTTGAACGTGCAAGCAGTCATTGAAATCAACCACAGCAAGTGGTTTGCACTTAGGTATGTTAAACTGGTGCGACTTTTATCAATATTTATCATTAGACCACAATAAACATGCCCTCGACTAAATCAGTACAACAGAGTAAAACCTTTAACTTTCCGGTACAGATCTACTATGAAGATACCGATTTTTCTGGTGTTGTGTACCACCCTAATTTCTTAAAGTATTTTGAGCGTGCTCGTGAACATGTGATTGGTGCTAAGAGCTTAGCGAGTTTATGGGATGAGCATGACTTGGGTTTTGCAGTTTATCGCAGTGACATGCTTTGTCATGACGGCGTAGAGTTTGCTGACATTATCGATATTAGAACTCGTTTCTATTTTGAAAGTAAATATCGCACAGTTTGGCAACAAGAAATCTGGCGGCCTAACGCTAAAAAGCCTGCAGTAACGGCACAAATCGAGATGATATGTATGAACAAGAACCGTCAACTTTGTCCAATGCCTCAGATATTAATCAATCGACTTGGCGAAGCATTTTCAGAGCCTGTTACTTTTTAATTAACGCGACTAGATAACTGATGACAACTTCGGCCACTTAACCTCGAGTTCGGCCGGAGTCAGCGGCTTTGCAAACACATCCCCCTGAATTTTATCTACGCCCATTTGAACAATTATCTGTTTAACTACCTCCGTTTCAACGCCTTCCACAGTAACCTTAAACCCCAAACCTTTTGCTAAACGAATACTGGTATCCATAATGTGTTTTGCTTGCGGATCGGTTTCTAGTCCTTCAACAAAAGCTTGATCTATTTTTACTTCGTCAACGGGTAAGTATTTCAAATATGCGAGTGAAGAATGGCCTGTACCAAAGTCATCAATAGCGATATCAACCCCAATACTGCGTAATCGATTAATAGCAAGAACAGCACCATCAATATCTTCCATCAATTTACTCTCTGTGAGCTCTATTGACAGTGCATTAGCAGGAAGTTGGTACTTGAATAACCTAGCTTCAATCTCTTGAATAAGCGCCTGGTTCTTCAAATCTTGAGTCGATAAATTTACAGCAACTTGCAGCTCGAGCCCCAATTCACGCCACTTAGCCTGTTGAATAACAACCTGATCAAGCACCCATTGGCTAATTAAATCGATCATTCCGGCATACTCTGCGAGCGGAATAAACTCAGCGGGAGAGATATTGCCTAAAGTTTTGTGTTGCCAGCGCATTAGCGCTTCAACTTGATTACACCCTAGTGGCTGAAAGTTTTGTTTAGGCTGATAGACCATATAGAGCTCGCCGTCCTGAAGCGCTTTGACTAAGCTATTAATAATCGATACTTCACGCAACTGCACCGCGTCATCACCAAGTTCATAATGAGCAATGGTTCTATCGAGCTGTTTAGCTTTTTTAAGGGCTAAATCTAACCGGCGCAACATGGTGCTGATGTCACCATGAAAACGCTCCAGCCCCAAATGACCAACCTGAACTCTAACTGTAATAGGACTTTCAAATACACTATAGGGCTGTTGCAAATACTCAATAAAGGTATCAAGCTCAGTCTCTGTTATTCCATCTGGAAAATAGATCAGAAACTCGTCTTCATTCATTCTAGCGATAGCAGAACTAGAATGGACATCCACTTCAATCCTGTTAGCAATTTGCTTTAGCAATTCATCACCAAAACTAAATCCAAAAAGGTCATTCACATAACGGAATCGATATATATCAAGTAAGACTAAACTTCCCTGCTTGAGCGGCATCATGCTAGCCAACTTTTGCTTCATGCTTAAGCGATTGCTTAGCCCGGTTAATTTATCGAATCCAGCTTGATGCAATTGCTGTTTTAATTGAGAAACCATCTCCTCAACTTGCGAGAGTGATTGTGGCGAACTCTCTAATGAAACATTAAGCAGATAAGGTTCATCTGAAGAGTGACTTACCGACGAGTACAATTGCTTGAGTTGGCGCCGGCAAAGCAGAAACCGCCAAAAAGCGATAGCCAAAAGCAGCACAAGTACCATACATGCGATCGAGAGTAGCTCAACGTTATCCATTCAATATAACTTTAACCGTTATCTGCCTAGGCATTTTAATCGCCTGTTCCTCATGAATTTGATGCTGTAAGGAAACCTGATGTTATTCATTCTAAAGCTGCCTTATACCAATTGCATTAAAAGTTTGACCATTCAGCGGAAATTCAAAACGCTGTAGGCAAGTAGTGGAATTTGAGCTAATAGTTATTCTCGGCTCTGGCATCCTGCTTCGCTCTACCTCCTAAATCCATTTAGTCGTATATCCAAATCCCATAGTGAAGCATACAGCGTTTGCCAATTTGTTTAACCTCAGCCGCACTACGTGAGCCCCTCAGTCTTTCCACTTCTGCTTTGCATTGGCTTAAAAGGAAATAACCATTTCTTTACCAATGCGCTTTGAATTGAAAAGGCTGAGGGGCTCTGAACTGGTCAAATACTTAATGCAATTGGTATTAAACTATAGCCTAGCCTTTAATAAGCCGCTTACTCATAACTCGCTTTAATTGAGTAGTAAATCTCTAGAAATTCATCACTTGCTAACTCTGAAGGAGATACTGGGATTGCTTTAGCGCTAAAAACTGCCAACCTAGCCTCTAACTCATTACCCGACCGTAGCTCGCCGGTATATAGTGCAGCCGCGCGAATAAAGTCAAGATAACCCACCTCTTCGCTGGTGTAAGACAGGTCCGCCCAACGCTCAACAACTTCCATTACGCTTGGTGAAAAAGCCCAGTTTTTAAGAACAGCACGACCTATAGGGCCTTGCAATTTACGCACTAATAAACGTAACTGTTTAACATCATCAACTAACTCTGGGTGAGCCTCGACTTCAGTCAATACAGGTAAAGCCCCAATATTATGCACTAAGCCTGCAAGTGTCAGAGTATCAGCATTTAGTCCACTATTAGGATGCTTGCGGTTATAGAGTTGCAACAAAGCGACCGCGGCGGAGGTGACATCAATTGAGGTTCGCCATACCTCATCCATCACTTCCCATACCAACTCATTGGTTGAAATAAAGAGTTGCTCCATCGCAATAGAGGTCGCTATCGTCTTGATTTGGCCAAGCCCAATTCGACTAATCGCAGCATTGACGGTAGCAGCTGGGATCCCTCGTGAATATATAGCACTATTTGCCACTCGAATAATTCGTGCTGAAATAGCAGGATCTTGCCCAATAATATCGGCAACATCTTTTAGGCTAGTGTCGTCGCGACCTACGACCTCTTGTACCCTCATAGCGACCTCTGGCAAGGTCGGTAATACTAATGAATCTGCCTTTAACTTTCTCAACAAACCAACTAATACTTGATGCTCTTTTGACATCTTTACTCCCTATATTATTCGTATTAATTTGCGGCTGGTCGAGTATATACCCAAGCCTCTTGAAAGTGCAGGTTTCAATGTTGTTTGAGCATAGAAACGTGCAAAAGACCAGCACAGGGTTAATACTTATACCGATGCAACCTGAAGATGCAGGGTTCAGTATGATGGATAGACACCCAAGCAGTTAAATTATATAGCGGCTAAAAAAGAAGATTTATTAAGCGAAAATTGCAGAAGCAGTCACAAGATTTGAAGATAAACAACTTGTTTGGCGACATTAACGCTTAATATAAGCATACCTGCGCCTTGCATTAGTCCCCTTGCATTAAGTAAAATGCGCGACCGTTTGCCTAAACCTTACCCGTTAACAGAGAAGTTATTATGTTTAAACCTGAGCTACTGTCCCCAGCCGGAACACTTAAAAATATGCGTTACGCCTTTGCCTATGGCGCTGATGCAGTTTATGCAGGTCAGCCAAGATACAGTCTTCGCGTGCGTAATAACGACTTCAAAATGGAAAACCTTGCAGCAGGTATTAAAGAGGCGCATAGCTTAGATAAGAAGCTTTATGTGGTGAGTAATATTGCCCCGCATAACGCTAAACTAAAAACCTATATCAAAGATATGGAGCCTGTGGTGGCTATGCAGCCAGATGCACTGATTATGTCTGATCCAGGTCTTATCATGATGGTCAGAGAAGCTTTCCCAGATCAAGTGGTGCATTTATCGGTACAAGCAAACGCTATCAATTGGGCCTCGGTTAAGTTTTGGGAGTCACAGGGTATTAAGCGTGTCATTCTATCTCGTGAACTTTCTCTCGATGAAATTGAAGAGATCCGTCAACGCTGCCCAGACATTGAACTGGAAGTGTTTGTCCATGGTGCATTGTGCATGGCGTATTCAGGCCGCTGCTTACTCTCTGGCTATATTAATAAGCGCGATCCAAATCAAGGGACTTGCACCAACGCTTGTCGTTGGAAATATGATGTTCATGAAGCAAAGCAGACTGACACTGGCGACATTATTGCCGTTAACCCAGACGTGCAAATTGAAACGCCAACATTAGGTGCTGGCGAGCCTTCAGACCAAGTGGTTCTATTACAAGAAGCCGGTAGACCAGGCGAATACATGCCAGCATTTGAAGATGAGCACGGCACTTACATCATGAACTCTAAAGATCTGCGTGCTATTCAGCATGTTGACCGCCTTACAAAAATGGGGGTTGACTCACTAAAAATTGAAGGACGTACTAAGTCTTTCTACTACGTTGCGCGTACAGCGCAGCTATATCGTCAAGCGATAGAAGATGCAGCATCGGGTAAAGACTTTGACAGAACATTAATGCATAACCTTGAAGGACTAGCGCACCGCGGTTACACCGAAGGATTCTTGCGTCGTCACGTGCATGATGAGTACCAAAACTATGATTATGGCTACTCCATTAGCGACACCCAACAGTTTGTCGGTGAGTTTACAGGTGTTCGTAACGAAGCAGGCCTTGCAGAGGTTGATGTAAAGAACAAGTTTCTAGTCGGCGATAGTGTCGAAGTGATGACTCCACAGGGGAACTTAACCATTAAAGTTGATAGCCTAATCAACCGTAAAGGACAGAGCGTTGAGGCGGGTCTAGGTTCAGGACACTTTGTCTTCTTAGACGTACCAGAGGGTGTTGAACTGGATAAAGCGGTATTACTGCGTAACCTGCCACAGGGGCAAGATACCCGTAATCCACATCAACCTACTGCTTAATAAACTTATAAACAAGGCGCTAGCTTTAGCCTGATATATTAATTACGCAGTTTTTATCACAGCGTGTAAAAGGTCCCATATCAGGGACCTTTTTAATGGCTGAATGTCTAAGACGAGCTTTTTATTATAGAAAAAATCGAGCTCTTAAGCCCAGAACCCAAGTGTTTTCTTCGGTTGAAATTGCAGGATTATCTATATACTGAATATTTGGAGTAAGCTGAATAAACTCACCAATAGTCATGTTGTAATACAATTCAGAGGTAAACTGCTTCTTATCTGCCGCGCCATATGCCTTCGCTAAGTTGTCATTCACTTCGCTAAAGTTAATCGCAAAACCCAAATTATTGTTCTCCGAAAGCAATCCGAAATAACCTAGTCCTATAGTGAGCGATTTATCATATAGAGCGACGTCCCCTTCTGAGAACCCAGCGCGAATAAAGGGCATAAATCTAGGTGTAGCAAAGAAGCTCGCAGAAAAATTTATCCCATGGGCGTCTTCGGTTTGCGTTAAGTTATGCTGTGTCTCCCCATCAATATGCCATACCGTCATATGAACATTGTCGGTATAGATTTGATCTTGTGAAGCTGTCCAGCCTAGTTCAAAACTACTAAAAAACTTGTGATCATTAAAAAGTGTGTTAAAACCATCACTAGGCTTATCCGATCTTCCTTTAGCATCGGCAACTCCCGCAATAATATAAAGGCTTTCATTCAACATATGACCAACAGCGACACCTAATACACCGTCATCGGGTAACCCTATTGCACCTGCACCGGTGCTAAAAGCCAAGTTGGTAAACCCTGTCCACGGACTAGCTAAAGCATAGGTATCAACATAGTCAGATGTGTCCAAATATCCCGCAATAATCGCGGTATTTCCTTCGTTAAACTTTTGTTTCCAGTAGAGGTTCGTTAATCTTCCCCCCTGATCACTATAGGCAGACCCTATCATGCCGATATAACCCAGGCCGGGATCAATAAAGCTAAACTCTTTTGGTGAGCTATCGGTATATCCATGTCGGTGCTCAATTTTCCAAACGAGCCCACCACGATTAACAGATTCAAGTCCTATAAGATCCCAAGCACCGTATAAACGCACGACGCCACCAGCAGCTTTATCCTCGCCACCTTGAGTAGGGCTAGATGCCGATAAGCCTAACACCTGATAATCCAAACCAAATGTAAACTGGTGATCTTTTTCTAACAGCTCACGCCAACTTTGTTTCGAGCGTTTATTCTCTTTAATCGTATTTTCAACAGTGTTGGGACTACCAAAGTTGGTCTCTGCGCTGACCCTAAACCCTAAAATAGCAAGCAAGACTATTAAAGGGTACCCCATATATCTCTGTTTACTACCGAGCATAAGTAACCTCACACTTTAGTGTTGATGACGATGAGATAGCGAAGTGTCAGCATCCTGTCGTTGGTGTTTACTTTGTGCACTATAGTAGTGCTCTATGCTTACCCCTTCCATCATGTAACCCATAGTGACAGGCATTTCCCCATCGACCAGTTCCACTCGTTCCGTTCTCAAATCTGCTTTTATTGTGCCTTCGACCCAAACAGGGTATTGCACATTATTGACTTCAAAACCTTGGGAGTATTGCAGTTTTATAACTTGATTAGCCGCAGGCGGAGGCATATGAATACACGCACCAGCATGGGGTAAAAACAAGAATTCAACAGCTTTAATCCCTGCAAATTTAATCGGTACCACAAACCCAGATAAACGCACTTTTTGTCCATTCAATGTCGTATTTAGAGATTCGGCTTTTCGTTGTTCAAGCATCATATAGTTTGCTCTTGCTTGCAGAGCAATATCGGCATCAATACCCTGTTTTTTCAGTGTGCTCTTAATCTTGTTCACATCAGCTATTGATGCCTCGTCGGTTTTACTTTGCAGCTGTAATACATAGCCCAGCATGCGCTTTTGAGTGTCATTAACTTCAGGCAGTATAACTCTTGGTTCATTGATAGCAGGCGCTAATGTCGACCATTCCAAAGATTCATATTCTGCTGCGGCGGAACCGCTCAACACACAAAATAACAATAGTCTTTTCATCATGACTCCTATAACAAGACAGCCTGTAAGGGCTGCCTTTTGGGTTTCTAGCTAGGCACGGTTGCTCTTTCGAGCTTTGCTTTTGTTCGAAAGAGCAATAGCCCCTAATATCTACAGTGTATTTTTGTAGATAACGCCATCTTTCATAATGACTTTCATTGTTTCAATACCATCACGCTTAGGCGCATCAAACCACTTCTCATTAGCGCCGATAACTGAAAGATCTTGCAGTGGATTACCATCAACTAATAGAAGATCGGCATAAGCTCCCTCCTCAACGACTCCGAGTTTACCTTCGTAGTAGGGATCGAGAACCTCCCCCGAAAGTTTAACGATTTCACCATTAACCGATGTCATCGATAACAATGTGTAGTGGTTGCCAAGGAATTTCCCACTCAGATAAATTGAGTGATCAGATTGTTGCTCACAAGCCGCTACTCCCCCAACACAGTCAACATGAAAACCAAGCTTGGGCTGATACTTGTTTACATTATCAATATAATTACCAAACGCTGCTTGAGCAGTTTTAGCTTTCCGTGCCGAAGCTGGATTCGAGTTAATAGCCTCAATTTGCCCCAAATAAGGTGAAAATGCGGTCATATTAGTCGTCATGTACGCATCGTTTTTCTTCATTGCTTTGTAGACATCCTTATCAAACATAAACGCATGCTCTAGTGTTTTCACACCCGCTTCTAAGTTACGTAACAGCGAAACCTTACTGTAAGCATGAGACATAGCATAAGAGCCATAAGCATCAGCAACCTCGACGGCTGCTTCAAGCTCCTCTAATGAATACGCGTTCAGCTGCCAAGGATCAAATGAGGAGGCAACACCACCACTAGACATCAACTTAATTTGTGTCGCTCCCTGCATATAGTTTTGTCTGGCACATGCTTTGATATCCCCAATGCTGTCAGCAGTGCAGCTCATCCCTAAGCGCCCGCCGGAAGAGTTACGCCCGTAAAAGGATTCGTTCGGTGTCGTGAAGTTACGAAAATCAGCGTGGGAACCCGTAGGACCAATGAATGCGCCAGATGGGTAGATTCTAGGACCGATCAACTCACCGCTATCGATCGTTTTTTTCAGTCCAGCTCCCATGCCTCCAGCATCACGCCATGTCGTAAATCCGGACATCAATGCTGACTGTGCACGTGCAGCTGAGCGAGCAGCTAACTCCTCCCAGTTACGATTATTCTCAATATCAGGCAGAGAGTTACCATTCATCTGCAAATGTCCATGTCCCTCGATAAGCCCAGGCATTAAGGTCATTCCTTTGCCATCAATTACCGCAGCACCCGGTGCTGAAATAACTCCATTAGAGATCTGATTAATTTTATTATCCACCACTAATACTTGATAATTTTCAAGGAGCTTATCCTGCTTACCGTCAAACACGTTTACGTTAATAAACACGGTAGAAGCTGCCTGAACAGAAACGGCGATTGAACATGATAGAGCAATAGCCGATAGCTTTAGAGACTGATATTTCATTATTGACACCTTAATCGTCCGAGCGCAGTGAATGTTTCACCTCGCGTAATATTCAATACTAAGTAAGCGTTATTAAAATGAATCAAATTGGTAGCCAGTTACGAAAAATAACAATTATTTAACACCTTACAAGTTAGAACGAATATTATCATGTTGCAAGATTAACAATTTGCCATTTGACGACAGTAGAGTCATTTGTAATTTAATACACTCGAACGAAGGCTTTTGCTGTAAACCGCGGTTCATTTAGCGAATTGGTGTGAAATAGAGCCTAAATTCACACAAGAGCAATCTGCTATCGAGGATAATATTGGCTTAAGAGGAGCGACATTGTGTGCCTCAAAGCTCAGAAAAGATGTTTAAATCTCAGCAAAGATTGGAAGCGATAGTACAGTGCAGGCAATGTGGTATAATTAACAGCTGCTCGGTATAAAACTGGCCAAGCAGTACTAACAACACTTTTTATCCCCATCAAATAGGCACTACCAAGCAATGGCATTATTAATCGACGATAGCTGCATTAACTGCGACATGTGTGAACCTGAATGTCCAAATGAAGCTATTACCATGGGCGAAGAGATCTATGAGATTGAACCGCTACTTTGCACTGAATGTAAAGGCCATTACGACAAACCAACTTGTATTTCAGTTTGTCCTATCGATTGTATTGCCGTCGACCCAGACAACAAAGAATCTGATGAGGAGTTGTTAGTAAAATACCAAATAATTACCGGAAAAACGATTTGATACCAGTAGTATCAGCCAGTTATTTAAGTAAAAAAGGCGCCTAGGGCGCCTTTTTATCGTTAGTCAACGCTTGTTAACTTCCCATCCTTATCAAACGGCCAATCAATTCCTAACCAGGCTTTAAGGAATGCCTTCTGAGCACGGTTTGGCTTAGCAACGCTACTAATCGCCATTTTGCCGCTCTTCTGTTCGCCTAGTGTCAGTTTGACCTCTTTTAGTCTGTCATTACTAAACAAAGTCAGGGTGATCTCTCCACCAGCTTTAAAGTCTTTGATACGAGAGTCAAAACCTGCAGCAGTCACTTTTAAGCCATTAACAGCAACGATTTCATCGCCAAGCACGATACCTGCATTCCATGCTGGCCCGTTGCGTAATACGCGTGACAATATCAAACTATCTGATGCCAGCGTCACCCCAACAAAAGGCTCTGATTTCGCGTCCTCGCCATAGCCTACAATTAATCCAGCTTGCTTCAGCATAGACTCAAAATCTAAACTTATAGGAGAATTAACATGCTGCTGCCACCACTTCTCATAGCTTGTTCCAGACACTTTTTTCAAGATGCTCTTCACATCTTCAATGCTATACCCCGCAGGAATACGATGCGATTGGTACAGCTCTCGATGAACGTCTCGATATGAATGCTTTAACTTAGTTTCACTTAGCAATGAAAAATCAAGCGCTAATGATGTCAAATAGCCTTCAGAATAAATATTGGTGCTGTGGTTTACAGCATAATCGCCACCAGTACTTGCCCATTGGTTGGCACTTGCACTGGCAATTGACTGGATCTCTCGCCCTGGCGTTTGTTCGCTTTGCGCGACTCTTTTGGCTAAATCTTCAAAAAATTCTTTTGCGGTTATGACACCTGCACGCAACAGCAATTGGCTTTGAAAGTAACTGGTAGAGCCTTCCGCTATCCAAAGCAATTGTGTAATCCCTTCCTCTTGGTAGTCATAAGGCACTAACCCTTGTGGACGGTAAGCTTTGACATTCCAGGTATGAATAAACTCATGGGAAGCCGTCTTAATAAAACCAAGATAATCTTTACGATCGCGGTAGCTGAAGCGTGGACGCTGAATAATGGTTGAGTTCAAGTGTTCGGTAGCGCCACGAGCTCCGCTGGTTGCATGTACCATGTAAACATATCGTTCGAAAGGATAGTCGTCCCAAATGACCTCTGCTTGGCCACTTAGTTTGCTCAAATCTTCAACCATCTTATCGATGTCGTAATTACCTTCCCCCCAAATAACCAACTCATATTGCTTACCGTCAGCCTTAAATTCTCTATGTTCGCTGATCCCAGTTTCTATTGGAGAATCAACCAAAATATCGTAATTAGCAGCAGCAAAACTATGCGCAGTTTGTCCTTTATCCATACCAGAGTAACTATTCCACTGGGTAGGTACTGACAAACTTACATTGATAGGTTCGCCTCTAAATTCAGGGCTGTAAACAAATGTACCACTCGCATCAAGAAATGCATGGGATGCATCAATATGGTTGACTCTTTGACCTAGTTTATTGGCGTACAATTGATAAGAAACCGTCACCGCCGTTGGCTTATCAAGCGCAACTGTCCACTCTCCACTTGCTGTTCTTGTCCATGGGAGCTCACTTCCACTTGCATCTTTAGCCTTAAAAAGCCTTACAGAGTCGGCCAGAGGCAACACTTCGTACTTACCTGTTCGCCAAACTGGAAGATTTACCACTAGCGCAGATGATGATGTTTTAGGAAAGCTTACTTCGACCTTAGCTAAATGATGTTCAGGATTAAGTAAATCTATTGTGTAATCAACGTCTGCAATCGCTGCTGGAGAAATTAATGCGCTAAAAGTTAATATTAGGGGGACTACTGGTTTCACTCTCGCTTCCTTCTGTTATTATTGTTTTTTTAATTAAGCCGAAAAGTATAACATTTTGCTTAATTACACCAATTAAAATAACAAAAATATTTAGCTCCTTAGCAGATGCTTAGAGCAAGGAATTACGTTCCCATGCGAAGTTTGTTCACCCTCTTTTTCATAATATTATCATTTTCCCTGTGCCAATCCGCTTATGCGATAAGCCGAGATGCTGTTGCAACGGAACGGGAATTTAGAGAATATCCAAATAAACTACGCCAATCAGTCAATAAAAACCTGCCTATTATTCCCGAATTTACCGATGAAAATGAACTTCGTCAGTTTGCAGCTCAAAAAGGTGTTTCTGTCGCTGAAGTAGAGCAAGAATTACGCTTGCTAGCTAGGTTATCACTCGATCTATCATCTAAAGACAATGCGCGATATATAACAGCTAAGAAAATCATTGAACAGCTCGAACTGGTAGCTAAAAGTGACTTTGATAGAAGTTACGTGCTGATGTTAAATGGTCGCTACACAGGCAAAAACAAACAGGACTTTAAAGCTGCAATTGAGCTATATAAGCAAGCAGCCAATGAGTTGTCAGCAGCTAGAAATATCAAAGAGCAAGTTTTGCTGTTCACCATCTATGAGAACTTAGGTGTACTCCATATGATATTGCGGCAAAAAGAGCCCGCTCTTCAGTATCTAATAAGCTCAAGAGATGTTGCGCTAGAGCTATCTGATCCCTATATGCGTGCTCATGCAGAGTCTGTACTTGGAAAGTACTATTACAAACAGAAAGGATTTGGAAAGGCGCTATCACATTACTCTGAAGCCATTAAACATACTAAGGCAAAGGATAATCCGACCCAGGATGCTCATATACAACTGCAACTTGCACGGGTTTATCGAGAGCTGAAGTCCTGGGATGATGCAATACTTTACGCTACTGGCGCGTCCGATATTTATCAACGCCTTGGCAAAGAAACATATGTATCTTCAGCGATGACTGTCATGGCAATGATTTATGCTGAGCAAGGGCAATGGTATAAAACCATTGACTACTACTTAAATGCTCAACAAATTGACGCTAAACTTGGCAATTATATGGCCCAGGCATTGAACTTTCATAACCTCGGCGAAGCTTATTACAAAATAGAAGACACTAAAAACGCGCTATCACATCTACTACGTGCCAGTGATATCTTTGAATCGCGCAACAGTAACCATTACCTAGTTTACAATCATCTATTACTTGCTCAGGTTTATAGCAGCCTCTCAGAATGGGAGCAGGCTTTAACGTACGCCAACTCCGCCGCCAACATAGCCGATAATATGAAACTGAGTGATGAGCATATCGAAGCATTAAACTATAGCGCTACGGCTTTAGAACAACTGGGTGACTTCAAGACGGCTTATCAACATATTAAAAGAATATCGACTCTGCAAGCCAAAGATACCCATGTAGCAAATGATGAAGATCAGGCAAAAACACTATTTCAGCTGCAAAAAATAAAGCTTGAACAGAGCCAAACTAAGAGCGACCTACAAAAAACAAAAGATGAGCTATCAAACAGTCAGCTAGTCCTTATTCTCACTTTGTTAACATTATCTTTAATGACGATGCTATCTCTATATCTATGGCGTATTAAGAAAACCTTAAGAACAAAATTTGTTAAGTTGGAGAGAAGTAGCCTATTAGACCCGTTAACCCAAACAGCTAACCATGCCGCCTTTATCCGCGACTTTGGCTACTATAGCAATACCTTTAAGACGCTCGCTTTAATATCGTTAACGGATCAGCTTAACTCTGACCTCGCTCAAGGGTATGAATGTAATACCAAAATGAATAAACAGCAGCTAACCGCCCTGTCTAATGACTTAGGATGCATTATTTACTTCATTCGCCCTGGAATTTTTCTGCTTAATTTCGATATTAACGTTAACCCCGAGACGCTATTAAGCAATGTTAGAAATAGCTTACATGATAACTATGGCGATACGAGCTTACACATGGGATTGGTCAGTCTGCCTTTGCTGACCAACCCAGCGCTTAAGCTTTCTGCAGAGCAACATTTTGGCGCTTTGCAGATGATGCTATCGGCCGCAGTTACCCTTGGCAGTGATAAAGACTATTATGTAACATTAAAACCGCTTAAATTTGCATCATCAGGTATATTTGTCCCGCCGCTATATCTCAATATTGAGAAAAGTATAATACGTGGCATCATCAAAATAGAGACCAATGGCCATAAGAGTGATATTGTTTGGCCAAGGTGGAAAAGTCATAAAAATGTCAACTTGAGCACAGAGTTAGATTAATCAATCTCATGTAAAGCCAATTTGCATTTAAGTTACAGGGAACTACTGTTAAAATAAATATACATTTAGCCTTCAAAAACAACGGCCATAGTTGTTAATGAAGCAATTGTAAATTGAGTCTATACGTGTTGATAAAGGAAAATCTAATTAAATGAAGGACGCAGTCGCCAGCACGTCTCAGCTAAGTGTATTACAGCAAAAACTGTATTCAGCAAGGCAAGCCCTTGATGATATGAGTGAAGACTACAATGAAAAGCTACAACTACTTTTGCAATTTATCGCGCAATTAAGCATAGCGTGTAAAGGGCAAAATATTGAGCTGGACAACAAGCTCGCCAAACTGCGTCACAAGTTAAGTCGTTTTAACCAAATAGATGAATCCCTAGCAGATCTCGAAGAGGTCGATGGCATATTGAAGCAACAATATGGCCGGGTAATGCAGCAACTAGAAGAAAGCCGCGGCTCCTTATCCAGTATTATCAGCCAAATCCAGCGACTTGATTCTCTTCCTATTAAGCTAAAGAAAGAGATCTCTTATTTTAAAAAAGAGCTAGTAAAACCTTTCCATACCTATTGGGATTACATTCCTAAAGTTGAAAAAATTGTATATTTCTACAATGAGATCCTTAACGAGCAGCTAAAGCTCGGTGACAAATTTGAAGTGTTACCTAAACATCGCCAATCAGCTCAAGAGCTGGCTCAAATGTTGTCGGAAATCGAATTTAGAAAAGAGCAACAAGAGCAGATTTCTTCAATAAAGTTATCGTTAACAGATGAATTCGAACTCGACACGCTATTAAGCGCGTATCAAGTTGTTCTCAGTCTACTGCTCGATAATATCGCTAAAGAGAAAACCGCATCTCAAGAGTTCCTTTACATACTCAACGGCGCCCTAAGCAACGTACGAGAAGTCGTTACCGATTCATACAGCCATTCAGTCAAAAGTTTTCAAGTTGCAAAGAAACTCAACGGCGAGATAAATAGCCAAGTAGATAATATCGATGGTTCTGTGACTGATATCAATGACATCAATCACTTGAAAAACCAAGTAACAGAGCAGTTACTGGCGCTACGAACTGCATTAAGCCGGAAAGAAGCGCTAGAAAATAGAGAGCAGATCCAGTTAAGGCAATCAGTCGATGCACTGCGCCGCGAGCTTAACGAACTGAGTAAAGAAACAGAGAACTATAAAGAACGTCTATTCGAACAGCAAAAGCTAAACTTACTCGATACGCTAACGCAATTGCCAAATCGAGCTGCTTTGCAAGAACGTATGGAAATAGAATACCGCAACTATAAACGCACTAAACAGCCTTTATGGGTTGCTGTCGCGGATATTGATCACTTTAAATCGATTAACGATAGTTTTGGCCACAGTACAGGCGACAAAACGTTGCAAGTCATTGCTATGGCTCTTAAAAACTCTTTAAGAGAAACTGAATTTGTCTCGCGATTTGGGGGGGAAGAATTTGTATTTCTGCTACCAGATGTTAGCGAAAGTGATATCAAACCTTTGCTGAATAGAGTAAGGGAAAAAGTAAAAAGTATTCCCTTTAAGTTTAAAAATCAGAGAATTACAGTTACAGTATCTATAGGCGCAGCACAAATTATTGAAAATGAGCTCATTACAGAAACCTTTGAACGAGCTGACGCAGCGCTGTATAAAGCCAAACATCAAAGCAGAGATAGGGTCATCATTGACTCATAAGCTTTCCCCAGGCGTTTCCCATTCTTAACGCCAGCTATCTTTGAGGGACAGCCAAACTATCACTGCTAAGGAGCTGCTATGATAGTGAAAATAAGTCCTCGAGGAAGCCTAGATCAGCTTTCGCAACTCGAAGTTGACCGTCTCAAACAAAATGCAAAAAGTGAGCTTTACCAGCTCTATCGCAGCTGCTCGCTTGCTGTACTAGCCTCAGGCTTGCAAAGCGATAATGCTAAAGACCTATTTAGCCGATTTTCTGATTTTAACATCAACGTATTAAGGCGAGAGCGTGGCATAAAAATAGAGCTCACCAATCCCCCTTTAGAAGCCTTTGTTGATGGCGAAATTATTGCGGGCATACAGGAACATCTATTTTCAGTTTTACGCGATATTGTCTATATCTATGACAGATATGAGAACTTAAAACATATCAACCTCACCAACGCCAATCACATCACAAACGTTGTGTTCGATATATTACGTAACGCCAGAACCATGCCAATGTTTGATCCTAATATCGTAGTATGTTGGGGAGGGCACAGCATCAACGCCATAGAGTACCAATATACTCGCGAAGTCGGTTACGAGCTCGGTTTACGTAAACTCGACATCTGTACAGGTTGTGGACCAGGTGCAATGGAAGGTCCGATGAAAGGGGCTGCAATTGGCCACGCTAAACAAAGGGTCAACCATGCGAGATATATCGGTTTAACAGAACCTAGTATTATTGCTGCAGAGCCACCAAATCAGATCGTAAACGAGCTGGTTATCTTGCCGGATATTGAAAAGCGTTTAGAAGCATTTGTTAGACTTGGCCATGGCATCATCATTTTTCCTGGCGGTGCAGGCACGGCAGAAGAGTTACTCTATTTACTGGGTATTTTACTGAACAAGCACAATCAAGACATTCCCTTCCCACTGGTGTTAACCGGTCCAAAAGAGAGTGAAGAATATTTCCTTCGTATCGATGAGTTCATTGCAGCAACACTCGGACCAGAAGCACAAAGCAAATATCAAATAGTGATCGATAATCCAGCTGAAGTGGCGCGCATTCAAAAAGAAGCGATGGAAAAAATTAAGGTATTTCGTAAAGATAATGGCGACTCCTATCAATACCAGTGGTCATTAAAAATAGAACCTGAATTTCAGCTACCTTTTGAGCCGACTCATGAGGTGATGAGCAATTTGGATCTACATGAACAATCCAACAAGGCTGAGCTTGCGGCCAATCTAAGAAAAGCATTTTCCGGTATTGTCGCTGGCAACGTCAAAATGGAAACCATTAAGAGAATTGAAGAACAAGGTCCCTTTGAGCTAAAAGGCGAGCCTAAACTCATGGCATTAATGGATCAGCTCCTTAACGCTTTTGTTTCACAACAACGAATGAAGTTACCAGGAAGCGCTTACGTTCCCTGCTACAAAGTAATTAAATGAACAAATTTTTAATTCTAGACGGTATGAATTTAGTGCGGCGCATCCACGCCGCTCAACCTAACGAAGCAGATATAAGTGGACTCAAAGAGCGAGTTCATGGCGCTTGTAAGAAACTATTGAAATTCCACCAACCATCTCATGTAGCAATAGTTTGGGATGGAAACGCGATCTCTTGGCGTAAAGCGTTATATGAAGATTATAAGAAAGGTCGTAAACCCATGCCAGAAGCCTTATCTAACGGCCTCGGTGATATAAAAAGCTACCTTGCTGAACATCATATAGCCTCGTTAGAGGCGGATTCCGAGGCCGATGACGTTATCGCGACCTTAGCCACTAAGCTCGTCAGTATTGGCGGTGAAGCTATCATAGTATCCACCGATAAAGGCTTTTGCCAATTAAAACACCCCAACATTAAACAATGGGATCACTTTAACCAAACCTATATGACAGTTGAAGCAATGGAGCAAAAACTCGGAGTAGAGCACAAGCAGTTTATCGATTACCTCGCACTAGCTGGAGATAGCGGTAATAAGATCCCAGGAGTGCCTGGCATTGGGCCGAAATCAGCCGTTGAATTGTTAAAAATATTTAGATCACTCGCTAACATTTACAGTTCTATCGAACAGGTAGGCTCCAAACAAGCGAAAAAACTCGAAGCAGGCAAACACTTGGCTAGACTGAGTTATAAATTAGTGCAACTTCAATTAGATATGCCGCTTAATGCTAACCTAAAGCAATTTAGACTACCAAAAGCTAATAGCTAACACTTACAACTGTTAACAAAAAGTTGTCTTTTTGCGTTTACCACAATGAGTTTGCATAGTATCGTAGCCAGTAATTGGAATTGCCTCTCAAGGAACCCGAGTACAAATGAAATCCAAAGTCCCCGTAATCATAGGATCTATATTTGTTGCCTATATTGCCTTTGTGGCTGTCATTATGGTCTCTTATGACCCAACTCCAGATGAAATGGATTGGGAAGATAGACAAGCTTACAATCGAGCCCAAATGACAGAACTTGCTATCGGACAGAGTATCGATGAAATAAAAGCTATGTTTGGTAAAGCTGATTTCAGCGAAGCTAAGATCTCAAACCAACAAAATTTGCAGATACTATTTTACCGCACTCATCACAAAGAGTCTGATGGTGAAACAACGAAGGAGGAATGTACTCCTCTACTATTTAAGCAAGGAAGTCTTGTTGCATGGGGTGAAGATACCTATCAGCAATACTTAACTAGCCGAATAGACAGTTTGTAATACCAAGCATTAAAGTTAACATTTCACAGGTAATATATACCCATCCTGCCTGAAAATGCAGGATTTGTGGGAGTTTAATGGGCTTTAGTCACAGGTTCATTGCTCCATGCAGAACCTAAGCACCTACATCTGGCCTCCAGGGATGGAGGGAATGCCTTGAGCATGTCAGGAACATACTAGGCCATGTAGGCGAGGCATTGATTGCAGCTAATGGTCGCTCCCTTGGTAAAATCAATAACACAGAGTAAAGCCCAAGCTTTTTATATAAGAAACGCCCATCGAAGAAGGGGTTGTGCAAGCCCACTTCGTTATTGCGGCAACTTATACCAATTGCATTAAAAGTTTGACCATTCAGCGGGAATTCAAAATGCTGTAGGCAAGTAGTGGGATTTGAGCTAATAGTTATTCTCGGCTCTGGCATCCTGCTTCGCTCTACCTCCTAAATCCATTTAGTCGTATATCCAAATCCTATAATGAAGCATACAACGTTTTGAAACCCGCACTTCGTGAGCACCTCAGTCTTTCCACTTCTGCTTTGCATTGTCTTAAAAGGGAATGACCATTTCTTTACCAAAGCGCTTTGAATTGAAAAGACTGAGGGGGCTCTGAACTGGTCAAATACTTAATGCAATTGGTATTAAAAGGGAATAACCATTTCCACGTTAACGCGCCTAGCATTGAACTAGCACAACACCTCTGAAACGAGCATTTTCAAGCGGGATGGGTAGATACACTCTGACAAGCTCTCAACTAAACTTGTCAGAGTTAGTACCGCTCCTGCGTTAAAGGTGAGGTTTAACGATATTGGCCATCATTTTAATATGGTCATCATTGTCATTTAAAGCCGCAATATACCTAAAACTCTTACCACCAGCCTCTTCAAAAATGAGCCTATTCTCTCCAGCTATCTCTTCTAAGGTTTCTAAACAATCAGCACTGAAAGCCGGACACACTACCGCAATGTCAGTTATGCCATCTTTAGGCAATGACTCCATGGTTGCATCAGTATATGGCATCAACCATTTTGCTTTACCAAAACGAGATTGGAACGTCGTAATATACTGCTCTTCAGTTAGTGCTAGTTTTTCAACCAGCAACCTAGTGGTGATCATACAAAAGCAGTAATAGGGATCACCAAGATGAAGGTTACGCTCGGGCATACCGTGGTATGACAATACTAGTTTTTGTGGTTGTCCATTAAGCTCAAAATCTTTAGATATAGATGCAGCAAGTGCATCTATAAAATCGGGGTTATCGTGGTATGTATTAATAAAATGTAAGGCAGGTAAATATCGCCAAGTCATTAGTTCCTTCGCTATCGCATCAAACGCTGAAGCCGTAGTTGGTGCAGCGTACTGCGGATAGAGCGGTAATACGACTAGTTTATCAATCCCCTCTTTGTGCATATCTTGTAAGGTCGATGCCACAGACGGCTGGCCGTAACGCATGCAGAACCGCACAGAGGCATCCTCTCCAGAACGTTCAAAATGCTCCACTAACTTCTTTGTTTGACGTTTAGTGATGTCCATCAATGGTGAGCCATCTTTTGTCCAAACTTGCTGGTACAGTGCTGCTGATTTGGCAGGCCTCACTCGCAAAATAATACCGTGTAGGATGAGCATCCATACTAACTTTGGAATTTCGACAACACGTGGATCGGCCAAAAACTCTGCCAAATAGCGTCTTACCGCCGATGGTGTCGCTTCGTCTGGCGTCCCCAAATTGACTAGCAACACACCTGTTTTACCGCGTTTTTTATGCCCTTCTTCCTTGGATAACCCAGAAAACTTAGCCAAGAGAACTCCTTAAAAATTTAATGTTGAAATAGAAAGCCGAAACAAGAATAGCAGTGGTATTTTAATACCTAACGCATTTTAGCGTTACTGATACAACGACTACGTTCAGATACATAGAAAGATCAATTTTTTACAATAAAAAGCTGCCAATACAGTATATTGCCAGCTTAGGGTCTGTTGATCTTTCATGGTTGTTTTTACAGCAATTTATTGGCCATTGGATTCGTTTCATTGCTTCTATTACTGCGTTATGAACTCTTCACTTAGCTAACTAAGCGAAGAGCTCAAGCCTTGCACTAGCAGCATTGAATTGAACAAAAACTAAGCTCGAAAGATCCCCCCCCCTAGTCTTTACCATAGGTGTATTACGCTTATCTCTAGTGCCTAACAGCTCAAATCAATAACATTTTGCTGTTAATCAAGATTAAGTGTGACGCCATCCATTGATGATGTACTCGTGGTATCTGAGCTTTGCAGCTTAATCATTAGCCTTAAGTCATTGGGTGAATCAGCATGGTGCAATGCATCAGCGTAGCTAATCTCGCCTTCACTGTATAACTTCAACAATGCCTGATCGAACGTTTGCATCCCCTGCTCGTTAGATTTAGACATGGTTTCTTTTAACGAATGCAGTTCGTTTTTAGCAATCAAGCTCGCCACTCGCGGCGTATTAATGAGTACTTCAATTGCAGCTCTACGCCCGGTTCCATCACTTTTAGGTACCAGTTGCTGCGCCACAATCCCACGTAAGTTAAGCGACAAATCAAATAACAGCTGATGATGCTTACTCTCTGGTACTAGGTGCATAATACGGTCAAGTGCTTGGTTAGCGTTGTTGGCGTGTAGTGTCGCCATACAAAGATGACCCGTTTCAGCAAAAGACAGCGCAAATTCCATTGTCTCTTGGCTACGGATCTCACCAATGAGGATCACATCCGGCGCTTGACGCAGTGAACTTTTAAGCGCCGCATCAAAAGATTCAGTATCAATGCCCACTTCCCGTTGGGTAATAATGCTTTGGCGGTGATCATGAACAAATTCGACAGGATCTTCGATGGTCAGAATATGGCCACGCGCATGTGCATTTCGGTAGCCAACCAGTGCTGCCAGCGATGTCGATTTACCCGTTCCTGTGCCACCCACCATAATGACTAAGCCACGCTTACTCATTACTAAATCTTTCAAGATAGGCGGCAGCATTAAATCATCAACTTCTGGGATTTGAGTTTCAATACGGCGCATTACGCAACCTGGTGCCTCCCTTTGCCAAAAAGCACTGACACGAAACCGGCCTAAATCTTTAGCCGCAAATGCGAAGTTACACTCACGAGATTCATGAAACTCCACTTTTTGCACGTCGGTCATAAGTGACTCAACAAACTCCAATGCTTGTGCAGGGTTAAATGCATTCTCACTAAGAGGGCGTAGTTCACCGTCTATCTTTGCACTCGGGGGGAAACCCGCTGTAATAAACAGATCTGATGCTTTACGATCTATCATGACCTTTAAAAAAGGACGAACATCCATAAGTATTTACCTATTAAAAATTGGTTTGCTTATTTGAACTCTTGAGCAGCGCGTCTTCACGGCTAATTTGGCCGCGATTGACTAAGTTTTGTAAACACTGATCCAATGTTTGCATCCCATGTGCCATCCCCGTTTGAATAGCTGAATACATTTGCGCGACTTTATCTTCTCGGATCAAGTTACGTATTGCTGGTGTGCCCATCATGATCTCATGCGCAGCAACTCGACCACCACCCACTTTTTTGATCAGCGCTTGAGAGATCACCGCTTGCAGTGATTCGGATAGCATAGTCCTTACCATGCCTTTTTCACCTTCAGGGAATACATCGACTACACGGTCAATCGTTTTTGCGGCAGAGGTCGTATGCAAGGTGCCAAATACCAAGTGACCAGTTTCAGCAGCGGTCATTGCCAGTCTAATGGTTTCTAAATCTCGCATTTCACCGACGAGAATAACGTCTGGATCTTCACGTAATGCACTACGCAAAGCAGCATTAAAACTGTGAGTATGACGATGCACTTCTCGTTGGTTGATCAAGCATTGTTTGTTTTGATGTACAAATTCTATCGGGTCTTCAATCGTTAATATGTGGTCGTGTCTATTCTCATTAATGTAATCAACCATTGCAGCCAAGGTGGTGCTTTTACCTGACCCCGTAGGGCCGGTTACCAAAACCAGTCCGCGCGGGAAACTCGATATCTTCTTGAAGATCTCTGGCGCCCCTAACTGTTCTAAACTTAAGATATCGCTTGGAATGGTACGAAATACAGCTGCAGAACCACGAGATTGGTTAAAGGCATTAACACGAAAACGGGCAAGGCCAGGCACTTCAAATGAGAAATCTATCTCTAGATGTTCTTCATAATCTTTGCGCTGCTTATCATTCATAATATCGTACACAAGACTGTGAACACCTTGATGGTCTAAAGCGGGAAGATTTATCTTCCTCACTTCACCATCAACACGGATCATAGGAGAAACCCCCGCAGAAAGGTGTAGATCTGATGCATTGTGCTTTACACTAAAGGCAAGTAACTCTGTGATTTCCATAGTTTGGGATATCCATTCAACCAAAAATATACAACATGACAACAATAACAGACAGACTAGCGCTCGCCCAGCACAGGATTAAACAAGCAGCACAAAATTCTTCACGGAACCCAGCAGGTGTACAACTGTTGGCGGTGAGCAAAACCAAGCCAAATGAGCAGATCATAGAGGCCTATACTGCAGGTCAAAGACGTTTTGGTGAAAACTACGTGCAAGAGGGGGAGGAAAAGGTAAAAAGCCTAAGTCAAGATTACCCCGATATCGAGTGGCACTTCATTGGCCCTTTGCAATCAAACAAAACCAAAATAATTGCAGGCCTTTTTGATTGGATGCACACCGTTGAGCGAGAGAAAATTGCTAGCAGGCTAAATGACCAACGACCTGAACACATGAGCCCACTGAATGTCTGCATTCAAGTCAATATCAGTCAAGAAGCCAGTAAGTCAGGAGTGACTACGGCTGAAATTGCGGCCTTAGCAGAGAAAATCCACTTACTGCCTAATTTAAACTTGCGTGGGTTAATGGCAATCCCATCAGCCAGCGTTGATAATGTCACTGCAATCGCAGAACTTGCCGAGTTACAAAAGCAATATCAGCGTTTGTCAGCTAAATACCCGAGTGTAGACACTTTGTCCGTCGGCATGAGTAATGATCTTGAATTGGCAGTCGCCCATGGATCAACCATGGTACGGATCGGTAGCGCTATATTTGGCGCACGCGATTACCCCAAAAATGGAGCCATTAGCAATCAAGCTCAACGCTTAGATAAATAATGTTTAATAACGACAGGGCTTGTTATTGGGCTACCTTAGCTAAATATTAAGCTTTATACTGGTAATATTTTTCGAGTCGTAGAAATGTGTCGTCCTAACTAGAATAAAAAGAGAACTCAATGTCACAAAAAAATGTCTGTTTTATTGGTGCTGGTAACATGACACGCAGCATCGTAAGTGGTTTAGTGAAAAGTGGTTACTCCCCTAAGCACATTACGGCTGCCAACCCAAGCCAGCCTAAACTTGATGCGCTACAACAAGATTTTGGCATTAACATCACTAACGATAATATAGAAGCCGCAAAATCTGCTGATGTCATCGTATTAGGTGTAAAACCGCACTTAATGGCATTAGTTGGTGAGCAGTTAAGTGATTTAGATCTTTCAAATAAGTTGATAATCACCATCGCTGCAGGTGTAACAGCTAAACGCTATAGTGATTATTTTAAGCAAGAGATCAAATTAATACGCACTATGCCTAATACCCCAACTCAGATAGGTGTAGGCTTAACGGGATTATTTGCGGGGGATGATATTTCTGCCGAAGATAAAACTTTATGCGAAACACTGATGGCAACCGGTGGTGAAGTATTTTGGGTCAACAAAGAAGAAGAGTTAAATCAGGTCATCGCTTTAGCAGGAAGTTCACCTGCATACTTCTTCCTGTTTTTAGAAGCTATGGTTGAAAGTGCCGTTAAGAGTGGCATGGCTGAAGTTAGTGCAAGAGAGATGGCACAACAAGCGGCATTGGGCGCAGCATTAATGGTTAAACAGAACCCAGATTTGAGCTTAACGCAACTAAGAAATAACGTCACTTCAAAAGGCGGCACTACAGCGCAGGCGATCGCCACTTTTGAACAGGGTAATATACGAGGCCTAGTTGATGATGCGATGACAAATTGCATTGCGCGGGCGCAAGAGATGGCAAAGCAATACTAATTTTATTAAACGTGATAAGTAGAGTAAACAGATGAATGCATTTAGTTTTCTAGTAAGTACAGTATTCGATTTATACTTAATGGTGGTCATTTTACGGATCTGGCTACAGCTCGCTCGAGCCGATTTTTATAATCCATTTAGCCAATTTATCGTAAAAGCAACGCACCCTATCGTAGGCCCATTAAGACGTGTTATTCCCTCATTTGGCAACTTTGATACAGCCTCATTTGTACTCGCAATTACAGTCGTGGTTGCCAAATTCGTACTGCTTAGTTTGATGGCTGGCGCTGCGATAGATATAGCAACAATCTTACTCGTTTCACTAGTATCAGTGCTCAAAGAAGCAGGAGTATTGCTGTTTTGGATGCTGATCCTAAGGGCAATATTGAGCTGGGTGAGCCAAGGCCACAATCCTATAGAAATGGTCATGGGGCAATTAACAGAGCCTCTTTTAGCGCCAATACGTCGCATGTTGCCACAAATGGGTGGCTTAGATTTATCACTATTAGTGATGATGATTATTCTGAACTTCCTCAACATCCTACTTGCCCAATACGTACCTTTCTGGGCAAACGTATAGTGGTAGCAGTCTGTATGCAGCAGGGAAACCTGCTGCTTCAACTTTACGTTCAGCCTAAAGCTAGTCGAGATCAGATAGTCGGGCTGCATGGCAACGAGCTAAAAATAGCCATTACCGCACCACCTATTGATGGCAAAGCGAATATTCATCTGGCTAAATATCTTTCTAAAGCATTCAAGGTCCCAAAGGGCGACATTGACATACTTAAAGGCCTCACAGGACGTCATAAGCAAGTGCTTATCTCCTCGCCCAAGGTTATCCCTCCTGAAATACAAAACCTTTTGTAACCTTATACTTATAAGAAGTATAAGGCGTTTACCACACTTAAGTTCTATACTAATAACAAAGCTAATACCTAAGGAAAGCCAATATGCTCCGCTCACTAATAGCCGTTATGCTGCTCAGTCTATGCCTAACCAGTAGCGCATTTGCTGAACAGAAACAAAAAGTCGGCAACTATGATATTCATTATATCGCCCTCAGTAGCACCTTTTTAACTCCCAGCATTGCCAAATCCTACGGCATCAAGCGCAGTAGTTATTCAGGGATCTTAAATATTTCGGTGTTAGATACCAGTGTTGACGGAAATCCAGCGGTACCGGTTGAAATCACTGGCATAGCCAACAACCTGCTCGATGCACGGGTAGAATTGAAGTTCAGGGAGATCCGCGAAGGCGAATCAATCTATTACATCGCTGAAGTGCCTTATCGTGATGATCAAGAGATAAACTTTAACATCGCAGTTAAACATGGTTCTAAACTCAATACGCAGCTTAAGTTCAAACAAAAGTTCTACGTTGAGTAGTCTTGCAGGGGGAGCGATCCCCCACTCTATCTGTCAAGCTTGCAGCTCAGCTGAATGAAGGTGCTATGTGCTAGCAGTGGAAATTGCAATAACCTAATCATCAGCAAGCCAGAAGTTTCATATCCCCAGCCTTATAGCTTTTCAGCCAGATTTAAGTGATGCATTTAATGGCACGGTTCGTTATTATTGCCGCCATATTTTCAGACAGATTGAAGGCCCCCCATGAACCAAATCGTCCTCGCAAGTGGCAACAAAGGTAAGCTCAAAGAATTTTCCGAACTGATGGCCGATTATGGTGTAGAGATCCTCGCCCAAAGTGAATTTAACGTTTCTGAAGTTGCAGAGACGGGAACCACTTTTGTCGAGAACGCCATTATAAAAGCGCGACATGCGGCAGAGATAACGGGTCATGCGGCGATTGCTGATGATTCAGGGCTAGAGGTCGATTTTCTGCAAGGTGCACCAGGGATATATTCTGCGCGCTACGCAGGCGAAGGAGCTAAAGATCAGCAAAATTATACCAAGTTGCTGAAAGCTCTAGATAACCAAACACAACGCAGTGCCCGCTTTCAGTGTGTATTGGTGTATATGCGCCATGCTAAAGATCCTACTCCTATCATTTGCCAAGCATCTTGGGAGGGCAGCATAGGCTTTAGCCCACTTGGTGACAATGGTCATGGCTACGATCCTATATTTATTCCTGCTGAACATAAGTGTAGTGCTGCAGAACTGAGTAGTGATGAGAAGAACTTATTGAGCCACCGTGGTAAAGCGTTGGTTTTACTGATTGAAGCAATGAAGCAACAAGGTATTTTTAGCTAATGTTAACCCTGCCACCATTAAGCTTGTACATTCATATCCCCTGGTGCGTACAGAAGTGCCCATACTGCGACTTTAACTCCCATGGTCAACATGGAGAGCTACCACAGACGGAATATGTCGACGCGCTTATTGCCGACTTAAAACAGGATTTACACTATGTCCAAGGTCGGCAACTACATACCATTTTTATTGGTGGTGGCACCCCCTCTCTGTTTGATGCTGCGCAGATAAAGCGTTTACTCACAGAGGTTGATAAACTGATTAAGTTTAAAGACAACATAGAGATCACCATGGAGGCCAATCCTGGCACCCTAGAACATGATGATTTTGAGGCTTATCAGCGAGCAGGCGTTACACGCTTATCAATTGGAGTTCAGAGTTTTTCCAGTGATAAACTCAATCTGCTTGGTCGTATTCATGATAAAACAGAAGCACAGGTCGCAGCTAAAAAAGCAAAGACATCTGGTTATAACAGCTTTAACCTGGACTTGATGCATGGCCTGCCAAATCAAAGCTTTGATGAGGCACTCGCCGACATAGAAACCGCTGCAGAACTTGCCCCGCCGCACCTGTCTTGGTATCAGCTCACTATCGAGCCTAATACGCTGTTTCACTCCAAACCTCCGCAGCTACCCGATGATGAAAAACTATGGCGGATCTACGAGCAAGGGCAGAAAAGGCTTGCTGAACTAGGTTACGTTCAATATGAGATATCGGCCTATTCGAAAGAAGGGTTCCAGTGTCAACACAACCTTAATTACTGGCAGTTCGGTGATTACTTAGGTATAGGCTGTGGTGCGCACGGAAAAATTACTCAACTCAAGCACAACAAAATACTGCGAACGGTAAAAATTAAACACCCAAAAGGTTACCTAGCAGCAAGTGACTACACCTCTGATACCACTATTGTAGAAGAGGAAGACAGACCGCTGGAATACCTAATGAATCGTTTGAGGTTGATGACTCCAATCCCTAAGGAAGAGTTTGAACAAAGAACTGGCTTGGAGCGAAGTGTTATTTCTCAAGGAATCGAACAAGCTTGTGCTAAAGGGCTTATGACACAAAGCCAAGAGCATTGGCAACTCACCCCTAGAGGGCATATGTTTGTAAATGACTTATTGTCACAATTCTTATAAAGCATTGAATATATTCGTCATTACTAAACAAAACAGCTCAACAGAAACATTTTCTAACACTTAGATCAAAAAATTAACTCTAGGCTTCTTTAGGATAACAATCATAATTCTAAGGAAGTCTAAAAATGCCAATAAAAACAAAAATAACTGTAGTCGCTCTGTCCCTCTCTATTTGCTTAAGTTCTGCAGTATATGCTGCGCCGACGTCAGCTCCCTATTTAAGTCCAAGTGAGCCAGTGGCTCAAAAAACTAATAGTGAATCAGAAAAAGCCAATGCGCTGTTTGAAACCATTTTCATGGAAAATGTGCAGGCCAGCCCAATATCTCAAACCTATCTCGGTATAAAAACCGATTATGACAAATGGGATGAGATGAGCGATGCGGCAACAGATGCAAAGTTAGCGCGCACCAAAAAACATTTAGCCCAGCTAAATATGCTCAATGTAGATAAACTCGATAGACAATCAAAATTGAGTTATCAACTACTGACTCAAAAGCTTGAGCAAGAGATAAAAGATGATCAGTGGCGTTACCATAGCTACCCTGTCAACCAGATGTATGGTGGCCACTCACAAATAGCGTCATTCTTGATCAACCAACATCAGATCAGCGATATTAAAGATGCTAAAGCCTATATTAGTCGTCTAAACGGTGTACCTAAACGCCTTTCACAGCTGCAAACAGCACTTGAAATACGTGCCAAAAAGGGCATTATTGCACCAAAATTTGTCTTTCCATATGTTATCTCTGATAGCAAAAACATTGTTAAAGGTGCTCCATTTGATGAGGGTGAAGACAGTGCGCTATGGGCAGACTTTAAACGAAAAGTCAGCGCCTTATCAATCAGTTCAGATGAACAACAGCAATTGTTAACTGCAGCTAAAGAAGCATTAGTTGATGACGTAAAACCTGCCTATGACAAGCTTATTGGATACATGGGTAGGCTAGAAACCAAAGCTGACACACGCGATGGCGCATGGAAGTTTCCACAGGGCGAAACTTATTATAACAATGCACTAGCACGGACAACCACAACAGATATGAGCGCCAGCGAGATCCATAAGCTTGGCCTATCTGAAGTGGCACGAATTCACAGTGAAATGCGCGATATAATGAAAAAGGTTAACTTTGAAGGCAGTCTTCAAGAGTTCTTCGCCTTTATGCGTGATGACCAACAATTTTACTATGCCGATACCGATCAAGGTCGCCAGGCTTACTTGCAAGAAGCTATAGCACTTATTGATACCATGAGTGGCAGACTTGATGAAGTATTTAAGGTTAAGCCAAAGGCACCGATGATAGTAAAGCAGGTCGAAGCCTTTCGAGAAAAGTCAGCAGGTAAAGCCTTTTATAACAATCCATCACCTGATGGAAGTCGCCCAGGAACCTACTACGCCAATCTATATGACATGAAAGCAATGCCTAAATACCAAATGGAGGCGCTGGCTTACCATGAAGGTACTCCAGGGCACCATATGCAAATAGCGATTGCACAGGAGCTCGAGGGAGTCCCTAAGTTCCGTAAGTATGGCGGTTACACTGCATACATTGAAGGCTGGGGTTTATACAGCGAATATTTCCCTAAAGAGATGGGAATGTATGCCGACCCATATTCTGACTTCGGTCGTTTAGCAATGGAGCTATGGCGTGCCTGCCGCTTAGTGGTTGATACCGGTATTCATGCTAAAAAATGGACCCGTGAACAATCTATAAACTACTACGTATCGAACACGCCTAATGCTGAGTCTGATGCCATCAAAATGGTAGAACGACACATTGTCATGCCTTCACAAGCAACTGCTTACAAAGTCGGTATGCTCAAGCTACTTGAGCTACGAGCAAAAGCACAAACTGCGCTAGGTGACAAATTCGATATTAGGGACTTCCATACAATTGTATTGCAAAATGGTCCAGTGCCATTAGATGTACTTGAGTCTGAAATTGATCTTTGGATAGATAAAAGCAGTTAATGATACCTAGGCTACTTTGTGCAAATAATACCAATCAGTAGAAAGTAGCCTTCAAAAAAAACCAATAAAAAAGCCACTGAATACAGTGGCTTTTTTATTGAACTGGCACAATGCCTCTGAAACGAGCATCTTCAAGTTGAACGGGGATAGTAGTAAATAGACTCATTTGTAGGGTACAGATAAATTTCAAGTGCTTAACAGAAAAATACCCCGGTAAAAGCCGGGGTAAACCAAAACTAGGATGATGGTTTTAAGGCTAGCATTGTTTTAGTTCTTCAACTTCTGCCAGCATCGAATCAAAACTGCATTACGCTGATTTGTACAACACAATAAAGAGGGGTCATTCTGTAGTGTGTTATAGGACTCAAATCGTTTTGAATCAACTGCCTGCATTGTATAAAATTAAGAACAAACTGCAACAAAAACCATAAAAACCAGCATTAGCAGTGACTAAATTCACACTGACTAAACAACCAGCACATCACGGTAAACCACTGATAAAGCTACAACTTTATTATTAAAACCTGATACGAAAAATACATTGTTCAAGATTTAAAACAATGTTTCCCATTTTTACTTACGTTTTGCATACAATTCTTTATATGGGTTATCCCAATAAGGCGGTGAGCCAATATGATCTTTAATGAAATCAATGAACGCACTAACCTTTGGTGCAAGATGTTTACGTCGAGGATAAACGGCTTGCAAAGGTAAATGATGAGTTAATTGCCATTCATCCAGAATTGGCACTAACGTTCCTTTAGCAATTTCATCTTCTAGCAAGTAACTCGCCAGATAGACAACCCCTAAACCGCTAACAGCAGCTGATTTTAGCGCTGGCGCATTATCGACTCTAAAATTACCAGAGACTCCAATTTCGCAATAGTCATCACCTTGCTTAAACTGCCAAACACTGTGCTCATGCCACTCACCTTGATATACAAGACAGTTATGATCAACCAATTGCTCAGGGCGGCTTGGCATACCATGTTGTTCGACATATGAGGGAGATGCAGCCAATAAGAATTGACACTTCATCAGCGGTCTAGCAACCATACCTAAAGGTAACTGCTCAGACATAGTCAGCAGTAGATCTAACCCTTCGCTGACGACATCAACTTTGTGATCAAGTAAACTAACTTGTAGCTCAAGTTCAGGATGCTTCGCCATGAACTCAGGTAGAGCCGGAATGATGTGCATGGTACCGAAAGATTGTGAAATACCGACTTTCAATACGCCGCGTGTTGCATCATTTAAATTATGAACGCTAGCAACAGCTTGATCTGCATCTCGTAACAGCTCCTCGCCTTGAGCATAAAGCAACTGGCCTGCTTCGGTAAGGCTTAAGCTACGAGTGGTACGCTGTATAAGTTGAACACCGAGCTTATGCTCAAGATCTGCAACTTGAGTGCTAACTTTAGACTTAGATATACCTAACTTTCGTGCTGCAGAGCTAAAACTACCCGCTCGAGCTACATGAGTAAAAATTGCGATTGGTTCTAAAAGTTCTAACATGTAAATCGCCTTAAGGTGTTTACGAGAGTAATAGTACTTCCATCGCTAAGATAAAGCTGACACAAAACATGTTACAGAACAATATCTTAAGTGAATATGCGTACGCTAGAGTAGAGTTGTACTTATTTAACCATTAAATGGTTTTGTTTTTATTTTTAGAAGTATACCAAAAAAACCTTAGATCTCATCATATAAGTACTTTTGTACTAGCATTAGCCAGACATTTTTGTAGGCTTTGACGTTTCAGGGCTGAGGTTTCGGTAATTAAAATATGAACCCGCTATCTCTATTTGGCGTTAAAGGGAAAACTAACTGGACAAGTCGAATGGCTTTAAACGAAAACCCCTGCATAAAGGTGGGATGCAGGGGCTGTTGCAATTTGGCTAGGCAACACAAGGATTTACATTTAATCGTTACAAATCTTGCTTATTCAAGCAGCTTTTTGCTTGCCGTTGCCACCAAAGAATAGTTCGCTAATTCAGGGATTTGAGCCTGAAGTTTTTTCTCTAACGCTGCTAAAGTCTCAAAGTTTTCACAAAGCCTTTCACCACGCGCTTCTAAGTCTTGTGCTTGCTCTTCCATTTGAAGCTCGATATCTTCTCCGATAGAGTCCATTTTCACTGAAAACGCATCCATTTTTGCCTCAAAAGAGTCACCATCGCCAGACATCATTTGGCTACCTAAGCTCATCATCATGGTGCCAATTGAGTTTTGAACTAGCTGCTCCATCTCTTTTTCAAACTCTTCACCAAATGCGCTTTCAAGGGAAGACTCGGTCGCCCCAAGATAAAACTTGTCACCATTTTGATAAGCAACGTCTTCAACTCGATCTTGCAAACCATCCATCATCTCATCAATTTTAGCCCCAGTTGCATCGCCGAGTAGCGGCGTCAGTGCCATACTCACAGCAGTTGATGCCATAGCTACGGCATCATTCACTAACTCAATGACCTCAGGAACTTGTGATGACACTTCATCAGCATATTGGCTAACCAGCTGTTGCTGCTGTTTGTTCAGTGAGATTTGCTCACCATTAACAAATAGCTTATTCATTTCAATACGGTATTGCTCTTTACCCACGTCACTCACTGTCAGCTTTTTAGGCTCTACAGTGACATCATAATTAAGTGATACTTCGCATTCATTGTTAAAATGTTCACCAGACTCGTCATGGGCACTGACTAATTGCAAACTAGAAGCTGACAGTAATACGGCTGAGACGCCGACAGAAGTAAGAAGTTTTTTCATCGCTGTAATCCTTTATCGCTTATAAATATAATTAGTCTAGATAAAGCACAGAGCATGCCAACAACACTAACCAATTGTTAATGAAGCTGAAATATGGAATTTAACCTTAGTACGGGAGTCTTTGGGAAGCTGATAATAGCCAATATTGCGAACTATTGGCTAAATATGACATTACTGAGTAAGTAAAACAGAGGATACTAAAAAATTGAACGACCCAATGTCTGACTAAGGGTCTCAAGCGCTGCGGTTCCAGCAAGTGAATTGCCATTAGTATCGAGCTCTGGAGACCAAACACATACCGACATATCACCGGGGATCACAGCAATGATCCCACCACCTACGCCACTTTTCCCAGGCATGCCAACACGATAGGCAAACTCTCCAGCACCATCATATAAGCCTGAAGTTGCTAGCAACGCATTTAACTGCCTTGTCTGCACTGGCGTTATTAGTTGTTTACCCGCCAAACTCTTTCCACCATTAGCAAGATAGATCATGGCTTTAGACAGATCGGCGCAGCTCATTCTCAAGGAGCAATAATGAAAATAACTCTTAAGGACAGTGTCGACATCATTGTTGAAGTTACCGAATGACTTCATCAGATATGCGATAGCGGCATTACGCGCACTATGCTGATATTCAGATCTGGCAACCGTTTTGTCGTAGCCAATCCTTTGATTATCACTCAGCCCGCGGACAATCTCCAACATTCTCTGTTTCGGCGCGCCTAAGCGGCCTTGCAATAGGTCTGCAATAACCAAAGCACCCGCATTAATAAATGGATTACGCGGTAGTCCTTTTTCTAACTCAACTTGCACCAAAGAGTTAAATGACTGGCCCGATGGTTCTTTGCCTACCCGAGACCAAATTTCAGGCTCTTCGTAATGCATTAGTGCCAGCGTTAAACTGAAGACTTTCGAAATACTCTGAATTGAAAAGGGCTCGAGATAATCTCCAGCCCCTATTGTGACACCATCTCTAGTCGTCACGGCGATACCGAGCTTATTGGCATTGATCTCAGCAAGAGCTGGAATATAATCAGCCACTTTACCTTGACCTAAAAGAGGTCGTACTTTTTCAATAACCTCTTCAAGCAATGCCAGCTCAGGCATTAACTCCACCAAATATCGTAAAGCTCACCGATTTCAACATCAGATACAGGCTGCCCTTCAAAGAAGGTTTTAACTGCAGCTCTGTCTTCATCAGTACACTTACCGATAGCTTGAGTAGCAATAATACCTTCCCACTCTTTATGGCCGCCACCATGGAAACCAAGGTCTCTAGGCTCAATAACCTCTTCGATGAACTGATCAACAATTGAGTCTATCTGCTCTTCGGTTACAGAGTCATTGAAAGTCCAGTTTGTATCGAAACCAAACTCTTGAAACTCATCAACGCGTAACTTTTTACGTAAACGACGACTACGATTAGCTGCCATGGTTATTCTCCCAGAAAGGTTATTTTATAAGAACGTAAATTTCAGCAGAGCGCTTAAACACGCTCAAACATGAGATCCCAAACGCCATGCCCTAAACGGTGGCCGCGCGCTTCAAATTTTGTTAGCGGACGATGCTCTGGACGCTCGACTACATCACCGGTAGCAGATTGGTTTTTGTAACCTGGCGCAGCAGTCATGACTTCTAACATGTGTTCGCTGTAGTTTTCCCAGTCAGTAGCAAGATGGAACACGCCACCAACTTTAAGCTTGCTGCGAATAAGCTCAGCAAATGGAGCTTGTACTATTCTGCGTTTGTGGTGACGTTTTTTGTGCCAAGGATCAGGAAAGAACAATTGCACGCGAGCTAAACTACCTTCGGCAATGCTATTTTCAAGTACCTCTAATGCATCATGATGATACACACGAAGGTTAGTCACGCCAGCTTCTGCTGCAACTGACAAGCATGCACCTACACCAGGCTTATGCACTTCAATACCAATAAAGTTAAGTTCTGGCGACGCCTTAGCCATCTCAACTAATGAACCTCCCATACCGAAGCCAATCTCTAGCACAGTGTCAGCTTCACGGCCAAACACTTCGACTAAATCGATCGCTTCTGGGGTATAATCTAGCCCCATAGATGGCCACTGCTGTTCCATCGCTTGAGCCTGCCCTTTTGTTAGGCGGCCTTCTCTTAATACAAAGCTTCTTACTTTGCGAAGGTATTTACCCTCTTCATTGAATTCAGCGGTTGTTACGTCGCTCATTTTCGCCCTCGCTTAAGACAGCTATTAATTAAAAAGAAAGGCATTATCCAAAGTTAAATCTTTAGTGCAAGCCCTATTGAGGCAAAATTATACCAATAATCTCAGTTTGTGCGAGTTACAAGCACTGTTTTACAAAAAATACTCACCAAGTCAGCTATTTTCCCGCAGTTGAAGCAGGATTCACTGACAATGATCGTTTAAACGAGTTAACAACTGTTGCTTGTTAAAGTATTCCTCTGTGGTTACACTGCGCCGATGAAAACTCCAGCCCCCTTTTCTCAGCGAATTATCAGTTGGTACGACTTACATGGTCGCAAACAACTTCCTTGGCAACAAAACAAAACCCCATATAAAGTGTGGATTTCAGAGATCATGTTGCAACAAACTCAAGTTGCGACTGTTATCCCCTACTTTGAAAAGTTTATTAGCCGCTTTCCCAGCATTGAAATATTGGCTGGCGCAGAGCAAGATGAAGTACTCCATCACTGGACTGGTTTAGGTTACTACGCCAGAGCACGTAATCTGCATAAAGCGGCTCAGCAAATTGTAGCCTTGCACCAAGGAAGCTTCCCTGTTGATTTTGAAGATGTATTATCCTTGCCTGGCATTGGTCGTTCGACAGCTGGCGCGGTACTGTCATTGTCACTAGGATTAAATCACCCCATTCTTGACGGTAATGTAAAGCGGGTACTGGCCAGGCATGGAGCAATTGATGGCTGGCCGGGGAAAAAACTGGTAGAAAATCAGCTGTGGCAACTCACTGAAGCGTTAACCCCAGCAAAAGAGATTCATAAGTATAACCAAGCGATGATGGATATTGGCGCTACGGTATGTACTCGCACCAAACCCAATTGTGCAGCTTGTCCGGTTGCGATTGACTGCAAAGCTCAATTGAGTGGGCGCCAACTAGAGTATCCAGGTAAGAAGCCTAAAAAAGTGGTCCCGGAAAAATCAGCATGGTTGCTCGTAGTAGAACACGAAAACCATGTTCATCTACAAAAAAGGCCACCAAGTGGTATTTGGGGTGGGCTTTGGTGTTTCCCTCAATTTACCAACCAAGCAGAGCTTGAAGAATACCTAAGTGAACATGCATTTAACATCAAGCATCGTGAAGATCTCGTTGGCTTTAGGCATACATTTAGCCACTTTCACCTCGACATACAACCAGTTTTGGTCTCAGTAAACAAGATTAGCGATAACCAGATCATGGAACAAGACTCTTCGGTCTGGTATAACTTACCTCATCCACCTAAAGTTGGTTTAGCCTCAGCGACTGAGCGCATTCTAGCGAGTTTAGGTTCTGTATTAATTAAGGAGTAATCATGGCTCGCACAGTAAATTGCGTATATTTGAAGAAAGAAGCAGAAGGATTAGGGTTTCAACTCTACCCTGGTGATTTAGGCAAACGTATTTTCGACAATGTGAGTAAAGAAGCGTGGGCGCTTTGGCAGTCCAAGCAAACGATGCTTATCAACGAAAATAAATTGAACATGATGAATGTTGATGATCGTAAGTTTCTAGAAGAGCAAATGATTAACTTTCTGTTTGAAGGGAAAGACGTTGAAATTGAGGGTTATGTACCTCAAAAAGACGACGAATAGTCTTCAACAAAAAAAGCGCCTTGAGGCGCTTTTTTATTATTCTATGCTAAGAATTATTTTTTAATCCCTTCAACCACAAGATTTAGGCTTACATGGGAAGAAGCTGGTCCCAAGTCCATCTGTACATTGTAATCTTTAAGCGCAAACTCTGTGCTGCCAGTAAAACCAGCCCTGTAGCCGCCCCAAGGGTCGCTACCTTCCCCTATTATCTTAGCGTCGATCGCTAGCGGTCTAGTGACACCATTAAAGGTAAAGTTACCGTTGAGTACAAACTTCCCATCACCTTTATCATCAACAGAGGTTGATACAAACGATGCTTCAGGAAACTTAGCAGTGTTTAAAAAGTCAGGGCTACGTAGATGCTTATCGCGCTCTGCATGATTTGAATCAACGCTGGCAGTATTGATGGTAACATTAACTTTCGAGTCAGCGATTTTAGTTTCATCAAATGAAAAGTCACCAGCAAAGGTATTAAAACGGCCAGCGACAAAGCTATAACCTAGATGACTAACCCTGAACTCTATCGATGCATGTGCTCCCTCAGTATCGATAACATAGTCAGCCGCCTGAGCAGAACTTGCCATCATTAAGCTCGCTGCTAATGTCGTCGCCAATAAACCCTTTTTCATCTTACTCTCTCCCTTATAAATGCAAATCTTGTTTAAATGTCAGTCTTGTTGAGTTTTAATCATTCTAAGTAATGTTGAATCTTTATCGATAAAGTGATGTTTCAATGCCCCAATAGCGTGCACAATTGCCAAGCCAATCAAACTATATGCTGCGTATTGATGGATAACCCCAGCAACATCAGCCTGATCATCAACAATGGCGCCAATGCTAGGAATTTCAATCCAATCAAACACCCATATACCTCGGTCATCAGCCGTTGATATCAAATAACCACTCAACATGATGATCACTAAAAGTAAGTACAGAGCGAAATGGGCAAAATGACTGGTTTTAATCTCCCAACTTTTATGAGTCGTTAAGCTCTCAGGTTTAGGAGTGAATAGTCGCCATAGTATTCGGAAAAATGTCGCCAAAAGCAGCAGCAACCCGATACTTTTATGCCAGTACGGCGCAGTTTTGTACCACTCACTGTAATAGGTCAGATCAACCATCCAAAAACCAACAGCAAATAAACCGATAACGGTAAATGCAGAAAGCCAATGCAACAGGATAGCGATTAACCCATAAGCGCTTTTAGTATTTAACAGCATCATGCCCCCTAAATAAATAATATGGAGCCATCATACATTCTACTTTTGGATATAAAATCAGTAAATTTAGGTCTTTACATTCTACTTTTTAGAACAGAAAACAATTACACCGCAGTTACTCCAACTCCTTAACTGCAAGTGTTAATCAAATAAAAAGTCATTTGAGCCCATTTATTGTCGTTAAAACCCATTTTTTTAACGCTAGCATTGTTCGTTTTTTTATAACTGCACACAAACTAGGCGAACAGTCCAACTAAAAACAAAAAGCGCTTGCAGGATAAAACTCAGCGCTATAATATACGCGCACTCCAAACGACACAGGCTTTAACGGCTTGGTTTGAAGTAGCAAATCTAACGTTTATATAACGGTAGTTGCCCGAATAGCTCAGTCGGTAGAGCAGAGGATTGAAAATCCTCGTGTCCCTGGTTCGATTCCGGGTTCGGGCACCAACATTTTATAATGAGTTAATCTGTATAAATAGATAACTTGTTAGCAAGATAAGCCGGCATAGCTCAGTTGGTAGAGCAACTGACTTGTAATCAGTAGGTCCCGAGTTCGACTCTTGGTGCCGGCACCATAAAAACAAAAAAGCCACTCAATAGAGTGGCTTTTTTGTATCTAACGTTCTGACATCGAGATCACTTTAACTTTCTTTCAGGTTAATGCGGAGCCACTCTGCCCAAATCGTTTTAGTTAACGATTAGTTTTATCAAGTTACTCTCGGCCTAAGTAGTCTCCCTCGCACGAATTCAAAAGAGCCTAACCCTTCCGATGGGGAGTTAGTGTGTTCTGTTAGTTTTTGAAACTAGTTTCTGCCCCAAAGTTGGTTAGCCTTCGAATGAAGACTAATTACATTTTGACTGGTGTTGCAAAGGAGTTTATTTGAACTTGTGGCTTCATGACTATTCATCGCCTCCAGCGGGGTATGTGCAGACACTGCTGAAGCACGCTTCAAGTACGTCCGTGTAAGCTCGGCGAAAACATCCATGTTTTCGACGGCTTCAGCCGTATCTACACTGGTTAACTGGTGTTTCAATTTATACTCTTGCGGCTTGATGCTTAACGCGGAAATGCCCCAAAATTAGTTAGCCACCATTGCTAATGGCTATTTTTTTTAATTCAGAACCAAATCTAAATCAAAGTCGTGGCGCTTCGCCCGCACCAGACCAAAAAGGGGAAAGCGCTTGCCCCCTTTTGGATATCCCTCAGCCCCCCAGCGAAATTTAAAAAGCTAAATTTCCAACGGGGAGATTTGATTCTTTGAGTTCATTGAAATAGTTTTAGGCTCAGATGTTTACGGGAAAACCGCTAAAGCTAAAACACAAGTGCTAAGTATTTACGCTTTAATAACTCAGTGAAGATGCTGTTAAGGTCTTCATATCGAGCCCTGTAGCATCCAGAGTTATGAATCTCTGATGAAAGCGAAGAACGTCCATTATGGCGCAAATGAATATGCCAAAAACGGTCCTACTAGGCATCGATAATTTTTTAACATTACATAAAACCGATAAAATTCAGTCTTATGACAAATGTAGAAAAGTGATACACGGACCCATTGAACACCCTAGGCTCTCTTTCTCCGTACACAACAAGGCAATTCATCTAACCTAGACTTAGAAATTATCTATTTACAGCAATGCCTTAGCAGTGATAGCTTGTTAAAAAATTAACGAGTTGCTAAGAACGTTATCGAGCGACTAATGAATAAGCTGTTAGCTGCACATGGAGATTTGGTGACAGATGAGTAAACCTAGAATATTCATAGGCTCTTCAGTAGAGAGTTTACCTATAGCTGACGCAATTGCTGAAAACTTAGAGTTTGATGCTGAAGTTACTATTTGGCGCAGTGGCACATTTAATCTATCTAGTAGTACGTTAGATGATCTGATTTTAAAATCTAAATCTGTTGATTTCTCTGCTTTCATATTTTCTCCTGATGATTTGGCAATTATGCGCTCAAGAGAACAATATGTTGTAAGGGATAATGTACTTTTCGAACTTGGGTTGTTTATTGGTTCTATTGGTAAAGAGAGATGCTTTATCATAAAACCCCGCGATGTGGAGCTACACTTCCCAAGTGACTTACTTGGTATTACTCCTACTGACTATGATCCAAATCGTTCAGATGCAAACTTAACTTCATCGTTAACCTATGCTTCAACACAAATAAAAAGAGAAATGAATAATAAAGGTGTATTTCAAGAAATTAGTACACCTAAAGTTCAAAAGCTTGATGTTAATAATGTATTAAGCGAAGTATCAGAAAACGATCTTATTATTTTGGGCTCATTATTAGAGAGCTACAACAACGACGTAGAGGGTTGTAGAAGTTGGGATTTACCTAATAAAATTCAAAAAAATATTCCGTCTCCAACTCTAAACCTTGCAATAGTTAAGCTGCAAAGAGTTGGCTTAATTGAAAAAGAGAATGATAGTGACTTTAATGGCAATGAATATTTTACATATCGTCTTACTGATTACGGTGTAGATATTTGTTTAAAAAATGAAGAGAAGCTTGCTAAATTATTTGCACCTAAACCACAGCAAGGTTTCATACCGCAAGCTCCGAAGTTTTAGTTTGGTGTAAAGTGCAGCTAACAAGTCAATTCAGCAGGACAAAAAACAGTTGGTTTTGCTCCTGCGTCGCTAATTTTAACCAACTATTTTTTGCCTCTGATTGAGGCGTTAGCGAGCATTATGAAACTGTTCTTGAATTCTAAGTCACTACTAATACTTTTAGCCCTGAGCCTTTCTATTTGGGCATATTTATCCTTATTAAATTATATCGAAGATCCTCGAGTAATCGACTCGGGCCTCGACGGAGAGGAAATGCATCTCTTGGAGTTAGGCTTCTTTTATCTGTCCTTAGCATCAACATTTTATCTTTGGGTCTGTTCGATTATTCATTGCTTCAAAAATATAAGTAAATTACTTTCAATTGTTATTGCAGTTATTTGGCCTCTAATTTACCTTTATATTTTTTATGTGTTAGGTTCAAATTGGCGTAGTGTCAAAGCTCGCTAACAAGGCATTCAATCGGACACATAACGTTGGCTGTGTTCGTGCCTCACAAATTATAGCCAACATTATTTAGCCGTTTGATCGGGGCGTTAGGTGTTCAACATGGATGATGATAAACGTCGAACCTATGCAGGAAGCCTTTCCCTTCTTTCACCTTTGGTGTTACTAGTACTACTTGCGTTGATAGTTAGTGATAGCCCATTAGCTTGGCTTGTAATGTTCACTGCAACCTTTTTTGCTATGGTAGCTGCCAGTGTAAGGCTATTCTGTGTTAATGGTGAGGTGTTTGAAGCACTAAGAAGTACATTGTGTGCGTTTATGCTAGGAAATTCGTATCTGTGTACCCCTTGTTGGGTTCTGGTGCTAGTTGTAGATTTATCGCTATATAAAGTAGCGGTTGGTATTTTTATTTTTCAGTTGGCAAACATATGGGGTGTCAGAACATTTTCAAAGTCTCCCCAGACACCTAACAAGCCTCTGAATTAAGATTCGCCAAGGCTGTCATACCATTTGCTGAGCAAATCGCCCGCCAGCACATGGTTCACTTATTAGAGGGGCGTTAGACATTTAAGGATGTTTCGTGGATTCAGGTAAGAATGAATTTTTAATCATTGGTTCAATTGGAAGTGCAATTGCTGCTCTAGCTCATTTAGGTTGTATTATTTTCGGTGGTGACTGGTATCGTTTTTTTGGTGCTGGTGAGCAAATGGCTCGAATGGCTGAAGATGGACATTGGTACCCTACAGTTGTTACATCAATCATAGTTTTGATTTTATCTATTTGGTCACTATATGGTTTATCTGGCTCTAAAGTTATTTTTAGACTTCCTCTTCTTAAACTTGGCTTAATTGTTATTTCGCTAATCTACCTAATACGTGGAGTAGCTTTTGTTGCAATCATGCCAATGTTTCCTGAAAACAGTTTAACTTTTTGGCTTGTAAGTTCTGGGATTTGCTTATCGATAGGTATCTTTTATTCAGTTGGTACTTTTCAGAGTTGGGCAAAACTAAGTGTAAAAAATGCCTAGCAAGGAAATTAAATAAAACTAAAACAGTGGGTTAAATTTCGCTTCGCTACACATTATAACCCACCATTTCAGTCCGCTTATTGCGGCGTTAGTTGGCTTACCGATGCCTGCACTCGTCAAAAGCCTAAATAGCAAAATTAATTTTTAAAAGGACTTAAATAATGAAAGTTTTTCCCCTTCTAGTGTCGTTGTCTATCTGGGCAAGTAGCTCTTATGCTATGGAAGATTTCTCTGCCATTGATAAATATGTAAACGCAGCGAAAAAAGAAATAGGTTTGCCTTCTGGCACCGCTATTGCCGTTGTTAAGGAGGGGGAAATTGTTTATGAAGGGTATTTTGGTTACGCTAACATCAAAGAAAACAAGAAAGTAACTGCTGAAACAGCATTCTATATTGCCTCAATAACAAAACCTATGTTCGCATTGTCCACTTTACTGTTGGAACACAATGGAGATATTAAAGACAGCACTTCAATGGCTGAAATGTTCCCTAAGCAAGACTTTCTGAATATAGATGCAGATAAAGTACAATTAAAACACTTGATGTCTTGCTCTTCAGGCATCGAGAATGATGCATTTTTAAATACTTTAGCTTTCACAGGCAACCATAATCTTAAGCAGCGTCATACTCTTTTAAGTGCTTCGGCTAAAAATGAAACAAACCCTTTGGGGCAATTTGAATATACCAATCTTGGTTTTAATATTGCTAGTGTATGGGTTGATGACTTCTACGCGCAAGGCTGGCAAAAGATATTATCAGAGACAATTTATCAACCACTTGGCATGAATCATACTAGTTCCTACATGAGTGATGCCACTAAAAAAGGTATTGCGGTAGCTCGTCCTTATGGATTAACAGGTAAAGATCCTACAGCAATTTTACCGTTTGAGAAAAGCGATATAACAATGCATGCAGCTGGTGGAACTATTGCAACTGCATCTGATCTTGGGCTATTTTTAATCGCGCAGCTCAACCAGGGAATAGTGAATGGCAAACAAGTGTTCCCTGCTGAAGTAATTAAAAAGTCTCACCAACAATTAGTCTCACACAATGCAAGTTTTCTTGATTTTAAACGTACTGGTTATGCATGGGGCTGGCAAATAGGCCCATACAAGGAAGTAGAATGCTTCATCATTTTGGTGGTGTTGCTGGTACTCATACCCACAGCTCTTTTATTCCAGAGCATAATATTGGTTTAGTGGTATTGAATAATGAAAATCAAATTAGTCAATATTTAACCAATGCAGTAAGTGATATCGCTTATAGTATTTTACTTGATGATGGGGATGCCAATAAAAAGGCAGAAAAGCATATTTTAGCGATGCGAATGAGAGCTTCTGAAGTGAAAGCAAACATTAAAAAGTGGAACGATATAAAGGCAAAAAAAGCATCCTCTAGAGTTATGCAACTTAGTCTGGATAAACAAAAATATGTTGGAGTATTTCATCATCCTCTTTGGGGACAATTAAATATTAAACTGCTTAAGTCAGGTGTTTTTGAAGTGAGATTAGGTGAAGTTAGTACAATAGCAACAGCTTATACTAAGTTGGATACAATGCGGGTCGAGTTCTCTGAAATGAATGAAGGAGGCAAAGTTTTAACATATAAATTAAAAAATGGTGAAGTTAAAGGCTTATCGCTTTTCGGAGAAAACTTTAACAAGGTATAACTAAAAAAAGTGGCGTAAAAGCCAACTAACAAGAAAATCAACAAGGGCACGTTACAGTTGGCTACGTTCGCTTCGCTACACATTTTAGCAAACAATTTTTAGCCTCTTATTGGGGCGTTATGTTTTTTGAGGATTTAAATGGTTATGAAAAATATATTTGCAATATCAATTGCTGTTTTTCTTAGTGGTTGTGTTTCAGTCAACACTGTTGAGCAATTAAAAATATCGGGTAAGAAGAGCGAAGAGTATTGCTCAGCTATTTCACCAGAAAAGCTAGAACAAAGTTATAGCAACTATCTAGGGCAGTGTTTTAAGACAAGCTCTGTAGATATGGGATCTGCAACCGTCGGTGAGATAATGACAGTTAGTCGCTTGTCTACAAATAACGGGGTTGATCTACGGGTTGTGAAAACGATCGTAAAGGGCAATTCCTACCAGCTAGTCGTATCGATTGACGAAGGGAATGAACAATGTCGAAGTGTAGTTCGGGCATATGCATACAACTGGACGCAAGCAAATCATTTTGAAAATATAAAAGTTATTTCAGATAACGGTACAGCAGACAAGTGCGCTAATGATTTGTTTTGAGGTTAAAAACATAACAAGGCACTGTAGTCGGATTTCTGCTAGCCCGGCTGCGCTCGTACCTCGCGAGGTAAGGTAAAGGGGTCGGAGCTAATTAGAGAATTTACCATACTTTGTCTAATCAAAAATTTATGAGCTAGAGCAGATTTTCTAGCTCATTTATGTCCGTGCGACCTGAAGTCGTATGAAGCGTTGTTCACCACGGTAAGAGTGAACCATCTGTATCACCAGATGACCCTAAGACTCTGAATAAAGTAGCGAGTCTGACAATGTAACGATATTTGGCTTATGTCAAATGGGAACTGAATCGTGAGAGGACGTTCTTCCTGATAACCACAATCGGGTAAGTGCTAGGGTGTCAGTATGATGAACGTATGTGAATCCATGTAAGGTGCGTTATATGAGAAACAGCGGAAGTGGTTAATACGCTGTGGCCAAAAGGCACGAGAGTTGGAAAGAGATTGGACAGTGCTCTTTCGTGATCAAATAACTCTCCGCACTATAGTGGGCATCTAACCTGACGTTGCGCGACATACGGAACAGGGTAAGCCTGTATTGCTCCCTTTGGGGAAAGTGGCCTGCGAAGGCTACTGATAGTGATGTAGGTAAAGGAGGCTGGAAAAAGCGAAAGCCGTGTTGTAATGATGCGGATACAGGTTGTTATCTGGCGCAAAAGCGAGCTGACTTCTAGCTGGTCTCCCGTTGCAAGATGATTTGAAGAACTTTATTCAAGGAGAAACGCAAATGATGGCTTCAATCGAAGTTAGTGCATCTCCTGACAGCGCTCAATGGCAATCCATTAACTGGAAAGCGGTTAAGCAACATGTATTAAAGCTTCAAATGCGCATTGCAAAAGCAACCCGAGAAGGTAAACACGGTAAGGCGAAAGCGTTGCAGTGGATATTAACTCACTCTAAATCAGCAAAATTGCTTGCAGTTAAAAGAGTTTCTCAAAACAAAGGCAGCAAAACACCTGGAATCGACGGGATCATTTGGAACAGTGATGCTCGTTGTATAGGTGCGGTCAATCAACTGAGTAGAAAGGGCTATCATGCCAAACCGCTCAGGCGTATCTACATCCCCAAGAAAAACGGCAAACTCAGACCTTTAGGCATTCCCTGCATGATAGACAGAGCGCAACAAGCGCTTCATCTTCTCGCCTTGGAGCCTATTTCAGAAACGGCAGCCGACCTCAATAGCTATGGCTTTCGACCTAACCGAAGCGCAGCAGATGCAATTGCACAGTGCTTCAAATGTTTGTGTATGAAGCGCTCTAGTCAGTGGGTTCTTGAGGGAGATATCAAAGCCTGTTTCGATAAGATTGGTCATCAATGGCTCATCGATAACATTCAATTAGATAAGCGAATGCTGAAACAATGGCTTGGATGTGGTTATGTTGATAAAGGATTGTTCTACAAAACAGCAGAAGGAACACCGCAAGGCGGGATAATCTCCCCAACGCTGATGTTACTGACGCTGGCTGGGTTAGAACAGTTGGTTAAGTCTATTGCTTGTAAAACAGGGAATAGAGTCAACTTTATCGGGTACGCAGATGATTTTGTTATCACAGGTTCTTCGAAGGAAGTGCTCGTCAATGAAATCAAACCGCAACTCATTGGCTTTCTACAGGAAAGAGGCTTAACACTCTCTGATGAGAAAACGCACATAACTCATATCGATGATGGTTTTGACTTTCTGGGATTCAATCTTAGGAAGTACAAAGGCAAACTGCTCATTAAACCGAGCAAGAGTAACGTTCTATCATTTTTGAGTAATCTACGTGAATTCATCAGAAAACATCCAACAATCCCCGTTAACGATTTAATCAAAATATTGAATCCGAAACTGAGAGGATAGGCGAACTATTATCGCCACAGTGTTGCAAAGCAAGTTTTCGGTTATGTAGGCCATCAACTTTTCTGGCTGTTATGGCGATGGGCGGTAAGGCGTCATCCAACGAAAAGTAAGGACTGGGTGAGGCGTAAATATTACATGAATCGCATAGGTGGGTGGCAATTCCATGGCTGGCAGAAGATTGCCAACATGGACTGCCATTTTAATCTGGTTCAGATAGCTCAAACGCCGATAAAAAGACATGTGAAAATCAGGAGCGCAGCTATACCTTACGACCCCGAATACGAAGCTTACTTAAGTAAGCGGAAACGGGCAAAGGAAGGCAGAAACTCTTGGTTTGATCCTGTTTTGGCTGCTATGTAGGGTGCTGGGTAACAGAATACGCCTTTGTGGAGGCTTGAGCCGTATGCAGTGAAAGTTGCACGTACGGTTCTTAGGAGGGTGGCACTTGGTAACAAGTGCCGCCTATCCGACAATAATGAGCTTGGCCGTTAGGCTGATATCTAGTGACTAACAGCCATTACAGACACAGCCAATACACCCACTCCCCATCGAAGTTACCGAAGTGCGTTGAAGACTCTTTATAAGCCAAAGTCTGTAATGCCCACACGGTCTTTCTCATGCATCCATGCACTTCAAGACATTCAGGCATCCTGCCTATCAGAGTTGGGCATAGCTTTCGCGGGACAGGCCGTTCTTTGGCATCTGCCCCATATGGATATGGGAAATGTCTATATGATGTCGGGAACATCATTGACCATGCCATCGCGGCATTCGTAAATCCATTTACATCAGATGTCCCATCGGAAGCGTTAGGCTATTTCGAATAAGTATGAGGAAGACAACTTCGTTTGCGGCGCTGAGGGGGTGACTCATGTGAAATCAAGAGCGGGCGCAAGCGCTTTGCCCCTTGGCTCGACTCTTTGTTGCAAGACTGGGTGAAGCGCCACGATCTTATATCAAACGAAGTGTGATTGGTTTGGCTTTTAGATGCAGAAGTGCTCAAGCACAAACAAACTGTTGCCCATTAACGAGTCAGACTCATGGAACAGCCTGCGATTCATCTGGGTTGGGCTGTTCAAGCTTCTAAATCATGGATGATTTAGCAGAGCCTATAGGATATATTCACGACGACTTGCAGCAGCTCAATGCAGCTGAGTAGCATCGAAAGCTCAATGCCCCTTAGCTACTTGCACTTACAATTTACGCCAAGCATAAATAGGCAACTAACATCACGACTCCCTCGCCCTGCTCTTGTACTAGCAATTGCTTAAGCTAATACGCGGCCAACAAAAAAGGGAGCCTATGGCTCCCTTAAATTGATGTCGACGCTATAAACGACCTAACTACCAGCTACGCATCTTATGGCCTTTAAGGGCGTAGAATAAGATGAATAGGTAACAAGGTAGGCACACCCAATAAGCTAACTGTGTATTGTCAGCAAAGTGAGCAACTTTACCAAAGACTAGCGGTAAAATAGCACCGCCAGAGATCCCCATAATCAACAGCGCCGAACCTTGTGCGGTATATTTCCCAAGGCCTTCAAGCGCTAATGGCCAGATTGATGGCCACACCAATGCATGAGCTAGCCCCATCATAGCCACGAATGTGACCGTATTAGGGATAACAGGTATGCCACTCCAACCCCATAGAATATCGGCAATAAGCGTGCTATCGGCTGAGGCGGTAGTTGCACCAATGACACATAAAATACCCGCTATCGCCGATCCTAACAACGCTTTTTCTTGAGTAATAAATCGAGGAATACAGGTGACACCAATAATGTAACCCAACACCATAAACACCATGGTATACGAAGTTAATGAAGCAAAATTATTCACCCCGAGGCTCGCGCCATATAAACCAATGGTATCACCAGCGATCACCTCTACACCTACATAAGCAAACAGTGCTACGGCACCTAAAATCACCTGTGGGAAATGAGTAATGCTGCCTTTAGTTTGATGATCATCTGCCGCTTCAAATTCTAATTCAGGCAGTGATGAAAACTTAACTAATCCGATCAAGAATGTCAGCGCAACGGCCATATAGATGTACGGCGCGACCAGACGTGAAGACAATTCACTGATTTGCGCTGTACGCTCAGTTTCACTCAATGCAGCTAAATGATCTGCAGTAAAGTTTTCAAAACCTGACAATACTAAAGCAGTGAACAAAATGGGAACGATAACACCCGCACCTTTGTTAATCAGCCCCATGATGCTTATTCGCATCGCAGCACTCTCTTTAGGCCCAATATGCACTACATAAGGGTTAGATGCTGTTTGTAAAATAGTAAGTCCAGTGCCTAAAACAAATAGCGCACCTAAGAATAAGATAAAGTTGGCACTTTGAGCTGCTGGGATAAACAGCAATGAACCGACAACCATAATAGCAAGGCCGATAGCCATACCATTTTTATAGCCGGTTTTTTTGAGTATCGATGACATGGGTAGTGCCATCACGGTATAAGCAATATAAAAAGCAAACGTGACAAATAACGCTTGGAATTCATTCAGCTCACAGATGATTTTAAGGAATGGGATCAAAGAGCCGTTAAGCCATGTCACAAATCCAAAGATAAAAAAGAGCACACCTATTATGGTCATAGGTAGAATACTGCTCTTAGGGCTAGCTTGAGCCTGAGTCGTTGCTGTCATGTATTTAAACCTGCTTCTTATAGTAATTAATTTGATGATAACAGAATCGCCTGCTATCCCTTCCTTCCATTTTGCTTACTTATCAACAACAGATTTTTATCTGCTTTTAGTCCCCATCGCTGGGTTATTGTTTCATTGATGTTAAAACATTACCAGTAAAAAGACAACGCTGTCATTTTAACTTTAAGCGAAATAATTTCATTCACCAGCATCGACTTTTCAGTCGCTTTAATGGCGCAACTCAACAGCTTAATAACAAAGACTTAAACCTTTATGAAAATTGATCGTTTATACATCCAATAAAGCACCAACCACTGCACTAGTAATAATCCAATTACCGCCATTAAGCTCTGAGCAGGTACAGGAAACCAATTGATAACCCCACCAAATAGGCTATCAGCAGTATACTTCCAGTTAACAATACTGGTGGCAAGGTAGATAACTATGGCATTACAACCAATCACAATAAACGGAAATGCCCAGCGGCTGAGCTTCATCACATCGATAACGCCATAAAATAGCGTCAATAACAGCACACTCCAACCAGAGGTAACCAGCACAAAGCTGCTGGTCCATAACGTCTTATTAACGGGGATAATAGGTGATATTAGCCAGCCAAGAGCTAGTAGCCCTAGACCTAATAAACACATTACAGCAAGCTTATACCACTCCCCTTTTGCATGGGTCTTAACAATAAAATGACCGACAAAAACACCTAGGAGCCCGTTAACGACTGCGGGAATAGTCGATAAGATCCCTTCGGGGTCAACCGCTGCATTTTGAAAAATAACGCCTGGTAATAACATGCCATCGATGGCGGCATTAATCGATCCGGTAGCTGTAAACGCACCGGTGCTATCAAGTGTTATCAGCGGAAACATTTGCAATAAAGCATAACCAACTAGAATCGAGACACTGGCAATGATTTGGGTTCTGAGACTAGTATGCCAAACTAGCAAGGCACAAAAGAACCAAGCAAAAGCAATACGCCCTAATACACTAGCGTAGCGAATATCTCCTAATGCCATAGGAGCACCAGTGCCCCAACCGTGGTTATAAATAACTCCAAGCAATAGCAATAACAGTAACCTTTTTACAGCGTGCTGATAGAGTGGCATTCGCTGAACCATTGGCAGCTTATCTAGTCTTTTTGGCGATAGCCCAAGTGCAACACCTGATAAAAATATAAAAAGCGGGAAGATTAAATCGTAGAAGGTGAAACCATGCCATGCACTATGGTGCATCTGTTTATCGAGCCAATGTAAGCCGCCCCAGCCTGTTAACACAATAAGCGCGGCGAAAATGGCTTCACCACCCAAAATCCAAAACATATCAAACCCGCGTAGCGCATCGAGTGACTTAAGTCTTACTTTGTTTTTTTTGGGGCCGTGCTCTGTCTGTGATTGGGTATTTTTTATTATTGTCATTAGTATCACTCTTTAAACAAATAGCTGTTATGGCTCAATTTCAATAGATAACAAAAAACCTCGATAGCTTAAGCTACAGAGGTTTAGGTAAAATGAATCAAATACCTTTTTAACATGCAGAAAAAATTAACTGCCCGCCGATATAGGTTTGCTGCACCTTATATTCATCGTTCATTAACACTAAATCAGCACGCTTCCCAATTTCTAGCGAGCCGAACTGCTTGTCTATACCTAAGAATTTAGCCGGGTATAGAGAGGCCATTCTTATCGCCTCCTCTGGCGACACCTCAAGCATAGAAACTGTATTTTTAACGGCTCCAGCCATATCAAGTACGCAGCCAGCAAGCTCACCCGTTACTGCATTAAGCCTATCACCAACACGAATGACTTCTGTGCCAAATAGCTCAAAACTCTCTTCGTCATTAAGCCCTACTGGCGGCATAGCGTCAGTGACTAACATGACTTTGCCTTGAGGCTTGGCGTTAATTGCCACTTTTGCTGCAGCTGGATGGACATGATGCCCATCAACAATAAGTCCACACCATGTATCTGCACTCTCTAGCGCTGCGCCAACCATGCCTGGGCTACGTGAGCCAAAAGCAGACATTGCATTAAAGAGATGAGTAAAACCTGTGGCACCGGCAACTAAAGCAGCCTTTACGGTATCATAGTCAGCATTAGAGTGACCCAAGCATACCTTTACGCCACTTTCCACCAGCGCCGATATCACGTCAGGTGAAACATTCTCCGGCGCAAGCGTGACGACTTTCACACCTAAGTCTTGACGGCTAAACACCTCAAGTTCGGCATCTGAAATCCGTCGTATCTGTGGCTCTGGATGAACGCCCTTTTTGGGAACTGAAAGATGAGGCCCTTCAAAATGAACGCCTAAAACACCAGAACTTTTAGAGGCTATAGCATCAGCTACCGCATCGGCAGCACGCTGCATTACACTCACATTATCGGTAATTAGTGTTGGCAAGTAAGCGGTAGTGCCAAACTTTGCATGAGCAAAACCTATAGCCTCAATACCTTGACGTGTAGGGGTTGCATTAAACAGTACTCCGCCACCGCCATTTACCTGAACATCAATAAATCCGGGGCAAACAGTGCCACTAACTCTAGACTCACTAGCGCCCTTTACAGTATCAAACGCAATGATATGGTCGTCTTCAAAAGTGATAGGCTGATCTGAATGAAACTGCTGCCCATCAAAAAGTCGCTCTGCTACTATTGTTTGCTTCATTGGAAACTCACTATCAATTTTTGTCTATGCCACCATTGAAACAGCACAAAGCTATTTCTGTTGTAGCTTATGATGCTCTTGCTGTGCGTAGAACGCTGCGCCCCACTCTGGAGGCTGTAGCGTCGGCGCTATTTCAGCTATAACATCGTCATCGAGCCAATTGGCCAGCGGTTCAGCAAGGCCGCCAATCATAGAAAAACGCGGTGGTTCTATTGTGAATAGTTTCCTTGCCAGCTCACTGATATAACCAGCCCCCTCGCGTACAATGTCTTGCGCCACGCCATCTTTTAGTTGGGCAGCTTCAAACACGTTTCTCGCTAACTTGGCATAGGTACTAGACGATTGTCCTGCTAAATTGTCTACGATCCCCATGGCATTATTAACATTGAAATGGGCGAAAAGGCGTTCTGTGAGCATGGTTTTCTCACCAAAACCATCTAACGCTAGCAGTACCTGCTCACTGGCTTTTTGTCCAAGCCATGCCCCGCTACCTTTATCACCTAAACCAAAGCCATGACCACCAAGACAAAGCTCCTCTCCGCCAACGTGTGCATAGCCACAAGAGCCCGTGCCTGTAATGATGACCGCGCCATCTCCGCCTTCATGAGCACCGATACATGCAGTATGAAGATCAGTGGTTAGGTACATACAGGCAAACGGGTGTTGCCAATTCAATACTTGCTCATAAAGCCTAGAGACATTGACACCTGCAAGCCCAAGCCCTGCAATTAGCCGCTTGCTGTCTGAGCTTTTAAGTCCTGCATCTGCTAACGCCAACTGAGTTGACTCTTCAATAGATTGGAATGTTTGTGCTAAACCATGCAGCGGGTTGGCACGCCCGGCGACGCCAGTTCCCACAATGCTGAAATCACTTGCATATATAGTTGCGCGGCACTTACTGCCACCACCATCAATACCTATATACAAGGATGTTTCTTTCGCCTGGCCTATGCCCATGACAAACCTCTTTATTGTTCTAATATTTAATGTTGAGCGAGTAAACTTAACTGAGAAACCTAATAAGTTAATTGTATGTTACAACAAAAATGACAGCGTTGTCATTTGTTTTTTTACATTGCTTTAAAGACCTGATTAGATGCAGTAACACTTGTTAGTTACCGCATCCAACCTAAGTAAATACTCACATCATGACAGCACTTTGTCTGATGCTGTTGTTATTGCACTCGCAATGTTCGACCTTTTCGCACACCGTCAGCGGCAATAGCACGAACTTCGACATTCCCCTTAACAAGTGCGCCCGCTTTGTAAAGCTGCCATTCCTCACCATTGACGCGATACTCTATCGCCAATCCTGGATAGATAAGGTTAGCGAATAGCTTATTATCTTTTATTACAGCGCCAACTGTCGGTACTCGGTAGCTAATGCCTGCTTTATCAAGCTTTATTAATTCCTTATAGCCTAAGGTATTAGCAATCGCCTGCCACTCTAATGCCTGTTGTGCTCGCATATCTTGAGTAAACATTCCGCTTTGTTGATTATAAATAGCCCCTTGATATTGGTAAGGCACTTCCCAACTTGGCTTATGCCATGCTCGCTCGGCTAGCATCAATACCCGCGGGAACATCAAGTACTCAGCAATCTCGTCACTGCGAACCGTTTCGCTCCAAAGCTGACCTTGAATACCACTAAATGCAGCCGACTTAGCAAGCGGGCCACTTACAATATTGCCATTTTTATCGCGTTTAACGGTGTCATCAGCTTCGAAAGGCAAGCCCTCAATATCGGTCCATTGTTCAGCATTGGCAGGCAGGTTGTCGGTCATAAAGCTATGCACGTGCTTAGTGTTACTTTGTCTAATCCCCCAGTAATAGCCGTGCTCCTTTGGATCGGCTTCATAGGGAAAATCAAAGTAGAGAACTTCAGGTTGACTCAATACTGTCTGCCAACCCAAATTTGCTTGTTGATGGGCGCGCTTATGGCCTGCATGCGCAACGATATCCCAAATGTTAGACTGAACCTTTTTTGGCATGTTCTCTGGGCGAGTATGGCTCATGCCATCGCTCCAGCCTGCGGCTTCGATGCCTTTTGCTGCAAGTATAGAAGCGGTTCTTTCGATAAAATATGCCCCAAGTTCACTGCTGTCTTTAACACCTTTATCGTTATTGGCGATAAACGCTTTACACACAGGAGACTCAAGCCAAGCTCCTGCGGTTTCGTCAGCACCAATATGGTAAAGCGTAAGCGGTACACCAGCCGTTTTATGCAGTTGTGCTATCTCATCAATGACTTTATCGATAAAAGTAAACGTCGACTCCATACACACATTTAGGGTGTTATCGTCATAGTATTGCACCGATGAATAAACCGTTTTGTCGTTACTATCTGATAGCAAATACTGTTCTGCTTTAGCCGTTAAGCCCTGCTCTAGCAGTTTACGGTAACGTGCTTCCATCGACTTAATGGCAGCGCGAGAATGGCCAGGCATATCCATTGATGGAATGACTTGGATTTGTCGAGCATTTGCAAACTGCAGGATCTCAATATAGTCCGCTTTGCTGTAGTAACCATTAACCTTAGTATCACTAAATGGTCCGCTACCTAGTTGAGGTAGTAAACAGCTATCCTCAGTTAAGTCATGGCAGCGTTTACTGCCAATATCTGTAAGCTCGGGAAGCCCTTCAATCTCTAATCGCCAACCTTCATCGTCAGCCATATGCAGATGCAACTTATTGAGCTTATAAGCAGCCATTTGATCTAATAGATCTAATATCAGCTGTTTACTATGGAAGTTGCGAGATACATCGATATGCATTCCGCGAAAATCATAGCGTGGGGAATCTTCCACTGACATCGAGTTTACGGCTAGTGTATTTACATCAACTAAAGATGTTAACGATGCCAACCCGTAAGAAAAACCAGCATCGTCATTAGCAGAAATGGTAATCTGTTGTGCACTAATATCCAGATGGTAACTACCTGGCACGTCTTTTACTGATAACGGTAATAACGTAACCATGAGCCCTTTATCTGACTCTGCAACACCCAGCCTTGCTAGACGTTTAAGCGCTGCCTTTACTGACTGAGGATTAACCTTGTTATAGCTAATCTTTAACCCATCTTTCAAAGAGGCTTGCGCAGTATTACTGGTTATTTTTACCTTTGTAGGCGTCGGTATAATGCGGTTTTCAGCCAACTTAGGGTCGGTTTTAGTCGCGAGGTTATTTGCATATAAAACGCCTGATGTCGCCCACTCGACTTTATCATTTTCGGTGCGTTTGTACTGCTTTTCAGCATCGGTAAAATCTGCAGCATAAGGGCGAAGCTCTAGGCCAGTCTCGGCATCAATTTCGACCTTGGTACTGTCTATTAATATTGGTGCAGAGCCATTAGCAACAATATAGTAATTAGGCATTGCGTCTGTTTCAGCTAACTGCCAATTGTCACCTCTAAATCGAATCGTCTTGGTCTGCCCTTTGAGTATTCCCTTAAAGCCTGTAGAAGGTTCAATTTTATGCAGATCGCCTTTAACACGAGAAATGGTGAATTCATCACCTTCAATCGATTGCACCGGTCTCATCTGAGAGTAATAGATAGCCCAATCTTTAGTCGCTACATCCACGGGAAAAGTAAGATCTATTTCTGCCACAAAACACTTTCCTCCCGCCGAGTCTTTATCGCAATGATTATCAGCAACATTAGTCACGACTCGGTAGTTCACAGCCAACTGCTGACCAATGATACTCAACTTATCTTGAGTTAGTGCAATGGGGGATCCGTCTTGTGCACCATTAGCCGTTATTTCAACATCCTTTTGAGAACACGCGCTGGTCGCCAGTATCAAGCCTACAGCTGCTACAATTAATCTTTTTTTCATTACAACCCTCATTTCCATATTCTTTTTTTATAGGTGGAACGATTTAACCAAGCCTCGTAATTTCTCCCCCTGGGTGAAATAAACGATCACTTGATTTTGCAAGTTTTTCACTGTCTATTGAAGCTGAACCCGACACAGCCACAAGATCATTTAAGCTCTTTGAGATCCCTGCAGTGACTTCGGTTTGCTCTTTTGCTGAACAGGCAACATCTAAATTCATATTGCTGATATTAGATACAATTTCGGTTACGTTACCTAGCAATATTTTAATCTCTTTAGAGTGAGATAACGCCTCACTAGATAAAAGTTGGCTTGACTGCATTACTATTACAGTCTCTGTTACTCGATGCTGTACCAGCTGGATCATCTTTTGTATTTCGCCTGTGGCCTGTTGTGTTCTGCTCGCTAGAGTTCTCACTTCATCAGCAACTACCGCAAAACCTCTACCCTGCTCTCCTGCTCTAGCAGCTTCAATCGCGGCATTAAGTGCCAGTAGGTTGGTCTGCTCCGCAATGGCATTAATCACCACCACAACTTCATCAATTTTCTGAGTCTCTTGCTGTAACTGTTCAACCGATGATGCAGATATCGTTAACTCATTGGCTAGACGGTCAGTAAGTGCTAACCCCGCATCAAACTGTGACTGGCTATGCTCGACCTCTTGGTCAGCTCTAGAAGCTTCATCAGCCGTTGACTTGGCGCTATTTGCCACCTCAAAAGCACTACCACTTAACTGAGTAATAGCGGTTACAGCGGCTTCTGCATCTAGCAGTTGTGACTGTACTCGCTGATTATTGGTATTAGAAAGTGCATCGAGTGCCGTGGCGTCGGCCAATATCTGCTCCGACGTTTCACTGACTTTAGTGATAGTGCCATGGATCTGTGCAATAAACTGATTAAAGGCTAAGCCTAATCGACCAATTTCATCTTGACTCTCTACCGGCAACTTTCGGCTTAAGTCACCATCACCAATTGCAATCTCATTCATCGCCTCGACAACATGGGCTAGAGGGGCAATCACTAATACACGTAAAATAAAGAATATAGCGACAACACTGAACACAAGAATAAGCAGCGCCATAACAATGTAAGTCGTCATGAGTTCATTCATTGCGCTATGAATAGGTGCAGCAGAAAACTCAATTGATAATTGCCCTGTCGCTTTGCCATTGTCGGTAAACTTAATGCTGTGAGCTAATAGCTCACTTGCATCAACTGTATAGGGTTGACTGATCTCGGCCATCGTTTTACCACGATGGTCTAGGACTGAGATTGAGTAGATTTTATTGGATTTTAATGATGTCGATAGTGCTGCACTAATCTGCTCAAAATCATAGTTAAATATCGGTTGGGCTAAGGTAACTTCAAGATTAGCTAAGGTATTTAGCTGGTAGCCTTCAAACTGCTGCTCTAGCTTAGATTTTTCAAGTAGGTATGCAGAGCTAAAAAGAATAGTTACGACAATAAACAGCGCCGAGGCTAGACCGATTAACACTCTTGTAGATAAGGAATTCATTGCATGGCTCCTTCAATACTAAATAGGTCCAACCATAGCTCTGATCTCGATATCGGCGTGAGCGGGCTTAACCCTGGGGTTTTTAAACGGATAATCGCTCTTTGTTCAAAGTTTGCTTTAGCGTAGAGTTCATCAATTTTCAGATGCTGATTAAACAACTTATCAAAACTGCCATCACTAACCATCAGCTCCAATCCCTGTAATAGATCTCTAGCTAGCTGAGGTTGCTGTGGAGAAACGAAGAAATAAGCTGGCGAGCGGTACTGCAGCAACACTCTATCATCAACCTTTAAACGAGGATCAGGGTGTTTATCGAGTTCGCCCCAAATCTCCTGTGCACCAAGGGCTAAATAGTCAAAGCGCTCACCTTCAAGCATCGGGTACAGATTTTTGTATTTATAGGTGGTAATAATGGGAAGGCCTGCTGCCTGAATAATGCCGGCATCGGGCCAATAGTGATTTTGCCCTGCTGTAAATTGCTCAAAGTCTGCTTGATTTCGAACACGATTAAAATCCGCTTGGGACTGCTTGCGAATAATAAGCAATCGATTACCAAGCAAACCTTTAAATATGGGGATCCTAATAGGCAAAACTTGCGACTCAAGCTCAGCTGAAGTCATACTCCAAAACACATCAACATTCCCCGCTAGCGACTCTTCAACTTTACGCTTTTGGTTCATCTCAGTGGTGATTATTTTAGACTGGTACTGACTATTGACTCGCTCAAGAGCCGTTTCCATTAATGTTAATTGCCAACTCTGAGGAATCGTAGTCACCACGTCTTTTGCAAACGCATGACTTGCCATAAGCAATACACTTAAAAGCAGTATTAGCGTCACAGCTGTTTTGTTCATATTAGTCACTCCATTAATGGCCTAATCTTGACTACCGCAGTCAACGCTAGGTAAGAGCTATTATTTTTATTATCTAATGATTAAAACAGGCCCAGTCTCTTAAGAAAAAAATGGCCGAGCACTTAAAAAGCGCTCGGCCTACACTAGTTTCTGGGGAGAGACTATAGGAATAACAAACATAATTTGTTTGTTAAAAAAACACGAATTAGGAGACCTCATCCTATCCATGCAGACCTTACAAACAACTGTCACACAAGCAGATGACAACGCTGTCATAAATAAACATACACAAGAACAAACAAGATTTCTACATTTTTTTGACAATTGTTTGTCGTAATAATGGTGATATAAAGAGCCTAGTTCTTCGATCCCCTATTCTCTATGGCTTTAAGTAAAATTTAGGTGATGGAATTTAATGACAACGCTGTCTAATGTAAGTAACATCTTGGACACATCTGAATGAAATTTTAATAATAACTAGTTCCTGAGGTGTTTTTGATTGTGCAGTTTTTAGCTGATTTTCAGCCTAGTAGATATAGAAAAATGTCTTTCATTATATTATCAACATTGCTTTGGCTTGCTTGGGCTTTGTCATTTGACTCTAGCTTAGAAGTGACTTGTAATTATTTCTATTTTTTGTTTTTAGGCATTATCGGAGCCATATTTGCCAACACCACTGGAGCAGGTGGAGGTGTGATATTTATCCCTATTTTTAACTCACTAGAATTAAGTGAACTTCAAGCTCTCTCCACATCTTTCGCCATTCAATGTTTTGGTATGACAGCGGGAACATTGACCTGGTGGAGATATTATAAAGAAAAGATAAAACACGGTTCACAGCAAATCTCTTCTGAATGGTCACAGTATCCAATCATTTTAAAGTGTTGCATACCAGCGTCTATTGCAGGCCTATGGCTTTGTCAATTAGCCAACCTTCAGCCCCCACAATCGATGCCCTTTACATTTGGAGTCTTTTCCATTGTTCTCGGAGTTATATTGGGGCTCAACAGCATTTATCGAAATAAGTACTCAGGTGATCAGGTTTTATCAAAGAAGGGCCTATATACCATAGTACTTGTAAGCTTTTTAGGTGGGATCATAACTGGTTGGCTTTCTGTTGGTGTTGGTGAGCTGATAGTCATATATTTACTATTAAAAAGAACAGCACCAATAGTCGCTATAGCCGCAGGAGTAACCGTATCAGCAGCTACGGTTTGGGCCAGCGCATATATTCATTTTACTCCATCAGCTCAAACCTATTTTCAGATTGTTCTCTTTGCTGGGCCAGGAGCCATTCTTGGTGGATTATTAGCTCGAAGAATCGTAACGTTATTGTCTATTAAAAATCTGAAACTAGTTTTTTCTTGCTGGATTATCAGTAGTGGAATTTTTATGTTACTGCTATAACCAACTAAAATATAAATAAAATAAGGAATTCAACATGGAAGCAGCGTACGTAGCTTTAAATAACAAAGAGCATCAAAATATTCGCATAAAAGACATGGACAATTTTGAAGAGTTTAGCAATGATCATATGGCACCATTAATGGTGCAAGAGTTCATACAGGCTTCTGCATCTTTTCCCATCATCTTTACCAAAGATCCAAAATCAATGCAGTTTAAAGCAGTTGCTTTATTCGGACTCACCCCCGAGACCAATCAATTTGTTGTTGAAGGAAAATGGACTGCACGCTATCTACCAATGGTACTGCGAGGTCAGCCTTTTATTGCTAGAGAAAATGAACAGCAGAGCATCATGATAGGTTTTAACAGTAACTCAAAGCTTGTTAACACAACTGAAGGCCATCGCCTTTTCGATGAAAATAGTGAACAAACTGACTATCTAAAACAGCAGGTCGCCTTCATGGGCAAGATTGCCGAATACCACCATATAACATCTTTATTTATAAAGCATTTAACTGACAATGAGTTACTGCAGCAAAAAGTGCTAACCATTAAAGGGTCTAATGGTAAAGACCATAATATTCAAGGCATTTACACCATAGATGAAGAACGCCTTAAAAACCTAGCCGATGACAAGTTAGTCATGTTTGCCAAGCAAGGGTTATTTGGTCCTATCTACGCTCATTTATCCTCTTTAGGGCAAGTTGATTTATTAATAAAGTCATAGTTAATTAGCGCACCCTAACACAAGGTGCCAACGATATGTTTATGGCGGGAGTATTTTGATGAAAATAAAACCAAAAAGCATCGTTATTGTTGGAGGCGGCACTGCTGGATGGATGGCAGTAAATAGCTTACTTTCTTCATGGAGAGATACAGTCAAAATCACTCTTGTTGAATCAAAAGATATCGGCATTATAGGGGTTGGAGAAGGCTCCACCCCTTATTTGAAACAATATTTTAGCAGTTTGGGGATTAAAGAGTCAGAATGGATGCCAGCGTGTGATGCTACTTACAAAGCGGGTATTAGCTTTCCTGATTGGTCTACAAAAGCTGGATATGAAAGCTACTTCCACCCTTTCTTTTCCAAACTGGATCTAAAGCCAGCAGATCTCTTTTTTCATAATAGCGGATTAAGAAGAAGAGGAGTAAAGGTTGACGCTCTACCTAACCATTACTTTGTATCTTCACAGCTCATAGAGTTAAACAAGTCACCAGTGCCTAAAATTGACCTTCCATTTGATGTTGATTACGGCTACCACTTTGACTCCGCCAAGCTAGGTAGGTTTTTAAAGGAGAGAGCATTAAAACTAGGGCTTACTCATGTCATTGGCAACGTTGCAAGTGTCGAGACCTCCGTTGACGGACATATAACAGCCGTCAATGTAGAAGCTCAGCAGTCACTTAACGCGGATTTTTTCATCGACTGTAGCGGATTTAAAGGTCTACTTGTTAATGAAACATTAGGCCTGTCATTTTGCAGCTATAAAGACTCCCTTTTTAATGATGCTGCAGTTGCTATACCTACCAATTTAGCGTCGCATACTGAGGTTCCTGCTCAAACAGTTTCTAGAGCATTAACCAACGGTTGGTCATGGAAAATTCCGTTAACCTCACGATGGGGCAATGGTTATGTGTTTAGTTCAGATTTTATTAGCCCTGATAGTGCAGAAACTGAATTACGAGCTCATCTTGGGTTATTAGATGCTGATATCGAAGCTAGACACTTAAAAATGCGTGTTGGACGCCTAAATCAACATTGGCATAAAAACTGCCTAGCTGTTGGGCTGTCACAAGGGTTTATTGAGCCACTAGAAGCGACTGCATTAATGCTGATACAATTTACAATCGAACGCTTTATTAGTAGTTTTGAAGACGAATCAAAGTCTGATGAATTGACTAAAGCTGACTACAATAAAGACTTAAACAAAACTTTTGATGGTGTCAGAGATTATATTGTTGCTCACTACAAGTTAAATAGTCGTAATGACAGCACTTATTGGCAAGCATGCAGAGAAGATGCACGAACACCAGATTCATTAGCTAATTTAATAACGATATGGGACAACGGTGGCGACTTTGAGAGTGCGCTTAAACAACAACAAGACTCATTGATATATTTACGCCCATCTTGGTATTGCCTTTTTTCAGGGATGGGACGCTTTCCATCTACTTCCATCGAAGACACTCAATCAGTCCCCGCATATAGAGCAAAGGAATATTGCCAAAAAATAGCAAAAAAATATTTTATCAGCCATCAAACCCAACTAGAAAAAATTTATCAAAACTGATAAAAATATAAACAAGCACAATAGTAATTATTGTGCTTGTTTTACATTAAGCGCTATAAATTTGGGCTAATTGCTCTTTGTGCTTAATAAACCCTCCAGCCTTTATTAAACATGCCTCTTTTGCCCTTTGATGATTGCGCTTCCCTGCCCTAAGAGAAGGCTTATTTGATTCTTGGAAGTGGTTCATTCCAGCTAAAATACAATACCAAGATGTTTTAAAATAAACTTGGTTATGAATATTTTCTCGTAACACTTGGTCAAAGTTACGGTTGCCAATCCAACCATCTAAAATTGATTTAAGCTCTTTAGATTGAGAAACGTTAGCCCTACAATCTTTCCAATACTGCGAGTCATTACGACCATTAAGTTTATAATGTGCTTGCAAATAATCCCTAGTACCATCTATAAGTGAGTTAATATCACTATTAAATTCCTGCTGATATTCTCGAGTGAAACCTGACTTTTCATAAAGCTCTACAAAATTCTCAATACTACGTTGGATGATATTAAGCATTGGGGCTTCGAGTGGCTCTAAAAAGCCTTGTGAGAGTCCTATAGCAACGCAGTTGTTCTTCCAATGCTCGCTTATCCGCCCAGGAGTCCAACTCAAGTGCAGCGCTTTCACTCCTTCAGCTTTCTCTCCTAAATGATGCCTCAGCTCAAGTTCTGCCTCTTCAGGTGATAGGTACTCTCGACTATATACATAGCCATTACCATATCTGCTTGCTAAAGGTATATGCCACACCCAGCCATTACTGAGTGCCTTTGAAACCGTTTCAGAAGAGAGCTCCTCATTGCTATCAATAGCTGTCGGGATCGCAACAGCACTATTATTAAATAGTTGAGATTGATAACTAATCATCTTCTCACCTAATGCTTGTTGGATCAGCAGTCCTTTAAACCCTGAACAGTCAACAAAGAGATCTGCGTTCAATTCGCCAGTGTTCTCCGTGATAACACTACTAATATCCCCCTTGCCATTCAATCTGACATCAGACACTTTATCGTCTACGAGCTTCACACCTCTTTCAACGCCTTTTTTCTTTAAAAATTCACCTAACAATCCAGCGTCGAAATGATAGCCATAATCCAAACGCTGACTAACCTCTTCTTTCGCAATTGGAGAACGACACTGCATAGCAAGTTTGGAGGTGACAAAAAAATCATCCGGATGTGCATCAACATCCATTCCCTCTCGGCGAAAATTAGCATTTGAAAAAAACAATGGTACTTGAGGACTATCAATATAGGAGTAGAAAGGGTGGAAGTAGCTGGTTTTCTGCGGCGCAGTTATCCAATCGGGAAAACTTATGCCACATTTGTAAGTCGCATTTGCGGCTTTCATCCATTCTGACTCATGGATACCTAAACGATCGAAAAAACCTTGGAAAAAAGGTGTTGTCCCCTCTCCAACCCCAACAGTGCCAATCTTTGTTGATTCAACTAATGTAATAGTGCAATCTAATTTGGCCCATCTATGTGACATTAAATTTGCAGCCATCCATCCAGCAGTACCACCACCAACGATAATGATATGACGGGGCGGGATATTCATATTCTAACTCCTTAAAGTCGCATGATTAAATCTAGAAAATGCTATATTTTACTTTCTATACCATTGTACTAATAAAAAAAGCCAGTCAAGTGACTGGCTTTTTATTACTTTCTACTTAGCAATCATTACTGAATATAGGTTTACAAACGGAAGCTTGCACCAAGGTAGTAACGACGACCGTTTGAACTTTGAGTTCCACCTAAGCGAGCACCGTCTGAATCACGCTCATAATAGTTTTCCCAGATTTCATTGGTAAGGTTTAGCGCTTCGAAAGAAATAGTAATATTTTCCGTCGCATTCCAACTTAGCTGTGCATCCACTTGCTGTTGCTCATCACGGTACTGGTTACCAATCTCTGTTTTAGCAAGGAAGTATTCGCTACGATAGTTATAGTTAACGCGTGCACTAAACAGATCATCCTCGTAATAAGCACCTAAGTTATATGAATTTTTAGAAGTATTTGGCAACTCAACATAACTATCTCGTGTCGCAGCAACAACGCTACCATCTGGATTGGTAATCAATACAGCTTCAGTGACTTTAGCATCAGCCACATCAGTGTAGGTGTAGTTAACATAACCACCAAAACCATTATCAAATGCATGCTGCATTTGGAATTCAACACCGTCAATAGATGTATTACCACCATTAACTGGTGTTCTTAGCTGGTTAATCTGTTCACCTTCAATTACAGCTGAAACAGTTGTTGTATAAATGAAATTGCTAATGTCTTTCTTAAATGCTGTTAAACCAAGTACTGATTCAGGAGTGAAATACCATTCAGCACCCAATTCATATTGAGCAGCTGTTAATGGCTCTAAGAATGGGTTACCAGCAGAACCAGAACTAGTCTCAGGAGTTAAGTTAACCGCTGGAGCTAGCTGGAATGGTGCAGGTCGAGTTAACGCACGACTTGCTGCCGCACGTAAAATAACATCTGATGATAAATCATAAGCAATATTAATACTTGGCAACCATTCAGAGTAGTCACTTTCATACTTTACAGGGTCACCTGCAACTGTACCTTCTGAGGTTGTATCCGTTTCAACATAACGAAGACCAACGTTACCACGTACGCCTTCAACATTGAATTTTGCCATTGCATAAAGTGCACTGATTTTCTCTGACACGTCGAAAGAAGAGCTTCCTTGGAACACGTCCGTATTACGACATAGATCAGTACTAGTTGCGGTACACTCATCAACGGCGTATAGCGCTTTATACATAGTGTCACGGTCAGGCATAAAGTAGCTTTGTGATGGCATACTAGTATCTGCGTGATCTACATTGACCATATCACCTGACCAGAAATCACTTGCAGGGCCTAAGCTACCAGCGCCTATTGGGTCTAAACCAGCAAGATCAGTCTTCCAGCGATTTTGTTCCATTGAGCGGTCACGGTACTTACCACCTACTTTTATTTCTTCCACACCACCAAAGTCAACATACCAAGAATAATCTAACTGTGCGTACGTTTCTTTATCGGTTGTTTCATTCAATTGATCAAAAATACCACCTAACCACATTTCATCACCAGGGTTAGTCAACCATGGGCTAGCTCCAGTGAAATCGATAGCTGGTGCAGTTCCACCTGGGTTGGTGAAATCAAATGCAGCTCGAGGATCAGTAGCATCTACCCAAAATTCAGTAAAGAAATCTCGGTTAGTACCCTTACCTTCAGTCATACCCAATTGCCAATGTAACTTGCCAGTTTCTAGCGAGTAATTACCATCAAAATCGATAACTTGAGTCGACATTTCAGAACCGTCACGGAAAATATTGTCGTAAGCCATATGACGAGCCCAACCTGGGCGGTTTGGCAGACCAGTTACATCAAGGGAATCAACAATACCGTTAGTTACTGTACCTTCGTTAGTATCTTCACCCAAGAAAGCAACACCACGGAATGGAATACCGATTAAGTTAGAGTTAACGTTATCAGCTTTCATTGTCGAACTAAGGTAATGCAGCGTCATATCAAGTTCATCAGTTGGCGCCCATTGAGCAGTCACGTCATAACCGACACGTTCGCGCTCTTGCTCGAACAATGCAGAACCAATCCCCCAAGGAGTTGCGCCTTTTTCATCAGCTCCCTTTGGTGGCTCCATTAGTGGGTCAATACGTTCAATTGATGGTCCAAACCAACCGAAATCTTCAGTCGTTTCACGACGAACTGAACGTTTCTGATACGATGCAGAAACTAACATACCAAAAGTTTCTTCTTCGTTTTTCCAGCTATACAGTCCAGAAAGACCCGGATCCCACTCTTCAGAAAGGTCGCCGTATTGGCCTTCTACAGATGCGTTAAAAGTGTTTGCTTCTAAATCAAGCGGCTTACGGGTGTGTAAAATAACGGTACCACCAAGAGCACCTTCATCAATATCCGCTTGAGATGTTTTGTAAACTTCCAACCCTGAAATCATTTCAGATGCTAAAAGTTCAAAGTTAAAGTTACGGGTAGCATCAGAAAGGACAAACCACTGACTAGTACCAACGGCTTGGCCATTCAACAATGTTAAGTTTTGGTCTGGCTGAACACCACGAATAGTTACGCCTTGACCTTCACCAAATGTTCTATCAATAGTAACGCCAGGAATACGTGCTAGAGTTTCTGCAACGTTTTTATCTGGGAACTTGCCGATATCTTCAGCTGAAATTGCATCAACCGTTCCGTCGGCAAAACGTTTAGAGTTCAAGTTGGCAGCTTGTGAAGCACGAATACCACGCACTTCGATTTTTTCAATATTTTCATCTGCAGCTGCGGCATCGGCATCAGCCGCCATTGCAGACATAGAAAAAGCACTTCCAAGCAGAAGCGCTATGTTTGTAGCTAGTACAGTTTTCTTAAAAGTAGATGGTCGCATCTCGTTTCCCTTCCATAACTTATTTTATTTTTTTATATCCATAACCATTCCCCAACCGGAATGACAACGCTGTCATGTCTAGAACAAACATTACACAATATTTAACAGCTGCGCCACAACAAAATAACTGATGCGACAATTATCCACGTTTAAAACAACATGCAATCACAAGTAAAAACATTATTTAAAAGCAAATACAAATAGTTACGGCAAACTCAGAGAATAAGGCTAGATGCTATATTTTTTTTAATCTTGCAAAAAAATTCAAAAAATCGACCATCGATGATTGCTAATTATCTAAAAAGTTCGCACTATACGGCTAAAATCGATAATAAATACTGCCATCCCGCACTCGATTGTTAACGAGGCGTTATAGATAAAGTGTTATTGTCCAGCTCTCTAATTAATGAGAAAACAGCTTTATGAAAGTCACGATTAATGATGTCGCTAAACACGCTGGCGTTTCGATTAAGACCGTCTCTCGCGTTACAAATAACGAGCCTTCGGTAAAGCAAGCAACGATTGATAAAGTTAATGACGCGATTCAAGCGCTAAATTACCAACCGAATCTTGCAGCTAGAAATCTCGCGGGAACAAGTTCTTATGTCATAGGGTTTATCTATGACAACCCAAATGCCTACTATATTATCGATATGCAAAATGGAATTTTGTCCGCTTGTAAGGATCTTGGCTATGAGCTACTCATCCACCCTTGTGACTCCAAGTCTGCAGATATATGTGAAGAATTAATAAAGCTAGTGAAACATAACCGTTTATCAGGGTTAGTACTTACGCCACCTTTATCTGAAGATCCGGTGATACTGGCTGCGTTAGATGAGATTGATGCAAGCTACGTTCGTATTATTGCAGGAGAGAAAGTCAAAGATAACAATGGATTAGCAGTTCTAGTCAATGATAAATCAGGCGCTATCTCGATTACACAACACTTGATCGATCTCGGCCATAAGCGCATAGCTTTTCTTAGTGGTGATGAGCAACATGAATCAACGAAAGAGCGACTTGCAGGGTTTAAGCAGGCGTTAACTAATAATGACATTACTCTCGATGATAGTTTAGTCATTGATGGACAATATTCTTTTGAATCGGGTGTAGAAGGAGCCAAGCAGCTACTTAGTCAGTCAGATAAGCCAACCGCTATCGTTGCTTGTAACGATGAAATCGCAGCAGGTGCATTGTTCGCAGCAAGACTTGAGGGAGTTGATATTCCTGCTGATATTTCAATTGTTGGTTTTGAGGATAGCCCTTTCTCGCGCCAAACTTGGCCAAAATTAACCACTGTGCATCAACCAAATGAAAAGATAGCTCAAATTGCAACAGAGCTTTTGATTGCTAAACGTAGAGCGCAAGCCTCTGAGCATTCACGAATATTTGTTCCAGAGCCCGTTATTCGGGACTCATCAAGCTCACCGAAATAACTAGCCTGTCTGGCGCTAGAAAATAAAAAACTAACATGAAACCTTTTGCCACATGGTTTTTAAAACCATGTGGCATATAGTCGTTAGCCTTTAAACTGCTTCTTCGTTCTCTTCACCGGTTCGGATTCGGATAACGCGCTCAATATCAGTAACGAATATTTTACCGTCACCAATTTTTCCAGTTCGGGCAGTGTCGACAATCACATCTATCGCTTGATCCAGTTGCTCATCCTGTATCACTAGCTCTATTTTTACCTTAGGTAAAAAGTCGACCATGTACTCGGCACCGCGATAAAGTTCAGTGTGTCCCTTTTGACGACCAAAGCCTTTGACTTCTGAAACAGTCATACCAGTAATTCCGATATCAGCAAGCGACTCTCGCACATCATCTAACTTAAACGGTTTAATAATGGCTTCGACCTTTTTCATTTTAATACTCCTAAAAACTTGCTGAATTGACCCATTCTTTAGCCGATAGCTTAGCATGCAGTCCCAAAACTCTGAAGTACAAAGTGATTTTGCTCTGGTCTTAAAAGTGAATGCTGTCTTCTTATAACTGAACAATCTAAAGGATTGGGCTAAGTTGACTAGCCTACAAAACTACACTTATTAGTCCATCTCACTATATCATTCAAGGGTTGAATCTGATGTTAAAGCAAGATCAGGGGTTTACTCTAATAGAATGCATGGTAACGTTAGTTATCCTCACAATCTTATTAAGTGTATCCATTCCCAGCTTAAGTACAGTCTATGCACAAGTTAGAGCAAGCTTATCCATAAAAGAGATAAAACAATCCATTCAACTAGCGCGAAGTTATGCAATATCTTATGGCCAACGTGTAACCGTTTGCCCGCTAACAGAAACCCGTTGCAATTCTAACTGGGGTAACAACATTTCAGTTTTTAGTGACAGCGGAGAGTCTAATCATATTGATGGAACAGACCAATTACTATTCACTATTGGGCCTTTTGATTCTCGAGATTTTGTCCAATATAATCGCAGAGCAATACGATTTTTGCCCAGTGGTCTAGCCTCCGGCACCAACGGTACACTAACTTATTGCCCCGAGTCACTAAATAGCCAATATTCAGCCGCGATTATTGTCAGCCAATCGGGACGTTCAAGGTTTTCTAATAACAAAACCATTACCTGTAAATAGCCATAAGTGCTTACTCGCCAATATTTAGCTACTTAGTCATTATTTTGACTAGGAATTAGCGTTAATTTCTACTGTAACTATCTATTAACTCCCATATACTAAGAGGGATATTCAAAGAGAAATAAGTAATGAATAAGCGATATTACGACAAAGCATTCACCTTAGTAGAAATGATGGTCACTTTGGCTATTGCTACTATTTTACTGGTAATAGCAGTGCCGTCATTTACCGATTTTTATGAGAACTCGCGAAGTGAAGCTGCAAGCAGTAATATTCAGCAATCACTCTTTATGGCTAGAAGCCATGCCATAAGTTATGGCGCAACAGTCACTGTCTGCCCACGTTCAGGCTCTACATGTGGAACAGATTGGATTGATGGCTTTGATGTCTTCATCGATGTCAACGGAAATGGTTCTTATGATTCAGCAACGGATCAAGTCATCCGCAAAATAGACGCCTTTAATAGCGCTGATTTTATTAAAACTAGCCTCAAAAGCATAAGTTTTAGCTCTGAAGGGATGGTTTCCGGTACAGCAGCTTCCACAAGCAGCCGACAATTTATCTATTGTCCATCAAGTAAAACCAGCTCAAACTCCAAGGCAATCGAGGTATCTATAACTGGAAAAATTAGGCAATTTTCAGGAAGCTTAAGCTGTGGGTAATATTACTTTTAACCAGCATAACTAATAATGCACACCAGCAAATAAAGGCTTTAATAACAATATATCATCAAGCTAACGCCAAAAACCTTTTGCATCAGCCAAAGCCATAACCACATTATCTTAACGTTGCGCTATCAAGTTTTTGAGCTTTGATACTGGAGAAATCTTCCTCTAGCGCGACACACTCATATACATCTTTTATATAAGCACTCTGCCCTCGCTCATTATCCGCGGCTCTAGATGCTGGCAAAGAGGCCATTAAACTTGCTGTCTTATCCACTTGCCAACGATAAAAAACGACTTGCTCATTTATGCTTGTGTCTACATAACATTTAAAGTCTTGTTTGGACATTTTTTCCTCTCCAGCACCTGCAGCACTGCTCAATAAGAGGCTCATTAGTAGTAACCACTTCATTACCAACACCCTATAGGACTCTTCGCCCCAGTTTCCGTAATTTCAATGACTTTGCACGCCGAATCTCTAGAAGCCTGCTCCCCTTGTGCGGTCGCTTTCAAAGTGAAACTGCCAGTGCCACTTGTTGTAGCAGCGACATTATAGTAGCCACTTTCAGATACAAAAGGGTTTTTACCATAACCCAAACTAACCATGTTCGATGTATAGCTGCGGTTATCTAAATAGAACTGTTCCTGACGGTTTGCCGCATCGGTTAACACAGTTAACCCCTCAGCCCTAACTCCTTTTGCCACATAATCGATATAGGATGGGTAAGCAATGGTCGATAAAATACCTATCACTGCAACCACGATCATCACTTCAATTAAGGTGAAGCCCATATTTTTTCTCATACTTCCACCTAGTCATCAACATGATAATAGATTCGGTTAACCCCTAGTCCACCGCCAACGCATTTACTATCTCCAGCCTCACATGGCGGAGGTGGTGGGCAATTTAAACTACCTTCAGGGCACTCTTTATGTTCCATTTTATCCCCTGCTGCACCTATCCCGATTAGATACATGTAACTATCATCCTCACCATTTGGTGGAACAACAAGCTGAGGGGTATCGGGAACTCGCTCACCCATCTCTAAATATTCATGAGTGTATGAGCGTATGCCGCGATGTAGATCAAAACCATACAACCTACCAACTCCTGAAACTAAACACTGATTAGCGTCAGAGTTATCACCAGGCACATAGGAAGTAAAAAAGACTCGTCCTTGAATAATTGTAGCTGCAGAGAGGCTTTTCTCTCCCTTACCAGAGAATTGATAATACCAACCACGTTTAGTGCCAAATTCAATATTCTCTAATTCTGATTCTGGAGCTGCTGAGGACACGTTGTATAAGTTAGCCATAGTTATGGCTGCAGGTATTTCATTACCTTCATCACCGTTAAATGGGCGAGAAACAACATTCCTATCTTGTAAAGTGAAAAACTTGTCACTTCGCAGTAGATCTAATGGGTGGGGTCTATGCCCAGAACCAACCACAACTGCATCATAGGGCACATTTTGATAGGTCTTCGTAGTCGTGGTTGTACCATCTACGGTAACATCTACTTCTGAAATATTAGTGAACATCGTTTGAGCGACAGCTGCCTCAGCGAAAAAACGTCTATCCGAAGTTGTAGAAGCACCGCCTAGATCTGCAAATTTAAAGGCTGTCCAAGGCTTAATTGAATCTTTAGGGTTTGCGCTAGGAAGATCGATTCGCCAAACATTTGCCCCTGTATCTGTGGCGTAGAACCTGTCTGTTAGCTTATCGCCATTACTATCTAGTACGGCCACCGAATTTGGAATACTATCAGTGATTCCAGGGAGCTGAGTCACCGACGCTCCACCGTTTGCCGCAAATGAGTGAATTAACTTTCCCGTTTCTGCATCAACGATAAAGACTCCACGCCCCAGCGTATCTGGGCTGCCAACGGCAGCGCTGTCTTTAGTTGCTGGCGAATATCCCGCGCCAAAGATAAGTACTGGTTTAGCTTTTGAAAATTCGGTATTTCCAGTTGGCCAACCAGGTATATAAGTTACGACAGGCTCCGCCCAAGTCTGCCCGAGCTCGGACATACCAGTGCTATTAGAGTTTATTTTCCACATAAACGTGGGTTTATCAGGGTTGCTAATATCTAGAGCGTAATAGGATTTCCCTCCTCGTCGCATACCGACAAAAAGCCATGCTTTTTCAACTGAGCCGTCAGCAGCAGCTTTAACATAGGAAACTGGGGGACTATCTAATCCATATATTGAATGAACTCCTGTTGGGACATTAGCTTTTAATTCACGAATATTTGGCAGCAATTCATAGGGCATAAATGCCCATGATTCAGATACAGAGGTATCTTCATCTTTAAACATGTGCAAATATCCATGGTTAGTTCCAACGATAACTCTAATATCTGGTGAGCCCGCAGTACCAAAGTTCATTGCTAATGGTTTAGAATGTAAGGGATCTCCAAAAATGTCTTGTCTTGCATCAGTTTTTGAAGAGTCGTTATCATCATCATCGACATCCTTACCTTTAGCCCAATCAAAATAACTGTTTAAGCTACTTTGAGTCACTCCCATATAACTTGCTAGCGCAGCGTCCCCACCAGCTACAGACGAAGCATTGCTCTTACTAAAAGCAGCCAGACCACCATTAGAGCCAAAATTACCATATAGAGTCCGACTAGTCGCACTTCTTAACTCGTGCGCAACCCCACCAACTCTAACATCGTTTCCATCACCACCACCGCTGCTTGCACTGCAAACGCTATTGGGAGTCCAATATGAACATGCTGAGTTACTTAAGTTACCATCGGAACCAATAGCTGCATTGCCATTTTTATCAACGATATCGCCGCTACCAGTCACTTTAAACTTCTTAATATTGCCCATCCATCGTGGACCTTTATTAGGCAAAAACATTGCATAATACACGGAGTCAAAAGTTTGGGTTCTATCAAAGTTGTTGCTTGCTATAGACGGAGAGGTAAAACTTGCATTAACCTCTAGAATCTGTGAAAAAACTTGTTGCAGAGCTGATTGTAATTGTGTTGCATTCTTAGCTGGAAAATATGTACCACCGCTTAACTCAGCCGTCTTTTTAAGAATAGGTTCTGCATCGGCTGCACCGTCACTAAAACCGATAGTGTATGTTGTAACGAATTGTTCCCCAGCAAGTGAAGGATTAACATCTTGCCGATGCATAATGCTCGCTAAGGCAGGTAGATAACTACCATCCACTCTCTCAGAAGATTTGTAACCACTCATTTTCGATACTTTGGTATTAGCCGCTGAATCCTGAGTCGGGGAGCCATCAGTGATGTAGACAACATAGGAACGATTCGAACACTGTGAGCTTTTAAATGGTGATACATAATTACCGTTACTTTCTATTGATTTATCTCTCGTTGGCGTCATGCTGCCAGCTTCCTTGGCAAAATGAACTGCGCTACCTGAGAAGTAACGGTATGCTTCGTACAACGTTTCACAAAGGGGAGTATTAGTTTCAGCATTTAGATCATTAATCTTGTCAACTAGGGAAATTTTATCGCCAGTGCTTAAACGATTAATACCAGAAACAATGCGCCCACCATCTGTTCTTTTACTCGTATTATAGTTAAATATAGCAAGTCCGAAATCGACACTTGGCGTGGTGACTACCGTATCTTCCATGACTCGCTTAGCAATGTTCATCCGTGTTTGCCAGCTACTCGATTTATAACCATGATACCAATTAACATACCGCTCGGTGTATAACGTCACTGATTTACCGGTACCAAACTTGGTTAAGAATGCAGCATCAATAGCATTTTCGATATCTGAGGACGAAGCGCTACTTGAAATATGAGTATATGGGATTGGTGCAGCTTTAGAGCCTAAACTATCAACAGGTAGCCCATTATCAACACCAGTAGCATTTTCAAATTTTATGTCGTCATTCGTTTCAAAATCTTCAAAGCAATCAACTTGCGAGACTGCACTACCTAAAGTATCAGGTAGCTCTAGCCAAGTTCCATTTTCACCAACAAAACCATATTCTCGTACAAAACCTGTAAACACACCGTAATCAGCCAAGTACTCCTTCGATGACTTACAGCCATTAACAGAATTATAAAAGTAATTATTGCTTGTTGGTTCAGGGACGCTGCCGCCGCCTTTAGCATAATATAACTTAGTACCGTCATTGACGGTTTCACCACGAGAGTAAAAGTTTTCACTGTACTCCTGAGTTCGCATACTTCCAGAATTATCAAAAATAATCAGTACTTGAGGCCTAGAGCCTGAACGTGCAGAAGATTCAAATACATACAGCTCAGTATCATCAGAATAACTTGCACCTGATATCATGATAAGTACAGTTGCGACTATGATTAAAAACTGTCCAAATTTCATAATCAGTTCCCTGTTGCCCCTAAAATTTCTTGCTCTATTCCTGAGACAACGGTTAGCTGTCCCATGTTATTGCGGCCAAACGTTGCTTGACTGGATATTTCAATCGTCACGCATCCAATCATATCTGGCTGTGTTGCTTGGCTAGTTCTAATGCAAGCACCATCATCAGAGAGTACAGTAAGTGAACTGGTCACTGTAAATTCGCTATCAGCAATATCTGCGGGGTTAGCCGGTAAGGAGGCAAAAGTCGTGCCCTCATTACTGTTGATAAGTCTATCTTGCGCCCCATGAGCATTCGCCATCGCTTCTATACGTTCAGATCCCGCCCCAGCCATTCTTATTGATTGGGTTGAGTTAACTGCCAATGCAACTCCAATTACCGTCATAATTAGTAGGATAATGATTGAGAAAAACAACACTATTCCTTTCTCTTTACGAACCTGCATATTAATTACCCACCAATATTGGATTTTCTAGGACGATAGTTGAAGATAATACTCGCCTTCTAAAGCCATCATTAGTTGCAACAATCGTCTTATCACCAAGCAAATAGCTATTGTCATTATCATAACTATCATCTTCTTCGAGCGTTCTAACTAGAATATATACTCTAAGTGCGACTAATCTTTGGGAGGGCGAGCCATCCCACATCGTTGAAGTGACATTTGCAGCAGGCATAAAACTATCTGCACTATCATCGCCATCGAAATCGAAGCCATACAGCACCCTTAGATTCTCAACGCCCTCAACTAATTGTTCATAGCTTGCACTGGTTTTCATGCCCCCAACACCAAGCACTCGCCTCATAAGGACAGGAACTCCATTGTCTGTTTGGATGAAGTAGATATGGTGTTGATATTCCCAAAACCTTGCATTATCCAGAGAGGGAGCTGCTTGGCTACCCGCAAAGATAATCGCTTCATTAAGGTTTGTAGCCATATAGTAAGAGTTTGTATTAAACGTCGTCACTGCTGGGCCAATCAAACGCTTCACCTGCAACACGTCGGTACCGGATAACGTAGAGCTTAAGCAGCTAAACGACTCAGTAGAGACTCCACTTTCATAACCCCAAACTTTCCTAAAGTTTGCAGCGCTATTTAGGATAGGCAAGCTGGCATTATTCACCCCTCCTCCAACACAATCACTGGATGTTGCAATATTTCCAGCTTGGATAGTGGTATTCACACCAACACTCAGGTTAGTGCCAGTAAGCTCCGCCATAAAACCTGCCTGGCTAATATCCCGCTCAATTAGTGCTAATGCTACACGGCCATTTTCTTGAAGTTGGTTAAACTGGCTAGTTGTCGCCACATTAGATGATGACATGGCGAACATAGAAAAAAGACCAGCTGATAAGAACAAACTCACCAACATAGCAACCATCAGCTCTACCAACGAAAAGCCTGTTTGCCACTTCCCTATTATTTTTCTATTCATAGTTTATATAATTATTGTTTTCAACGAATAAATTCGACGGCGTTTGTTCGCTGAACCACACCCTTTAACCAAAGTAGATTGATCGTTTCCAGCCGCACCATCACTCATCTCCCTGATCCCTCTCCAACTCATAACCACTTCAACACTACCGCCACTTCGTGCAGATATACAGGCAGTTGTATCATCCAGTTCAGTAAATAGTGTTTCCCATTGATAAAGATCCCAGGATAAGGTTTCAGCATTGGTACAGGTAGCACTGGCACCAACACTCACATCGCAAGACTTGCCAGGCTTAGATAACTTACCAGTATAGGTTCCAGTATATGATGTGAGCAAACCACGATTAAGCTTCATTCGGTTGACAATATCGTTGGCAAGATAAGCCGCTTGAGTTTGCTGAAAAGATTCAAAACTGCCGCGTTTAGCTACAAGGTGAAGGTTAAAAATGCCAACAAGACCAACAACTAAAATAACTAAGGAGACCATTAGTTCAATTAAAGATAGCCCCCGTTGCTGATTTTTCATTGCTGTCAATTCCTTTGCTTTCGTCATATTCTTGACGTAACACTTTTTAGTTTTAGTCTTTAAAATCTGAAGCTTAGCGTTAATAACCAGCATACAGGTTAAATGAAGTTTAGTCGAATACTTGCTTTGTACAAGTCAGCATTTATAGAGTGAACAGCAATGATGTGTCTGAATTTCAAGCATAAAAAAAGAGGCCTCAGCCTCTTCAATAATTGATGTTTACCAGTAATCGTTAGCGTAATTCAGCGGGTACCGCAAATACAGTATCTTCCAGTCGTCCTTCCACTTCGGTAATAACACTAGGTGCCATATCAGCAATAGCATCGACTACCTGCTTCACTAAAACCTCTGGTGCAGACGCGCCTGCGGTGACCGCTACGCGCTGGATGCCATTAAACCAAGTTGGATCAACATCATCGGCATTATCCACCAAGTATGAGTTAGTCCCCTTCTTTTGCGCTAACTCACGCAAACGATTGGAGTTAGAGCTGTTTTTAGAACCCACTACGATAAATAGTTCCACTTGCTCAGCAACATTACGCACTGCATCTTGACGATTTTGGGTGGCATAGCAAATATCGTCTTTGCGTGGGCCTTCAATAGCAGGATACTTTTTCTGTAATGAAGCTATCACGTCCGCAGTATCATCCATGGAGAGCGTCGTTTGAGTCACAAAGCATAAGTTGTCTGGATCTTTAACCTCAAGCTTAGCCACGTCATCCGGAGACTCTACAAGATGCACACCGCCTTCAGGGTTATCGTATTGACCCATTGTGCCTTCAACTTCAGGGTGGCCAGCATGGCCAATCAAGATACACTCGATACCCTTACGGCTGGCACGAGTCACCTGTAAGTGCACTTTAGTCACCAGTGGACAAGTTGCATCAAACACTTTTAAGCCGCGTGTTTTAGCTTCAGCGCGCACCGCTTGTGACACACCGTGAGCACTGAAGATAACGATACTGTCATCTGGAACCTGATCTAACTCTTCAACAAACACCGCCCCACGATCTTTAAGGTTCTGCACCACATAACGGTTATGAACCACTTCATGGCGCACATAGATAGGTGGAGAGAAAAGTTCCAGTGCTCGTTCTACAATACTAATGGCGCGATCAACGCCAGCACAAAAACCCCGAGGGTTTGCCAAAAGAATTTTCATAATTACAGTACCTGTACCACTTCAAGCTCAAATGTTAATACTTGACCTGCCAATGGATGGTTGAGATCGATAGTCACAGAGTCAGCAACAACATCACGCACCATGCCAGGCACTTCACTGCCACCAGGGCCTGCAAAACTCACAATCACACCTGGCTCAAGCGTCATATCCGCTGGGAATCGACTCCTGTCCATATGATGCACAGCATCAGGGTTAGACTCACCAAACGTATCACCTGGCTGCAGGGTAAAGCTGTGTTTGTCACCCTCTTTAAGGTTAACAATTTCAGCTTCAAATGCAGGGCTTAAACTTTCATCACCAACATTAAAGCGTGCAGGCTTACCTGCTGAACGAGTACTTTCTGCGGTAGAGCCGTCTTCAAGTACGATATTCATATGGCATAAAATTGAATGGTTATCTGACATTCAGATCACTCCTTTATATCATCTGATTTTTTGACATCTTTACCCGATACAAAAGAATCTAAAATAATCAGTCCAGCACCAATACAGATTGCTGAGTCGGCAATGTTAAATGCAGGGAAATGGCTGGTTTTCCAATAGAAATCTAAAAAGTCGACCACAAAACCATGCTGCAGACGATCGATTAAATTGCCTAATGCCCCACCAATCACTAATGTGTAGGCAAGGTTTAAGCGCCACATTTTAGTCGATTGCTGACGTAACCAGACCGAAAGTAAAATACTGAAACCAACTGCAACAAAGGTAAATAACCAACGTTGCCAACCGCCTGCATCACTTAAAAAACTGAATGCAGCGCCATAGTTTCGTACATAGGTAAAGTTAAACATAGGGAGTAACTTTACCGATTCATACAGCTCAAAACTCGACAATACCCACTGCTTAGATAGCTGGTCGGCGATAAACACCAACACAACTATCCAATACCAACGTAGGCCACTGTCTTTCCAAGAAGTGGGCATTACGGATCCTTTATGCAAACTGGCGAGTTTCGCCTTCACCTTCAATATTAGTTACACAGCGTGTGCACAGTGTCGGATGCTCAGCCACTTGGCCGACTTCTTCTCTATGATGCCAGCAGCGCTCACACTTCTCTGCTTCAGACTTTTTAAGTCCAAGTTTCAGTGATGCAAGTTCAGTCTCAATCGCATCAGCCGGCGCTTCAGAAAGTGCCACTACATCTGTTTTAGATGTTAACAATACAAAGCGTAACTCATCACCAAGAGTACTTAGTGCTGTAGACAGTGCTTCATCAGCAAACAGCATGATTTCAGCTTCAAGTGAGCCACCGATCTGCTTTTCACGACGAGCATTCTCAATCACTTTGTTGACTTCAGCGCGAACTGTAAGCAATTGTTCCCAGAATTCATCGCTAAGGTCTGAATCAAGGGTGACTGACTGCAGGCCTTCGTACCAAGTTTCGGTAAACACAAACTCACCACGTTCACCTGGAAGTAGCTTCCAAATTTCATCAGCAGTAAAGCTTAATACTGGTGCGATCCAACGAACCATAGCTTCAGAGATAAGGTACAGTGCAGATTGACAACTACGACGAGCATTACTGTCATCCTTTGCGGTGTACTGTCTGTCTTTAATGATGTCCAGATAGAAGCTACCAAGTTCAACTGAGCAGAACTGCATCAATTTCTGGGTAACCAAGTGGAAGTTGTATTGATCGTAAGCTTCGAGTAGTTCTTGTTGCAGCGCAGCTGCGCGGCGAACAACCCAACGATCCAGTGCAACCATATCTTCAACGGCAACCATATCGGTCTCAGGGTTAAAGCCATTGATATTTGCAAGTAAGAATCGAGCAGTGTTACGAATACGACGATAAGCATCAGCACTACGCTTTAGAATTTCGTCAGATACCGTCATTTCGCCACTGTAATCTGTCGCAGCAACCCACAAACGTAAAATGTCAGCACCAAGTTTGTTGGTGACATGCTGCGGTGCAATGACGTTACCAACAGATTTAGACATCTTGCGGCCTTTACCATCAACGGTAAAACCATGAGTCAATACTTGCTTGTATGGCGCTTTGCCATTCATCGCTGTAGAGATCATCAATGATGACATAAACCAACCACGGTGTTGATCGCTACCTTCTAGGTAAAGGTCAACTTCATGGCCGTTAAATTCTGGACGAGATGCAACCACTGACGAGAAGGTAGAACCTGAGTCGTACCATACATCTAACGTATCAGTCACTTTACGGTACTGTTCAGCTTCATCGCCTAACAGCTCAGCGGCATCTAAATCCCACCAAGCTTGAATACCTTCTTGCTCAATACGGTTAGCAACACGCTCCATCAGTGACACACTATCTGGGTGCAACTCTTCGGTTTCACGGTGTACAAACAGCGTAATTGGTACGCCCCACGTACGCTGACGAGAGATACACCAGTCAGGGCGATTCTCGACCATCTTTTCGATACGGCTCTGACCCCAGTCAGGGATCCACTGTGTTTTCTCAATCTCGCTCAACGCTTGCGTACGTAAGCCTTTTTGATCCATTGAGATAAACCACTGCGGCGTAGCACGGAAGATAATTGGTGTTTTATGGCGCCAGCAATGTGGGTAACTGTGGTTAATAGCCACATGGTTAAGCAGCGCACCTTTCTCTTCTAACAGCGCAACAACGGCTTTGTTAGCTTTAAAGACATGTTGCCCTGCAAAGATTTCTGTATCAGCTTTATATACGCCATTGTCGCCAACAGGATTAGCAACTTCTAGACCATACTTTTGACCAACAACGAAATCGTCTTGACCGTGACCTGGCGCGGTATGCACTACACCAGTACCAGACTCAACAGTGACGTGCTCACCAAGAATAACTGGCACATCAAAATCATAGAACGGGTGGTTAAAACGCAATAGCTCTAGCTCACTGCCCAACACGTTCGCTAGCACTTTGTGCGTCTCAGCGCCAAAACGCTCAACACAAGATTCAACAAGCTCTTGTGCTAACACTAACGCTTGAGTTTGGCCATCTTTCACCATCTCAACCAAGGTGTACTCTAACTGCCCTGCAACTGACAATGCTCGGTTAGCAGGCAGTGTCCAAGGAGTTGTAGTCCAGATAACCATTGAAATTGGATGTGCGTACTCAGTTAAGCCAAATTTGGCTAACAACGCTGGCTTATCAACAGCGGTAAATGCAACGTCGATTGCCGGAGACATTTTGTCTTCGTACTCAACTTCGGCTTCAGCTAACGCTGAACCACAATCAGTACACCAATGCACAGGCTTAACACCTTTGTGCAAGTGGCCGCTGTCGATCACCTTTGATAGTGAACGAACAATATTAGCTTCAGTGTTGTAATCCATCGTTAGGTAAGGGTTTTGCCAATCAGCAAATACACCTAAACGGATAAAGTCATCCCGCTGACCATCGACTTGCTTGGCAGCATATTCACGGCACTTTTGGCGGAACTCAGAAGCGGTAACCTTATGACCAGGCTTGCCAACTTTCTGCTCAACCTTAAGCTCAATAGGCAGACCATGACAGTCCCAACCAGGAATATAAGGCGCGTCAAAGCCAGACATGGTCTTTGACTTAATAATAATATCTTTAAGAATTTTATTAACTGAGTGGCCAATATGGATATCACCATTTGCATATGGAGGACCATCATGCAAAATAAACGGTTTGCTATCTTTACGGCTTTCACGGATCTGTTGGTACAGTCCTTTCTCGTTCCAGGACTTCAACATCTCTGGCTCACGATTAGCCAAGTTACCACGCATCGGAAACTCTGTTTCCGGCAAATTCAAAGTAGATTTATAGTCGCTCATTAACCCTTTACCGTATTGTTAGCTAAGCTATTAGCCTGCATCGCTGCCAAGCAAAGCTTTCGCTCTGTCAGCATCATTTTTAATTTGTTTTTTCAGCGCATCGAGTGATCCAAATGGCTGCTCGTCTCTTATCTTTGCCACCAATTCAACTTCAACAGTTTTACCATAAAGGTCACCATCAAAATCAAATAAATGGACTTCTAACTGACATACTTGGCCATTAACTGTTGGTCTAAAACCGACGTTAGCTACACCTTCATATATATCACTATTGTCCCAATAAAGCTTAACGGCAAATACACCTCTTACAGGGGTGACTTTGCGCTTTAATGCAATATTTGCAGTGGGAAAACCAATGGTTCTCCCAATTTTCTGGCCATGCGCGACCTTGCCACTCAGGATAAATGGGTGTCCAAGCAAGCGTCTTGCTTGTTCCATATTTCCCTCAGCAAGTAGTCGTCTGACTTCTGTAGAGCTAACTCGCTTATCACCAAGGACGAAACTTTGGGTACTCACTACCGCAAAGCCGAATTTCTCACCCGCTTTTCGTAGCATATCGAAGTTACCTTGACGCTGTTTGCCAAAACAGAAATCATCACCAACCACTAAGTACTTTACACCAAGAGCTTTGACCAATAACTGTTCAACAAAATCTTCAGCGGTATAGTCGGCAAACTTCTTATTGAAGTTTATACAGAGCATTCTCTCAATTGATAACTCGTCAAGCAACATCACTTTGTCGCGTAATAAGCTTAACCGAGCAGGTGCATTCTCACCGCGAAAGAACTCTTGTGGCTGCGGCTCAAATGTCATGACAACCGCAGGTAAGTCTAAGTGCTTTGCCTTCTCTACTAGCCGATTAATCACTTCAGCATGGCCACGATGGACGCCGTCAAAGTTGCCTATTGTTAATACGCAACCATGATGCTGAGGTAAAATATTATGAATACCGCGGATCAATTCCATTATCTTACACGACACATGAGAGTAAATGGGCGGATTATATACCAGCTAGCCTTTATAATCAGCACTCAAACTGCAGCTTTCATCTTCCAAGGACGAATTCCCAACAAAACTAAGCAAATAAAGTAGCAAATTGCTGCAATTGCAATCAATTTGGCTAACTCAACACCACGCTCTGGCAACGAAAACGCTAACCAAGCGGCAATCGTAGGTTGTAAATAGTAGATGACAGCTGCCATAACAAGCCCGGCAATGAATGTCTTAATCGCAAAAAGAATCGTCGATGTATTCAATCGGTATACATTGGCTTTATGCAAGCCTCGGTATAATAAGCACGCATTTAACAGCGCTGACATCGAAGTCGCAATGGCCAAACCGACGTAACCAAAAGGGATAGCAAATATTAGGTTGAATACCATATTACTCACCATTGCGATAATGCCATAACGCACCGGCGTCTTTGTATCTTGGCGTGAGTAATAACCTGGCGCTAAAATCTTAATTAACATAAAACTGAGCAAACCACTGCCGTACGCCATTAAGCTGTATGAGGCCATCTCTACATCTTCATAGCTAAACGCACCGCGCATAAATAGCACCATCAACATTGGCTTAGCAAGCATAATTAAGCCACACATAGCAGGCAGTCCAAGTAGAATTATCGCTTTTACTCCCCAGTCCATTGTTTGTGAAAAAGCTTGGCTTTCAGCATTTACATGACGTTTTGACAACGCCGGTAAGATGACTGTCGCAATCGCTATACCAAACAGGCCTAGGGGAAATTCAAGTAGTCTATCTGAGTAATAGAGCCAACTAATGGAGCCTGTCATTAAAAAACTGGCGATAAAGGTATCGAATAACAAGTTGATTTGTGACACTGACACCCCAAAAAGCGCAGGGATCATCAATGTTCTAATTTTTGTGACTCCTGGGTGACGCCATCCCCAACTTGGTTTTACTATCGCTTTTTCTCTTAACAGAAACGGTATCTGAAACAAAAACTGGATCAAACCACCCAAAAATACTCCCCAGGCCAAGCCTATTTCAGGCTGCTGTAATTTAGGCGCTAAAAATAGTGCGGCAGAAATAATGGCAATATTAAGGAAGACAGGCGTAAACGCAGAGACAGCAAAACGACCGCGAGTATTCAATATTGAACCGGCCAAAGCGGTAAAGGTGATAAACCAGAGATAAGGGAAGGTTATTTTTAGCATCAAAGAAGCGAGTTCAAACTTTTCTCCGCCGGGAGCATCATTTAACCAAGCAAGAAACCAGCCTCCGCCAAACAACGCCGCTAACACCGGAGAAGCAATGACACCGAATAGGGTTACCACACTAACGAGTACACCAAGAGTGCCTGCTACTTTAGCAAGCAGATCTCTTATCTCTTCATCACTGTTTTTCTCTTGATATTCTGTTAGCACTGGCACGAATGCTTGTGCAAATGCCCCTTCGGCAAAAAGTCTTCGTAAGAAATTAGGGATCTTGTTGGCGAAAAAAAACACATCGGCACTGCTACCAGCTCCCATCAAATTCGCGATAACCACATCACGAACCAAACCTAATACCCGTGAAATTAGTGTCATGGCACTGACAATCATGCCAGACCGAAATAGCTTTCTGCTCAAAACGTCCCCTGCTCTTGTTGATAGAGCTAAAATACTTAGGCGATATCGCGCACAAAATAGCGCTTGCCTCTATTGTCTCAATGCAATACCTGCTAGAATTGCGCACCATATTACACGAGTTAGGTTGAAGATAGCCAAGCTGGTTGGATTATTTTGAGTTAATCGAACTGATTCAATCATTGTCATTGACAAAGTGACATAAATAGGGCATATTCCTCGACCTTAAAAATACCAAACCCAGTTTTAGGAGTTGCACCTTGGCTAATAGCAAGTCTGCAAAGAAGCGCGCGCTTCAGTCTGAGAAGCGTCGTCAGCACAACGCAAGCCGTAGCTCAATGCTACGTACTTACGTAAAGAAAGTAATCGCTGCAATTAATGCAGGTGATCACGAATCAGCTACTGCTGCTTTCGTAACAGCACAACCAATTGTTGACCGTATGGCGACTAAAGGTCTTATTCACAAGAATAAGGCTGCTCGTTATAAGTCACGCTTGAATGCTAAAATCAAAGCACTTGCTGCTTAATTTTTAGTTTCAAGTAATTAAAAACCGGCCTTGGCCGGTTTTTTTATGCCTGTAGTTTGAGCCTGAGTGTAGGCCGACGGTCAACTTGCAAGTTTCAGGCAAAAAAATAGAGAGGACATCCTCTCTATTTTCACAATTATACTAATCAGTATAAGAAGTTGATCTACTCTCGCTGAGAGAGCAAGTCTTCATACTGATTGGTATTATTGAAACGGTAGCGCTAAAAGAAAGCCTTAACTTGGCTTTCATCTTTTAATACTTACGCTACTGTTTGTAAGCTTTCGCTGTAAATATTATTAAGTAGTTTAATAATCTCAGCGACTTCATCACTTTTTAACGAGTAATATACTGTTTGAGCTTCTTTGCGCGTTTCAACTAAATTGTCTTTACGTAACCACGCAAGGTGCTGTGAAAGCGCTGACTGGCTTAATCCCAATTTCTTGTTCATTTCACCAACGCACATCTCCCCTTCATTAAGAAGATAGCACAAGATAAACAGACGACGTTCATTAGCCATCGCCTTCAACAATACAACGGCATGGTCTGCTCGTTGCTGCATTAATTCTATATTCATTACGAGCTATTTCTCCTAAAACAAACCGACGGCCTAATATAGCGTTGCCTTACAGATATAGTCGGGACATGAAGCACACTTTTTGCTAGATTGTTTTCAAAAATGGGACATAAGTAATAAAAACAAAGGAAACTCATGAAAAGTACCTATCTCAAAATAGCCGCAGGTGTTTTTTTGACCAGCTTATTGGGCTGTCAAACTCAATCAATAAACAACGCAAACGAGCAAGTTGCCATGCAACTTCAACAACAGGCACTAAATTCAAATCTTGCTTACGAACTTGTAGAATCTTTAACCGTTGAAGTCGGCCCACGGCTAGCTGGCAGTGAACAAGATCTTGTCGCAGTGCAATGGGCAGAATCTAAGCTGCATTCATTAGGATTCGATAAAGTCTATAAGGAAGCGGTACAGGTACCTGTGTGGCACAGAGGAGAAGCTAAAGCATCAATTGTAGCGCCCTACCCTCAACCCTTGGTCATCACCGCGCTAGGGGGCAGTATCGCTACCCCAAAAAATGGCATTGAAGCCAGTATTGTTCGTTTCGATAGTTTAGCAGCATTGAAACAGGCATCAGCTGACAAGGTGCGTGGAAAAATCGTCTTTATCGATCACCTCACAGAACGTCACATTAGCGGGAAAGGCTACGGTAAAAGTGTAGGCGGTCGCTCTAGAGGTGCGGTGGCCGCAGCAGAAAAAGGCGCTGTAGCCGTAATGATCCGCTCTATTGGCACCGATCATGACCGAATGGCTCATACCGGTATGATGAGATATAAAGAGGGTGTAGCAAAAATCCCTGCAGCCGCAATGTCTAGCCCTGATGCCGATTTGATCAACGCGATGTTAAAGCGTAATAGCAATATTACCGTTAACTTACAGCTTTCATCTCAAAACCAAGGCTTCGCCACCTCTTATAACGTCATAGCTGAAGTGACCGGTTCCAGTAAACCTGAAGAGATAGTATTAATTGGTGCTCATCTAGATTCTTGGGATGAGGGCACGGGAGCCATTGATGATGGAGCAGGTGTGGGTATTGTCGCTGCTGCTGGTAAGTTAATTCAAGATCTCCCCACCAAGCCAGCTAGAACGATAAGAGTTGTATTGTATGCAGCAGAAGAGGTTGGGCTAGTCGGTGGTAAGGCTTATGCAAAAGCACACCAAGCGGAGCTAGATAATCATTATATTGCAGCGGAGTCTGATTTTGGTGCAGGCCGTATCTATCAAGTTGATTTTAGAGCGAGTGAAAGCGCCTATCCCCAATTATTAGCCCTTTCAGCACCTATGACAAACAATGGCGTTGTTTTGGGTACTAATAAAGCCTCAGGAGGCCCTGATGTCTCTATGCTACCTGCACAAGGTGTGCCCGTTGCATCATTGAGACAAGATGGTACCGATTATTTTGATTATCATCACACCCCCAATGATACCTTAGACAAAATAGAACCCGCCGCACTTAAGCAAAATGTCGCTGCCTATGCACAGTTTGCTTATCTCATGGCCCAGTCGACCATTGATTTACGTCCAATCGTCGCAAAATAATCAGCGTTGAATAATGGGGTAAACAAGTGCAAATAAAAAAGCAGCCTGATGGCTGCTTTTATCTAAAGGGGATACTACTGCTCTTCTCGCAAGAACACAGGAGCGGTAACCGTTGATTCTGCTTCACTATAATAATAACCAGCGCTATCAAATTTTATCAACGCATCCAATGATTCAACATTATTATCTAAAATATAACGCACCATCATCCCTCGAGCTTTCTTAGCAAAGAAGCTGATCACCTTATATTGACCATTCTTTTTGTCCTTGAAGACTGGCGTTACTAAGTTTGCGGTCAACTGCTTATGCTTAACAGCTTTAAAATACTCGTTAGAAGCAAGGTTAATAATGAACTCATCACCTTGAGCCGCAGTTGTCTGGTTAATCTCATCAGTAATAATATCGCCCCAGAACTGATAAAGATTTGTCCCTCTAGCATTACTTAAACGGGTCCCCATCTCTAATCGATAAGCTTGCATTAAGTCTAAAGGTTTCAATAATCCATATAAGCCCGATAGGATCCGTAGCTGCTGCTGCGCTTTCTGTAAGCTAGCTTCTGATAATGTATCAGCATCAAGCCCCGTATAAACATCACCTCTAAAGGCAAATACCGCTTGCTTAGCGTTATCAGGGGTAAAATCAGAGTCCCAACTACTAAATCTCGCCACATTGAGGCCAGCGATTTTATCACTGACTTTCATTAAGGAGGCGATATCGCTTGGCGTTAATTTACGGCAGACATCAATCAATTGCTCACTTTGACCCAGCAACGTAGGAATAGAATAACTCTGAGTAGCAGCTGGATTTTCGAAGTCTAATGTTTTTGCAGGTGAAACCAAGATTAACATGTGATGTCCTATACATAGATATTGTTAAACTGTGACAATCATACTGATCAAAAACAAAAAAACCACGCTTATAAAGCGTGGTTTTTTAGATTGCGCTAATTCAACTTACCGCATCAAGCTTAAACTCTCAATTAAGACTTGTTGGTCGCGCTCTGTTCATCAGACCATTCACCTGACTCTACACCTTTTATTTCAGGGAATTGAGTGGCGTCAAAGGTTGGAACCAAACCTTGCTTGATTTGACGCTCATAATCTTTAACAACAGCAAATGCGACTTTAGACAGCATCACAATCGCAGCAATATTGACCAAAGCCATGAGTCCCATAGAGACATCGGCGAAGTTCCAAACCAACTGCAACGAAGCCACTGAACCTGTCATCACCATCGCCAATACTAGACCGCGGAAAATATAAAGAATTTTCTTACTCTTAGTCAGGAACATGATGTTGTTTTCTGCATAGCTATAGTTAGCAATAATTGATGAGAAACAAAATAGTATTATCGCGAATGCAATGAAGTATGCAGACCAACCACCTAGCTCATTGCTAAGAGCGAGCTGCAATAGACCAATACCCTTCTGCTCACCTGGATTATCTAACACTCCTGATAGCAAGATAATTGCAGCAGATGCACTACAGATAACAATCGTATCTACAAATACGCCAATCATCTGTACAAAGCCTTGTGAGGCCGGATGGTTCGGATTTGGTGTTGCAGATGCAGCAATGTTCGCCGCACTACCCATACCCGCTTCGTTTGAGAACAAGCCACGAGCAATACCCGCCATCATCGCGCCCATCGCGCCACCAGCGGCTTCTTCCCAACCAAATGCACTCTTAACAATCAGCGTTAATGCAGCTGGCACCTGGTCAATATTAATGACTAAAACAACCAGCGCTATAGCTAAGTATGCGACGGCCATAACTGGCACGATAAGCTCAGAAGCGCGCGCAACCTTTTTCAAGCCACCACAAATAATATAAGCAGAAGCCATAACAATGACTAAGCCAACAAGGGTCTTATCAAAACCGAATGCGTTATTCAGCGCATCGGTCATAGTGTTAGCTTGCGCTGCGTTGAAAGCAAAGCCAAATGCAATGATAAGCAAAATAGAGAACAGTATGCCCATCCACTTCTTACCTAAGCCCTTCTCCATGTAATAAGCGGGGCCGCCACGATATTGCCCTTCACTGTCTTTAACTTTGTAGACTTGAGCAAGCGTTGATTCGATAAACGCCGTTGCCATACCAAGAAGTGCAATGAGCCACATCCAGAAAATAGCACCTGCACCACCTACTGTTATCGCAACAGCAACACCAGCCATATTACCGGTACCAACACGAGCAGCCATTGAGGTACAAAATACTTGAAATGAGGAGATACCATTGACTTTTTCACGCCCCTGGAGCACTAACTTCACCCCATGACCAAACAATCTAAATTGTATAAAACCTAAACGAAGTGTAAACAGTACGCCTGCGGCAACTAGAACATAGATCAGTAAGCTTCCCCACAACACACCATTGACGGCATTGATTGTAGATTCAACTGCATTTATTAACGGTTCGAACATAATTATTATTTATCCCCACGACAAACATAATCGAGCGTTGTGACACTGGATTAGGTTTGGCTTGTGTTTATCCTTCCTAATGTATTTAAATGTCGACAGATTTTCTTTTTGAATTATCCATACGTGATTAAATTACTGTCACGCCTGCCGCATTCCGCGCTGCAAAATAGCATAGCATTGCTTTAACCCTGAGTGATACAGATCACACATCATCATTTAGCTGACATCCGAATCACAGGAACTATTAAACATATCGAACTAGAGTAACCAACATAACATACCATTCACATCTAGTTTTACTACATTTATCAGTACAAATTACTTTCTATAAATAAGATACAGGACACATTTTTGTAATAAAATTACAAATATAGTAGTTCCCATCAAATTTGTTTAACTTTCTGATTACGTAAATGGGGTTATTTATGTCACATCAACAAGAGATCGTCTCCTTAAAGAAATTCGTTAGAGCAACTAACTTTTTGGCGACATCACAAATTTACCTAAAGCAAAACGTACTGCATAAACGCGCTTTAGCACACGCTGATATTAAGCCAAGGCTATTGGGGCACTGGGGAACATGCCCGGGTATCAACTTCGTATACGCGAACGTTAACAGACTGATTACCAAGCATAACCGTTCATTTGTATACCTTGTCGGTCCTGGTCACGGTTTCCCAGCAGTACAAGCTAACCTTTTCATGGAAGGTTCACTCAGTCATTTTTACCCTGACACAATCCCATACAACGAAGACGGTATCACCGATATTTGCCAGAAGTTCTCTGCAGCGTATGGTTACCCTTCTCATGCCAACCCTGAAGCACCAGGTCAAATTCTAGAAGGTGGTGAACTTGGTTATTCACTTTCAGTTGCGTGGGGCGCCGTTCTCGATAACCCAGATTTAATCGCAGCTTGCCTAATTGGTGATGGCGAGTCTGAAACAGGTCCTCTTGCGGCTTCTTGGTATGCAAACCGTCTGGTATCACCTAAGAACAATGGCGCTGTACTTCCTATCGTACACATTAATGGCTACAAGATTTCAGGCCCTACTCGTATGGGAAGAATGAGCCATGAAGAACTTGATCTAGAATTCCGTGGTCTTGGTTACCACCCAATCATTGTTGATGATGAGCTAGAACAGGATGTCTATGAGCAGATGACTGCCGCAATGGACTTATCTTATGAGATGATCAACGACATACAAACTCGCGCGAGAGCGGGCGAAGACGTTGTTAAACCACGCTGGCCTGTTATTTTAATGCGCACAGCAAAAGGTTGGACCGGTACTTCAGAATATAATGGTAAGAAGCTTGAAGGTAACTGCGAATCTCACCAAGTTATTGTCAACAAGTGTGCAACTGATAAAGGTCACCTTGACGCACTAAACACTTGGCTTGCTAGCTACAAATTTAACGAGCTTTACAGCATTAACGAACAAGGTGAGCTGATTTTCGACAAAGACATTCAGTCTCTTATTCCACCTAAAGAATTATCTTGTGGCCGTCAGCACTTAAGTTACGGTGGTGAAGTAGTTCGCGCTTTAACAAACCCAGATCTTGAGAAGCTAGCTTACGGCCCTGAGACTCCTCGTGGTCAGCGTGGTCTATCCATGTTCAAGATGGGTGAGTGGATGCGTGATGCATTTAAACTTAACCGTGACCAACGTAACCTGCGTATATTCTGCCCAGATGAAACCTATTCAAACCAGCTACAAGCTGTATTTGAAGAAACTGACCGTGCATGGCAGTGGCCTATTGAAAGCTGGGACGAAGATATGTCTCGTGATGGTCGCGTCATTGAGTTGCTATCTGAAAACCTACTTTTCGGTATGCTACACGGTTACACGGTAACAGGTCGTCACGCGATGTTCCCAACTTATGAAGCTTTCTCACAAGTTGTATCGTCTATGGCCGACCAATACTGTAAATACGTATACGCTAGCCAAGGTGTACATTTCAGAAAACCTGTTCCAGCATGTAACGTAGTACTTTCGTCACTGCTTGAGCGCCAAGATCACAATGGTTACTCTCATCAGAATCCATCTTTCCTCGGTGCGATGCTAGAAAAGCATCCAAAGATTATCTCTGCTTACCTACCTGCTGATGGTAACAGTACTTTGGTTTACACCGAACGCGCTTATGCTGATCGTGACAAGCTGAACATTCTTGTCGCTGGTAAGAAAGATCTACCACAGTGGCTAACACTTGATGAAGCGCGTCAACAAGCTAAAGACGGTGTCATGGTTTGGGATTTCGCATCTGATGAGAATCCAGATGTGGTCCTCGTAGGTTGTGGTGACTACGTGACTCAAGAAGCGATGGCTGCACTGGTACTCATTAGAGAGCTATTGCCACGTGTACGTATTCGTTTTGTCAGTGTCACAGAACTTACCAGCAGCGGCCTAGGTAGCTTAGACTTCCAAAGCAAGCCATGGTTAATGGACGAAGTATTCACAGCGGATAAAGGCGTAGTATTCAATTACCACGGCTACCCGAATACAATTAAGAAACTCGTATTTGACTACAAAGGCAGCGACCGCTTCAGAATCAAAGGCTACGAAGAAGAAGGTTCAACAACAACACCATTTGATATGGGTGTTCGTAACGGTACTTCACGCTACCACCTTGTTATTGATATGGCCTACAAACTCTTCCAGCAAGGCGTTATTGATGAGACGCAACACGTCGCATTAACCACAGACATGCTGCAACGTTTGGTCGACCACAGAAACTACATCAAAGCCAATGGCGTTGACCCAGTAAGCATCGAAAACTGGGTGTGGACACGATAAGCACTCTTTAAATTAGCTGAAATTAAAAGGTGCCTTCGCAAGAAGGCACCTTTTTTCGTTTCAAGTTATCGCTACAAGCATTAACAATAAAGTGGAAAATGTTACATTTACGACAGATAATAGTGTTGCCTAGCTACAAAACCAAAGGATCTCCGTGATAAGTGCTGGCGCTACTTAGGTATTAAGTAGGCGGAGGAGTTTTATAAATAAAACATAAGGACTACGAATGATGAACAAAACTCTACAAGCAGTATTGCTGACTTCAATGCTACCTTTTGTTGCTAACGCAGCTGATGGTATGAGCCCTTGGTACGTTGGTGGCGGTGTCGGTATCAATAACTACGAGCCCAATTGCGATCAAAAAACCATGAAAACCTGTGGTGATGATGACCCATATGCGTGGGATGTATTTGCTGGTTATCTATTTAACGACTACTTTGGCGTTGAGTTAGGCTATCGCGACTTAGGCCGCGCTGAGTGGGTAGACTACTCAGACAAGCTTAATGACGTTGGCGCTCGAGGCATGAACCTAGGTTTAGTCGCATTTTGGCCATTTGCCAATCGCTGGAGCTTATCGGCAGAAGCAGGCGCATTGAACTACCTCATCTCCAACAACAAGAATTACGGCAGCGAATACTATAGCGATAGCGGCGTAGCCCCTTACATAGGTGCAGGTATCGGCTATAACATTACTGATAACCTAAAACTACAAGCTAAGTATCGTCGTTATGAAAATCTTGATGAAGATAAGTGGAAAACACTAGAGATGGAGAGCAATTATTGGGGGCTTGAGTTAAGCTATCGCTTCGGTAGCAAGTCCAAACCAATAGTACCTGTAGCGGTTGTGGTTGGAGATGCTGATAACGATGGCGTTAATGATGATATGGACCAATGTCCGGATACACCAGCCACTCACAAAGTTGATAGTAATGGCTGTACTATCTATCAAGACGCCGAAGATAAATTTGAGATTGAAGCTAAATTCGCCACTAACTCTGCCATTGTACAAGAGTCATCTTACAGTGACATTAAAGATTTAGCCGAGTACATGAGTAAGCACCCAAATTCAGAAGTCGTCATAGCTGGTCACGCCTCAAATACTGGCGCAGCGGATTACAATATGGCGCTATCTGAACGTCGTGCGATAGCCGTTGCAGATGTTCTTATCAATGAGTACGGCATTGCGCCAGCAAGAGTATCATCTAAAGGCTATGGTATAACCCAACCTCTAATTGAGGGTAGCTCTAAAGAGGCTAACCAAGCTAACCGCCGTATTGAAGCACATGTAAGCGGTACTGAAAAAGTACCAGTGCTTAAGTAAACACGATCAAGCAACACAACTGTCGATCTTATTATTTCGATAGTATTTGCTATAGTATTCGTTAGATGATTTAAACGAGCTCACAGCTTTTCATGGCTGTGAGCTTTTTGTTTAATTGTTGCAGCCACTATACTCAACAACTAAGGTTTAGCTCATTACTCAATATTTTTGTTTTAGCAGTCTGTAGCACAGGAATTTCATCAGACTGCAAGAATGAAACGTTAACATTGGTAGCAATATTACCAAAAAAAGCTGTTTTACTGATTTTTTGCAACTTTTCTGTAATTTTTTTTCATATTTAGTTGGAATGATCATTAAAATGGCTTTTAATACCTGCTAATTAACCATCAAACTTATGCTGCTCATTGAGAAGGATGTAATTCACATGGCCAACACATTAGAACAACTTAAACCCATCACTACAATCGTGGCGGATACCGGTGATATTGAAGCCATAAAACGTTACCAGCCAGAAGATGCGACAACAAACCCATCACTCATTCTAAAAGCATCACAAATTCCTGAATACAGTGACCTCATCGAGAATGCCATTAATTGGGCAAAAAGCCAAAGTGACGATCTTGAACAGCAAATTGAAGATGCTGGCGATAAACTTGCGGTAAATATTGGTTTAGAGATCCTTAAAATTGTTCCAGGTCGCATCTCTACCGAAGTTGATGCGCGCCTATCTTTCGATAAAACGGCTTCTATCGCAAAAGCACACAAACTTATCCAGCTGTACAAAGAAGCGGGCATAGACAAATCACGTATTTTGATCAAACTTGCCTCTACATGGGAAGGGATCTGCGCAGCTAAAGAGCTTGAACAAGAAGGTATCAATTGTAATTTAACGCTACTATTTAGTTTCGCTCAAGCTCGAGCTTGCGCAGAAGCTGGGGTTTACCTGATCTCTCCATTTGTAGGCCGTATCTTAGATTGGTATAAGAAAGATACAGGTCTTGAATACTCAGCAGCAGAAGATCCTGGTGTTGTATCTGTCACAAGCATCTACAACTACTATAAGCGTCATGGCTTTAACACTGTAGTCATGGGCGCAAGTTTCCGTAACACCGGTGAAATCATCGAATTAGCTGGCTGTGACAGACTGACCATTGGCCCAGCGCTGTTAGAAGAATTATCAAACAGCAATACGCCTATCATACAAAAATTGCTACCAGCAACAGAAACGATTGCGGCACAGCCTGCAATGTCTGAAGCACAGTTCCGTTGGGAATTTAATGAAGATCCAATGGCGGTAGAAAAGCTAGCTGAAGGGATCCGTAACTTTGCAGTAGACCAAGGTAAACTTGAAGTCATGCTAAAAGCAGAGCTATCGTCTTAAAGGAATAGGACTACTAAAATGACCGAACTGACTCAGCTTGCCAGTTGGCAAGCACTAGCGCTGCACAGTAAAACCGTGCCGCACATGCGCGAGCTGTTTAAGCAACAGCCACAGCGATTTGACGATATGTCTACCAAGGCATGTGGATTGCTTTTAGATTACTCTAAAAATAGAGCTTCAACAGAAACGTTGTCACTGCTTTTTGCATTGGCAAAGGAATCTAAACTTGAAGAAAAAATCAAAGCAATGTTTGCTGGTAGCACCATTAACAATACAGAACAACGAGCGGTATTGCACACTGCACTTCGAGCGCCAAAAGATAAGGTCATAGATGTTGAAGGCGTCAACATTGTTGCTGAAGTTCAGCAAACCTTAGACAAAATGGAAGGCTTTGTAGGCTCGGTTACAACAGGTGATTGGAAAGGCTATACAGGCAAAACCATTACAGATGTTGTGAGTATTGGCATTGGTGGGTCATTTTTAGGTCCAAAAATTGTCTCCCAAGCGCTGCGTCCATATTGGACTGGCCAACTAAATTGTCACTTTGTTGCCAATGTTGATGGCACATCAATTATTGAAAAGCTTAAGGGACTCAATGCAGAGACAACCTTATTTGTGATGTCCTCTAAGTCTTTTGGTACTCAAGAGACACTGACCAACACATTAAGCGCTAAAGATTGGTTCTTAGCACAGGGAGCTACGCAATCAGATGTTGCTAAGCACTTTGTTGCTGTTAGTTCTAATGTTGCTAAAGCCACTGAATTTGGTATTGATGCTAATAACATCTTCCCAATGTGGGACTGGGTTGGCGGACGTTACTCACTATGGTCAGCAATTGGTTTACCTATTGCACTGCTTGTTGGTATGGACAACTTTCGTGAGTTGCTTGCTGGCGCCCACGAAATGGATAATCACTTCCTTGAGACTCCACTCGAAAGCAATATGCCGGTGATCATGGGCATGTTTTCTCTGTGGTACGGTAATTTCTTTAATGCACAATCTCACGTCGTACTGACATACGATCACTACTTACGTGGCCTGCCTGCATACTTCCAACAGCTTGATATGGAAAGTAACGGAAAATCAGTCACGCTAAATGGCACTGATGTAGACTACAGCACTGGACCTGTGATCTGGGGCGGTGAGGGCACGAATGGACAGCATGCCTACCACCAGCTACTTCACCAAGGTACGGCGCTTATCCCAGCCGATTTTATTATGCCATTGAACAGTCATAACCCAATTGGTGAGCACCATGTTCAGCTAGCCTCAAACTGCTTTGGCCAAACCCAAGCATTAATGCAAGGAAGAACCTTCGACGAAGCTTTAGCTGAATTAAGCACTAGTTCATTACCAGATAGTGAAAAGCAACTTATTGCGCAACACAAAGTAATGCCAGGTAATAAACCGAGCAATACACTGCTAATGGACAAGCTTACGCCTACAACATTAGGTGCCCTAATTGCGCTGTATGAGCACAGAACTTTTGTTCAAGGTGCGATATGGCAGATCAACTCTTTTGATCAATGGGGTGTAGAGTTAGGTAAACAGTTGGGTAATGATGTGTTAGACAGATTAACAGCCCAAGCTGATGCAACAGATTTAGATACCTCAAGTAATGCGTTAATAAATCTATTCAGACAGAATAAAATTTAACCATTCAGTTTAATAGTTAAATATACTAAAAAAGCCAGTTTCGACTGGCTTTTTTGATTTTCATCATCAACATCCCCAAATAAACATGAATAAAATTCAAGTTTATCCAGATTAACGCCTCCTGCTCAACATTAAAACTTCATAGTTAGTTAACATAAATGAAACATTTATGTTGCACCATGCTTGAAAAACATGCTATTTATTTGATGACAAAATAAACAACAGGAGGTTGCCATGAATCGACTAGATTATGGTAGTGCGCTAGATAGTATAGTTGAGAAGCCAAGCCGCTCGAGAAGCTCCAACAAAAAGCGGAAGTGGCGTGAAATTGAAGCTCTAAAGGAAAAGCACCGCTTACTTAAAGAACTTCAAGATATTGACACCAGCTTTGAAGGTGAATTGGACACCCTCCTGATGTAACCATAAAAAAAGAGCGTTTAGACGCTCTTTTTTGTTTCTCATTTCCACACACAATATAACTACTCATCAGCCTCAATATACTCTTTCAACTCCTCAAACAGCACATTGTCGCTCTCACTAAATAGCGGGTCATCAATAAGTCTTGCATCACACATCTGCACAACGGTTTGCCAATCCGCTTCGGTTATTACATTCTCCCATTTAGGAAAGACTGTTGATTCCTCAAAATCCATATGCGACTGCTGTATATCGACATAACTGACTAAATCACTGACTAGCTGCTCTTTAGAAACCACAACATCGCTTAAAATAAGATTCAGAGTAGCCATTAGTGAGGCTGATGCATCAACTAGCTTCTTATGCTCTGATGTGAGCGTTTCGTTAATATGCGCCCTGCCTAACTTGTTCCAATAAAACTCAGAGATCACCTCCTCCAGCGGATGGTGGCTGTGTTCAGCATAGCTCTGCATATATTCAACAATGTCGCGAACCAAGTTGTAATTAATCCCTTCACCGGCCGCTAGCTTAATGTGTTTGGTCTTTAAAATCTTAAGCAAAATACCAATATGCTTGTGATCGTGCATGAGTCTGGCTAGCATAGTTTTCTCCACCCGAATTAACCCCCACTAGATACAATATTAGTAAACCGTACGAATAACACCCAACTATAACAAAATGATAATCAATCTGTTCGTGATTGAGATCAACAAAATTAGACTATGTTACAATCACTTACTCTATTGCCTTAAGTCAATAATAAAAGAACGAGGCTCATTTTCATTACGGTTAAGCCGCAAGCTGCCTAGCAACACAAATACAGGAAAACGCCATAATGCAACCACATCACCTTATTGGCGCCCATGTCAGCGCTTCAGGCGGAATAGCAAATGCGCCACTAAACGCCGCTTCCATCGGTGCCAATGCTTTTGCACTCTTTACCAAAAATCAACGTAGATGGGTAAGTAAACCTTTAGATGAAGCGCAGATTGCACTGTTTCAACAAAACTGTGCAGAAGCTAATATCTCAATGGATGCGATCCTCCCCCATGACAGTTACCTTATAAACTTAGGCCACCCCGATGATGAGTTGCTTACAAAGTCGAGAGAAGCCTTCTATGACGAAATCGCAAGGTGCGAACAGATAGGCTTAACTCTGCTTAACTTTCACCCTGGCAGTCATCTGAGGCAGATAGACACAGACAAGTGCTTATCGCGTATTAGTGAATCGATAAACTTTGCACTATCGCAGTCAACTACAGTCACTGCTGTCATCGAAAATACTGCAGGTCAGGGCTCTAACCTAGGCCATAGCTTCGAACAGCTGGCGCAGATAATTGATGGGGTTGAAGATAAGTCACGAGTTGGCATCTGCATTGATACTTGTCATATGTTTGCGGCGGGCTATGATATTCGCAGTCAAGCGAGCTGTCTGTCAGCATTTGATCTGTTTGATAAAGTTGTCGGTAACCGCTATTTAAAGGCAATGCATCTAAACGACAGCAAGACTAAGCTTAATAGTCGAGTAGATCGCCATGAATCATTAGGAAAAGGGGAAATAGGCGCAGAGGCATTTTCAACTTTAATGACGCTTGAAGCAGTAAAAGGGATCCCACTGATTTTAGAAACGACAGACGCCGATCTATGGGCGGCTGAAATTAACTGGCTACGTAGCTTAGTGCCAAAATAAAAAAGCAGGAAGGAGCGGAGCTAAAGTAAGCACTTATAGATCACCGCAACAACTCTCGTTGGTTCACCCTGATCAATTTGCAACCACACTATATGCGTGCCTTGGATCTCCTCACCCTGTTTGATAGCGCTGAGCTTAGCATCAGCCAGCGCATTTTCGCCACGTCCAACACCAGTAACCATGGCAAAGCTATCGCAGTGAGTCACTTCAAAGTCGTATGCTTCATTTATTCTATGGTAAAGCTGAAACTCTTCGCTTGCGCAACCACTTAATAGAGTAACTAATAATATACTGACAAAGAAACGTAACACCGATATGCACCCAAAATGAAAACTGCGCGCAATAATATAGAATATGTTTAGCAAAAAAAATGGTACAAATAACACTAAGAGAGATTTAGGTGATACATTTAGAATCACCTGTAAACACGCAAAACTTTTCTAGTAAATACACAACAACAGCTATACACGAAAGTGCATAAAAATACAGACAGTGTACATATCAACCACAAAAAAAGAGAAACCATAACAGCTTCTCTTTTATCTCATTTAAGTTTAATCAATAAAATTACTTGTCTAATACATCAAATAAGTGGGCCTTCAGGACATCAAAATCTGCCGTCAGTTCTGTCGACAAAATAGTCTTAGCGACTACGTTTTCAAGCGCTAGCGGAAGTGCTAGCTCTATCTCTAACACTTGCTCGACCACTTCGTTAAACTTAGCAGGGTGTGCAGTGCCAAGGAAGATCCCTTTTTCATCTACAGACATTGATTGATTCAATGCAAAAGCTGCAATTGCCGCATGGGGTTCAGATAGGTATCCCACATCATGTAGCGCTTTAACTGAATCGCTTGTATCAGCTTCAGAGACTCCAACACCTTTGATGTCGGCCAAAGACCAATTCATCGCCTTAACAATTGCTTCCACTCTTGGCCAGTTACTTGGCTCTGCCACATCCATTGCATTAGACATGGTTGCCACCGTTAACTGCGGCAACCACTCACCATTATCTAGATAGCGCGGCACCGTATCATTACTGTTCGTCGCAGCGATAAAACGCTTAACAGGTAACCCCATCGCTTTAGCAAATAAACCAGCAGTTAGATTGCCAAAGTTACCACTTGGCACTGCGATAACGGGATCGTCATTATTACTTTGCTTATACTGCGCAACCGCCTCAAAATAATAACAAATCTGTGCTAGTAAGCGGCTAATGTTGATTGAGTTTGCAGAGTTAAGGTGCAAGCCGTCACGGATATCACTGTCTTCAAATGATTGCTTTACCAAGGTCTGACAAGCATCAAAGTCAGCGTTAACTGCGACAGTATGAATATTGTCACCTAATGTCGTGAACATCTTCTCTTGCAATAGACTGATTTTGCCTTTGGGGTACAGAACGACAACATTGATATTATCAAGTCCGTAAAATGCATCAGCAACCGCGGCGCCAGTATCCCCTGAAGTCGCGGTTAGAATGTTTATCTTCTCATCTTTAGCTAACTCATTTAGACATTGCGCCATAAAACGAGCGCCAAAATCTTTAAAGGCTAACGTAGGACCATGAAAAAGCTCCAAGCTATAAAGGTTTTTGTCTGCTTGTACCAAAGGCAGTTCAAAATTAAATGCTTTCTCAACGAGTCGGTCAACTGTCTCTTGCCCCAATTCTGACGCAAGCCAAGCCCCAATGACTTTTTTACTGCGCTCAACAAACGGCAAGGCAAGTATACTGTCGATATCTTCTAAGCTAGGGATGCTTTTTGGAAAAAAAAGCCCACGATCTTTTCCAAGTCCCAGTTTGACAGCTTCGGTAAAGCTCACGACTTGTGAGGGGTGCTTTAGGTTGTACAATTCCATGACTATTTCCTTTAATTCTTTATATCTATTCGCTGATTGCGCTGCACTAGGCAAAAGCGTAAAAATCTATTTAGACGCGACGCGCCCCTAAATCATCAATTTGACAAATATGGGAAAAACCCAACTGTGGATCGATGTAGTGTTCATCTAGCCACTGCTTGGCAGCTTGCGCAGTTTCAGCATCATCAGTAATGGTAAACAGGGTTGGACCACTACCAGAAATTCCTGTGGTTAACATACCTAACTCATTCAGTGCAGATTTTGCTTGCTGATATTGTGGGATTTCAGCAGCGCGATATGGCTCTGCAAGCACATCTTTTAGTACCGCAATAGCAAGTTTGTCATCTTGCTTATAGCAAGCATGTACAAACGCACTTAAGTAGCGACCAAAATCGATGGTCGTTTGCTTTGAATAATGCTCTGGCATCAAGCCACGCATACGTGCTGTTGATAACGAAATACCAGGGTAAGCGACCACCCAATACCACTGCTTAAAAGTCGGAATAGGTTCACAAATAGCTTGTGGGGTATCTAGCATTAACTGCATACCGCCTAGAAAACAAGGAGCCACATTGTCGTAATGTACAGAACCACTAATCTGACCTTCAAAATCCCCCATAAGTTTGAGTACTTGCAGCTCGGAAAATGGTTGATCAAAATACTCATTTAGTGCCATCAATGCAGCAACAACTGAGCTAGCACTAGAGCCTAAACCACTACCAACAGGTAGGTTCTTCTCCAGCGTCAGCTTAAGCCCTACCTCTTGTCCTAAATGCTCAAGGAAAAACACAGCACATTGATACACTATATTTTCATCTTGATTGGCAGGAAGCTTGTTAGCCCAATGACCCACCACAACGAGTTCAAGCCCCTGCTCTGCGCTCTCTACAGTGACCTTATCACCCAGTAAGCTACCATCAACAGGTGCTAACGCACCGCCAAGTAAGTCAAAGCCCACCCCTACATTGCCCATCGAGGCCGGGGCATAGATAGTTACGCTCATACACCCACCTCACGCGTCCAGTTTAATGTTCTTAAAATGTCAGCAAAAGCACCTGCCGCAGTGACATCAGTACCAGCACCATAACCTCTTAATACAAATGGGATCGGTTGATAGTAGCGGCTATAAAATGCTAACGCATTCTCGCCACCTTTAACGCTATAAAGTGGATCACTCGCATCCACCTCCGCTATTTTTACTTTGCAGCCTTCATCATCAATCTGTCCGACGTAACGCAATACTTTCCCTTCGGCTTTCGCCGCCTCGATGCGCTGTGCAATAACAGCATCAACAGAGGGCAAGTTCGACATAAATGCATCAACATCGCCAGATGCATCAAATGACTCAGGTAATACTGATTCCACATTTATGTCCGATAACTCAAGCTCCATACCCACTTCGCGAGCCAAAATTAGGACTTTTCGCGCAACATCCATACCACTTAAATCATCGCGAGGGTCTGGCTCTGTAAAGCACTTATCTCTGGCAATACTAGTGGCCTGAGAGAGCGTCATCCCCTCATCTAACATACCAAAAATATACGATAGACTGCCCGACAAGATGCCATTAAAACGGAGTAGTTTATCACCGGCAAACAGTAGCTTTTTAAGGTTGTCGATAACTGGCAGCCCTGCACCAACGGTTGTTTCATAAAGGAATTGACGGCGCTGCTTTAACGCCGTTTGTCGCAGCGAACGGTAGTAATCCATGTCACGAGTATTAGCCTTCTTATTCGGTGTAACAACGTGCAGTCCGGCATTCATTACTGTCAGATATTGATCAGAGATAAACTCACTAGAGGTACAATCCACAAGCACTGGGTTTAGCAGCTGTTGCTCTTTAGCCCACAGCAGCATCTCTTCAATATTAGCTGCCTGCTCTGTCTCGGCTAATAACCCTTCCCAGTTAGATAAGTCGATACCTTGTGCATCTAATAGCATCTGTTTAGAGTTGGCAATACCACAAACACGTACAGCAATATGCTGCTCTTTTAACATTTGACGCTGTTGTTTAATCTGCTCAAGTAAACCCGCGCCAACATTACCGCAGCCAACGAGGAATACATCTAAATAGTGCTGAACATCAAAGAATGATTGATGACAAGCAGATATCGCATGCTTGGTTTTTCGCTGCTCTACAACTGCAGAAATAGAACGTTCCGATGAGCCCTGTGCAATAGCAACAATATTAACCGTCGCCTGCGCCAGTGCTTGGAAAAATTTGGCTGCAACGCCTTTATGAGTACGCATGCCATCACCAATTAAAGAGACAATAGCTAATTGATGACGCATCTCGATAGGTTCTAGTAGCTCACTCTTAAGTTCTAGATCGAACTCCTGCTCTAACGCATATTTGGCTTTAGCAGCGTCTTCGGTAGCCACACAGAAACTAATGCTGTACTCAGATGAGCTTTGTGTAATCAGTGATACAGACACCCCAGAACGAGATATAGCACCTAATGTACGACTCGCCATCCCCACCATACCTTTCATACCAGGCCCAGAAACATCAAACATAGTTTGATCATCGAGATTTGAGATCGCTTTTACATTTAGCCCGGTTTCATCTGGCTCATTAGACACTAGGGTGCCAACGGCTTGAGGATTTAACGTATTTCGGATGTAGCAGGGAATGTGGTATTGAGCAATGGGCGCTACTGTTTTTGGGTGTAAAACTTTTGCGCCAAAATAAGAAACTTCCATCGCTTCTTGGTAACTCATCTGTGAAAGAAGCTTGGCGTCGGTGACCACTCGAGGGTCCGTATTGTAAACACCATCGACGTCGGTCCAGATCTCACAACAACTTGCTTGTAGACACGCTGATAGTACCGCTGCGGAGTAATCGGAGCCATTACGACCTAAAGTCACTATCTTACCGTCGCTATCTCCAGCGGTAAAACCAGGCATAACCCACACATGAGCAGCGCTCAGATCTAACGCGCCGAACCGTAGCTTACTCGCTTCAATATCAACCACAGACTCCAACCGCGGACCATGGCCTACCAGCAGCGATTCTGGTTCCAATATCGCTGACGAATAGTCAGCGGCCTTCATCACCTCAACCATTAATGCAGAAGACAGTTTCTCGCCGCCCACTAACACAGCAGCCTCTACACTCTCAGGGCACTCATTGAGCAGGCTCATACCGGCAAGCTTATCGCTCCAAAAGCTCATCTGCTGCTGCAATCGATTGGCTAAGTGTTGATTTTGCTCGCCAGTTAAAGAGCTCGCAGCCTCAGCATATAAAGCATTAAACACTTGCTCAACTTTAGCTAATACAACTTTATAGTCGCCGCCTTTTACCGCGACCTCTACCATTTCAATTAAACCATTGGTCACCGTTGCTGGCGCAGATAATACCACCGCTGTACTCTCAGCTTTTGCCGACTGGATTACAATATCGGCTGCAGTTCTAAATCGCTGCCAATTTGCGAGCGAGGTTCCACCAAATTTCATTACTTTCATCGAAAACTCCTTGTGCCGCGCCACGTTAAGAAACAAAAAAGCCCGCTCCTTTGTGGGGAGCGGGCTTGATATTTAACTTATATCAGGTTGTGCTTAGCCCGCCCCCACGTTGGTAATCGTGGTGGTTGTAATAATCGTGGTGATCATTAACTGATGGCTAGACATATAAATTAGGTTTAATCCAATTGGAATAATTTGTGTGCTAACAGAATTGCTTTTTAACCTAGAAGTGTCAACCCCTAAATTATCATTATTGCTATTAATGGCCATTTTCTCGATTAAACAGCAATAAAGCGCTATAAATGGTAATTTTAATAAGTAGTCGTTAATACTCCTTTGCAGCCCCAAATGTTACGTTAACGTAAACATAAACACTACCAATACATATACCATTGTTAATTAACACATTTTACCGAGTTAAAATACTGCAAAAATCAATACGGATTAACGCTATGGGTAATAATCAACTGTTATAACCAAGGCTCATTTTTACATTTTAGCCCCAAAGGCCTAAGCAAGAATCCAGCGCAGTTACTGATAAAATTAAAAAGCACTAATTATGATATTTAGCTATAAGTGGTAGCCAATCACGTTTATTAGGCCAATTCGATTCCTAATAAAGATGTGGCTTAGGTAGCATAAGTCGATCCAAGCTGTCGCAAATTGACACAATCCAAGCTAGAATGCGCGCAAATTACCGATTGGAGCCAGTATGAAAATCACCGAAAAATGTGCAGTAAGCATCCATTACCGATTATCAGATGCAAAAGGCCAGCTTGTAGAAAGCTCTTTTGAAGGCGAGCCGATGCTATATTTGCATGGTGCAGAAAATATGATCCCAGGCCTAGAGGCTGCTCTTGAAGGTAAAGAGCAAGGTGACGTACTTGATGTAACTGTAGATGCAGAGCAAGGCTATGGCGCATACCATGATGGTCTATGCCAAGAAGTCCCATTATCAGCTTTTGGTGACATCGAAGATATCGTACCTGGCATGCGTTTCATCGCAGAAACAGAAATGGGGCAACGTCCTGTTCAAGTGACAGAAGTTAAAGATGACGTTGTTATCGTAGATGGTAACCACCCTTTAGCAGGCCAAACACTGAGCTTTAACGTTGAAGTTCTTGAAGTGCGCACTGCTACAGAAGAAGAGGTCGCTCACGGTCACATTCACGCGGCAGGTTCTAGCTGTGGCGGACACGAACATTCTCATGAAGGTGGATGTTGTGGTGGCGAACATGAGCACAGCCACGAAGGTGGTTGTTGCAGTGAAGACGAAACCAAAGAAGCTAAAGAGGGTTGCGATGGCAACGGTGGCTGTGGTTGCAGACATTAAAGCAACCTAGCTCTTTAGACTGATTTAAGGCGCGTTTCATTACAATAATGAAGCGCGTTTTTTTTCTGTTCTACACTCAATAGCATCATTTCTGTGCAAAAGGATTTGCCAATGCTATCAAAACCACTTTACGAAGCCTTACCCTTAAGCTACGTCGTTATAGCTAGCCTAGTAATATTATTGTTCGATCAAGCTTTTGCGCAATGCTTAGCGGTAATAGTCTACTTATGGGGGAGCAGAATCTATTCTCTACGCTCTACTAATCGACGCACTGATGCTAAAAAACGACGCAAGAAAGGTTGGATACCCAACTCGATATATGAACATATTCCAGCGCTCTGTTTTCTCGGTGGCATATTACTAAGTCAACACAATTCAAAGGTCGCACCGGTTTTGGCTCTTTGCCTATGCAGCTTTGCTCTCTACATATTATTTCTAAGAGTCGGTTACCGTAAACACAAGGTTTTTATCGCTAATGCATATAAACAAACCTTACAGCGTTAGCTGCTTTATCTGCTCACGCTCCTCCTCAGTCATATGCTTGAGATAATTTGAACACCGAGTAATGGTTGCAATACTAATCTGGTATTCCTGAGCAATTTGTCTCTGGCTCATCTCTTTATGTAATAGGGTTTGAAAAACCTTTAATCGCCCAGCTACGGCACTGCGCTCCTCTTCAGTCAACAACAGTTCAAACAGCGTTACAAGCGCGCTATGATCCTTTTGTGCCATGACTTTATCTAAAACTAAATCCCACTCTGCGCGCATTTCTGCCTCAATGGTGTACTAGTGCATCATTACGCTCAGTTTATCAGGATTCAATTTCCAGTCACGTATTTTGAGATAAGATATTTAAGTGCTGTATCCCACTTAATTGTAACTAAGCGTAATTTTAATAAAAAACGAATGGAGTCAACTAGCTAAAAGTAGGTACAATAGTGGGAAACAAGTCACATAACATAATAAAAACGTGAGAGTAACCATGAGAAAATCATTAAAGATGAGTCTAATCGCACTCGCTGCGACAGCAACTATTACCACCGGTGTGCAAGCTAATAATTTTGATGACGCTGATGATGCCATTCATTATCGTCAATCTGCTTTTGGGATGATTGCCTATAACTTTGGTGACATGGGCGCAATGCTAAAAGGCAAAAAAGATTACGACGCTAACGTATTCGCCATGCGTGCGACCAATGTTGCAGCGCTTTCAAAGCTGCCACTTGAAGGTTTTATCAGTGGTTCTGATAAAGGTGAAACTGAAGCACTTGCAAAGATCTGGAGTGATAAAACTGATTTTGATGCAAAAATGAAGACCTTCCAAGAGAATGCAGCCGTGCTTGCTTTAGCTGCAGAGAAAGGCGACAAGAAAGAGATCAAAAAAGCCTTTATGAACACAGGTAAAAGCTGTAAAGGTTGTCACGACGCTTACAAAAAAGATTAAATAAAAAGAGCCAGCTTAGTTCAAGCTGGCTCTATCATTTCACTGTTTAGATCACCTACAACATATCGATAATAGGTAACATCAAGTAGTTCAACACCAATGCCCCAACCACCAGCACGATTACAATTGCTTTTAATACAGATGCAAATGCTAAAGACGGCGCTTGAACTTCTGGAAGACGTTTATAACCACTAAACATCGCCATTATAATTTTATCACCTTTAATCATATGCACACCGACAGCCAAAACATGTATCGCAGCTAATATCAAAATCAGATCAAAGTTCTTTTTATGCAGCCAAGTTAGCCATGCAGCAGTATCACTACTCACACTACTATATAGTGGCCCCTCGGTAAAAATGTCATCCGTTGCGAAAAGCCCACTCACTAGCTGCAAACAAACAAGTGAGATTAGTGCGACAACCATATAGCCACCAGCGGGATTATGCCCAACACTCGCAGAAATCCCATGCTGCTTAGTTTGCTTAAGGTAGTTAAACACCGTTTTAGGGGAGCGAACGAAATGGCTAAAGCGTGCAGTATCACTGCCTATAAAGCCCCAAAGCAGTCGCATGGCAAGTAAAATCATTAAACTGTATGCCAGTAGTTGGTGCCACTCCATCTCTCCTGACTCCGCAGTCCACCATAAACCACCAAGCAAACACAACATCCCCCAATGAAAGAGCCTTGTTGGAATGTCCCATACTTTAACTTTGACAGTGTTTTGCGTCATGAATGTTCAGTCTCACAAATTAATTGGTCTTTTGTGAGCATTATATATTGAGCTGAGGGTAAGAGCTATGGGGTTATTTATGCAGAGGATTTTTGAAAAACAGCTAATTGAGTGAGCTCTTATCCATTCAAATATGAACCTGTTTCTCAGGGTTTTCAAGGAAATTTTGGCAGTTATTGACTATATTTGTCTAAGTGATCAAATAAAAAGCGAACGAATTAAAAGACACTGTAAAACGTGATTTAGATCACGACTTTCGTTAGTGAGATTGTTAGTCTGAATTCAAGGAAACAACAAAAGGTTCGACATATGATAAAGATTACTAGCAAGCACTTCGAAGTTACTGAATCTATCCGCGAACGTATTGAAGCAAGATTAGCAAAATTAGCACGACACGATGTGCAGCTTATTAATCCACACGTAATCATACTACAGGAGAAACAAGGTTTTAAGATTGAAGCTTCTGTCGGCATTCCAAGTGCCAAGTTATTTGCCCAGGCGAAACATGAAGACCTATATGCAGCAATCAATGCAATGGGACAAAAGCTGGAGAAACAGCTAAATCGCCTAACACACAAACCAGAAAGCCAACGTCACGCAACACTTAAAAGAGAAGATGATGCCATTGATGAAGGCTTTGACGATAACATAGAGGAGGAATACGCAGCTTGATTTTATTATTAACTTTTGTCCAAAAGCGCACCTCAGGTGCGCTTTTTCTTACATAATTTTCAAATAGCCCAAGTTTTGATTGACAGTAAACCGACTCCGCTTTAGTTTTAATCCATGAACAAAATCCTAACTGCGTTTTTTACTTTCTTTTTTATGCCCCCCACCCTCGGAGGCGGAATTTCGGTGTAAAAACGAAAGTGAAAATTCCAAAGCCTCCCACACGGGAGGCTTTTTTAATTCTAAGCGCGCTAAATAAGATGTAGAGGCACTAATGAGCAAACCACAACCTTTAAACCACACTCGAGAGCAAATAACGACTCTCGACAATGATCTTTTAGCTCTGCTGGCTAAACGCCGCGAATTAAGTTTAGATGTTGCTCGTAGTAAAGAAGTAGATATTAGGCCTATACGCGATACTATCCGCGAAAAAGAACTGCTAGCCCGGCTTGTTAAGCAAGGTCGCGAGCAAGGCTTAGATGCGCATTATGTTATCTCGCTTTATCAAAGCATTATTGAAGATTCAGTACTTAACCAGCAAGCCTACTTACATGGCCGCGCTAATCCACAAACTCAACAGCAACAGTACTGTGTCGCTTATCTCGGTGCCAGAGGCTCATACTCCTATTTAGCGGCAAGTCGCTACTGCGACAGACGACAAGTTGAAATGCAGGATTTAGGCTGTCAGAGTTTTGATGAGATAGTGCAAGCGGTTGAGTCTGGCCATGCAGATTATGGTTTCCTGCCGATAGAGAACACCTCTTCAGGTTCAATCAACGAAGTATACGATGTACTGCAACACACAAGTTTAGCCATTGTCGGCGAAACAACCATTGAAGTTGGACACTGCCTGCTAGCGAAAAGCGGCACCAACATCAATGATGTAAAAACGGTGTACGCTCACCCACAACCCATTAGTCAGTGCAGTCGTTATCTAAGCCAACATGGTAACTTCAAGCTAGAGTATTGCTCTAGTAGTGCTGAAGCAATGGATATGGTCTGTAATGCTCAAGACAACAGCGTAGCAGCTATTGGTAGCAGTGAGGGTGGTGCTTTATATCAACTTGAGGCTATTGAGAGTGGTCTAGCTAATCAAAAAATCAACCAAAGTCGCTTTATCGTTGTCGCCCGTAAAGCCGTTGATGTTCCTGAACAGTTACCTGCAAAATGCACCTTGATTATGGCCACAGGACAAAAACCCGGTGCCTTGGTCGAAGCTTTATTAGTGCTAAAGGCTAGAAACCTAAATATGAGTAAACTCGAATCGCGTCCAATTCCCGGTACACCATGGGAAGAAATGTTCTATTTGGACATCGACGCGAACCTTTCCAGCGAGCCAATGCAAGCAGCATTAAAAGAGCTAGAAAGAACGACGCGCTTTATCAAAGTATTGGGATGCTACCCATGTGAAACGGTTAACCCTACACAGCTGACCAATAGCCAATTAATGATTGAACCTAGTACATCAAAAGTAAGCACAGTACCTAGCACCACATCGACCAAAGAGAAGCGCTATAGCAAAGAGTATAAAATCCAGGCAACAGAAATCGTTTGTGGCCAACTCAACATAGGTAACAATCATTTAGCCGCAATTGCTCAAGTGCATCTGCCTTTTGAAACGACTGAATTTGAGCAACGCGCAAAAACATTAAAAGAAGCAGGGTTCCAAGCGGTAGTGATCCAAGGTTTAAGTCAACAAAGTGAACTACTTGTATCACTCTCTCAATTTAAAAAGACCTTAGATCAATTTGGACTCGTGTGTATTTTAATGGTTGAGCATGAAACCGACTTAGCTGTAACCGCTCAGATAGCTGATGCGATTATATTGTCTGGAACTCAAATGTATAACCAAGCAATACTCACGCAGTTAGGCTCACTGTTACTGCCTGTCATAATAGAACGAAATACCATGGCGAGTATTGATGACTTGTTAGATGCTGCTGAGGTGGTATTGAGTCAAGGCAATCAACAATTGGCGCTATGCGAATCAGGTGTAAGTACGCTGAATAATTCAGGCAAGCCTTCACTCGATTTAGCGGCGTTAGTACAGCTTAAAACCGCTAGCCATCTGCCTGTACTGGTTAATCCTAGCTATGCAGTAGAAACTGAACAACTAGCAGGATTTAGCACAGCGATTAAGCAACTTGGCGGTGATGGTATTGTCGTCAATATCGCCAGCGTTGAACAAGCGGGCAATAGCGAGGAGCAAAAAACGCTACTTAACGATCTACTCAACAACCTATATCGCTAATCTTAGCTAATTAACGGCCGCAAGCTATTTTGAGTCCGCGGCCGTTGTTTATTAACCTTTATCTTCAGCATTGCTCTTGTCAATGAGCCGAGGAATCGTTGTCCCCTGAACTAGGATAGAAAATACTACCACAGCGTAGGTCATCACCATCAATAGCTCTCTTAAATCAATATTACTCCCTGTCACCAACATCACACCGGTAGGTAAGCTCATCGCCATCGCTAGTGCTAAGCCACCTCTCAGCCCACCCCAAACAAGAATTTTTTCTGCAAAAGAGTTGTAATGTTTTACTTGGCGAAAAACCAAATATGGCAAGTAAACACTCAGTGAACGGCCGAGCAGCACAATCGGAACTGATAGCAGCATAAACCACCAAAGTTCAGCATCGAAATCGATAAGCAGCAACAGCAGGCCTAGTAGCAAGAACAGCAGTGAGTTAAAGAATGACTCTATCAGCCCCCAAAAACTCTCTAGAGTTATACATTCGTTCATTTTTAGCAGCTTAGGAATGCTTAAATTACCAGCGATAATCCCAGCAGTCACCATTGCTAAAGGCCCTGAAACACCAATCATATCTGCAACCACATAACCAGCAGTCGGTAGCAATAGCGTCATCAACAAATACTGGGTTTTGTCTTCGGAGAAGCCCAACATAAAATGTAAGCCAGCGGCGAGAATAACACCATAAATGACGCCACCAACCGCTTCTTGCAAAAATAGACTCGCAATACCCGTAATCGTCAATGGCTCAGTGGAAAAGGCGACCTGTGAGATTGCAACAAAAATCACTAAGCCTATACCATCATTAAACAATGACTCACCTTCAACTTGAGTCGCAATATCTTCAGGCGCACCGAGTTGCTTGATGATAGCCAGCACCGCTATTGGATCGGTTGGTGATATGAGAGCCCCAAACAACAAACAGTAGCTAAGTTGAAGTGGTAAGCCTAAAAAGCCAGAAACCCAATAAAGTACACCGCCAATAACAGCCGTTGAGATAAGCGTACCCACAAAGGCGAGGATGAATATCTCCCAACGCTGCTTTTTAAGTACCTGCAGTTTGATTTGCAGCGCCCCAGCGAACAGCAAAAAACCCAACATACCGTTAAGTAATAAAGCTTTAAAATCGAGCTGTTCAAGATCGGTCACTAAGCTTGAATAAACTGATACACCGAAGATCTTTCCTGCCGCCAAGATGAGTAAACTTAACAATAAAGCTAATGCTGTGATGGTAATGGTTTCTTGCCATCGATGTAGGCGAGAAGATATTAACGAAATAACCAAAGAAAGTGCAGATAGCAGACAGAGGATTTCATAACTGGTCACGGGCAGTACTCATTAGTTAAGGCCAAGCGATAGATGGAGTTATATACAACGGCCTTCAATGAGGCTCAACCAGCCTTTAAATATACGACCACTAAACCAAACTGAAGCAGCAACATAGAGCGTTGCGCTAAGCCAAGGTTGATTGCTTAAGTAACCGACAGCCATAACCAGCAACATACTGATAATCGACCATCGCTGCCACCTAAGGTGGGATGCAAGCATAGAGCTTAGGGTATTTGGACGTTGGTTTAAGTTAATACATAAGCTTAATACCGCGGGGAGTAACACGATAGGGAAGCAGGCCATTAGCCCATAGAGCATATGAGCAAGACTTTTGTCTTCTAAAGGTAAAGCTTCAGTATGCGTTGTTGATACCATATTCCACTCCACCAATAAAGAAAAGGCAGGCGTAATTTACATTACGACCTGCCTTTAACCTTACTTTCTCATTGTGAGTTTCGCAACTTTCACTACTGATTTATTTGGAATTACTTAACATTCTTTACATAGCATGACTTAAAGTTCTAGCGTAACGTTAGACTTCAACTTAGTTGAACAAGCTAATACGTAGCCTTGCGCTATCTCATCTGCTGTCAATGACATTTGACTGGTTGATTCAGTTTCACCCTCTACAACCTTGCATTTGCACGCACCGCAGACACCTGAACGGCATGCTGCAATAATAGGTAGACCTTCGGCCTCAACACCATCTAGCAACGTTTGTTCACTAGAAAGAGTCCGGGTTCTGTCACCAATTTGCAGCATAAAACCGCTCATTTCATCACTAGCTGCAGCCTCTTTTGCTGCAGCAAGTTCGCCAAGATCGCCTTTGAACGAGCCAAAGCTTTCTTGATTAAACTGCGCCATATTAAAGGTTAATGATTCAAGTAGTGTTTTTACTGCCTCCATATAAGGCTCTGGCCCACACACAAATACAGTGCGGGTCTGAAAATCCGGAACAAGGCGCTTCAAATTATCAGCAGATAATCGTCCTGCTTCAGCATCTACATAAGCGCATGGCTCACTATCTAGACTCTCTAACAGGTAGTTAAGCTTAAACTGGTCACTGCGATCAGCCATTTGCTCAAGCGACTGCTTGAAAATCAGATCCTCAGTAGACTTAGCGCTATGTAAAAAAGAGATATCAGGGCCAATTTGCGTATCGGCTAACCATCTAGACATAGAGTACATAGGCGTAATGCCGCAACCCGCGCTCAAAAACAGATACTTGTCAGCTTCGATATCGATCAGGTTAAATGCACCATCCGGTCCTAGCGCTCGTACTACATGACCAACTTCTAGACTATTTGCAAGAAAGTTAGAGACTTTACCGCCTTCAATCTGCTTGACAGTCAATACGATTGAAAATGGACGAGATGGTGATGAGCTAATGGTGTAACTGCGGCCGATTTTCTCACCATTTATCTCTAGTAATAATGTAAGGAACTGTCCCGGTTTAAAGTGAAACTTTACTGGTTTCACACCTTGGAAACGAAAACTGATTACATCATGAGTTTCATGCCATTTTTCCACACAAACCAATTGATGCTCACCCGCTTGCCACTGCTCTGCAGTGAAAGGGGCATTAACTGGTGTATTCCTACTATTCATCATTTCTCTTTACCCTATTACCGACATAAAAATGGCCACATATGAGTGGCCATTTTTACTAACTCATCACCGCCTAAGCGGGCTGTTACGCCACGTTTAGAATGCGATTAAGATCCGCTTCTACAGTTGTTGTAGTGCGCAGTCCAAACTTCTCTTCTAATACGTTAGCTAGGTTTGCAGTTAAGAACGCTGGCGCCGTTGGGCCAGTTAGAATGTTCTTCACTCCAAGAGACAGTAACGTAAGCAATACCACAATCGCTTTTTGTTCAAACCAAGACAATACCAAGGTCAAAGGAAGCTCATTGATGTCACACTCAAATGCTTCTGAAAGTGCAATTGCAAGCTGGATTGCTGAGTAAGCATCATTACACTGACCAATGTCCAGTAAACGTGGGATGCCGTTGATATCGCCAAACTCAAGCTTATTGAATTTGTACTTACCACAACCTAGAGTCAGGATGAGTGAATCATCAGGCGCTTGAGTGGCTATATCAGTAAAGTAGCCACGCTCCTCTTTATCACCGTCACAACCACCAACCAAGAAGAAATGCTTAATAGCACCACTTTTCACATTATCAATCACGGTTGGTGCCGCAGCCATAAGTGCGTTACGAGCAAAGCCTATAGTGATTAGATGGGGGATCTCATCATAAGCAAAACCTTCTAAAGCCTCAGCTTTAGCGATAACAGCACTGAAATCATCACCGATGATGTGACTAACACCTGGCCAGCCAACAATACTACGAGTGAAGATTCGGTCTGAATAATCGCCCACATTAGGGTCGATAATACAGTTAGAAGTCATTACAACTGCACCAGGGAATGTGGCGAACTCCTTCTGTTGGTTCTGCCATGCACTACCGTAGTTACCTACAAGGTGCGGGTATTTTTTCAATTCAGGGTAAGCAAGCGCAGGTAGCATTTCACCGTGAGTGAATACGTTGATGCCCTTACCTTCAGTTTGTTGCAAGATAAGCTCTAGATCTTTCATGTCGTGACCAGACACTAAAATCGCTTTACCTTTTACAGATTTGGTGTTCACTTGAGTCGGCTCTGGGTGACCAAATGCGTGAGTCTCGCCTTCATCAAGCATTGCCATGACGCGATAGTTTAGCTGACCGATTTGCATTGCGGTTTCAAATAGCTTATCACCATCAACAGAGTCTTCACCTAGGAAAGCCATGATCTCATGGAATTCACCAGCAACTTCATCGTTAGTTTGGTCAAGAACGCGAGCATGTTCCATGTAAGCTGCAGCGCCCTTAAGGCCATATAAGCAAAGTAAACGTAAACCCATGATATCTTCATGAACTTCATCTTTACCACGGTTAGGCGCAGCTTGAAGAGCTTGTGTTAGCATCTCGGGCTTAGTTGTACCCAATACTAGCTGCATTGTCGCTGTTGGTGTTTTTGCCTCAACATTTAGCTCAGCACATTTAGCTTCATAAGCTGTTTGTAAACGGCTACGGAAAGTGTTTGCTTGCGCTGTGTATTCAATAATACGGTCATCATCGAAGTTAACATTGGTTAGCGTCGCAAAGAATGCCTTTGGCACAAACGTGTCAATCTCGTGGTCAACAACTCCGACTTCACGTGCACGAACAGCGTATGCTGATACCCCTTGAAGAATGTAAATCAGCAGATCTTGTAAGTCTGATGTATCAGACGATTTACCACACATACCTTGTGTATAACTACAGCCATTGCCCGCAGGCGTACTTATAGTAAGCTCACATTGAATACAAAACACGACACTACTCCTAATACTTAATACATGCATATAATTTGCATCTTTAAAATTAAGTCTACGCCGATTGAAAAATTGCAAAAGCATTTTCTAAGCTTGAAAGTAAAAACTATGAAAGAGATCACCTTAAGCGACAGCTAAAGAATAAAAATCGTCCAATAAATGACGAATATCAGCAATAGATGAAAATGAGCCTGATAACGCCTCTCATTCTTGCTTCTGATTAATGCATGAAAGATTGGATTTAATGGCCAAAAAGGAGTTTTCTAGTTAAGTATGTGCAGCATTAGTGTGTCTTTTTGCAATAGAAAATACTGCTAAGCTGTAAAGTTGAACATCTCCCTTGGCTAAAGATAATGACTGGAACTAAAACGTAAAAAGGAGCCGCAGCTCCTTTTTATTCTCGATAAACAACTTCAAACTCAACTAGCCAGTTTTCATATCATTCACCGATTGCAACATTGCGCGGCTTTCACGTTGGAACTGAGGTGCAAAATCACCAAACCACTGCGCAACCTCTTCGAACTGCTTAACAAAAGCCTCTCGATTGCCAGATTTTAGGATCTGTAATGCCTGTGAGTAATTATCAAGGTAATCACTGATAGCAACTAAACTTTCCTCTTGAGCAAAAATGATGTCGGCATATAGCTCAGGGCTCTGAGCAAACAAGCGCCCTACCATCGCCAATTCTAAACGATAAATAGGTGAGCTAAACTGCAACAACGACTCAATATCAGCCTCCTCTTTATAAAGGTTAAGCCCATAAACGAATGAGGAGAAATGACGCATCGCTTGCACCAGTTGCATCGCTTTGTCATGTTTTTCCGGCTCAGCCTCAACAATGCGTGCGCCCCAAATTTTTATCTGCTCGATAAGCCACTGGTATTCAGACTCACCTCGACCATGGCAAACCACAACAACTTGCTTAGCAAGGCTACCCACATCTGGGCCAAACATCGGGTGTAACCCCAAAACCGGCCCACTATGCGCAGCTAACATAGCTTCAACTGGCGCAGTCTTAATCGAGGTTAAGTCCGCAAGAATACAGTTGCTCGGTAGCTGTGTCAGCTTACTGGCAATCAATTCACAGGTGATATTGATAGGCACGGTAACAATGACAAGACCAGCGCCATCAAAAATAGTCTGGCTATTGAGCCAATCATCTTTATCTAACGACTTAACTTCATATCCAGATAAAGTAAGCATCTGCGAAAATAACCCGCCAAGCTTACCTTCACCACCAACAATGACCACATGTCCTAAATCAGTTTTGACCTGTTTGAAGCCAACATCCTTTTCATTAAGATAAGACTCGCGCATTAAACGACGTAAAATATCTTCAATAAGTTGCGGCGCAACATCCATAGCTTGTGCTTCTGCGCGCCGTTTAGCTAACATCTTCGCTTCGCGCTGTGGCGCATAGATAGGAAGCCCTGCACCGTGCTTAACAGCGCCTACTTGCGCCACTAAATCTAAACGTTTCCGAAGTAGGTGCAGTAATTGCTGGTCAACGCCATCAATCAACCCTCTTAGGTTTTCAAGCTCTGCAGTGGTCTTCTCGTTCATTACTCTCTCTTCCATCAGCCGTTTGCTACTTTCAGCATATCAAACCTTGTTGGTAATACTGAAGCTAAGTCTGCAGCTCCACTGCGCAATAATGTATCGGTTGTCTGCCAATCGATACATGCATCGGTAACAGACACCCCATAAGCAAGTTCATCTACCGGTAAATCACTACTCTGCTTGCCCGCATTAAGGTGGCTTTCAAGCATCACACCTATGATCGACTGGTTGCCGTTAAGAATTTGATTAAAGACATCTTCACATACTGGCGTTTGCTTATTGTGATCTTTTGAAGAATTACCGTGACTACAATCAACAATCAAGCGCGCATTCAAATTGGCTGCATGTAACTGCTGCTCGCACTCAGCGACACTCGCTGCGTCGTAGTTTGGCGATTTACCGCCACGCAAAATCACATGCCCGTCTGGATTACCCGCAGTTTGCAACAGTGCAACTTGACCTTTTTGGTTAATCCCCATAAAGCGGTGGCTGCTAGCGGCCGATTCTAATGCGTTTATTGCAACACCTAGCTTGCCATCTGTACCATTTTTAAAGCCAACTGGCATAGACAGGCCCGATGCCATCTCACGGTGAGTTTGTGATTCAGTCGTACGAGCACCAATAGCTGACCAAGTGATCAATTCAGACATGTACTGGGGGCTAATAGGATCAAGCGCTTCAGTAGCAACCGGCAGCTCAAGCTCAGCAAGCCAAATCATCAGTTCGCGAGCTTTACGTAAGCCTTTATCAACATCAAATGACTCATCCATATCAGGATCATTGATCATCCCCTTCCAACCCACCGTGGTGCGTGGCTTCTCAAAGTACACGCGCATCAACACGTAAAATTGGTCACCCAACTCATCATGCAGCTTTTTAAGTTTAAGCGCGTACTCTTTAGCGGCATCAATATCATGGATTGAACAAGGCCCAGAGATCACCAACACTCGATTATCTCGTTTGTGGACGATGTCGGATACGGTTTTACGCGCATTAATCACGTATTGACTAGCATGAGCAGATAATGGCAAAGCACGCTTCAACTCCTCTGGAGTCACCAACACTTTTTCTGAACTAATATGTACGTTGTTAATTGTATCTTGTTGCATGCTCATCACCTGATTAAAGTCTACTACTGTTTGCAAACCAATTTGCCTGAGTTAACCGCTAGTTTAGCTTTTCAACTGTAACGCCGTACTGCTACACCATTACACCTTGAGAGCACTATGCCAGCGAGCAAGACTAAGATCAAGCAGCAAATTTAAATAATGAAAATTATTGTTGTTATTTTGGCTCTAATACCAATCAGTATAAGAATAGCAAGTAGAAAGGCTCATAAATCGCAGCCAACAAAAAACCGCCATATAGGCGGTTTCTCGTGCGAACACTGCATCTTTTTTTAGCCGAACTAATAATTACAAAAAAGTAATTACTTAGTTGAAAGCTTCTCACGGATACGTGCAGACTTACCTGAACGCTCACGTAGGTAGTAAAGCTTAGCACGACGAACACGGCCGCGACGCTTAACTTCGATGCTAGAGATGATTGGGCTGTGAGTCTGGAACGCACGCTCAACACCTTCACCATTAGAGATTTTACGTACTGTGAATGCAGAGTGAACGCCGCGGTTACGCTTAGCGATTACAACGCCTTCAAACGCCTGTAGACGCTCTTTACCGCCTTCTACAACACGTACTTTTACAACTACTGTATCACCGGCACCAAATTCTGGTACGTCGGTTTTCATTTGCTCTTCGTTGAGCATTTTGATGATGTTATTCATTAAATAAACTCCATACTAGTAATAACTGCGCTTCGACTAAGCATCTTGTTTGATGCTGTCAACAAATTCAGCTAAAAGCTGCTCTTGTTCGCCAGTCAGAGCTAGATTTTCAAGTAATTCTGGTCGTCTTAACAAAGTTCTTCCGAGACTTTGTTGCAAACGCCAGCGTCTAATATGTTCGTGGTTGCCACTTAGTAACACGGCTGGAACATCCAGCCCATCCATACTTTCAGGACGCGTATAGTGGGGGCAATCCAGTAAACCGTCAGAGAAAGAATCCTGCTCTGCCGAAGCCTTTTTTCCTAGCACGCCAGGAACAAGTCTCGATACTGAATCAATCAAAGTCATCGCAGGAAGTTCGCCACCCGAAAGCACGTAATCTCCAATTGACCACTCTTCGTCCACTTCAGTTTGTATAATGCGCTCATCGACACCTTCGTATCGTCCACACACTAAGACCAAACTGGATGATTTGGCTAACTCTTCAACGCCTTGCTGTGTCAGCTTACGGCCTTGAGGAGAAAGGTAGATCACCTTTGCCTCTTTTCCAGCTGCAGCTTTCGCCGCATGGATGGCATCACGTAGAGGTTGCACCATCATTAACATGCCAGGGCCACCACCGTATGGGCGGTCATCCACTGTCTTATGTTTATCATGGGTGAAATCACGAGGATTCCACGTTTGCATCTCTAGTAATCCTTTACTAACTGCACGACCCGTTACACCAAAGTCTGTTACGGCACGAAACATCTCCGGAAACAGGGTTACTACCCCTAACCACATCTGCTCTACCTCGACTTAAAAGTCCGGATCCCAATCCACTAAAATCTGTTTTGCCGTCAAATCCACCTTTTGGATGAACTGTTCGGTAACAAAGGGGATCATTCGTTCCGCTTTGCCAAAGCCATCTTTTGCGTTAGCTTTAACTAGGAGTACGTCATTTGATCCTGTTTCCACGATCTCCTGAACTTTACCCATGTTATAGCCTTTGGTATTCACCACTTCACATCCGATTAGATCTCGCCAGTAGAATTCATCTTCTGGCAAAACTTCCATCTGTTCAGGGGTGACGGCAATCTCACAATTTGTAAGTGCCTGAGCCTGATCCCGTGTTTCTACGCCTTCAAGACAAGCGACTACCGCTTTACCTTGCATACGCCACTGGAGGACTTTAACCTCACGCCATTCACCTTGCTCTTTTAACAACCAAGGAGAATAATCAAAAATACCTTCAACAGAATCGGTATAGGTAGTGATCTTCAACCAACCTTTAATGCCGTGACTTGAACCTAATTTCCCAAGTACGACGGGTTCTTGTTTACTGCTCATCAATCTATACCTTAACGCTATTAAGCAGCTGCTTTACGAGCGTCTTTGATCAATTTTGCTACACGATCAGATGTAGCAGCACCGTTAGAAACCCAGTGCTCAACACGGTCAAGATCTAAGCGTAGAGCTTCTTCTTGGCCACGAGCTAATGGGTTAAAAAAGCCAACACGCTCAATGAAACGACCATCACGGGCGTTACGGCTGTCAGCAACAACGATGTTATAAAATGGACGCTTTTTTGCGCCGCCACGAGCTAAACGAATGGTAACCATGCGTTTTGTATCCTCTAATGATTTGCTTTTTATCAAGCAAAAATAAAAACTGAAACTCCGTGTTCGCGGAGAGCCCCAGATAGAAAGCCGGCAGATTTTACCTGACTGACCGGCGAATGCAACCGTAATCGACGTTTATTACGCCAAAAACGATTTACAGGCTAGAATGAAAACTCACTCTAGCCTGTAAAATTTTGTACAGGACGATTAATAATAGACTAGCGGCCCGGCATTTCATACCAGGTGGTAACATACCGCTCATACCACGCATCATACTTTTTCATGCCGCCTTTAGATGACATTATATCTTACATCATTTTCTGCATCTGAGTAAACTGTTTAAGCAAACGGTTTACATCTTGAATTTGTGTACCAGAACCCATAGCGATACGACGCTTACGAGATCCTTTAATAATGTCTGGACGTTGACGCTCACCAGGAGTCATTGAGTTGATAATGGCTTCCATTTGCCCCGTCATCTTACCGTCTTGAACTTGAGCAAGCGCTTCTGGTGGCAGTTGACCAACACCAGGCAGCTTCTCAATCATGTTCATCATGCCGCCCATGTTCTTCATCTGCTGCAGCTGCTCTCGGAAATCCTCTAGATCAAAACTACCGCCTTTCTTGACCTTAGAGGCAAGCTTCATCGCCTTTTCTTGGTCGACGCCGCGCTCGACTTCTTCAATAAGCGATAATACATCGCCCATACCAAGAATACGCGAAGCGATTCGATCTGGATGGAAAGCTTCTAGCGCGTCGGTTTTCTCACCTACACCCAAGAATTTAATCGGTTTACCGGTAATATTACGAATCGATAACGCTGCACCACCGCGAGCATCACCATCGACTTTCGTCAGTACAACACCCGTTAGTGGTAATGCTTCATTAAAGGCTTTAGCTGTGTTAGCCGCATCTTGACCTGTCATGGCATCAACCACAAACAATGTCTCAACTGGGTTTACTGTAGCGTGAAGGTCTTTAATTTCGTCCATCATAGCTTCATCAACGTGCAAGCGACCTGCCGTATCGACAATCACTACATCAATGAACTTAAGCTTTGCATGTGCAATCGCTGCATTAGCTATATCAACCGGCTTTTGGCTCACATCAGATGGGAAGAATTCTACTTCCACTTCTGTTGCTAAAGTTTCTAACTGCTTGATCGCCGCTGGGCGATAAACGTCAGCACTCACCACCAGTACTGATTTCTTTTCACGCTCACGCAGAAACTTAGACAACTTAGCGACACTGGTTGTTTTACCCGCGCCTTGCAGGCCAGCCATCATAATCACTGCCGGAGGTTGAGCTGATAGATCCAAAGCCTCATTGGCTTCGCCCATCGCATTTTCTAGCTCACTCTGGACAATCTTAATAAACGCCTGACCTGGGCTTAGGCTTTTAGAAACCTCTTGTCCGACAGCACGCTCTTTTACGCTATTAACAAATTCGCGCACAACCGGTAAAGCAACATCGGCCTCAAGTAGGGCCATACGAACTTCGCGCAAAGTTTCCTTAACGTTTTCTTCCGTTAAGCGACCACGGCCACTGATATTCTTCAGTGTACGTGACAATCTGTCAGTTAAGTTCTCAAACATTATCCAGTTCTTTACCGTTTTAAATTGATATTGATGGGCAGTATTATAGCGATGCCCAGATATTATGCTACTCAATGAGCCAAGTAACTTGCCTTACAGTAGTCCTATCGAAGACATTTTATTAAAAAACTGACCTAAGACATAGATTCAGCCTATTTTTGCAACCAATGTCACTGCCCAAATAACCCAAGCTCATGTTAATCTAACCACTGGGTTTCTGTGATTCAAATCCAAGGACTTTAGAATAGAAACTTGGTAGGTTACGATTTGTGATTCAGTAATTTAACTTCTGATTGAATCAAGTTAATATAAGTCTGCTTTGACTTTTGGTTAGGGCCAACAAGCTAATAAAACAATTAGCTCACAACAATAGGTTAATACTCAATGGTTATTTTTTCAGCTTCAGCCATGTTTTTTTACAGTATTGCTTTGGTTCTCGTCGCGACTCGTCTTTTTCACGCAGATGGACCAAACAGGAAATTAGTTGCAGGCGTTGCAGCCATCGGTGTTGTGTTGCATGCAGCCGCTCTGTCACAAGCGGTGTTTACTGGTGATGGGCAAAATTTTAGCCTGACCAACGTCATCTCTTTGGTGAATTGGATTATCACCTTTAGCTTTACCATATTGCTGTTTCGTCTCAAGGTTATCGTCGTTGTTCCTGTGGTCTATGCCTGCTCGGTGATCTCCGTCGCCCTTTTATGGCTTGTTCCACCTGAATACATCACTCACTTTGAGATCCACCCAGATGTGTTAGTGCATGTTGTCTTGTCACTAATGGCATACAGCGCCTTAATGATTGCGGCGCTCTATGCTATCCAATTAGCCATCATTCAACGCAAGCTAAAAAACAAGAAACTGGTAATGACCTCAGCGATGCCGCCATTAATGACAGTTGAAAAACAGCTTTATCACTTAGTGATTGTTGGTGTCATTCTATTAAGTTTAGCACTGGCAACCGGCTTCATATTCCTTGATGACATGTTCGAAGAGGGTAAAGGCCACAAAGCGATTTTGTCTATCCTTGCATGGTGTGTATATATAGGTATGCTAGCGCAGCAATATTGGGTCGGTTGTAAGATTAGAACAGCCGTTGCGTATACCTTAACTGGCGGAGTTTTACTATCACTCGCCTACTTTGGTGCCCGCATTGTGAAAGAGTTAATCCTCGGTTAGTCCCATTCTCGTCAGTTGGCTCAATCAATTCAGTATTGAGCCAAACTTGACATGTTTTCGAAATATCTGTAATTACTAATTTTTTACGGCTTTAATTCACCCACAGCGGAGCTCCAACTTTTGGACGAAATATCCACTGGCGTACTGTTATCTGTTCTGTTCGTCTTGATTTTACTTTCAGCCTATTTTTCAGGGTCTGAAACAGCCATGATGAGCCTGAATCGATACCGTTTACGTCATTTGGCATCTAGCGGCCATAAAGGTGCTATTCGCGCGACAAAGTTACTTGAGCGTCCAGATAGGCTGATAGGACTGATTTTGATCGGTAATAATCTGGTCAATATCCTCGCCTCCTCTATAGCAACCATTATAGGCCTGCGTTTATTTGGCGACGTGGGAATTGCGATCTCTACCGGTGTATTAACGATGGTAGTACTGGTTTTCGCCGAAGTAACGCCTAAAACCTTCGCGGCGCTGCACCCAGAGCGTATCGCATTTCCCTCTAGCCACATTTTGCGCTTGCTGCTGATAGTGCTGCTTCCATTTGTAAAAGCCGTCAATCTTATTACCTCTGCGGTGCTAAAAATGGTTGGTATTCGCTCGACAAAGACCTCAGATGCACTCAGCCAAGAAGAGTTGCGCACAGTAGTACACGAGGCTGGAGCATTGATACCGAGACGTCACCAAGAGATGCTGTTGTCAATTATGGATTTGGAAAAAGTCACCGTAGAAGATGTGATGGTGCCACGCTCGGAACTTTACGCCATTAATATCAATGACGAGTTTAAGAGTATTAATAAACAGGTGATTCAGAGCCCTCATACTCGAGTGCTGCTATACCGTGATACTGTTGATGATGCAGTTGGTTTTGTTCACCTGCGCGATGCACTACGTCTGCAATCTAAAGGACAATTTAGTAAGTCTTCGCTTCTACGTGCCGTTAAGGAGCTTTACTTCATCCCAGAAGGTACGCCACTGAATGTGCAGTTGAGTAACTTCCAGCAAAATAAAGAGCGTATTGGGCTGGTTGTTGATGAATACGGTGATATTCAAGGTTTAGTGACACTAGAGGATATTCTGGAAGAGATTGTTGGCGATTATACGACCTCGATGATCACCACACCGAGTGAAGATATTAATGAACAACAAGATGGTAGCTTCCTGATTGAAGCAAGCATCAACATTCGAGAGCTTAATAAAGAGATGGACTGGCAGTTTCCAATTGATGGCCCAAAGACCCTTAACGGCTTAATATTGGAACATCTTGAAGAGATCCCAACGGTCAAAACCAGTATGCGAATTGCAGGCTACCCCATTGAGGTAATAGAGCTAGGCGATAACATGGTGAAAACGGTGCGAGTATTGCCCCAGCACTATGCGCAACCTAAAGCTTGATTAAAAACGCTAACCTATCGGTTAGCGTTTTTTTGTTATCATTTATTTGGCTTTCTTCGCAGCTTCTAGCGCTCGGCGTTTATCCCGTGCGATTGGCGTAATCTCTGCTAACAGCTCTTTTTCAAAACCAAGCTTAAAATAAACTTCCGCCATCAAAAAGAACGGCCCGATCAATAACTGATTCAAGTCATCAACAAAAGCCGGTTTTGCCTTTTCATATTTATGACCAATAAACTGAATGATCCAGCCAACAACAAAGGTAGCTATCGCGAGATAGCCCGCACCAGCATATTGAGCAACAACGCTAGAAGTATAAAGCACTGGAATAATGAACAAGGTTAGACCGAAGGCTAATTTTGCATGCAACATAAAGTAATACCCCAATACCACTAGGGCAAAAACAGTCGCCACGTTAAAGTGAATAACGGGGTCATCAAATACCGCAAAGTCGATTGGGATAAGGTTTAAGCCTACAAATGCCGACCAGATGATCAGCGGCACACCAAAGAAATGCGTTTTTATATTGCTCGGATTTAAGTGAACACTTTTATAGGTCGACAGCTGCTCTACGGCGGATTTCATCTGAGTATCTCCATACTTAATCAAGTCTAATACCAATTGCATTAAGTATTTGGCCAGTTCAAAGCCCCCCAGTCTTTTCAATTTAAAGCGCATCGGTAAAGAAATGGTTATTCCCTTTTAAGCCGATGCAAAGCAGAAGTGGAAAGACTGAGGGTCTCACGTAGTGCGGGTTTCAAAACGCTGTATGCTTCGCTATGGGATTTGGATATAGAATAACTATTAGCTCAAATCCCACTACTTGCCTGCAGCGTTTTGAATTCCCGCTGAATGGTCAAACTTTTAATGCAATTGGTATAATTATAGTTATATTTAACTTATCCTTAACCTAAAGGATTTTACCCACTATTAATAGAGCAAATATTCAGACCAGTATTAAACCCATGTACGCTTGATAGAAATATAGATAACGCACTTTAAGTTGCTATGGGCACGAGTAAACGTTAAGCAAATGTGGTTCCAATAGTCTGCGGTAGGCGTATATGCTGATACTGCTGAATAACGCTTTACGCCGTCTGACCTCCAAGGACGAAATGCCAAGTTCTGTATGGGACAGAATTTGCCATGGCTGCTCTGCGGTTTACTCCCTGAAACCGAAGCCCCTCAGTCGTATCCGCACCGGGTTATAAAAGCACACACTCTCGGTTCTGTTTTGTACAGAGATTGATTCTTATGGATTCAACAGCGGGGCAAGCACTTTGCCCCTTAGATCGGCTCTAAACTCCTGACTAGAATAATGGGCAAAGCAACCACGTTGAGTTTTCTTAAGTATCAGGCGCAGCGCGATAAATCGAATCGCTTTGAGGTACAAACAAGTTACCTAGCGCCCCAAATACTACCAAACAACGACAGCAGCTTAAAACTCATAGTCCCCATTGTTAACGCGATTAATGTTACTTACTCGAATATAGGCTTATCGTACTCATAGCCTTCATCGGTATAAGCGGTGACAATTGCATCTTTTACTAAGCCGTTGTCCGCTTTAACCTGAGTTTCAAAAAAGTGTTGGATCTGCTTTCTGCGACCGTGAGCAGCCCATGAGTCGGCATCTTGCCAGATCTCATTAAATACGATGGAGTAATCTGTTCTTGAAGCGCTCGGGTGGTCTATTTGGCGCGTCAGCATATATTGAATGCAACCTTGCTCTCGATAAGAGTCTGGCTCTAGTGCCTTTAGTACCTCAAATAACTCGGCCTCTTTACCTTCCTTTGCTTGAAACTGTGCTAATACGTAGACTCTAGATGTCATAATAACTCCTTCAATAGCTGACTAATAAATGTTGCCCGCGAGTTTAATTTGATTAAATGTACCATTCTGCAGAGGAATCACAATCATCAATCTGCTCATGACTCTAGGATCACCGTCGCGGTCGCATAGTGTTTCTCATCAGCAATCGATAAGTGACCTTTAACGCCGCCAAGTGCTGCTAGCCGCTCTGCCGCACCAGCACTAAACGTTACTATTGGAGCACCATTTTCGTTATTGCTGATCTCAATATGTTGAAATGACACACCGCGTCCAATACCAGTACCTAGCGCTTTTGCAGCTGCCTCTTTTGCAGCAAAGCGCTTAGCCAAATACCGGCCTGGGTTGGAAGATTTGATAAAAATATCAAGCTCTGACGGCGTTAGCACTCTTTTAGCTAAACGATTAGTTTGTAGCTCCTTCTCGACTACTTCAGAAATTCGAGTCTCTATGCGCGCAATTTCAACAATATCTGTGCCCAAACCAACAATCATAAATTACCTTTTTTAACTAAACAAAAGCCGAGCATAACTACATGCCATGCTCGGCTTTTTAAATCACATTAACAATCGGTGGCTTACTCGCCTCGGCGACCTTCGACCATCAACTGTTTCATATCACGTACCGCTGTCGCTAAACCGTCAATCGCGGCGCGGGCGATAATAGCGTGACCAATATTCAGCTCATATAACTCGGGAATAGCCGCTATCGGTTTAACATTATGGTAGTGCAAGCCATGACCTGCATTCACGACAAGCCCCTTGCTATGCGCGTACGTGGCCATGGTACTAATACGATTAAGCTCAGTAGTAGCATCGGCATCGGTTTCAGCATCAGCGTAGCAACCAGTATGGATTTCAATGACTGGTGCCCCAACTGCAACAGCTGCATCAATCTGTGCTTTATCGGCATCGATAAAGAGTGACACCTTAATGCCCTCTTTCGATAGGCGCGTAACCGCAGCAGCAATTTTATCTTGCTGACCCGCTACATCAAGGCCACCTTCGGTTGTAAGCTCTTCACGTTTCTCAGGCACTAGACACACGTAAGCAGGCTTAATTTCACAAGCAATATCAAGCATCTCTTGCGTTACAGCCATCTCAAAGTTCATACGTGTCTTTAGTGTCTTTGCCAGCGTATATACATCTCTGTCGATGATATGGCGGCGATCTTCACGTAGATGAATAGTGATCCCTTCGGCGCCAGCATGTTCGGCAACCGCAGCAGCATGAACAGGATCGGGATAGTTTGTACCGCGAGCTTGGCGTAATGTGGCAATGTGGTCAATGTTAACGCCCAGTAGGATCCGGCTCATGTGTATTCCTTGATTAATCGAAAATGTAAAACCGTCATTGTACTGTGAGACTTAACGTTTAGCCAGCAAGTGAGCAGCCATACATCGTTGAATTATTTGACTGGGACCCAGTTAGTCTTTGGGCTGTTCAGGCTTGGTGGCAGGCATTTTTTTAAGGAAGAGATTACGAGAATGCAGCGGCTTATCTCCCAACGTGGGTGCTAACAATTGTCGCATCAACTTCTTAGCTTCAGCAAAGTGTGTAGCCGATAAAGACTGTTTTTTAAGCGCAAACAGCATCTCCCCAGTGAAGAACTTATGCTGATTATATTGAGTTGCTATAACTGGCATAAAGCCATGCTCTATCTCTAAACGATAAAATCCACTAGCAGTCATAGCTGCCCCCGATGGATCATATTCAAGAGACGGCATAGTCCCTAGCTCTTGTAGCAATGCCAGCTCAAAATAGCGTAACTGGCTTTGGTTAAACTCCTTGGCCATTGCAATTAGCGTTTGATGATAGTTAAAGAACAGATTCTCAGCGCTATGCTGCACAGTCAAACAGCGAATAAGCAATTCATTGAGGTAGAGCCCCGAATACAGGCAGTTCCCTGTTAGCGGCACTGCAGGACTAGCTGCTTCAACTTGTTTTAAATTCTTTAGATCTGACTTACCTTGCAGCTGAAAAATAAGCGGCTGAAAAGGCTGCACTATGCTACGGATTGAGTTCTTACTGCTACCAAGGCGTGCAACAGCATCAACACGCCCTTTGCCATCAACCAACAGGTTGACCAGCACACTCGATTCGCGAAAGGGCCTAGTATGAAGAACGTAGCCACGCTCCATGATTATTCTAATCCGCTTATTAAATTGATAACACTAAGGGTAACCATCATAAAACCAATTCAGTCCTAATACCAATAAAGTAAAAATCCGTAACCGGAGTCGCTTACAAAAATGCCCCTTTCTATTGCTAAAAAGAGGCATTATAAAGTGATGTGGCTGTAGCCGTTACTCTTCGCCGTAACCTAAGCTACGAAGCGCACGTTCATCATCAGCCCAACCAGACTTGACCTTGACCCACATCTCTAAGAAAACTTTGTTATCAAACAAGACTTCCATATCCACACGCGCAGCAGAGCTAATCTTTTTAATACGCTCGCCTTTATTGCCTATCACCATGCGTTTCTGAGTTTCGCGCTCTACAAGAACTAAGGCGTTAATCTGATACACACCATTTTCCATCATTTTGAACTGCTCAATTTCAACAGTACAGTCATATGGAAGCTCATCGCCCAAAAAGCGCATTAGCTTTTCGCGCACGATTTCTGATGCCATGAACTTCTGCGAACGGTCAGTCACATAATCTTCAGGGAAGAAGTGTGGTGATTCAGGTACCGATTCAACGGACATATCCAAAATCCGCTGCACATTGGTTCCCTGTGTCGCTGAAATAGGCAAGATCTCATCAAACTCAAACTTTTTAGAAAGCTCTTCAAGATGAGGAAATAGTGCTTCTTTATCTTTGATATTATCGACTTTGTTGATAGCTAGAACGGTTTTACGACCATCATTCCGGCTTTGCAACTTACGCAGCACCATTTCATCATCTGCAGTCCAGTTCATGCCGTCAACGACAAATACCACCAAGCTGACTTCAGCCAATGAGCTCGCAGCGGCTCGGTTCATCAATCGGTTTATCGCACGCTTCTCTTCCATGTGAAGACCTGGCGTATCGATAAACACCACCTGACGTGGACCGTCAGTATGGATCCCCATAATACGATGACGAGTCGTCTGTGGTTTTTTAGAGGTAATACTGATTTTCTGGCCTAACAATTTGTTAAGCAGGGTTGATTTACCGACGTTTGGTCGGCCAACAATCGCCACCATACCGCAATAAGTTACCGCGTACTTAACGGCAGATGAAGGGTTATTCATCTGCGCGAGTAAGTCGTCTAGGCTCGGTTCATTGCTCTCGGGTAAATCTTTTTCGTTACTCATTTCTTAATTAACTCCAACACTTGAGCGGCTGCACTTTGCTCTGCTTTTCTGCGTGAACTAGCAACCCCGACAACGGCTTGTCTCAAGTCTTCTACAACACATTCAACGGTGAAGGTTTGCTCATGGGCATCCCCTTCAGTATGGACGACTTTATAGATTGGCAGCGGTTTTCTAAACTTTTGCAAATGCTCTTGAAGTAACGTCTTTGGATCTTTCTGGTTAATAGGCTCAATCACTCGCAAGCGCGATGCGTACCAGTTGAGCACCAATTTACGGCATTTCTCAATATCTGAGTCAAGATATATAGCGCCAATGATGGCTTCTACCGCATCAGCCAATATAGACTCACGTCTGAATCCACCGCTTTTTAATTCGCCTGGCCCAAGCTTTAGATAATCTCCCAGCTTGAATTCAATGGCTATCTCAGCCAACATTTTCCCACAAACTAATGTGGCACGCATTCGGCTCAAATCACCTTCAGTCGCCTTAGGAAACTGATGGTATAGCGCGTCAGAAATCACAATAGACAAGATTGAGTCCCCCAAAAACTCGAGTCGCTCATTATGCTTATTAGAGGCACTTCTATGGGTTAGCGCCTGATCTAATAATGCTTGCTCAGCAAACTCGTAGCCCAAGGTACGACATAGTCTAGGGATATTTTTAATCGGTTCCATATTACACAATTCCGCCTACACGGTTAAAACGCACCCCTGTTGGGATCCAAGCTGGCAGAAAATCGGCCGGAGTTCTATCAAACTCAAAGCTTATCCATATCGCAACCGCTTTACCAACGAGGTTATGCTCTGGCACAAAGCCCCAAAAGCGGCTATCGGTACTGTTATCGCGATTATCACCCATGGCAAAGTATTGACCTTCTGGCACAATAAACTCAGTCAACGGTACGTTCTCTTGGCGGTGATAGTAGTTAATCATGTCAGGTCGTGATGGATTGATTAAGATGTCATGCGTCACATCACCAATTTGTTCTTTAAAGCGCAGTAATGGCGTACCGTCTTGGGAAAACTCACCGCGGTTAACTGATACTCTTTCAACGGCTTTTAGCTCAGGACAAGGACTTTGCCCTTCCGCACAAGCTGCTTGGATATAAAGCTGCTTATTGCGGTAAACAATACGGTCGCCCGGCAAACCAACAATACGCTTGATGTAATCAATCTGTGGGTTTTCTGGGTATTTAAAGACAGCCACATCGCCACGCTCAGGCTTGCCCGTCTCTTTTAAGGTCGTGCGCCAAACAGGATCTTTAATCCCGTAGCTAAACTTTTCTACCAGAATAAAATCACCAACGAGCAATGTTGGCATCATTGAACCTGATGGAATTTGAAAAGGCTCGTAAATAAAAGAGCGCAAAATAAGTACAAATGCGATAACAGGAAAGATGGACTTTGAGGTTTCAACAAACGCCGACTCACGCAGTATCACTTCTGCATTCTCTTCACTTAACTCAGCTTCAGCCGCTTGAGCCATTGCCAACTTCTCACGACGCTTAGGGGCGAATACCAACGCATCTGCCATCCAAACAAGGCCACTGCCTAAGGTGACCAAAACTAAAATTAGCGAAAAATAGGCTGCCATTATTAATTAACTCCTGCCAAACATAATTGGGTTACGACTAATGTGTCGATGTCCCTATGGTTATACGCCAGTAATGAAAGCGCCGCAAACTGCGGCGCAAAGTCTAGCGATATATTAACAAATCTTAACGAATTAGCTTAATCGTTAAGCTTCAACACTGCTAAAAACGCTTCTTGTGGAACTTCTACGTTACCCACTTGCTTCATGCGTTTCTTACCGTCTTTTTGCTTCTGTAATAACTTCTTCTTACGTGACACATCACCGCCGTAACACTTAGCGGTTACGTCTTTACGCATCGCCTTAATCGAAGAACGCGCAATAATCTGGCTACCTACTGCTGCTTGAACTGCAATATCAAACATCTGACGTGGGATGAGCTCTTTCATCTTATTCACTAATGCTAGACCCTTAGAGCGGATCAACCCTTTATGAATAATCATCGCTAACGCATCGACTCTGTCACCGTTAATAAGAATATCGAGGCGCACCATGTCTGCAGGTTCAAAGCGGACAAAGTTATACTCAAGTGAGGCATAACCACGACTGGTTGATTTTAAACGGTCAAAGAAGTCCATCACCACTTCTGCCATCGGCAATTCGTAGGTCAATGCAACTTGATTACCATGGTAAACCAGATTAGTTTGTACACCACGTTTTTCAACACAAAGAGTGATCACGTTACCTAAATACTCTTTTGGTACCAGAATATTGGTCTCAACGATAGGCTCACGCATCTCTTCAATATTGTTAATCGCAGGCAAGTCCGATGGGTTATCGACATAAATAGTCTCGCCATTGGTCTGGACGATCTCATACACTACGGTAGGCGCAGTAGTAATAAGCTCAAGGTTGTATTCACGCTCTAGACGCTCTTGAATAATCTCCATGTGGAGTAGACCCAAGAATCCAATGCGGAAACCAAAACCGAGTGCTGATGAGGTTTCAGGTTCGAAAAACAATGAAGCATCATTCAAGCTAAGCTTGTTAAGCGCATCGCGAAAGCTTTCATAATCATCAGTAGAAATAGGGAATAAACCAGCATATACCTGTGGCTTCACTTTCTTAAAACCAGGCAGTGGCTCAAGTGCACCATGCTTTGCATGAGTCAACGTATCACCAACTGGTGCGCCGTGGATCTCTTTAATGCCCGCAATTACAAAACCCACTTCGCCAGTCTTTAGCTCAGGAGTATCAGTTTGCTTAGGGGTAAAGATACCGACACGATCAGCGGTATGATTCTGACCGGTAGACATAACTTTAAATTTATCGCCTTTCTTTAATACGCCATTTTTAATACGTACTAAAGATACAACGCCTAAGTAACTATCAAACCAAGAGTCAATAATTAGCGCCTGCAGTGGGCCTTCTTCGTCACCTTCTGGTGGCGGGATCTGCTCAACAATCACTTCCAGCACATCTTTAATGCCTACACCGGTTTTAGCGGAGCAACGCACAGCATCAGCCGCTTCAATTCCGACAATATCTTCAATCTCTTCTGCTACACGGTCGGGATCAGCCTGAGGGAGATCGATCTTGTTCAGAACGGGAACCACGTCCATATCCATCTCAAGCGCGGTGTAACAGTTTGCTAGGGTTTGCGCTTCGACGCCTTGACCCGCGTCAACCACCAATAGCGCACCTTCACAAGCTGCTAAAGAACGTGATACCTCATAGGAAAAATCGACGTGGCCAGGTGTATCAATAAAGTTAAGTTGGTAAGTCTCACCATCATTAGCTTTATAGTCCAAAGTAACACTTTGCGCTTTAATCGTAATACCGCGCTCACGCTCAATATCCATTGAGTCGAGAACCTGTGCGGCCATTTCGCGATCGGTTAAGCCACCGCATTCATGAATAAGGCGATCTGAGAGTGTTGATTTGCCGTGGTCAATATGGGCAATAATTGAAAAGTTTCTAATATGCTTCATTATGCTGGGATGACTTAACTCGAAGTTGAAAAGAATTTTTAAGGTGCAGAATTGTACCCGATTGCGGCTTTAATACCAATTTTTATCATGCTTTTGAATTGGAAAGTTACTCTAGAGGCCAAGTATCTACGGTTACTGCGCTATATCTATAGGCTTACCAAGAGATTTTATGATGATTGGTTGCGCCTTTTCCTCTAGCGCCTTAGCAAATTTCTTTCCTAAGGCCCAAAAACCGACACCACCAACTAATGCAAAGGCAATAGCCAACAAATCTTGATTCACGTCTATATTTGCTGCTAGTAAATTACCACTAAAAGCACCGATGAAAAAACCGGCTAGCGGCAGGATATATACCAACATAGCGGCTTTTAGAATAACGCTTTCAGGAAGACCGAGCTTTAAGCGCTCTCCAGTTGCAAAAGCACGTTCAGTTTGAATAGAAAAACGCTGAACCTTTGGTGAAAAGGCTTTTGCAACGGCTGAGGTACCGCATGAATCACTGCTGTCGCAGTGATTACAAGCACTCTTCATCTCAACTTCTACAACGACCCAACCAGAGTTGCTGTTAGCAACAACTTTGGCAACCTCTTCCATCATGGTAATAAACCTTTTACTGCAACATAATGCTTTGAGCTATGCGACTTAACGTTTCAGCAGGCACTTTACCGACAGCAACAACCTCTGCATTACCAACACGCTCTGTAGCAAGTGATAAACCGTTACGGGTAACTAATTCATCTGGAAGCGGCGAGTCTCCTGCTTTAGCCACATAAACAGAGATGCTAGCTAGGCCATCGCTAATCGCAATGTACTCAACAGCTTCTTTGCTACCGATTAAACGGTGCTGGTCTTTTACCAGCACCTTAAAACCTTCCGGTAACCAACCAAATTTCCAGTCTTCACCTGCTGCGCGTTCAGATTGCGCCATGACTGCCGGCCACTCTTGCTTGTGCGCCTCTTTCAGGATAGACGGCACCTCTTCTAAAACTAAGAGCTCGACGACCATAAGCTGCTCTAACAGCTGCTTATCGTTATTAATCATATCGAAGCGTAGCGGTAAAAAAGTATCCATATCAAGCCAAACTTGATAACCATATCGATTATCATCATTGGGAATGATGCGAACCAATTGTCCTGGTCGCCCTGCAATTCTGCTTCGACCACCTAATACAAACTGGTATCCCGCTTCTAGATTAGAGATATCATCAGCGAAAGCGGCAGGAATGACCCCTTGAATACGTTTGGCGTGAACACTATAGGCAGGTTGGTCATGCTCTATGAAGGTAACTGTATTACCGACTCGAACCGCATTCTTAGGCGGCCCATTAAGGTGCTCTAGAAATGCCACCTCTTGATCTTGAACCTTGCCATGAATATAAACCAAAGGACGAATATGATCGGCTTGAATTTGTATTAGGGAAATTTTGAATTCTTGTTCGCGCAGTGCTTGGCTCATATTTTCAAGCCAAGCTTTGGCGGGCATATCTTCCCGCGCCATCGCGGGAAAACTCATGGCTAGAATAGCCAGTAGGATTAGACGCAAGCTAACTCCTTGTTACTGATTGACAGGTATCGTATCTACCTCTCTATTGTCCTCTATAACCACACCATTATTCAATCTTTGTTGTAACATATGATCTTGAATATAGGAGTTAATACGACGACGCTGATCAACGACTTGTTCATTAGTATAGCTTTGATTCTGCTGTACTGCGCCAGTCTGCAAGCTTACCGGTGATGCACTACCAATGAGTGGTCTAGTGTTCAAAACGGGTAAAGGCGAGTTGTCTAGCAATGTTTCTTGGTTATAATTTTGCACACCAACCACTGCAACCATAGCAACGGTCGCTGCAATAGCATACTGCCCAAATTGCTTAAACAGAGGCACAACTTTATTGGAAGTAGGCATTGTGGCGGTTTTAACCGTGGTTTGCTTAGGCGCAATAATAGCGGGTTCTTCATCAATCGCAGCCATGATGCTGGCACTCAGATCGATAGATACTGTCTGCGGTAATTCACCACGCATTGCATCACCAATCATATGATAATCACGCCACTGCTCATGTGAATCTGCATCAGCTGCTAATTCAGCTAACGTTTGCTCGTCGAGTTCACCATCGACAGCTGCAGATACCCATTCCTGACCTAATTTATCCATTGTTCACCTATCTTTGTTCAAGGGTGCTAGCGTTCTAGCAACGGCTTAAGCTTTTTATCAATCGCCTCACGTGCTCTGAAGATCCGGGATCTTACAGTACCTACGGGGCAATCCATGACATTAGCAATCTCTTCGTAACTCATACCATCAAGTTCTCTTAGTGAGATTGCCATCTTCAATTCTTCTGGCAATGTGTCTAAAGTGTCAAAAACGACCTTTTGAATCTCTTCTGACAACACGAGACGCTCCGGAGATGCAAACTCCTTTAACGCATCGCTGCCATCATAGTATTCAGCTTCTTCAGCATCGACATCATTCGCGGGCGCTCTACGCCCTTGTGCGACCAGATGATTCTTTGCAGTATTAACTGCAATGCGATACAACCATGTGTAAAACGCACTTTCGCCCCTAAAGTTCGGTAACGCTCGATATGCTTTTATAAAAGCTTCTTGCGACACATCTGCAACGTCGGCCTGATTTCGTACATAACGCGATATCAGATTCGCGACCTTGTTTTGATATTTTTGCACTAAAAGGTTAAAAGCGTTCTTATCACCACGCTGTACGCGCTCAACTAATTGTTGATCACTTATTTGTCCACTCATCCGAGCCGACTACTCCTAAATCTAATACTGATTTCTCAGCCGCTCGAATCATATTCACTTATGTAGACTAGCGAGTTTCAAAAAAGTTCTATAAAAATGTGCAAATATGTCATTTTCTTTTTTTTGGAGACAAACTTTAAAAAGCTGTTCACCTGAAAACATACTTATATAACACACCAAAACACTGTTCACCTGTGCTAATTTTTGCTCGTTGATTTAATCAGAACAAAAAATCCCTGAATCCCCCCTCTTTTATCACGTTGTATTTCACAATAAAAGCAGGCTTAGGGACTGCAGCGTTTACCAATAGCGCTGCACAATATTTAAAGCAAAAATAGATCCAACAAGCAATATGCGAACTTGATAAGTATCCATAAACAGCATCTTGGTTTAACATAGTCCGAATTCCCAGATGACTCTATGATACCTGATGAAACAAGTAGTTGAACACCAATCTGATATTTTGGTTATTGGCAGTGGTGCTGCGGGGCTAACCCTTGCACTGCATCTCGCTGAAAAATCGAAAGTTATTTTACTTTCCAAAGGTCCTTTAAGCGAGGGTTCAACCTATTACGCTCAGGGTGGTATAGCCTCAGTTTTCGATGAAGAGGACACCATTGAGTCCCATGTCGCCGATACATTAGTCGCTGGAGCAGGGCTTTGTGACGAGCCGGTGGTCAAGTTTACTGCCGAAAATGCGCGTGCATCTATGCAATGGCTGATTGATTGTGGCGTTGCTTTCGACAAAGAAGAAACTGCTGATGGCAGCGTTGAAGAGGCGCCTTATCACTTAACACGTGAAGGTGGCCATAGTCATCGAAGAATTTTGCATGCAGCTGATGCAACGGGTAAAGAGGTACAAGTAACCCTACAAGAGCGAGCCAGCCGCCACCCTAATATCCAAGTGCTAGAACGTTACAATGCTATCGACCTGATTACGACTCGTAAATTAGACAGACCTGGTAACCGTGTACAAGGTGCCTATGTTTGGAATCGAGATTTAGAGCAAGTCGAAACAGTAAAGGCACGCTTTGTGGCGTTAGCAACAGGTGGTAGCTCAAAGGTTTATCAGTACACATCCAATCCAGATGTTGCTTCTGGCGATGGTATCGCCATGGCTTGGCGTTCAGGCTGCCGGGTTGCCAATATGGAGTTTAATCAATTTCACCCAACCTGCCTATATCATGCTGATGCGCGTAATTTTTTGCTGACCGAAGCACTCAGAGGCGAAGGCGCATTTTTACGTCGCCCTGATGGCAGTCGTTTTATGCCAGAGTTTGATGACAGAGCAGAACTGGCACCTCGTGATATTGTCGCTCGAGCAATTGATTATGAGATGAAGCGTTTAGGTTCTGACTGTGTCTATTTGGATATTGCTCACAAACCTGCAGATTTTATCATCAAGCATTTCCCTACCATTCATAAACGCTGTTTAGAGTTCGGTATTGATATCACCACTGATCCAATCCCTGTAGTGCCAGCTGCCCACTATACCTGTGGTGGAGTAATGACGGATTTGCATGGACAAACCGACCTCAATGGCTTGTACGCTATAGGCGAAGTCGCATACACCGGACTTCATGGTGCTAACCGTTTAGCCAGTAATTCACTGCTGGAGTGTTTAGTATTTGCTCGAGCTGCTGCAGAAGATATTGAAAGCCAACTCGGTAAAATTCCAATGCCAGGAACATTGCCGGCTTGGGATGAAAGCCAAGTTTCAAACTCAGATGAAGAGGTGGTTATCGCTCATAACTGGCACGAGTTACGCCTATTTATGTGGGACTATGTAGGTATTGTTCGTTCTGATAAACGTTTAGAGCGTGCCCTAAGACGCTGCGTGATGTTACAGCAAGAGATCCAAGAATATTACAGTAACTTTAGAGTCAGTAATAATCTGTTAGAACTACGTAACTTAGTGCAAGTCGCAGAGCTCATTATTCGTTGTGCTATGGAGCGTAAAGAGAGTCGCGGGCTGCATTACAATATTGATCACCCAGAGAAAGAAGCATCACCGAAGCCGACAATATTACAACCGAAATGATTGCTTTTAGCTGTCAGAGTTAAGCCTATTTCGATAAGATAACAGTAGTAAACGACACAAATGGCGATAATTTGTGTCGTTTAACATATCAGCCCAAACCACCAATCTTTTTTCATCACTGCCACAGTGAATATCAAAAACCACCATAAAAGGTGTCACTATCGGTCTTCCTTTGAGCGCAAAGCACTGCTGCTCTATCCGCACACTGCCATCAGCAGATAGTATGAACTGACAAGACCAATGTCGAAGCAGCCAAAACTGCCTAACAAAAAAACAACAACATAATGAAAAGGTGAGTGCTTTACTCACGAGATAGAGGAGCGATTCGGAATAAGGCCAAATCAAAAAGGAAGTAAAACAGATTGCAGCAACAACGGTCAACGATAGCCGTTGACCGAAAGAGCTATAAAGGCTAAAGCTATGCGGCTGGACGGCCACGAACTCTTATTATCATCTCTGCAAATTCAGGATTTTTACAGACTTCATGCCCCATAAACCAGGCAAACAATTCAGGGTCTTCACATTCAAGTAGCTTAACAAAAACGGTTTTGTCCGCATTTGACATCGCTTCATAGTGCTTTTCAACAAAAGGCTGAAACAATACATCAAGCTCCAACATGCCTCGGCGACAAGCCCATCGTACTCTTGCAATTTTCATGGGTTCTGGCATTGATTCCGACAAGTTTATTACTCCAATCTTTTACAGTGCGGCTAGTGTATACCCAAATGAGCTTTACTTCCAAAACATGTGATTATAGCTGCTTAACTTTTACGTCATTACCCGCAAAGAGTTCAGAGAAGTCAGTGTTCAATAAACGCTTAACCGCAGGATGCTGGATCATTCGTTCAGCAAACATCACATGATAAACCTCTTTTACCTCGGTCGTTTCTCCAAGCAACATCATTCCACGGTCTAAAATATCTTGCTTATAAATAGACGGTGCTACAAATATCCCCTGCTTAAAAAAACCAAATGACTTCATCATTGCAGCATCGTCAAACTCACCAAGAATACTGATGTTGAGGTTTTTCTCATCAAACCATCGCACCAACTGCTGCCCCAACGAAGTCCCTCGGCTCGGAATTAATAGCTTCCCTTGCTCTAAGCATTGGGGAAAAGGTTTGGAATAGGTTTCCGATGAAAAAAAAGCCACTCCACTTTCACCTAACTGTTTTGATAAAATTTCAGGATACTTCAAGCTTTCGCCAGCACAATCCGACAGGATCATGTCTAACTTATGCCCGCGAAGCCGCTCCATCAAACTTTCATGCGTCGCCTCATAACAAGCCAGATGCATCGAACCATCGCTGGGTACCACAGATAATAACACCCGACTCGTTAATGCCTTTGAAAGTGCAGCAGCAATCCCCACTTCAAAAAGAATATTCTCATCTTGCTGGTAGTTAAGTAGATCAAGCATTTCATAGCTAAGGCAAAACATCTTGTCAGCATAACGAAATACTAACTCACCTAGTTCTGTAGGCTCTAATGAACGACCAACTCGTTTAAACAAGCTGCCCTTCAGGCTGCCTTCTAACACGCGGATCTGACCCGTTACAGTTTGAGGCGTCAGGCACAAGGCTTCTGCCGCCTTAGCTACCGAGCCTTTTTTTTGGATCATCCAAAAATAGTACAGGTGATTATAATTAAGATTTACCATCGAAATATGCCATTATTAAAACAAAAAAAGGGTGACAAAAGTGTCACCCCATGCGGCTTTTACCTACTTTAAACGTTGGCAATCCATAAGCTCGAACATTGCCGCTGATAGCTCATCTGTATTGTCAATCTTGCCCACAGAAAAGGCTTCAGCAAGTCCTGCGACTAAAACGTCTCTATCAGGAATTCGGCTCTGACAAAAAGTGCGATTTGCCTCTTGAAAACGCTTACCACCTCGGTATTTCAGCGCCCGAGACTCATAATCATTCGACTCTAAACGTTCACCGACGGCGGCGCCTTTATACATCAGTGCGCCATCAACAACACCTTCAAGATAGTTTTGGCAATGTGCATCTTTTACATCTTCATTGCAAATTTCGATTTGCGAAGCCAAAGTCGTTGCGCTAAAACCAAATCCTAATACCAATATTAATAAGGCTATTCTCATCCATTACCTCCTTTCTCAGGCAATACTTTAGACAACCAGAAGTAACCAATGACCGCTGATGCTATAGAGCCTAATAAGATCCCTAGTCGTGCATAGTCACCATACATTGCCCCTTCACCAAGAAACGCGAGTGATGAGATAAACATCGACATGGTGAACCCAATACCACACATCACAGAGACAGGGAAAATCTGCTTCCAACCCACTCCGTCAGGCAATACAGCAAGCTTAAGCTTCACCGCAACGAAGCTAAATAACATAATACCTAAAGGCTTACCTATTAATAGTCCTAAAGCGATCCCCAAAGGAACAGGCGATAACAACGAGCTTAAGCTCATTCCGCTCAAATCAACACCCGCATTTGCGAAAGCAAAGATAGGTAAGATAATAAACGTGCTCCAAGGATGCAGGCTATGCTCTAAGCTTTCAGAAGGCGATGATCCATCTTTAGCGCGTAACGGTATGCAGAAGGCGATAATCACACCCGCTAACGTTGCATGAACACCTGATTTAAGTACAGCAATCCATAGGATTAGACCTAACACACCATAAGGCCCGAGCGCAGTAACACCTTTGCGGTTCAAACCTATTAAACCAACAATAGCCGCAGCTGCAATCACCAAGCTGATGGTCGATAAATCAGTGCTATAAAATAGTGCGATAATCACCACGACGCCCAAATCATCAATAATTGCTAACGCAAGTAAGAAGACTTTTAGCGCGACTGGCACACGGCTACCAAGCAGCGCCATGATGCCTAAAGCAAATGCAATATCTGTTGCCGCTGGGATCGCCCAACCCACTTGAGTAATCGGGTCAGAGTAGTTAAAGAGTAAATACACACCTGCTGGGAATAACATGCCACCGATAGCAGCAAAAGTTGGCAAAGATGCTTGTGCTCTGCTCGACAATGCCCCTTCCAACAGTTCTCGTTTTACTTCAAGACCGATGAGCATGAAAAAGAGCGCCATCAACCCATCATTAATCCAATGAATTAATGTCTTATCTATATCTAAACCACCAACACGAACTTGCATCTCAGTCTCGAGGAAACCTTGATACATTCCTGATAATGGTGAATTTGCTAAAATCATTGCTAGCACAACAGCAATCATTAATAGAATGCCGCCTGCTGACTCCTGGCTTAGAAAATTTCTAATTGCCCGTTCCATATTACGCTCCATAAAATCTCAATGTAACGAGTGTAGCCGATTACTCTCAACCTGAATAATCGTTTGCATCAGCGTTAAACATCGGAATATCCGAGGTTTCCAGTATGAGCTTGAGATGACTAAATATCAATCAAAAAAGAGCATAAATAAAAATGAGGACAGAATCTTGGTTTAATCGTTGGTTAAAGTCTAATTTTTAGCCAGCATTTGAACTGGCTGACTATGAACGGTCAAAGAGCAGTTATAATAGGTGAGTAATTATTCAATTAATAAAAATGACTCGCTTCGAATATCTCGACCAAAGCGAGTCATAAACTGGATTAACTAGACAGAGAACGGGTAGCGGATCCCTTCATGGTGCTCATATCCTGTCACTTCAAAGTCATCCATTGTCACCCAAGTTTCTAAGTCTTCTAATGACTTGATGTCTGGATTAATAGATAACTGAGGCGATGGAAATGGACTGCGTTTTAATTGCACGCTTTGCATCAGTTCTAGCTGATCTTCGTAAATATGGGCATTTACGATTTTATGATAAGCAGTTCCTGCTTTGTGACCCGTTATCTGAGCGATTAATGCTAGCAAGGTAAAGACCTGCACTTGATTAAAATTAAGGCCTAGCGGCACATCACAGGAGCGTTGAAAACTAGTCAGGTGCAAAGTATCACCCAACAATGAAAAATTATGAGTATGCATACAAGGTCTTAAACAGCCCATATGGAATTCACCAGGGTTATAAAAGCTCAGGATTTCTCCTCTGTCATCAATCCCTTTGGAAAGGTTATCTACAATTTTACGTAATTGGTCAATCGAACCACCGTCAGGCTTACTCCAGCCACGGCCCTGTACACCATAAACCCGTCCCATATCATCAGCACCCTTGCGATGAGGGTTATTGAGCCAAGCTTGGTTGTCGTTAGCATTAGCATCCCATGTCTTAGCACCAATGTTACGAAAATCGGCAGCATTATCGTAACCGCGGATATAGCCAAGCATCTCAGCAATCGCAGCTTTCCAGAAGCTTTTACGGGTTGTGATCAGTGGAAACTCATTTTTATCTACATGGTAAACCAAGTCAGCATTAATCACAGTCAAGCAGCGTTTACCGGTACGACTATTCTCAACCCATGTGCCTTCATCAATGATCCGTTGACAAAGTTCTAAATACTGTTTCATTACTATTACCTATAAAAATTAAAACTTAAACCGTATGAATGTTAGTTTAAGGATGATAAAAATGACTCTATTGTTGTTGCAGCCTTATGTTAATACCAGCTTCAAACCAACAAAGGCGAGGAAAACTGCAAATATTTTTTTCAACTTAGCCGTAGGCCAATTCGTCGCGGCCTTGGCACCTAACGGCGCAATAAGTATTGATGTGGTAGCGATCCCCACTAATGCTGGTAAGTAAATAAAGCCGATGGTTCCTTCAGGTAACGTGTCAACATTCCAACCAGCCAACGTATAGCCAATACTACCAAATAACGCGATCAGCAAACCTGTCGCGGATGAGAAACCAATCGCATAGCGCATTTGTAATCCGCACCATGTCAGGAATGGTATAAGCAATACACCACCGCCAATACCCATCATGCCCGCAATAATAGCAATAATGACGGCCGCAAAAAATAGACTCACAGTGCTAGGCATTGAGCGATTGCTGTTAGGACGAAATGGAAAAGCCATTTGAATGGCCATTAAGATAACAAATATTGCAAAAATCTGTTGTAAAAAGCTGGCTTCAATTAGCTCAGAGATAAATCCAGAACAGATAGCCCCGAGAACAAAACCCGGCATCATGGATCTAAAAAGCTCCCACGGAATGTTTTCACGTTTGTGGTGAGCACGTGCAGAAGATAAAGAGGTAAGAATAATCGCGGCGAGTGAGGTCGCAATAGCAACATGAGGTAGGTGCTCCGCCGGAATGCCTACACCCGGTAAGATATGTAATAGCGCGGGCACGGCAATGAGTCCACCGCCAATGCCTAATAACCCCGCCATAAAGCCAATAACAGCACCAAGCGCCAAACATATGCTAAATACTACCAGCCAAGTTTCCACGCCAACACCCTTAATTTTGTCTGTTATTGCCCAAAGCTTAAAGCAATCGACAGCGTTAGAGAACAGCTAATTGGCGTATTGCATATTCGCAACTAACAAATTAGTTAAGCAGCGCCGTTAAGCCACGCTCTTGGCAATACTCAGCCACCAAAGCTTTTACCTCTTCAGCAGACGTCAGCTTAAGCACATCATCTAACAGCACACTTAGTTCTTTCTTAGACACTCGCCTAAGCAAATAGTTAATTCGCGATAAACTCGCTTGGTTCATACTAAGCTGGTTATAGCCCATCGCGACGAGTAACAACGCCCCCGCAGGTTCACCAGCGAATTCACCACATACACTGATAGGTAACTGATTCGCATCACAGCGCTCAATAGCGAACTTAAGCGCCCTTAGCACTCCAGGGTGAAAGCTATCAAAAAGTGCATTCACACTAGGGTTATTGCGATCAACAGCCAGCAGATACTGAGTAAGGTCATTTGAACCCACAGAGACAAAGTCGACCCGCTTAGCAACTTCATCTAATTGATATAGCAGTACAGGAACTTCTAACATGATGCCTACTTTAGGCATTAAAATTGACCTTCCAAGTTCGGCAGTGAGCTCCTGGTGAGCTTGGTCAAAGTATACCAACGCAAGATCGATCTCTTCTAGATTACTGACCATCGGCAATAAAACATGCAACTGGTCACTATCACTAGCCGCTTGTAACATCGCCCTTAACTGCACTAAAAAAAGTTCAGGATGATCTAGGCTCAATCGTATTCCGCGCCAACCAAGAAAGGGGTTATCTTCGACAATCGGAAAATAATCGAGTGGTTTGTCACCACCAACATCTAACGTGCGCATGACTACAGGTTTACCATTCGCTGCATTCAATACCTTTCGATAAACTTCTAATTGCTCAGCCTCTCCAGGAAAACACTGTTTTAACATAAACAGGATCTCTGTGCGGTACAATCCGATACCATCTGAATCGCAACCAGTATCAGAGTCGATACTACTGATTAAGCCACTATTGATATACAGATAGACTCGATGGCTATCGAGCGTCACCGTTGACAACGATAACTCGGCAGCATAACGGCGTTGCAAGGCTTTCTCTGCCGCGATTAGGCTTCTATATTCAGATAAAATAGTCGATGAAGGTTCAACTAATAGCTGGCCTCGATTTGCGTTGATAACCACTTGGCACTTATCAAGGTTGGCATTCAAAATACCGTTAACCCCAATAATTGCTGGCACGCCTAGTGCCCTTGCCAAAATAGCAGCATGGGAGTTTACCCCACCAAGCTCAGTCACAACTCCAGCAAGTTTTTGCCTCGGGAACTCAGCAAGTAAGGTCGTGCTGGCTTCTCGCACAATCAAAATTACGGGCGTTTCAGGCTCTAAGAAGATCTTTTCAGGCTCAATAAGCTGCCTAAGGACACGCAAACCAACATCTTTAATGTCACTTGCGCGCTCTTTTAAATAGAGATCTTCCATATCATTAAAATGAGCGATATAACGCTTAGAGACTCTACATACTGCGGTTTCAGCACTCCAGCCGAGACGGACTTCCTTAATGTACTCTCCAGCTAAGCTTGCTTTTTCAAGCAACAATAATAGTGCGGTAAAGATAGAAGCAGCTTCTTCATCCTTTTCTCTATTAAAACGCTGCGATAAGTTACCTAAGGTATCCTTACATCGATTCACCGCCAATTGAAGACGAACTTCCTCTTGGGCTATGCTGACACTTTTACGCTCTTCTAGCGCAAAAGATAACTGCCCACCAAGCAATAGTGCTTTAGCGATAGCAATACCTTTAGATGCCGATTTACCTTCATAGTAAAGAGGCTGTAGCGCACCATGATTAACTAACGCCCGACGCTTAAGTCCCTTAATTGCCATAGCTAGCTGTGCAGCTAAGGTCATTAAAAAAGCTTCTTCACCTTCACTAAATTGTCGAGCGCGGGTTTGCTGCACAACGATGACACCAATCACTGTCTTTTGGTAAACAATAGGTACGGCGAGAAAAGCATTATAGGCTTCTTCAGACACTTCAGGGATTAACTTAAAGCGGGGGTGAGATGATGCATCAGCAAGGTTGACGGCTTCCTCGCGCTGGGCAACTAAGCCTACCAATCCTTGGGTCAGTGGTAATTTAACTCGATTTACAGCGCTAGGTTCCAATCCATCGGTCGCTGATAGGATAAGTTGTTGCTCTTCTAAAACATAGACAGAGCAACATTCTGTCGCCATAGCTTGTTTTGTTTGCGTGACCAGTTGCTCCAGTGCGTATTCAAGATCGCGAGCTGAAGCAACAACTTGTGTGATGTCCCTAAGTGTTTTTAGCACTAACGCAAACCTCTCTTAACTAGTTTCTGCGCATTCCTCTTCTTTTATGGTTCGACTCTTTTACCTGTAAAGGCAACGTTGTCGGCGCAAACTCTTTCATGACTTTACGGTAAACATCTCGTTTAAATGAAACCACCTGCCTCACTGGATACCAATAGCTGACCCAACGCCAATCATCAAATTCAGGATGACCACACGCGTTGAGATCAATGGCGTTCTCACTACTTTTTAACTGCAACAAAAACCATTTCTGTTTTTGCCCAATACAAACGGGTTTACTATCTTGTCTGATCAATCGCTTTGGTAACCTATATCGAAGCCAAGACCGTGTTGATGCGAGGATTTGCACGTGTTCTGGCCTTAATCCTACTTCTTCGTATAATTCACGATACATGGCTTCTTCCGCTGACTCACCTTCGTCAACGCCACCTTGAGGAAATTGCCAGGAATGTTGGCCAAACCTTCTAGCCCACATAACCTGCCCAGAGCGATTACAGATAATGATGCCCACATTTGCGCGAAAGCCGTCACTATCAATCACATGGACTCCAAACTATTAAATATTAATGAATTGATTGTTTCATAAAGCTTGCGCCGCAGCAAATCTCTGTTTCGCATATGCGTTGGATAAATCAAAGAAAACTCAAACTTTATCAACAGGCACATAATTATAAACGCGATCATATCCACAGAATCTGTGGATATCTCTGTTAGAAACTCAATAAAACTCTCGAAATCGGCAATATGAGTCTCAATAACAAATTCAAACCACAGATTAAAACCAGACAGATAACACTTTAAAAACAACAAGATAAAAACCAACAAGTTAATAAGTAACTAGCCACCAGTCACGATTGCACACTATTTGACCAGCCTATTTAAATTGTAAAACTTACATGGTTTGATAATGATGTTATTCACAAGTGCAAGTATATAGAGCCAAAAAAAAGCAAATAATCGCCATCAAATAGCATTGACAGATCACATTCATTGCAGTAGTCACGAGAAAAATAGAAGTTATCCAATAAATCTGTGGATAACTATGTTGGAAAAATAGGGAAACTACAGGTGTAAGTTGAACAACCTACATGGCAATGTAACAGGTAAAACCATTTTACCTTTTATTTTCATTGCGTTACAGCAAGCTTAAGCGCTATCGCGATCAACTAGAAACTACCGACTAAATTTTAATCACATTTACCAAACGGTAAAACTTAAGTAAAATCTGCGCTATGAAAAAATCAACACTACCTCCAGATACTCTCGAAGAGCTCATGTCTCGTGCTGAAGCCATGGCAGGACTAACACTCGGACAATTGGCTAACCACCATCAAATTGAAACGCCTAAAGACCTTAAACGCCATAAAGGCTGGGTCGGCCAACTTATAGAGCTAGAACTTGGCGCACTGGCAGGGTCAAAACCCGAGCCCGATTTTGTTCATCTAGGCGTAGAGCTCAAAACCATCCCGGTCAACCAAGTCGGAAAAGTGCTCGAAACGACCTATGTTACCGTCGCTCCACTCACTAACATTCTCGGTTTAACCTGGGAAAACAGTGTTGTTTGTCACAAATTGCAGCAAGTGCTTTGGATCCCCGTACAGGGTGCTAGAGAGATCCCATTGACTGAGCGCCAAATAGGCTCTCCTGTTTTATGGAGCCCTTCTCTTGAAGAGGCTGCATTATTGAAGCAGGACTGGGAAGAGATCATGGAGCTAATTGCTATCGGCAAAGTCGAAAGCATTACCGCCCGTCATGGTGAAGTCTTGCAGTTACGACCTAAAGCGGCCAACAGTCAAGTGCTCACCCAGAGTATTGATCACAATGGCGCACAGTCTCAAACTAACCCACGCGGTTTTTATTTGAAGACTCAATTTACCCAAAAGATCCTTTCTGGGCTACTTTGAGTAAATTTCGCTCCAAAACTCGCATTCATTTGACTTAGATCACAAATACTACTGGATATAGTAAGGTGATTTTCTATAAACTAGCCCATCGTAAAAAAGTAGTAGTTGGATACCCCTAAAACCGTGAGAGCACGTATACAAGCGAAGAAGTTAGCCTTCGCTATTTTCGCTTGGACTGTAGCCATGGCGGCATTCGTATTTTTCAGATACGCGCAGACTCCAGAACTTCCACAGTGGGCCATTGGTTCCGCTGATTTAGCGACGCTTTCAATTTATATGGGGATCATTTTTGGCAGCCTGCATTGGATGTCTAACCTCATTGCCGACTTCAGTGCCATTAACCGCCTGCCCTATGTATTTTCAGTCATATTTAAAGGTTTATTTCTTCTGCTCGGTGCAACGACACTCGCATATATCACCCAGTACCTAAATATGTGGGCCATCGAAAACCACATGACAACCTTAAGGCAAATGCTGACCGCGCATATTTTGTATAGCCCGGCATTCCAAGCCTTAATCGCCTATCTTGTTGTTGTTCGGGTAGGCTTGGCGTTTATCGAGCAAATGGCTCTACTCGTCGGACCCAGGGTTTTATTTAATATTGGTCTTGGTAAGTATCATAAACCACGCTATGAGCAGCGCTTATTTCTCTACCTTGATATGGTAGCCTCTACCACCCACGCAGAATCTTTAGGTGACTATCGTTTCAGTCGCTTGATCCAAGATAGTTTTAGTTTATTGGCAGATACCGTGACCAATAACGAAGCTGAGATCTATCGCTATATGGGCGATGCCGTACTCATACATTGGCCATTAAAAGACGGCATCAAACAAGATCGCTGTTTTAATATCTATCATGAATTCTCACAACAGCTAAGCTGGCAACGACTGTATTTTGAAGAGCAGTATGGCTTCGTCCCTAAATTTAAGGCGGCAGCCCATTGTGGTCAAGTAGTTGCAGCGGTTGTAGGCGTTCAAAAACAAGAGATCAGCTTCTTTAGTGATGTACTCAATACCTTGGCCAGACTGCAAGATCAATGTAACCCACTCGGGCAAAGAATGTTGATCTCAGGTTCTTTAAAATCCAGACTCGATTTTGCCGATACGCGCTATAACCTCAATAATCTTGGCCCTATCAAACTAAAGGGGAAGCAACACTCAATCGAAGTGTTTGGCGTAACCCCTAAAGCGCCTTCATAGAGCTTTATACCAATTGCATTAAAAGTTTGACCATTCAGCGGGAATTCAAAACGCTGTAGGCAAGTAGTGGAATTTGAGCCAATAGTTATTCTCGGCTCTGGCATCCTGCTTCGCTCTCGATAATTGCTCCTGCATTATTCTACCTTCGACCATCCTTGGTCTCGTACCTCCTAAATCTGACCGCCAAGGAGGGCCGGAATGTCTTATTTTGTATGGAACAAAATAGACCATTTAGTCGTATATCCAAATCCCATAGCGAAGCATACAGCGTTTGCCAATTTGTTTAACCTCAGCCGCACTACGTGAGCCCCTCAGTCTTTCCACTTCTGCTTTGCATTGGCTTAAAAGGGAATAACCATTTCTTTACCAATGCGCTTTGAATTGAAAAGGCTGAGGGGCTCTGAACTGGTCAAATACTTAATGCAATTGGTATTAAAAACCCTAAATACAAAAAGGCCGATACACAGTATCGGCCTTTTTATCCATTCTCTATATTCTACTCATTAATTATGTTGTTCAAGCAGCTTTTGGATCTCTAAGCCTAGTGTTCTAAATGTCAGAATACGGCTCGAGGTCTGACGCCAAACAAGGCCGATGTCTCTATATGGTGTATCGCTAGGAGGCGCCATAGTCGTCAGTTCTGTATTGTTTAATATCCCGGCATCTATCGCCATTTGTGGCAAGAATGTGGTTCCTAATTTGCAATTCACCATCTGTACCAAGGTATGTAAACTCGTTGCTGCAAACGGATTAATCTTGGTACTTTCCCCTAACTGACAAGCACTGATAGCATGCCCAGTAATACAATGTTCAGCCTGCAATAAAAAGATACTTTCGTCTGGCAGATCTTGATAATCAATCGGTTCATGAATCGCATCACTGAGATCTTCATGCACAACCATTTTGAACGGGTCGATACCCACTTTCATACTGTGGTAACCACTAGTATCCACTGGCAAGGCAAGCAACAACAGATCCAGCTCACCTTTACCAAGCGCGTCTACCAACCTATCAGTGGTATCCTCTTTCAAGAACAGAGTGAGATTTGGATAAACCTCTTTGCAATGCTGAACCACTCGACTGAGAAGAAAAGGCGCAATAGTTGGAATACAACCCAAACGGATTTCGCCCGTCATAGGCTCACCTTGGTGCTTAACAAGCTCGACCAAATCATCCACATCAGTGAGTAACTTGCGTGAACGTAACACCACCTCTTCGCCAATAGCGGTAAAGATAAAAGATTTGTGGTCGCGTTCGATCAACTGGTGACCTAATTGCTCTTCGAGGTTTTGAATACCACTAGATAGCGTTGACTGGCTAACATGACAAATTTTTGCAGCGCGATTAAAATTTTGTTCTTGATGTAAATTAACCAAATAAAACAGGTTTTTTAAACTAGGAAGATGTTTCATAAAGCAGATTACCAATGACATTATTTATCGAATAGTTCAATTTAACCTTACCATAGATTTCTCAAGGCATCCTTGAAAATATCTAGCAGAGTGTGAGGCGCCGCAAACAGTTGTAATAAAGTAATGGCAAGCAATTTCTTGAGGATATCGATATATAGGAGAGTAAGTCGGTAAGTAGATAAAAAAATGGCGCTGTTTAGTGAACTAAACAGCGCCATTTTAATATTTAGACTAGAACTTATGCTTTTGATTCAAGATATTGCTTTAACTCTTGCAGATCGCTAGAGCCATAGTTAACAATTTCATTTAACCAAGTTGAATGCTCATCAGCCCAAGCAGCTTCTTCGCCATGTTGAAGGAGTTGCGCAAACTGTTGAATGCGCTTTAGGCCTACTGAGCCAGCAGCACCTTTAAATTTATGAGCTTCACTACAAAGAGTATCTTTATCGTTTGCTTCATATGCATTGACTAAGTTACCTACATATTCAGGCATTAACTGTTCAAACAATACGACACTTTTAAGTAGCGTACCTGCGCCAATTGCACTGCAGTACTGCTCCAGTGTATTAAGATCCAAAATTGATTCTAATTCAGCTGTTGCCATTTAGGCACCTCTCAAAATGATTGCCGTGTAATAAAAAGACGATTTTACCACATAATACCCGCTAAAATGCTTGGTGCAACAACTAGTGTCATATGTAGTTAAATTCATTGCTAATTTAACCTTATTTTAACTTTTCGTTAATCAAAAAACATCACTCTGTGCGATATGTCGAGATTTTTGCTAGCGCAGCTCCAACTGCATCACAAGTTTCTTACGCCAGTTAACTGAGGTTCGTTTTCAAATAGTGGCCTTGACCGCCTTTAGCTGCTAAATCATCAACAATAGCAACTAAACCATCCCAACGAAACGCACACCAATCAGGAGCCAATAACATCGGCTTTTTCGCATAGGCGGTGACCCGATGAAAAATAATATCCTCAGGGGTGTGACGTATAAGCTCACCGACACTAAAGGCGTAATCTTCTATCGTTAATAAGTCCATCTTGTTGTTACGCCAGGCTTTCGCCATGGTGCTGCCCTCTACTATATGCAAAGGATGCAGTTTCAACCCGTCAACACCAGCATCAAGTACTTTATTAAGTGTTTCTAAGTAATCAGTGTGCCCCTCACCCGGCAACCCCAGTATCAAATGGGTACAGACTTTAATGCCGCGCTCGCGAGCACGCTTTACAGTATCAGCGTAGACATCAAAATCATGGCCACGATTGATCCTCTTCAATGTTTTATTATTAGCAGTCTGCAATCCCAACTCTAACCATACATCAAGCCCTAGCTGCTGATATTGTGCCAACAGCTCAATCACTTCGTCAGGCACACAGTCTGGCCGAGTGCCCACACACAGACCAACGATGTCGGTGCCTTTGATCGCTTCATCATACTTCTGCTTTAATACCAAATACTCGTCGTAAGTACTGGTGTACGCCTGAAAATATGCGATGTATTTAGACGGCTTAGTTGATAATCGCTCACGGCCTTGGGTTAGCTGCTCTTGAATTGACAGTTCAGTTTTATGTTCGTGGCTAAAGGATGCAACGTTACAATAAGTGCAGCCACCTTTACCAAGGGTGCCATCTCGGTTTGGGCAGGTAAACTTAGCATCAATCGTCAGCTTACGGATCCGCTCTCCATACTGCTGCTTACACACACTGCCAAACGTCTTAACGTAACTATCCAAGCCCAAAGCCAATCACCTACCATAGAATTTGCGCCATTCTATTCATTTCTTTAAATCATTTATTAGCGCTAGCTCAAATAATGGTAATTTCGCTGTCATCTTTATCTGGTAAACATTATTTCATAAGTAACAGTCGCTTCTGCATAATTAGTCAAGAATGAAAGTGACTATCATTTCACTGTATTTGCAATAAAAATCACTTTCTTGAAATCGACAATAATCGCCCCAGTTGTTACAAATTAGTAAACAGGTTCAGGCGACTAATTTAAAATTCTTTTTATTCATAAGGTTATAGACAACATTTTACAGTTTACGTAAAGGTAAACCCAGTAATACAAGCGTATGAATTAACTGGCAATGCTTAAATGTTATGCAATAAATTGGTTTGACCTTTAGCAAACTTAAGGTTAATTTGATTGATTCGGGTGAATATCTATAGAATATTTTTGCGTTATCTCCCGTGTTGTAGTCAGTTGAGGTTAGGAGTATACCAATGAGCTTATATCATCCAAGTTTTGAACGGGACAATTGTGGGTTTGGGCTTATTGCTCAAATGGACGGTGAAGCGAGTCACCGTATAGTACGTACCGCGATTCACGGATTGGACCGCATGAAGCATCGTGGTGGTATTGCCGCAGATGGACGCACAGGTGATGGTTGCGGATTACTAATGCAACTACCTACTGAATTTTTTAAAGCTATTGCAGCTGAAAATGACTGGCACCTAAGCCGTCGTTTTGCTGTCGGCATGCTTTTTCTGAGCCAAGATGAAGAGCTAGCGTCACAAACCAAGCATCTGCTAGAGCAAGAGTTGCAAAAAGAGACCTTAAGTGTCGCAGGCTGGCGTGATGTGCCCGTTAATACCGACGTACTAGGTCCTATTGGCAAAGCTAGCCAACCTCAAATAGTGCAAGTATTGATTAATGCGCCTATTGGCTGGCGCGAAAAAGACCTTGAACGACGCCTATATATGGCAAGGCGCCGAGTAGAGCAGCAACTTCATCATGACAAAGATTTTTATATTGCCAGCCTTTCAGGCCAAGTTATCGTCTATAAAGGCTTAATGATGCCTGCCGATCTGCCCGCTTTTTATAGCGATCTGGCAGATATTCGTTTACAAAGCGCCATCTGCTTATTCCACCAGCGATTCTCAACCAACACCTCACCTAAGTGGCCACTGGCACAACCGTTTAGGTATTTGGCCCATAATGGTGAAATCAACACCATTACTGGTAACCGCCAATGGGCTAAAGCCCGTGCTTATAAGTTTCATGCACCTCTGTTGCCTGACTTGCAGCAAGCTGCGCCTTTCGTCAATGAGACTGGTTCAGACTCATCATCACTCGATAATATGCTAGAAATGCTGCTCGCAGGCGGTATGGATCTTTATCGAGCCATGCGTTTACTTATTCCACCAGCGTGGCAAAGTAATCCAGAGATGGATCCAGAGTTGAAAGCTTTTTACGATTTCAACTCCATGCATATGGAACCTTGGGACGGCCCCGCTGGCATCGTAATGACCAATGGTCGTCACGCTGCTTGTGCCGTTGACCGTAACGGCCTGCGACCATCACGATATGTGATCACTAAAGATCGCATTTTAACCCTCGCCTCTGAAGTTGGCATCTGGGACTACGCCCCCGATGAAGTGATAGAGAAAGGTCGCGTCGGTCCCGGTGAATTACTGGTACTAGATACACTTAATGGCCAGCTCTATTCGTCGTTTGAGATCGATAACGATCTAAAACGCCGTCACCCATACAAAGAGTGGATGGCTAAAAACAGTAAGATATTAAAACCAGCCGAAGATTTCGGTCCTAACGATCAAGGCACGCGTGAGTTTAACGATGACCAATTACTGCAATATCAAAAACATTTTGGCTACTCACGCGAAGAACTAGAACAGGTTATCTGGGTACTGGCACAAAAAGGTGAAGAGGCTACAGGCTCCATGGGCGACGATACGCCAATGGCTGTGCTGTCTAAAAAGTCACGCACCATCTATGACTACTTCCGCCAAAAATTTGCTCAAGTCACCAATCCGCCTATTGATCCATTGCGTGAGAAACACGTGATGTCACTCACCACCTGCGCAGGTCGCGAGCAAAACCTATTTAACGAAACAACCGGTCATGCATACCGCGTGATGTTCAACTCGCCAGTACTGCTCTTTAGCGATTTTAATCAGCTAATGGCATTGGATAGCACTTACTATCGTGCCAATACTGTCGATTTAAATTACGACTTAGCAGAGGGACTTGAAGCTGCTGTTAAGCGTATTTGTGACGAAGCTGAACGTCTAGCCCGAACAGGTACAACTCTGCTTATCCTGTCAGACCGAGCAACAGCTAAATCTAAGCAGGTTATCCCTGCGGCAATGGCCGTGGGTGCAGTACAACAAATTTTAGTCACTAAGAGCCTGCGCTGCGACACCAATATTATTGTAGAAACGGCATCGGCAAGAGATCCGCACCATTTTGCGGTACTACTCGGCTTCGGCGCGACCGCCATCTACCCCTACCTGGTGTATGAGTGCATTTCAGATCTTGCCCAGCGCAACGGCGTAGAAAACACGCGTGACTTGATGCTTAACTTCCGTCAAGGTATCGATAAAGGCCTGCGTAAGATTATGTCTAAGATGGGCATAAGTACCGTGGCATCTTACCGTTGTAGCCAGCAGTTTGAAGCGGTAGGTTTAGCTGACGAAGTGGTCAACCTTTGCTTTAACGGCGTAATTAGTCGCATTCAAGGCGCTAACTTTGAGTTGATTGAGAAAGATCAGCAGTTGTTACATAAGCACGCCTTTAGAGCGCACCAACAGCTTTCTCAAGGTGGATTACTTAAGTACGTTGAGGGCGGCGAATACCACTGCTTTAACCCTGATGTGGTTAACACCTTGCAAGCCAGCCTGCGTGACCAAGACTATGTAAACTACAAACGCTTTACCGAGTTAGTTGATGACCGCCCTATTGCGACCTTACGTGATTTAATTAAGGTCGAAGGTGACTTGTCTGCCGTCGATATTAAAGACGTTGAAGCCGCCAACACCCTTTACACTCGCTTTGATAGTGCAGCCATGAGTATTGGCGCATTAAGCCCTGAAGCTCACGAAGCACTTGCTGTTGCCATGAACCGTTTAGGCGGCCGCTCAAACTCAGGTGAAGGCGGAGAAGATCCACGCCGCTTTAACAGCGAAGGGAACTCAGCGATTAAGCAGATAGCCTCAGGCCGCTTTGGCGTCACCGCGCATTACTTGGTCAATGCCGAAGTGCTACAAATTAAAGTGGCGCAAGGTGCGAAACCTGGTGAAGGTGGACAACTTCCAGGCGATAAAGTTAGCGTTGAGATTGCCGCGCTTCGAAACGCTCGCCCAGGTGTCACACTCATTTCACCGCCGCCGCACCATGATATCTACTCTATCGAAGATTTGGCTCAGCTAATTTTTGACTTAAAACAGATTAACCCTAAGGCGCTGGTTTCAGTCAAACTGGTATCAGAGCCTGGTGTCGGTACCATTGCTACTGGTGTTGCTAAAGCTTATGCCGATATGATCACCATTTCAGGCTATGACGGCGGTACAGGCGCAAGCCCAATCACCTCGGTTAAATATGCAGGTAGCCCATGGGAGCTAGGTTTAGCTGAAGTACACCAATCTCTGGTTGCCAATGGTCTGCGCCATAAAATCCGCCTGCAAGTCGATGGCGGTCTAAAAACCGGTAAAGATGTGATTAAAGCTGCGTTACTTGGCGCCGAGAGCTTTGGGTTTGGTACAGTGCCGATGATTGCACTTGGCTGTAAATACCTACGTATTTGCCACCTAAATAACTGTGCAACAGGTGTCGCGACTCAAAACAAGCAGTTGCGTAATGAGCACTACCACGGTCTACCAGAGCGAGTAATGACTTACTTCGAGTTTGTTGCGCAAGAGATCCGTGAGTACATGGCAGATCTCGGTGTTACCGAATTTGAGCAACTTGTTGGCCGCAGCGACTGGTTAAGTGCGATTGAAGGGGACACTGCTAAACAGCAAGCACTCGATCTAGCGCCAATTCTGTATAAACCTGAAGTGCCTGCAACTTCAGCGGTCACCTGGCGCGAAACTAACCCGCCATCAGATCAAGGTGAACTTAATCAACGTCTGGTTGAAGACTGTAAAGAAGCGGTATTAGCAGGCGTTCCTATCTGCGAAATCTTTAATATCAACAATACTGACCGCTCAGTAGGTGCCAGCCTTTCAGGGTTTATTGCCACCCACGTCGGCCGCGATGGAGCCAAAGCGCCAATTACACTTAAGTTTAATGGCAGTGCTGGTCAAAGCTTCGGCGTGTGGAATGCACCAGGTCTTGAGCTGATGCTCTGCGGTGATGCTAACGATTATGTCGGTAAAGGCATGTCAGGCGGTAAGATTTCAGTTTATCCGCCACTGGGCAGTCCGTTCAAAACCGAACGTTCAACCATTTTGGGTAACACCTGCTTGTACGGTGCATCTGGCGGCAGGTTGTTTGCATCGGGTCAAGCAGGCGAGCGTTTCGCAGTGCGTAATTCGGGTGCTATAGCGGTAGTAGAAGGCCTAGGTGATAACGGCTGTGAATACATGACAGGCGGCATCGTGGTGGTACTAGGTCAAACAGGGGTTAACTTTGGCGCTGGTATGACGGGCGGATTTGCCTATATCTTCGATCAATTTGGTCACTTTAACCGCCGTGTTAACACCGAGATGGTTGACACTCATAAAGTACAGTCGCCAATTCAACAGCAACATCTGCGTGAATTGATTGAGCAGCATGTTAAAGAGACCAACAGCGAACACGCCAAGATGATCTTAAATGATTTCGAAAACTGGCTAGATTGCTTCATTTTGGTGAAACCTAAGAATGTTGCAGTTGACGACCTATTAAAGTTAGCGCAACCAGAACCTGCACTAGCAGTCAGAGCGGGGTAATGAATAATGAGCAATGATTTCCAGTTTATTGAAGTTGGGCGCAAAGACCCAACTAAACACGCAGCCAAACAGCGCGCTACGCAGTTTATTGAAATATACCAGCCCTTTGCCCAACCACAGGTAAAAGAGCAAGCAGACCGCTGTTTAGACTGCGGTAACCCATATTGTGAGTGGAAGTGTCCACTGCATAACTACATCCCCAACTGGCTGCAACTGGCCAAACAGGGACGTATTATGGAAGCGGCGGACTTAGTCCACGAGACCAATACCCTGCCAGAGATCTGTGGCCGAGTTTGCCCACAAGACAGGCTCTGTGAAGGGGCTTGTACCCTTAACGAAGAGTTTGGCGCGGTCACCATTGGTAACGTCGAGAAGTACATTACCGACACAGCTATTTCACAAGGCTGGCGACCGGATATGTCAAAAGTCACCGCCCGCAAAGAGCGAGTGGCAATTATTGGCGCTGGCCCAGCAGGTCTTGGCTGCGCCGATATCTTGGCTCGCAACGGAGTGCAAGCCGTTGTCTATGATAAGAATGTGCAGATTGGTGGCCTACTTACTTACGGTATTCCGTCCTTTAAGCTCGACAAAGAGGTGATGCAAATTCGCCGCAACGTGCTTGAGGGCATGGGGATAGAGTTTAAGCTTGGGGTTACCGTTGGCAAAGATGTCGACTTTAAAGAGCTAATAGAAAACTACGACGCAGTATTTTTAGGCATGGGCACCTACACAGCAATGAAAGCCAACCTCGTCGGCGAAGATGCGACCGGTGTGCATCAAGCCCTGCCCTACCTTATCGGTAACACCCACAATGTAATGGGCACCGAATGTGCTGATAACCCATACCTAAGTCTTGAAGGTAAGCGTGTAGTGGTTCTAGGTGGTGGTGATACCGCCATGGATTGTGTTCGCACCGCTGTGCGTCAAGGTGCCACTCAAGTCACCTGTGCTTATCGCCGTGACGAAGAGAACATGCCTGGTTCACGCCGCGAAGTACAAAATGCCCGCGAAGAGGGGGTTGAGTTTCTGTTTAACCGTCAACCTAGTGAGATCAAAACCATTGACGGCAAAGTGGTTGGTATCGAGTGCATCGAAACCGAGTTAGGTGACGCCGACGAAAGCGGCCGTCGTCGTCCACAGCCTATTGCTGGTAGCGAGCAAGTATTGGACGCCGACGCGATCATTATCGCCTTTGGTTTCCAGCCAAGCCCAGCAAAGTGGCTCGGCGACTACAACATTGAGCTCAATGATTGGGGATTAGTCAAAGCGCCAAAAGTGGCCGACAACCCATTTCAGACCAGCAACCCGAAAGTGTTTGCCGGCGGCGATATGGTTAGAGGCTCAGATCTCGTGGTCACCGCCATTGCTGAAGGCCGCGACGCTGCAATGGGGATCCTCAACTTCTTTGAGGACTAAGATTTAGCGCTAGTGTTAAGAGAGCTAACGGTTCAAGTGGACGATTAAAGAGTTGTTTGTGATTGGCGCTCCGAATGGAGCGCTTTTTTTTGTTCCTTAAGCGATTAGGTCACTAACTTAGAGCAAAGCAAACGCGGTATTTTACCTAATCTAGATTTGTTTTTTCTTCGCCACCAGCGTAATAGCAGCCAGATTATGTTTGTGTTTACTAAATACCTTACGCATACCGAGCACCCGGGCACGCGCCTTTGGTCGAGTTAACAGGTTTTTAGCTATCTTAAGAAAGCCCAATATTCCCTCATCGTCTATCATTCGCTTCGGTTCCAGAAGATGCATAGGCGCAACAGCTTCAAATTCAATCTCAAAACCATTATCCAACATAAGCTGTTTCCACTCTACCGGAGTTATCGGTTTAGCTGGGTGTTGAATGGCCTCTGAAACCTCCTTCTGAATAGCCCGTTTAGCACTTGGGGCAATACTATCGGGCGAAATACACAGTTCATGAATGCCGTAGCGACCGCCCGCCTCTAGAATTCTCGACGCTTCAGCAATGATCTCGTTTTTCCGGCTATCGGACTGCATAGTTAACATCGCCTCACCGTACACGACCGTCGCCACACTTTCTTCAAGACCCGTTTGCTGTGCATTACCGAGTTTGCAAAGCTGTAAGCCCCCCTTTAAATAGGAGCGAACTATCTCAGCGGCCTGCTCATTTTGTTCAATGGCGGTATAGCTTTTAGGAGCCTTCTCTAAACAAAGGCGGGCGGTATACCCCATACCTGGAGCAAACTCCACAACGCGATCAGCAGTGGTTATTTTCAAGCTCTGCAACATTTTTTGCGTGAGCTCTTTACCACCTGGACGCAGCACCTTTTTACCCAGTTGAGCAAGTACCCAGTGCCCTGGTGTTTTTGATACATTTCTGTGTTCATTTGGCATTGCCATTTTTTCTGACATATCGACTCCTAGGCTAAAAGTACAACAGGAACCCATATAGCCATAATCGCTATCACGCTTATCCATCGAAAAGCAGGACTTATCGCTTCCATAATCGCTCCCTTTATATGTTGCACTTTTATTAATAATGATTATCATTTGCACTATATCTTGAATAGCAAACTTCACCTCTTGATTATTATCAAGCCAAGGAATGTAACGTGCCGGGAACCCTCATCTCTTTACTTGATGAACAGCAAAAAAAGCAGTTATTTGCTGCGTGTAAAAAGGTCAATTACAGCCTGGGTTATCAACTATTTAGCCAAGGAGAGAGTGCAGACACTATGTACTTAGTGGACAGAGGCAAGGTTTCAATATATCGCTTGATGCCAAATGGAGACGAGAAGCTATTCAAGGTGTTTATGGCCGGAGAACTTATCGCTGAGATGGCGATGTTCATGCAGCCACGCCGCTACCCTATGAGCGCACGAATCGAGCAAGACAGTGAGTTATCCGCATTTTTCTACCGCAATATTCTGGGGATTGTATCGAGCTCACCAGAGCTTTCGGTGAAAGTGATGGCATTGATGAGTAATAAAATCTGCCAACTAATGGACAATATGAATATTCTGACCCAGGTCAACGCCAACCAGAGACTGGTTATGAAACTTGCTGATATTTATCGCTCACAAAGTATCAAACAAGGCCGAGTTTCCCTGCTCGTCACCAAAAAGCTACTCGCGACCCAGTTAGGCATGACTCCCGAAACACTCTCAAGAGCGATCAAGAAACTAAAGGCAGACGGCCATATCATCGAATCTGGCAATCACATTACTCTCGTTAATATCCCATCTCTATGTGAGTCAGTGGATTTAACCCCCGATATTTTCAGTACTTAACGTCACTATTCATTAAAGACAACACAGAAATAGATTTAAGAAGCTAAAGATTGATAGAAGGCAAGCTTAACGTTCATTCGCGTATATCGAAAGTGATTATCCTCGGCCGCTAGGTGCACCTAGAATAAAATCAGCATTCTGCAAACATGTAAATATACGGGCTAGCTTACGCCAATTGAGACTCCCCCTAAAAAACAAACCTTTTGGTTCACTTCCCATGCTAAGCTTTTAGCTAAATCACAGCCTCTTTAAACCGCTACGCGTATATTCAACCCTATGAACAAACTCAGCCGAAATGAAAGACTGACAGTGATCTTAAAACTGCTCAGTGAACACAAAACCTTATCCAATGCCCAACTGGCCAAGTTACTGCAAGTCACACCCAAGACCATTCGTTGCGATCTGGTGTTACTGCAAAATGAGCGGCAAGTGATAAGGACTCATGGTGGTGTACAGATCTCAGCGGAGTTCGATGCTGATAAATATTGTCTGGATAACCTGTTATCACAGTTAACCAGCAATGCCAGTTTATCGAGTCCATCCGCACAGACTCCTAGTAAACGTAGAGGTAATGAAATGAATAACAAGGTGTTTATACTCGGCTCTTTTAATGTCGATATCGTCTCTACATTGGAGCGCTTTCCCCAACCTGGTGAAACGTTACATGCACTGAGCAACAATATTGGTGCTGGCGGTAAAGGGGCAAACCAAGCATATGCAACGGCAAAGGCTGGCGCCAATGTCACCTTTATGACCAAAATCGGTAAAGACCAATTTAGCCACTTCGCTAAAGAGCATCTGGCTACGACGGGGATCAATAACACCATTATCGCCGAATCAGACAACAGCCCTACAGGCAATGCCCTCATCTATGTCTGCCAGCAAACCGGTGAAAACATGATTGCAGTGCACTCTGGTGCCAATACTGAAATTACCCAGCAAGAGATCATACAAGCGGAGCAACACATTGTGGGGGCTGATTTGCTGCTGACTCAACTGGAGAACAATATCGATGCGGTGAAGCGCGCAATGCAGATAGCTCATGCCCATGGCGTCAGTGTTGTGCTAAACCCTGCGCCCTACCACAACGAGACTCCAAGCTTACTGGAGTATGTGGATATGGTGACCCCAAATGAAACTGAAGCGTCTTTGATGACAGGCATCGAAGTGACAGATCTCGATAGCGCTAAACAAGCCGCAATAAAAATCAGTCAAATGGGGGTAAACAAGGTGGTGATAACCCGAGGGGCACAAGGGGTACTCTTGTATGAAAACGGCCGTTTCAGCGAAGTTGCCGCAGTAAAATGCGTAGTGACCGATACCACGGGTGCTGGGGATGCCTTTAACGGTGCACTGGTGGCACAAATAGTAAAGGGCGACAGCCTATTAGATGCAGCAAGATTTGCCAACGCCTATGCCTCGTTGGCTGTAGAGCGCGAAGGCGCAGCGAATATGCCAGATGTGAGCTTAGTGGCTGCAAGGCTGTAATGGCCCGAGCTATAACAGTTTCCCTACTCGCATACGACCGCTAGAGACAAAAAAGCCTAGTATTAAACACTAGGCTTTTTTTAACGATACTCACAACTTAAAAACGGTTCTAATCTTTAAACAGCTTAAAATTTTCAAGCCTGATAATCATCGTTGCTTTTGGCCATAATCAATAATGGTTTGGCGGTAAATTTCCAGCAACTCACTATCATTCACTGCAACCCCAATACGTTGTGATGTTTGAGTTTGCCACTCATCATGCATGTATTGACGGCCATCGAATTTCTGAATAGTCATCCCTTCTGCAGGTCCTTCGGTCACCACGCGTACAGGCCCCTCTCTGAGGGTGAACAACTCTGGCTTAATCACATAAGCAATCGCCGATGGGTCGTGTACGTGACAAGCATTTAAGCCCACTTTCTCTTTATAAAATTTAAGGTAGAAGCGACTAACGTCCCAAATAAACTGACCCACTTCAGCGGCATCATCACGCAACTGGTCTAAATAGTCTGCCGTAAAGAAGCTTTGCTCAGTAACATCAAGCCCAATAATCACTACTGGCCAAGCGGCGCCAAATACAATATCAGCAGCATGGGGATCGTCATGGATATTAGCTTCTGCATATGGCGTCACATTACCGCGGTGATCGTTAACCCCGAATGCGCCGCCCATAATCACCACTTCTTTAACCAAATTAACAATATTAGGCTCAGCTTTCAGCGCCAGTGCGAGGTTAGTCAAAGGTCCAATAGCCACTAAAGTGATTTCGTTTGGCTCGGCCGTTACCGCGTCAATGATGTATTGGTAAGCAGGACGACTATCGGCCTCGCCCGCCACATCAGCAGGTACTTGGACATCACCAAATCCACTTTCGCCATGTACCGCGACAGTAGGGCCAACCGGAGGTCTAACAATAGGTTTGCTAGCGCCTTCTGCTACATCGGCCCCAAAGCCATACTTTTGTTTTAGGTACAAAGCATTATGCGTCGCGCCCGCAATGGCCACATTACCGTAAATAGTGGTTATCGCCTTGAGCTCGATGTCAGGATGCGCCTCAGCGAACAGGATCGCCATGACATCATCAATCCCTGGATCTGTGTCTAATATTATTTTTTTAGTCATTGAATCTATCATCCTGTTTTCGTGATATCGATACCCAGCGGTTGCGCTGTTGCACATTAAGCGCCTAGCGACATAAACATCAATATCAAATGAGTTAAAAGTGAATACGTAAAAAGCTTAGCAGCTTAACAACCCCCTAATATACGGACAGTGTTAAACAAGGAGTGTGATAAAACCAAGAACTTCTACAAAAAAGAGAACAACTTGGTTCGTATATCAAACTTGTGTTTTAAAAGTGCTTTTAATCAGTGGTCATAATGCTGGGTTTACCCTTAACGCCAATCAGCTGATTGTGGGCTAATCGCCTCCGCTAAATACAAAAGCCCCTCAGTTCGAGTAACAACATCTAAGAGCTATCGAATGCTAAAGATTACGGTTGAAACTAATTTTTGTTCAAACTTTATTTTTTGCAAAACAGCGACTATTGAACACTTATCATTCTATGATTTTGTGCCAATTTAATCAGACACTTACACCAACGTCACTCCAAGCATAAATTCACAAAACGATTCTGTGATTCAGGTCGCAAATTTCAATAAAGGTTGATAGTTACAGCTCTAACCATTAGAGTTGTTATTAATTGAACGTTCAATTAACAATTTGAGCTACAAAAATACTAACAATAATAGCCATTCAGGATCTCGCCTTTTATGCCGCGCCCGCCAATGAAAACCGTCCGCCAACAACAGCTCATCGACGCCACTTTAGTCTCGGTTGAACAACATGGGTTACACAACACCACCATCAATACGATTAGTGGTTTGGCTGGGTTGTCATCAGGATTAATTAGCCATTACTTTGGCGGCAAACAAGGGTTAATTGAAGCAACGCAAAAGTATTTGCTCGATCAGCTTAAACAAGCGCTACTGAGTCGCACAGCAGATAAAGAGCTATTGCCACTGGCGAGGTTGCACGCCATTGTTGAGGCCAACTTTACCGAGTTGCAACGCTCAAGACCGGCAACCAAGACCTGGTTAAGCTTTTGGTCACAAGCAATGCACGAGCCAGGGCTTGCAAGGCTGCAACATATCAACAGCCAACGTCTATATAGCAACCTCTTATTTTCTTTCAAAAAGCTACTTCCCGATACCAGCGCCATCACTGCAGCCAAACAAACTGCCGCCATGATTGATGGCTTTTGGCTACGTAGTGCGTTGAGCGCTGCACCAGAGAAAGAGTTCGAACAGGCACAAATTTTATGTAAGGCCTTTATCGAGGCAGTGATCATGCAGTACGGAGAAACCCGATGTCACTAGTTGTATATCCAAACTATATCCACGGACAAGCCCTTAGAAACAGTAGCGGCGAAACCTTTGAAGTGATTAACCCAGCGACTGGCAAGGTCAATTATTTAGTTGAAGTTGCCGATGAAAAGATCCAGCAAGCGGCAATCGACAGTGCAAAAACAGGCTTTGCCGTTTGGTCTGCAATGAGCACATTCGAGCGCAGTCGTATTTTGCTTAAAGCCGTTGCACTGCTTCGCGAGCGCAACGACGAGCTAGCAGCAATAGAAGTGCAAGACACAGGTAAACCCTGGCAAGAAGCGTCAGTGGTTGACGTGGTAACCGGTGCAGATTCAATTGAGTTCTTTGCCGGTCTTGCGCCAAGTATTGAGGGCAATCAGCAAACCGTTGGTGATGATTTCTATTACACCCGCCGCGAGCCATTAGGTATTTGTGCCGGGATTGGCGCTTGGAACTATCCGCTACAGATCGCCTGCTGGAAATCAGCGCCGGCGCTGGCTTGCGGCAATGTGATGATCTTTAAACCATCGGAAGAAACGCCCTTAGGTGCATTAAAGCTTGCAGAGATATTTACCGAAGCGGGCGTACCCGATGGTGTATTTAACGTAGTGCAAGGTGATGGCCGCGTGGGCGCTTGGCTAACGCATAATGAAGAGATAGCAAAAGTGTCGTTCACCGGTGAAGTCGGCACAGGCAAAAAAGTAATGGCAGCTGCTGCCAGCTCACTCAAAGAGGTCACTATGGAGCTTGGCGGTAAATCACCGCTAATCGTCTTCAACGACGCTGATCTCGACAACGCAGTATCGGCTGCCATGCTAGGTAACTTCTACACCCAGGGCGAAATTTGCACCAATGGCACACGGGTATTTGTGCAGCAGGATATCTACCCTCAGTTTATTGAAAAACTCCTTAAACGCACTCAAGAGAATATTGTCTGTGGCGATCCGATGGATCCGGCAACAAACTTTGGCGCGCTTATCTCAAAGCCGCATCTCGACAAGGTGATGAGTTACATTGAGATTGGCAAGCAAGAAGGCGCAGAGCTACTCGCAGGCGGCCACACTTTAAGCCCTGATAACAGCCCTAGTGGCTACTTTGTTGCGCCGACTATTTTTGGTCAGTGCAGCGATGAAATGACCTTAAGCCAAGAGGAGATCTTCGGTCCGGTGATGTCGGTACTGCCGTTTAGTGATGAAGATGAAGTTATTCGCCGCGCGAATGCCACCCGCTTAGGCTTGGCCGCAGGCGTGTTTACTCAAGACATTACCCGCGCGCACCGCGTTATCCATCAGATGCAAGCAGGTATTTGCTGGATAAATGCCTATGGTGCCTCACCGGCAGAGATGCCTGTAGGCGGCTATAAAATGTCGGGGATTGGCCGTGAAAACGGCAGTGAAACCCTAAAAGCTTACACTCAAATCAAAGCCGTATACGTTGGTATGCAGCCGCTTGAAAGTCCGTTTTAAGGCGCTGACATGACCTCTATATCAAATGAAAAGTACGACTATATCATTGTTGGTGCAGGGAGTGCGGGCTGTGTACTCGCCAACCGCCTATCTGCCGATGCCAACAACAAAGTGCTGCTACTGGAAACCGGTGGTAGTGACAAGAGCATCTTTATCCAGATGCCAACGGCACTGTCTATTCCAATGAATACCGCTAAGTATGCCTGGCAGTTTGAAACCGAAGCTGAGCCGCATCTTGATAACCGCCGTATGCACTGCCCTCGCGGCAAGGTACTGGGCGGTTCGTCATCAATTAACGGCATGGTCTATGTGCGTGGCCATGCGCGTGATTTTGATGAGTGGCAGCAAGAGGGTGCTAAAGATTGGGATTATGCCCATTGCCTGCCCTACTTCAAAAAAGCAGAAAGCTGGGCATTTGGTGGAGACGATTACCGCGGCGTAGCCGGGCCTCTTGCGGTTAATAACGGCAATGAGATGAAAAATCCGCTCTATAAAGCCTTTGTTGACGCTGGAGTTGATGCTGGTTACTTAGCCACTGATGACTACAACGGCGCACAGCAAGAAGGTTTTGGCGCCATGCACATGACCATTAAAAATGGTGTGCGCTGGTCAACCTCTAATGCTTATCTGCGCCCTGCGATGAAGCGCAGTAACCTCACTGTTATCACCCATGCTCTGGTACATAAAGTGTTGTTCTCGACTAAAGCTGGCGAAAGCAAAAAAGCGGTCGGGGTGCACTTTGAGCGTAAAGGTAAGCACATAGAGGTCAACGCCAATAAAGAGGTCATCCTCTCGGCTGGCTCTGTCGGTTCGCCGCACATTCTACAGCTATCAGGTATTGGCGCAGCCGATACGCTAAAACAAGCTGGCATTGAGCAAGTCCATGAACTGCCAGGGGTCGGTGAAAACCTACAAGATCACTTAGAGTTCTACTTCCAATTTAAGTGCCTTAAGCCAATATCGCTTAACGGCAAACTCGACCCGTTGAATAAGCTATTTATCGGTACCCGTTGGATCTTAAATAAATCTGGACTGGGCGCCACTAATCACTTTGAGTCTTGTGGCTTTATTCGCTCAAAAGCTGGACTTGAGTGGCCAGACTTACAATATCACTTCTTGCCTGCTGCCATGCGCTATGACGGCAAAGAAGCTTTTGCAGGCCATGGTTTTCAGGTGCACATTGGCCATAACAAGCCTAAAAGCCGCGGCAGTATTAAAGTGCTTTCTAGTGATGCGCATGTTGCGCCAAGTATTCAGTTTAATTACCTGTCGCATCAAGATGACATTGAAGGCTTTCGCGCCTGTGTTCGCCTTACTCGCGAGATCAGCAATCAGAACGCACTCGATGAATATCGCGGCGAAGAGATCCAGCCAGGTATTAGCGTGCAAACCGATGAGCAGATAGACAGTTTTGTCAGAAGCTCTGTTGAGAGTGCTTACCACCCATCTTGCTCATGCAAAATGGGCGAAGACGCGATGGCTGTGGTTGATTCGCAAACCCGAGTACACGGCATGGAAGGCCTTAGAGTGGTTGATTCCTCTATTTTCCCTACCATTCCGAACGGCAATTTAAATTCGCCGACCATTATGGTCGCAGAGCGAGCAGCAGACTTGATTTTAGGTCATAGCCCATTATCGCCGAGTACAGCGCCAGTGATTACCGCCAACAATTGGCAGCAACAACAGCGCAACCATTTACCCAAGAGATAGCGCCACAAGATAGGTCGCTTGGCTTAGCGCAGCATTTAAGTGCTAAGCCAGTCGATGTCCCCAGCGAACTGGAGATGATCCGCAATCAATTTGCGCATTTCAAAATAGCTGGGTATAGGCCTCGGTCAGCCTAAGCCAAGTAGGGCTAAATGGCCATAATCGCCAACTGTAATTTATCAAACCTTAACTTTCGTTAAATCGATAATTAAGGCTTGAGGGATTTTTGCGGCCAAAATTTGCTGCAAGTTAGCATAATAACAATAAACATAAGGATTTAAACCCATGTTTTATAACAACAATAAGTCTGGAGTTCTATAATGACTACTTGGCTTACTATAGGGATATTATTTACGTTCGCAGCCATCGCTTTTGTGATTTACCGCTGGGGCAATGTTAAGTGTGTCGGAGTCACCCCCGTGCGTACTTTCACCTTTATCGCCATTTTGTTTACCTCAGGGTTAGACGTGGGACTGATTATGTTCCCACTGACCGAGTTTGGCGGCTACGCTGATGTCGCGGCTAGCCCTGAATACGGCTTTACCAATCCGCTCGCGATTGAGTTTGGCTTTTGGGCATTTCTGATCTGGGCGTTTTACTTTCTGACCTGTTTCTATTTTTGTGTCATAGAGCCAAGAGTCAAGTTCTTCGAAATCCCGCTGATCAAGTTCATTAATAACGTGGTAATTATTGGTACTTGTGCGTTTACCGCTTACCTACTACTGACCAACTTACCTTGGTATCTACCTGAGATGGGCGATGGCGAAACGGTTGTTAGTAGCTTCTATCTCATCGTATTTGTGATAATTGCCGCTGCAGTTTACTCAAGCACGAGTATTCGCTACGTACGTAAGTTGAGTTTAGCTAGCACTTGGTTGTTTATGGGCTTAATTGTCTTGATGTGGGCCGGCGCATTCTTATCAAAAGACTCTGGTGTGGGCGAATTTGTCACTACCTTTGCCATGCTCGGGGACTACTTCGGTAATATCCACCAGTTTGTGCTGCCACTCAATGATTACCACGAGTTCTACCTTTTCTGGTGGTTTGCTTGGAGCATCATGATTGGTCAGTTTACTTCTCGCTTTGTCGGCGGCATGAAAACCTATCAGGTATTGATTGCGATGATGGTATTTCCATCACTGCCTATCGCCGTTTGGTTTACAGTGCTGTACTACTATAGTGCCAATGAAATAGCCACCACAGGCTTCTACAACATCGCCATGGTGTTAGTGGGCATTACCTTTGTAGTCAACTCACTTGACTCATTGATCCGCTTATACACCGACAACCTAAACCTTACGGTCGAACGTTTCGGCAAGACCAAATATATCGTCGGCAATATCGCACTGATGAGTGGCCTGACGCTACTGTTCCAGCTTAACTTCCTTGAGATCCAGTGGGTTGGCGCATTAGCCATTGCACTCATATTGGCTTGTTTCGGCTATATCTTAGCCACCAAATTTAACAAGGTTGCTGCGATTGAGCATTCACCAAAAGAAAACAAAATTGATTTTAGCAAAATTGAATTAGCTAACTAATAAGAAAGAAAGGGAAATGATGAAAACAACAATTAAAAGTCTTGCGCTAGTAGGTCTAATGGCTTTACCTACCTCTGCCTTTGCAGGTGTAAGCTCAACCGTTAACGCGACCTCTGATTACACCTTTAACGGTGTGAGCCAAACAGACAATGGTCCAGCCCTGCAGGCAAGCCTCGACTATGCAGCCGATGCGGGTTGGTATGTTGGAACGTGGGCATCGAACGTTGATTACGGCTCTGGCGATGACACTTGGTTAGAACTAGACTTTTACGGTGGTATGTTTTACCAGCTAAGCGAACGTGTTTCTCTCGATGCAGGTATAGCTTACTATACTTACCATGGTGACGACGCTTCTAGCGATTACAAATACCCAGAGGTTTACACCAAATTTGGTTACGCTTCATCAGCAGGGCAAACCGAGTTGAACTTCTGGTATACCTGGGATTACTTTGGTGTTGATGCAGGTCACTACATCATGATGGCAGCACACACCTTTACTGTTGCAGAAGGTCATGATATCCGTATTAGCTTTGATCGTTCTACCTCTACCGATGAAGCCAAGTGGTCTTGGGATGGCGATAAAGCCTACAACCATTACCGCGCTGAGTACATGACAAGCTGGAAAGGTTTCGACTTTAACCTAGCCGTTGAAGACACCAGTATGGACATCGATACTGCCGATACTCGCGCCGTACTGTCTGTTGCAAGAACCTTTAACTTCTAATAGCAACTGCATTAAAAGTTTGACCATTGAGCGGGAATTAAAAACGCTGTAGGCAAGTAGTGGAATTTGAGCTAATAGTTATTCTATTTCCAAATCCCATAGCGAAGCATACAGCGTTTGCCAATTTGTTTAACCTCAGCCGCACTAGGTGAGACCCTCAGTCTTTCCACTTCTGCTTTGCATTGGCTTAAAAGGGAATAACCATTTCTTTACCAATGCGCTTTGAATTGAAAAGGCTGAGGGGCTCTGAACTGGCCAAATACTTAATGCAATTGGTATAGCGATTAGCTTTTAGATCGTTTAGCTAAGTTGCACATGCAGTCTAAAATACGGTATAACGCTCTGTCGTTATGCCGTATTTTTATTTTTGGCGTAAAATTACCGTTAATTCAGTATCACCAGCATGGGAAAGTTATGGAAAAGTACGAAGAATTATTGATCTCATTGCGTCGAGTGATCCGTGCCATTGATATCCATTCTCGGCAACTGAATAAACTGTCAGGGCTTACGGGGCCGCAGTTAATGGTGATGCAAAATATCGAACAGCTTGATGCGCCATTGGCCAAAGAGATAGCTAAAGAGGTGTCTTTAAGTCCAGCGACGGTAACCACTATTGTCGATAAATTAGAAAGCCGTCAATTGGTGGTTAGAACCCGCAGTGAAACCGATAAGCGTAAGGTGCATTTATCGCTCAGCGACTCAGGTAAAGCACTGCTAAGCAACTCACCAAAGCCATTACAAGAACACTTTATTACCCGCTATCAGAATTTAGAGCAGTGGGAACAAAGCCAGCTATTATCGTCAGTTGAACGTATCGCTTCAATGATGGATGCCAACGAGCTAGACGCTGCGCCAGTACTTTTGGTTGGACAGATCCAAGCAGATGATGCCGCTAAAGGCTAATTAACCAGCCTATATCCATTAAACTTCAAGGCTCGATTGCGGCCTTGAAAGCACTTATACCAATCAGTATAAAGATTTGATCGCTCAGCGAGAGTTTAGCGACTTTGAGGTAAGGTCATTAAATGCTCCTGCATTAATGACATTCACCACATCCATGTGGTTAGCAATGAATGAAGAGCATAGTTATTATACTGATTGGTATTAACCCACTACCAGTATCACTTTGCTCTTTATTTGCGAGGCTTTAATAGGCCCAATTTCGTCAATGCCTACGCTATCCCTATTCTCGCCTTTAAACCAATACCGACCAGTATGGTCAATCCCTACTAAAGTCTTGACGATGTAGCCATATCGAGGGTGAAGAAGTTTGATAATGTCACCCACTTTTAGAGCCTGTTTATCAAAGTGTTCTGATAACAGTACGAAGTTGCCACTTTTAAGCCGAGGAAACATGCTGTTTCCAACGACTTTATTAAGGCTAAATCCAAACATGGTTGCAGATTACGACGCTAGTTTTGGATAAATGACAAGTTCAGCAGGTGGATACGGACAGTTTGCCGAGTAAACCTCTACCCCTTTACTCAGCCAGAATATCTCTGCGAAGCGATTGACCAGTGTAAGCAGTTCCATCGTTGCCGCCCGATCAATGTGCTGTTTGCTTTTTGACGCAGCTAACATGATGTTATGTGTGAGCGAGTGTAACTCAGGAAAAGCATCAAGTTGAGGTTGTTTTATATAATCGCCCCAGATAACTTGTATTTCAGCTTTCACTTTTTTCCCATGCAACTCTTTCTCTCCCAGCAAACGATTGAACTGTGCTAGTTGAGCCGCCGACATTTCATTTGCTGTAGGTAATTCATTAAGCAAATCGACCATGCGGATCATCGTCAACACAGCAAGTTGCGCTGTAATTGGATCGTAGATTTTACATGGAATATCACAGTGGGCCGAGACTGTCGTAAAAGGGTGCTTGCTGTCAATTTGGTTTAGTAACTTCGCTAACATTTTAGCTCCTATTTATTTCCATCAAACGATGATCTTTTTACCAAAGCTGTTCTAAGTATTTTGTAAGCCAATATGGCAGCAACAGCTACAGGAGCTGCCCATAGCAAATGGATGAGATTTGAAGACTCTGCACTATGATCATGGCCCGGATGGGCCAAAACAGAGGTTGAGAATATGACTAGCAAGCTTGTCATAATTGCTATCAGGTAATTTTTATTCATCGATATTCCTTTATGTATAAATTGATGCAAAACGTTCAGAGCATCCAAATTGAACTATTTAACAAACGGTCTCTGCAGGCTAATGCCCGTATAGATAGTGCTCTTGGTGACTAATGTAATGCGCTACTTTGTCCGCCGAGTGATGCTGCCGTATCTTCTAATGCTGATACACAGTCATCGCAAATTGGATGTCGCTTAGCAAAGTCAAGTAATGGCGGGATGGTTAAACTCAAGCTGTTAAAAGCAGAACTCCGCACTTCGGCGCAGACAGAATCATCGGCAGATAATGTTTGCACCTGTTTATGAGCGTGCTTCAAATAATGTAATGCCATTTCGCTTTGGTGTTGAGACTCATACAGATGAGCTAAATTGTGCATGCCTGCTATCCAAGCAAACAATAGTTCCCGGTCACTCAACTGATGTGACCATTCATTCTCAATCAAAGAAACTGCTTGCTGATAGCAATATTGAGCATCCAGCCAAGCTGCCTCTTTAAAATGCTGATTGCCAGAGTTCATGAGTTGCTGCCAATTTTCCATTTCATCACCATTTAGTTGCACTAGGTTATTCACTCGTTATAAGTCAGCCGAACAGCAGTAAGATTATTAAATTGCATTCAACAACGCTCAAATACGAATGATTCTCATTTAAATTTAACACAGTTAAAAATGAGGCTCAAATGGGGATTTAATAATTTACTTATGTAAAGAATGGCAAGGTGCATACGTTGAAGCATCCAGATTAGATGCTGTAATAAGTTGCAGAGCAATTCGATGAAGGGGACAAAGAAGCAGAAGTTGTAATGCTCAATTTATAGAGAAAGGGTCATAAAAGAACTGTAAGGGTCGTTTTTGTAGTCTGCAAAAGGCGCACACGCTTGGAAGCCAAACTGTTCATATAATTTTTTTGCGGGCTGAAACGCTTCCATTGAACCCGTTTCAAGGCTCAAGCGCTGATAACCTCGTGCTCGTGCCTCAGCAATCAGATGCGCCAATATTTTATGCGCTACACCTTGGCGAAGAAACTGAAGACTCGTGCGCATTGATTTAATTTCACCATGGTATTCATCCAGCTGTTTTAGCGCGCCAATACCTGCTAAATGTTCCGCGCTCCACAAGCTCCAAAAGGTAACATTAACCGCCTTAAGCCCCGAGGTATCAAGTGCATGAACACTCTCTGCGGGCGAATGGGACAACATATCTTGATGGTGCTGTTGCAACAGCACCATCACTTGCGGGTTGTCTAACTCTCCAACTCGGAGCTGCATGTTAGCCATGAGTAACCTTCTCTTTTAGCAACTATTTACGACCTAATATTCTCAGTATGCGTAAGAACAAATTAATAATGTCCATGTATAAAGCAGCTGCACTATCTACTGCATTATCGTAGGTTTTCGGAATAGCATTTGCTCGCGCCCAATCGTAGCCAATATAACCACAAAAGATAATCGCAACGATCCAATCTAAGATACCGTGATGAGTGTTAAAAATGAATATTTCAATGAGTTCTACCACAATAACACACAGCAGTGCGACGGTAAGGCCACCTGCTATTTTGTTGAAAAAGGCTGGATACATAGAACCGAGTAGCATCATCACAAACGTTACCATACCCGTGACTCTGATTGCTTCTACTACAATATTGGGATCATATCGGCTTACCACCAAGTTAATGATTAACCCAAAAGGTACCACCACAAAATTGTAACCGATGAAACTAACAATCGGGCTATCGGATTTACTGAATAGATAGATACCAAAAAAGCATGATGCAAAATAACCAATAAAGAACATTATCGGGTTAATACTACTTATCGATTCAACAGGGATATTGACAACCATCAACCAATTTACGGCAAAGCCCCAAATCAAAGTTAGGCCGATAACAAGATTATAAACAGAACCACTGATGATCTTATCGCTGGTTTCAGTCCGGTTAAATACTTTTACTTCCATTTTATATCCCTATAAATTAAATCACTTACCATTTTGGCAGTTATGAGTAGCAGATCTAAACACTGGTAAATCATACTTAAGTCGCAAACTTATCATCTGTAAGCTATTGTTGTAAATGAGTAATCATTGTCTTTCGTTAACGGGACGCAAACCAATATCTAAAAGTGGGGCGAACGTTTTCCCCTTTATCCAGAGTTAGGCTGCGTCTAACAACTAAAGTCGTGGCTATGCCACATATCAAGCTTCGCTTGGCCAAGGTCGTGGCGCTTCGCCCAGACTTGCAACAAAGAGTCGAGCCAAGGGGCAAAGCGCTTGCGCCCAGCTCTTGATTTCACATGAGTCCCCCCCTCAGCGCCCCAAACGAAGTTGTCTTCCTCATACTTATTCGATGGAGAGTGGGTGTATTGGGTGAGTCTGTAATGGCTGTTAGTCGCTAGATATCTGCCCAACGACCAAGCTCATTATTGGACAAAAGTTTGTTTGTGCTTGAGCACTTCGACATCTAAAAGCCAAACCAATCAAACTTCGTTTGATATAAGATCGTGGCGCTTCGCCCACCCCCGAGCCAAGGGGCAAAGCGCTTGCGCCCCTTAACAATCCCTCTGCGCCCCAAACGAAGTTGTCTTCCTCATACTTATTCGAAATAGCCTAGCGCTTCCGATGGGACATCCTGTCCCGCGAAAGCTATGCCCACGTCCATGTGGGCATTACGGCTATTTCTTCAACGTACTTCGGCAACTCCGATGGGGAATGGGTGTATTAGGTGAGTCTGTAATGGCTGTTAGTCACTAGATATCTGCCCAACGGGGAAGCTCATTATTGGACAGGAATGCCTTAGAGCTAAAGCTCTTGCAGTGATGAATTTCATTAGTGAAAATATAGCAATCGGATATGTGGTAACGAATGATATGGACTCCCCTTACCAATTGGCCACTATGTGCCATATTGAAAGTGCAAACATTCAATCAAGGAGAGTCCATATGTCCTTAATTAAAGCAATTGGCATCGATTTAGCCAAATTAGTTTTTAGTATTCATGGTGTTGACGAATACGGTAAAACTAAACTAAAGCAAACAGTTAAAAGAAACAAGCTGTTAGAAAAAATCGCTAACATTCCACCCTGTATTATCGGGATGGAAGCTTGCTCTGGCGCTCACTACTGGGCAAGAGAGTTTACAAAATACGGCCACGACGTACGTATCATGGCATCTAAATTCGTTATTCCTTATCGCCAAAGTGAAAAGAATGACGCCAATGATGCTGAAGCCATTTGTGAGGCAGTGACTAGACCAAAAACACGCTTTGTTTGTATTAAAAGCGAAGAGCAACAAGCCGTTTTATGCCTACACCGCATTCGACAAGGCCAAATCAAAGACCGTACGGCGATGATAAACCGATTACGTGGCTTACTATCCGAGTTTGGTATTATTATGCCTAAAGGTCGTTATCCTGCTCAAAAGCATATTGTTGAAATTCTCGAGGATGCTGAGAACGGTTTGCCTGATTTAGCCCGCGAACTACTCCATGATTTATGGCTGAGCATAAAACAACAAAACCAAGACATATTAAAGTCTGACCGAAAGCTCTATGCCCTTGCTAACCAGATGAAAGACGCTAAGCGGTTAATGACCATACCAGGTATTGGCGAAGTTACCGCAACAGCAGTAGTCGCGACAGTCAGTGATGCAAAACACTTCTCAACTAGCCGCCAATTTGCAGCTTGGATAGGTTTGGTGCCGAAGCAGTATTCCACTGGCGGAAAGCCAACACTAGGTCGAATAAGTAAACGCGGTGAGAAGCATATCCGCACCTCGCTAATCCATGGTGCTCGCGCTGTCATCGCAAACTGTGCCAATAAAATAGATAGAACTAGTTTATGGATTAAAGCCCTTATCGAGCGAAGAGGTTTCAAAAGAGCTGTCATTGCTTTGGCAGCTAAAAATGCACGGCTAATTTGGTCATTATTGCAATCAGGACAAGAGTACCAAGTTAACTATGTAAAAACGTAAAAAGGATTAACCCAAACGGTTAACCCCACCGAGTCGACGCATTAGCAATTGACGATAACACGGTCAGACCGAGAGCGATTGAATCTGGTTAGTTGGGAAGTACATCTTTCTTGAAAGAGAAAGTAATACTGTTTAACGAATGAGATCTTTGCTCAAGCGCAAATCATCAGGGCGATAGCCAAAAGCTGTTTAGGCAGCAAGCTAATCAAACGCCGAATGTAGAGCTGCTGTCAGATCCACTGTTTTTGTGTGATTACTATTGCTTGACAAAGGGGAGTCCATGTAGCCCTAACTAATGGGCAAAAAATTGTTAACTAAAACGTTGAGGAACGAAAACAGCCAACTGTAAATTTTCTCTCTTGAACGGTTTATTAGTGTTCCAATAGCCACTTTTTAGATTCTTCTTGCATTAGAGCGCCTATTTCAATAACACCATAATTATCATTTACTTCTAATTCATCTCTAGCGTAATAAAATCCATATAGATGCTCGATCCCTACATTATCTCCAACATATTTAGTCACATTTTCATGTAAATCAAAATTATCAATATCATTGAGTAACAGCCGAAATTGAATGAATGGGTCTAATTTTTCACCGGCGATCAACTTTAAGTGATGTTTGATTATTAAATGAATTGAATCCTCAAATGAAGGAAGTTGAGCAATAAGTTTTTCAAAAAGAGGTGAAACGATATCCCAACACTTAGGTTCTGCATCAATGATATCCAGTAACTCATCAGAATAAACGCCATTGTTTAACTTATCATTTGCATAGTTGACCAAATCATCAGTATCACAAGCACCAGCCACATATTTTGCTATAAAGTAATCTTCGTTTTCTCCATTCATCTTAAATTTGAAAGCCCATCTTTAAGGAACACTAACGCCACATTAAGCAGCAAAAAAGTGTTGGCTAAAATGTTGAACGAAGGAAAACAGCCAACTGTTTTTTGTCCGTTTGAATGCCTTTATTGCAGTAAATTACTCAGTGTAAGCAAATTTTGCATAATTAGTAGTGATTTTAGTTCCTTTTTCAGTTTTCGTTATTATTGCTTTCTCAATAAAAACAACTGAGTTTTCCAAGTGTACCTTAACACTACCACTGGCGATTTCTGGTGTAGCTGTTTCCCACTTTGAATCAACTAAAACCTCATAAGTAAGAGTTTTTGGCAAGAAAATCTCTACATTGTTACTGTAGACTCGGTAATCATTATTTGTAGATGTTATGACTTCATCTGAGTATATTTTAATATCAGATGCCATCGTAGACGGCGCTAGGAATAAAACACTACTAAAAATGGCCGCTATCGTTGAAGATAATATCGCTATTTTAGATTTAGAATAACTTTTCTTCGATGGGGTTTCAGGCTGAAATAACTTAGCCACATCTAGATCAAAACAAGAAGCTAGTGCTTTAACCGTTTCGAGTGAACCAGAACCATTATTTTCGACTCTTTGAATCGTTCTTAAACTTACAGCACTAACATCGGCTAAATGTTGCTGGCTCCAAGCTCTAACTTTACGTTCTTCTATGATTTTTTCAGCGTGTATTTTCATTTCCATTTATATTTATCACATGAATATATTGAAGCTATATCCTGTTGAAAAATTCCTTTTATGTATACGACACATTTACGTCACCTTAACGACAGGTCAATGCCATACAGCTAACGCCTCGTTAAGCGGATAAAAATGGTTGGTTAAAATCGCGCAGCGATAACCAACTGTTTTTATTCCGTTTAAACGACTTGTTAGCCATTGTATAACGACTCTAAATTTAGGTAAGATTCAAATGGGATTCTGTCATAATCAAATCTCCAGTTTTGAAGGTTATAAGCTTTATCGGCGGCAGAAAACTTTTCTATTAAATCTTCTTTAGATTTAATAAGTAATAGTTTTTTCACTATTTCGAAATGACTTTTAGACTCCGCCCTCAAAAACAGTTCAAACGCTTCGCTGTCCCATCTACCTTTATATACCAAAGTTCTAGGAAACCACCGATTATAGTAATCATTTAAATTCAAAATACTTCTCATACAAAGTATGAAATCAGTCTGCATTAATGAGTCAAATGAAATGCCTTTAACATTAGCTGAATCATGTAACATATCAGCAGTTATAGAAATTCTGTTCATTTTTAATCGATTCTTACGGCGCTTATCTAAAACAGAGATATATGAATTAAACTCTGTAAAATCTTTAACTTTTCGCCCCCTAATACCACGAGTAAAATATTTTTCTGTTAAGAAAAATTCTATCTCATCAAATTCTGAAGACTTAATTAATATGGTAATGAAATATAAATACAATTCTTGGTTCATATATTTAACGTTATCAAACCACATATCGTTATATGAACCCATGTTTGATGAAGGTTCGTTTAAAGCCAAAGAGTTTTCAAAAAATGAAAACATCTCATCACGACAGGTATTGACTAAACCATAATCACAGAGCAATTCTACTAATTCAGCAAACTGATCTCGATAAGGTTTATATTCATTGATACTTTCAACTACTCTTTCATCAATTTCTTCAGACGTTTCTGTAATTCTAAAGGATTCAATGGACTCTAGAAGTTTTGATAAATAACTCTTAACTAACCTTTTATAAGATTTCTTTTCTTTTTCAATTGAGTCTTTTACTGAGGAAAATATAGAAGCGGTATTTACCGATATTGGACTCTCATCAAAAAGAAAAGAAGGTGCTTTACCCAACACTGGCTTTACAATTTTGGGTCTACTAAAGATATTCCGTAATAGTTTTTCATATTCATCAAAAAACACTTCGTCAGTAGCTAGATCTACATATATTCTGGGTTTTAAGAAAGCAGGTAAACATGCTACACCATCAATATATTCAGTAACAACAGGAATGAATTTTTCCTGAGTTGTTTTCGAGTATACTTCGTTGGAGATTATTTGTGATTCAGTGCCAACACCTCCCGCGCGGGAGTCTGCTTTTGTGGCATATTTTGAATCTGAAATTATAAGGACTTTAGCTACATCAGGATCAGTAACCATCTTTTCCATAAATGTATATTTATCATGCCCTTCTTTTAAGTCCCACTTATCAAGTAATACATGTACTCCGTCAGCCATAAGTCTCTCAGCTAAATTCAAAACAAATTCTTCGTGTTTTGGACTGCTCCAACTATAAGAAATAAAAACTTTAGGGTTGTCGTCTCTTGTCGTCATTAATAAATCCTAGTGTGAATAAAAAGATGGCTAACAGTATATTAGGCTGAATTCCGCATAAGAACGGTCTTAATAAGAACAAGCTGCTAGTACTTTAATCACTCAAGATTAACAGTAAAACAACGTATCAACAATGAGTTATAACATAGAAAGAACTGATTCCCTGTTTCTTTGACTGAGTGAAACAAAGAACCTCTATCATTGCATAAAGTGCAATGCTCACGCAGGAAGAAAAGTCTCTAGGCTGCGGCATATATGATAATTCGGGGGCAGGTGTTTTATCTTGCGTCCCACATTAGCTTTTGTAAGCCCAAACTTTTTATTGTGCTACTAACCATTTTAATCAGTGAAAATGACTTTGGGGTATTTCCGTACTAGAAGCCTTGCCACTACACTACAAATTAAAACACCAATTATCCAAGTGCAGATACGGCCGTGACCGTCCATGACATGGACGTCATGGCCGAGCTTCCATGGATGGACTTGCTGCGTGTCACGGCAGTGTCTACACATGCGATCGTTCATTCACATTTAACCCATAGGGATATGGGAAATGTCGTAATGGTGTCGGGAACACAAGTTCAAACAGGTTGCTTGGCAACACAATTCAAAAAATGTAATCAGTCTTCATTCGAAGGCCAATTAACTTTGAGACACATCCCAGTTAACCACGAGCAGAAACAACTCCAATGGCTTGCAGCCAGCAAGCTGCAGCTAGCCGCGCTTGCATCATATCTCAACTTACCACTATGGCTTTTTCACTATCACCATAGGCCGTGGTATATTAGCGCCCATAATCATTCAGGCAGTTAAAAAAAGGTCATTTCATGAAAATCGGTATTATTGGCGCTATGGAGCCAGAAGTTGCGCATTTAGTTGAATCGATGGAAAATTCGACTTCTACCACTATTGCGGGTATCGAGTTTGTCGCCGGTCAATTAGCCGGTCAAGAAGTCATTGTTACTCGCTCTGGTATTGGTAAAGTTACCGCCAGTATCGCTACAACGCTGCTTATTGAGAAATATGCGCCTGACGCCATTATCAATACCGGTTCTGCTGGCGGTTTCGCCGATGATCTTGCTATTGGCGATATTGTCATCTCTTCAGAAGTGCGTCATCACGATGTAGATGTTACTGCTTTTGGCTACGAAATTGGCCAAATGGCACAACAGCCAGCTGCCTTTCTTCCAGACGCTAAACTGGTTGCTGCAGCGCAAAAAGCCGTTGCTAGTCTTGGTGAGGTCAAAGCGATTGAAGGCCTGATTTGTACCGGTGATAGCTTTATTTGCGATCCTGTACGCACTAAGACTATGTTAGAGAACTTCCCAACGATGGCAGCGTGCGAAATGGAAGCGGCAGCAATTGCTCAAGTCTGCCATCAGTTTGCAGTACCTTTTGTGGTGATCCGCTCGCTATCAGATAATGCTAACGATGACTCAGCTGTCGATTTTGACGAATATATTATTAAAGCGGGTCTGCATTCAGCGTTAATGGTTATCGCACTCATTAAGCAACTGTAAAACATAATATTTAGCAAATAGAATAAGGATATAACAGACACTATGGTTCCGGAGTTTACAAAAATCTTCTCACAAGATAGTCAACTTTATATCGGTGCTATAGTGCTGTTAATGTCGGTTCTGCTCGCACGTATGGCGCCGTTACCGCGCCAATTGCAACCTCTTGTGTGGCTGAACAACCTAGCGTTGAATTTAAGTATTAAAGTTAATCATACCCACCGAGCACCATCGCAGCAGATCATTGCTGGCGTACTATCGATGCTGCTTTTGCTACTCCCCTTTTGGCTTATTATCAGCTTCTTTATCGAGCTTGCTGAGTTCCCTTGGTTTTTTGAAGCACTCGTTATCTATATTTGTTTGCAAGATGACCATTTTAGATACATAGCCCGCGAAGTCTCAATTGCTATTCAAAGAGATAATAAGGGCCGCGCTCGCACATTATTACAACCTTGGCTCAATCGACGCACCCAATCTTTGTCTAATGTAGGATTGAGTAAAGTCACTATTGAGCGCTTAGCAACAACCCCCACCTACGGTATAGCCTCTACTGCGCTGTTTTACAGTATCGGCGGAGTGCCATTACTCCTCGCAGCTAGAATGCTTAAGCAGTTAGATAACGCTTGGCCTGTTTATAACCCGCAATATCGTTTCTTTGGCGTCGGGGTGTATGCACTTAGTAGTGTTGTTCATTTCATTCCCGCTAAACTATGGAGCTTTAGCCTTGCACTTCAGGGGGGACCCAAGAGCTTAGCGGTGCTAATGAACCCGAAAGTCAATGCACCTCCCATTGTTGAGTATCAAACCAGTGCCGTTGTTGCTTGCGCTCTGCGTATTGAGCTTGGTGGCCCAGCAAAATTTCAAAGTGGCAACGACACAGATAAAAAGGTCACTTTCCCCAAGCTAAAATATGGCCCACTGCCAGGACATGCGGATATTCAGCGCGCGTTAAAACTCAACTCGATGGCATTTGGCTTATGGACCTTTGCGATCATTTTGCTCCCAACGCTCTGGGGGGCATTGCGAGTTATCAATGGTTAAAGTGCTCGCTATTGTAACCTCTGGCGCCGCGATGAATCATAATTAAGCAGTTTGATGTAAATTCATCCAGAAAATTATCGCCTTCTTGTATATATTGTTGGCATAGGTATTATTCTTAACCTAGTTAATATCTTCGTAATAGGCTTTCAGTTTGCTAGATAACATCCATGTGTCACTTACAACACCTGCATTGCTGTTTCCGGCAATTTCTCTGCTATTGCTCGCCTATACCAACCGTTTTTTTGCGCTAGCTGCACTTATCCGCAGTTTAAGTGCAGATGGCCAACCAATCCACGACAGCCAGCTAAAAAACTTACGCCAGCGAATTAGTATAATCAAAAGAATGCAAGAATCAGGCGTACTCAGTTTTGCGCTCTGTGTACTGTGTATGATTTTTATCTATATTGGCTTTAATAAAATTGGTTCGCTAATTTTTGGTTGTAGCTTGCTGTTATTGCTTTACTCGCTGCTGTTGTCTGTCATTGAAATCCGCATCTCTGTCGATGCGTTAAACATCCACCTGAAAGAGTTAGACAAATGATAGATTGGATCTATTTCTTCGACCTATGCGGCACCTCTGTATTTGCGCTTTCTGGTGCGCTAGCAGCTGGTCGACATAAAATGGATCCGTTTGGGGTGATTGTTTTAGCCTCTGTTACCGCCGTGGGTGGCGGCAGTATTCGCGATGCGATATTAGGCACTACGCCTGTATTTTGGATCCAGGATCCTAACTATATTATTGTTATTTTAGCGACCGTGCTACTGACACTGATATTCGTGCGTAAACCCAAACGTGTACCTCGATATATCTTTCCTGTGGCTGATGCTTTCGGTTTAGCTCTGTTTACTATTATTGGCGCAGAGAAGGCTTTGAGCCTCGAGCTAGGTGGCATGATAGCGGTTGTGATGGGGCTAATAACCGGTGTAGGCGGTGGTATCATACGTGATCTGCTTTGCCAACAAGTGCCAATGGTATTGCGCACAGAAATTTATGCTACTGCATCAATTATGGGTGGGATCTGTTACACCATTAGCTTATATTGGGGAGCGCCAGATATGTTTGCGCTGCTGTTTGCTATGGCGACCGCATTAACTATAAGATTAGCTGCAATACGCTGGCATCTATCCTTACCTGCATTTGACTTAAAGACGCAACAAAAATGAGATTACAATTATTTAGTTTACTCCTGGTTTTTTTCAGTTTGCCAAGCTTCGCCAACATCGGTGACATGCCTAAAGAACAACAACTAGCAGTCAGGTATATTAAAGCTCTCACTAGCCAAGACTACGCTAAGCTAACCTCATTTTATAATCGTGACAGCGTGTTTAATGACAGAACCGCAAGCCGCAAATACACTGGGAAGCGCCACATATTAAGTTTTTTAAAACGGGCCCATAAAGGCGTACTTGAGTACGACTTTAATATTGAGCATATGTTTAACTCAGGCTCTTTGGTTATTCTAATTGGTAACTACCACTATAGAGGCCCTGGAGAGCAATTTGGTAAGCCCGGCCGTATTATTGATCTCGCCATCCCAGGCGTGACAACTTTAAACCTAGATATGACGAATAATCGCGTCAAAGAGCACCAAGATCTGATGGACTATCAAACCATGTCGGATCAGCTATCCACTCAATAATCGCAAAAATTTGCGGGTAACCAGCAAACTGAATATCTTCAGTGAGCGCTGGATCGCATTTTAAAGCTGCAGTAGGAAACTTTTTCAATCTAGCCTGTCAAAGTAATAGAGACATACTTTTTGCTGTAGGTTGTTATGAGTTTTATCAATATTATTCGTACGCTTTTTGCTTTTTCAGTCCTGTTTTGCAGCGCTGCGTCGGCCTATGAAAATCCGATCGTGGTATCTTACGCTGTGCAACCAATAAACAAATTTAATCAGCAACTTGGTCAAGCTCAACAAGAGTCATTAAAGTGGACACAGGCACCAGAATCTATCTCAGCCCATTACTCAGGCGATAACTTTACCTTAGCGAGAATTAAAAACTTCGAGGGTAAAGTGGTCACTTACAGTGTTAGCCAACAGAACAGTAAACATCCAAAAATGTTATTGATATTGTCGATGGAAAAACAGAAAGGTTTGTGGAGTGTAGATGCCGCTAAGCTTACTTGGCAATGCAAAAACGGCCTGCACTTTGGTACAGACCGTTGTTAATAACCAGCGCTTTATGAGCACTGTGACGATATAAGGCTTTATATTAAAATAAAGTCCTATATCAAAGTGATTTTAGCGAACTTGCGCTTACCCACTTGGAAAACACCCGTTGTACCAGCCGTTAGCTGCATACGTGTATCTTCAATCTTGTTACCATCTATTTTAGCTGCGCCCTGCTTAATCATGCGCATAGCATCAGATGTTGAGCTAACCAGACCTGCTTCTTTAAGTAGGTTAGCAATCGCTATCCCTTCACCCGCTGCGATTTCTAACTCTTGAATATCGCTAGGAAGCGCGCCTTTTTGGAAACGGTTGATAAACTCTTGATGGGCAGCGTCTGCAGCAGCTTCATCATGGAAGCGAGCAATAATCTCTTTGGCTAATGCAATCTTTACATCACGCGGATTAGCACCGGCTTCAATATCCGCTTTAAATTGCTCAATCTCAGCTAACGGACGGAATGATAGCAATTCAAAGTAGCGCCACATCAACTCATCAGAGATAGACATGATTTTACCGAACATCTCTCCAGCAGGTTCGCTCACACCAATGTAGTTGTGGGCAGATTTAGACATCTTCTTAACGCCATCAAGACCCTCAAGTAACGGCATCATGATCACAGTCTGTGGTTTTTGACCTGACGACTTTTGTAGTTCACGCCCCATCAACAAGTTAAACTTTTGATCCGTACCACCTAACTCAACATCTGACTCAAGTGCAACCGAATCGTAACCTTGCAGTAATGGGTACATAAATTCATGGATCGCAATAGCTTGACCTGAACCATAACGCTTCTTAAAGTCATCACGTTCCATCATACGCGCAACAGTCTGCTGCGATGCTAAACGGATCATACCAGCAGCGCCAAGCGGCTCTAACCAGCTAGAGTTAAATTCAATACGGGTTTTAGCGGGGTCTAAAATCTTAAACACCTGCTCTTTATAGGTCTCGGCGTTAGCAAGTACTTGCTCACGTGTCAGTGGCGGACGAGTACTGTTTTTACCACTTGGATCGCCGACCATACCAGTGAAGTCACCAATCAAGAAGATCACTTCATGACCTAGCTCTTGAAAGGTACGCATTTTGTTTAAAATAACGGTGTGGCCCAAATGAATATCTGGCGCGGTTGGATCGGCGCCAAGTTTGATCTTTAGTGGACGACCCTCTTTTAGCTTCTCCAGCAGATCCGCTTCAAGTAAAATTTCGTCAGTACCACGTTTAATTTCTGCTAATGCTTGCTCTAAATCAGCCATGTCGGCGGTTACTCCTGGGAGCCTAATCATAAAATCTGGGGACTAATGTTACTTGTTAGCCAGCACAAATGAAAGTGTGTACACTAAGGGGATCACTAAGAAAGAGCGAATTTGGTACCGAGGTCAATGGGAAAGGTTATAACTTTATTTAAATTACTGCCAAAATTACATCAAATACTCCTTTGTATCTTAGTTTTTGTCACCCTAATTATTGTGTTAATACCGTCAGATGATGTTCAAGCATCAAAACAGACGGTGTCATCAAACGGTGAATATGACTTAAATACCCGTTATGACGTACCTTTAGCATTTCGAACACCGACTCCTCCAGCAGGTTCTGATTCAATCAATCAACATAATGCAGAGACTCGAAAACAGCCGCTAGCGCAATCGTCTTCATCCAACCAAGCGCAAACAGAACAAACAACTGTAGATATTGAACCGGTATTAAACGAAAAACATTTTCAGGTTAAAAGTGGTGACACCCTTGCAGCACTTTTTAGCCGTGCTGGTTTAACTGCTAAAGATGTCTATGATGTCACTCAATTGCCTAAGTCAAAAAAGAACCTGCTTAAAATCATGCCTGGCGATGAGCTAGTAATTGCTAAAAACGATGAAGGCCAATTGATGCAGCTACGCTACCACTTAGACAAGATCTCAACCTTAGTGGTCAACCGAGTTGATGGTAAATATCAAGAGAGCATCAGCACTAAGCAAGTTGAAATTCGCAGCAAGTTTGCCAATGCCACCATTGAAAATAACTTTTGGAATGCAGGCGTTGCTGCTGGGTTAACCCCCAATCAAATCATGCAACTGGCCACAATCTATGGCTGGGATATTGATTTCGCCTTGGACCTTAGGAAAGGTGACAGTTTTTCCATTCTGTTCGAGGAGGAATACGCCGACGGCGAGTTTTTGCGCAACGGTAATATTTTAGCGGCTGAGTTTACTAACCAGGGTGACCTGTATACCGCTGTGCGTTATAAAGACGGCAACTATTACTCCGCTGAAGGCCGCAGTATGCGTAAAGCATTTCTACGCTCCCCGGTTGATTTTAAATATGTAAGCTCAAGCTTTAATCCACGTCGCTTACATCCAGTCACAGGTCAAGTTAGAGCCCATAGAGGGGTTGATTATGTTGCCGCAGTTGGCACACCAATAAAAGCCGCGGGTAAAGGCCGAGTGATTAAATCAGCCTATAATCAATACAACGGTAATTACGTTTTCATCAAGCACAATGACACCTACACCACTAAGTATCTGCACCTTAAAAAGCGTAAAGTGAAAACTGGCGCTTCAGTCAAACAGGGGCAAATAATTGGTACCCTAGGTTCGACAGGGCGTGTAACAGGTGCGCATTTGCATTATGAGTTTATTGTAAATGGTGTTCACCGTAACCCACGCACAGTTAAGCTGCCCAAGTCACAAGCGATTGCTAAGAAAGAGAAAGCCCAATTTGCTATCGTAAGTAAAAAGCTGATGGGTGAGCTTGAACACAATAAACAAGTACAGTTTGCATCGCATTAATGCTTGCTCAATCAAGGTTAACAGAAGAGATCAATACCATGAATAAAAGCTACTTTATTGGTCTAATGTCTGGCACCAGTATGGACGGTGTCGATGCAGTGCTCGTTAAGTTTAGCGGTGATACGCCATCCTTGATAGCGCACCACTCAGAAGAGATCCCTGCCGCCCTGTTAAGAAATTTGCAAAAGTTGTGTTTACCCGGAAATGATGAGATTAATCGTTTAGGCCATCTCGATCGCGCCGTAGGAAAGCTGTTTGCAAAAGCGGTCAATACGCTACTAGATAAAGCAGGCGTCGATAAGCTTGCAGTTATTGCAATTGGTAGCCACGGCCAAACCGTTCGCCATATGCCCAACCTTGAAATGGGTTTTACCTTGCAAATTGGCGATCCAAATACCATTGCAGCAGAAACCGGCATTGATGTAATCGCAGATTTTAGGCGCAAAGATATCGCCCTTGGTGGCCAAGGTGCACCGCTGGTTCCAGCCTTTCATCAGCAGGTATTTGCCACGCCGGAGCATAAACGTATTATTTTGAATATTGGTGGCATCGCCAATATTACCTACTTGCCAGGCAACACCGAAGCGGTTACCGGATTTGATACAGGACCTGGCAATACCTTAATGGACGCATGGACCCAATATCACCAAGACTTACCTTATGACAAAGATGGTGCTTGGGCCAAAACGGGAACCACCGACGACAAGATGCTGCTGCATTTGTTATCCCACCCCTACTTTTCACTCGCCGCTCCGAAGAGCACCGGACGAGAGCTATTCAATCAAGCGTGGCTGGAGCAGCAACTCGCCGAGTTTAACCACCTTAGTGATGCCGATATTCAATCAACCTTGCTCGATTTAACTTGCTTTAGTATTGCCAATGACACCTTAGCATTATCAACGATGGGCGAGATGTATGTCTGTGGCGGCGGCGCTTATAATACCGAGCTAATGTGCCGTCTAAAACAGCTTTTGCCCCACTATAAAATCACTACCACTGCCGAGTTGGGCATTAACCCGCAATGGGTTGAAGGCATTGCTTTTGCTTGGCTAGCAATGCGCTTCCACCTGGGGTTACCTGGTAATTTACCTGCCGTGACGGGTGCAAACCGTGCAGCTATTCTCGGCGGAAAGTTTAGCGCCTTATAGTATTCAAAGCATAAGTTGCTATTACCTTAGCAACTTATGCTCAAGCATCATCACGTCACGCTCTGAATATTTAGACAGCGTCATCAGCAACTGTTGCTCCGCTATACTGTAGCTCATTGAACCAAATGAACTTAGGCTTGAGCTAGGTAGACGTATAATGGGTTTCAATGCCTTCTCTGAAAAGTTCCAATAGTTTATCTGTTGAAAGCCAGCCCCATTGGCTTTAAAAAAAAGGCCGTTATCAACCACAGTCCAATTGTGCTTCTCTCTAAAAACCGACGAAGAGATGATCTTAGTGAGCTTATCAGGCTTATCAAGCTCCATTTCCCACAAGCCATTTTTATCATCTCGCGTAAATAACAAGCGTCCATCGTTAGTGGCCTGGGCTAAACGAATATCCACATCAGAGATAACTTTAACTTGGTGTTCAGAAAGAAAGAACTGCGTTAAACCATCATCCGTTGAGGTAAATATAGCGCTATCATCATGACTCCAATTCAATCGTCCATGGTCGATGTACGGTGAGGTTAATATACTCAAACTTTGACTGGCCAAGTTAAGTATATGGATCACATTCCCCTCGCCTTTAGCATCAGGTGCTAAAAAAGCGATATTCTTTCCGTCATGAGACCATTTAGGGTAAGCAACTCGCTGATTTAACCGTGTCAATTGACGCCGATTCTCACCGTTTATATCTGCAGTCCAAAGTTCATTGGCGCCAGTGAGATTAGAGACATAAACAATACGCTTGGTCTGCTCAGAATAATCTGGATTTCGAAAGCTAAACCCTGACTGCAACATCGGAAATGGTGCACTAGCCACAGCGGCATCGGTTGCTAAATAAACGATCTGGTACTCTTTTTTATGACGTTCAAACACCAGAGCATTGCTATTCGCAAGAAAGCTTGGGTAACTAAAGCCGGCGATGTTTAAAGCTTTAGACTGCTTAGTACTAATATCAATAATGAACCCATTACGCACCCCCGATGTTTCAGTGCTAAATACTAAGCGCTTATTATCTTGATGCCAGCTAAGTCCACGAATATCCTCCAACCCCTCAGTTAAGCGTAGCTCCTCTCCGGTCGCGCGGTTTCGAATGAAAATATCCTCTGAAATATTACCAAAACGTCGTGCGATAGCGAGCCATTTACCGTCGGTACTGTAGGCTAAATCACGATCGCGGTAGTTGCAATCCACCAGGCAAGAAAGCCTACGGGGCGGCGCCTCTGTCTCTTGCAGATTAACTGTATATAAGCCACCAGTACTAGTGTCTAAGTCAAAGCCAATATAGGCCAGCTCTGTATCGTTAGGGGCAAGGTCAAGTGCTGACATATAGCTATTACAACGACTAAGATCAACCGTATTGGCCGTGGCGATAGTGAACTGTTTTATAAAGCAATCACCTGTTCGCTTGTCAGTACTTGGAAAATATAACGCTGTACCGTCAGAGCTCCAAACTGCACGAGCTTCTCGGCTTGCGTTAGAGGTTAGTCGTTTAGGGCTACTGTTAAAGTCTGATAGATCTTTCAAGTACAGGCTATAGCTTTGGCCATTATTACGACTGCCATATACTAGCCATTGGCCATCTGGGGACACGGCAGGGAAACGTTCAGCTTCGCCGCCCCAAGACAGTCTAGAAACCTGAGGTTCCATCATTTTTATCTGATCATGATAAAGGTGATAGGCCAGTGTAATAAGGCTTATCACGCTGACAGCTGCTACCGTAATCCAACTGCGCTTTAAGGCAATAGTTAACGATTCAGCCCGGCTTTGTAGTTGCTGCAACACGTCAACATCGTCGACTAAGTCAGCTGAACTATATTGAGGCTCAATCAGCAAGCGGTAACCACTTTTACGCACAGTCTCTATGATGGGCTCATCGGATATAGGACTAAGTTGTTGTCTTAAATGCCAAATCGCATTGGTAAGTGCTTTACTACCGACATACGCATTACCATCCCAAATATGCTCAATAATCTCCTCCCGAGATACGACATCAGGAAAGCGGCTCGCGAGGTAAGCAAGTACTTCAATAAACTTAGGCTGCAACGTAGTACAAGCTTCGGCACTCTCAAGCGAGGACAGAAAGCGCAAGCTATGGTCGCTTGGATCAACGATGCAACGACCAAGTTCAAACTTAATTCCCAGCTTTACCATAGTCACCTCACCTCTTTAAAAAGCCTAACGAGTAGCTTTTAGGGTAACCGCTACAACCTCAGCAATCCCCCCAAGTAAAATTGTCACATGCCAGACACATTTGCAGCACACTTTAAAAACATACTAACCCATTAATTAAAAACAAAATAGATATTAAATAGATATATAAACAACGAAGAAACGACTCTCTTAATGTTGCTGGAGGTTAACAAAGAATTTACAAATAACCCCAGAGCAATTTGGAGAGGTCACAGCAACTCTAGTGAGTAAGTTCCTATAAAAAATAGCCAGTAAGTCTCCCAATGCTAATGGCTAACAAAAACGAAAGGATGACAGATGAAACGTTCAATATTAAGTATGGCGATTGCGCTCGCCAGCATTACACCCGCTACTAGCTTTGCAGCACAAGCAGTGCAGACGCAAACTGCAGACGAGCCAATAGAGAAAATTCAGGTCACAGGTTCTCGCATTAAACGCGCCGATTTTGAAGGGGTAGCCCCCGTTACTGTTATCTCGGCAGGTGAGATAGCCAATAGTGGTCTAACTTCTATTGCCGAAGTATTGCAGTCTTCAATTGCCAGTAGTGGTGGCTCTCTTAATGGCGAAAGCGATGGTTTTACCGACAGTGCAAGCTCAGTCAATTTACGAGGAATGGGTGCCAACCGAACCCTAGTGCTTATCAATGGCCGCCGCCAAGCTTCATTCCCAAGCGCAGCGGGAGGCACTTCAAATTTTGTAGACGTGTCAGACATTCCCACCGCCGCAGTTCAGAGAATTGAAATCCTAACTGGCGGTGCATCTGCAATTTATGGCTCTGATGCCGTTGGTGGTGTAGTAAACATTATCCTTAAAACGGAATATGAAGGAGCCAAGGTTGCGGTAAAATATAACGACCCTACTCAAGGTGGCGGTGAACAGCTAGACCTTTCTTACCTACAAGGTTTCAATACTGAGAATAGCCAGACACTGGTCATGCTCGAATATAAAAACGTAAAACAGATCCAAACCTATCAAAGAGATCTTTTCTATAGCCCTGCTTATTATGAAGATGACGAGGGCGAAACACGTTGGGGGGCGGGTCCATATGGAGATGCTTCAGCATCAAGCTGGGCTTCGTGGGTGCGTGACTACGATAAGGTTTATACCAGCGACAAATACAGCCCTGTCGATGAAGCACAATGTGAAAACCTCTTTGGTGATAAGGGAGTCTACACCCCTGTAGGAAAGTATGACTGTTACTATGATAAGTACGCCGATCGCGGCTTACAATCAGCATATGACCGCCTAAATTTAGTACTTAGCAGCACCTATGATCTCAACGATGATTGGCAGCTATACGGCATGGTCAACGCTTCCTATAAAGAGTCAACCAAATACAAAGATGAGAAAGGCTTTGGCACCTATATCTACGAAGACACAGCTTCAGGTGCACTAAGCTATGAAAAAACCGACTTTGATGACTACAACAAGTTCCAAATGCGTCGCCGCATGGAAGAGTACCCAGGCACACGCACTTACGATACTCAAAATACTAAAGCTGCTATCTCTTTTGGCATTGATGGCGCTATAGGTGATTACGAGCTCGATGTTTCTTGGTCAAGCAGTTACAACAAATACGAAAAACAAAACCACCATATGGTCAAAGCGGATGCACTGCTCGATTTAGTGACATTTGACCCAAATGATACCGATGCATCCAAATGGTATCCAAACAATAAACTGACCACTGAGCAAGCCGAGTCACTAATTGGCGACTCAACTAAAGAGTCAGACTCAAGCATGCACCAATTACAAGCCGTGTTTACAGGCGACTTAATAGAACTATCGGCTGGAACTCTTGCTTTTGCCACGACTGCAGAATGGGCTCGTGAAAGCTATGAAGATACCTTAGATGCTACAACCACCAGCGGTGGCTATATTGGTATGGGTGGCACCGGCGGTAAAGGCGATAGAGATCGCGTTGCCATTGCAGGCGAACTGCAGATCCCACTATTGGCTGATATCACAGCGGTTAAATCATTAGAACTGTCTGCTGCACTACGTTACGACCACTACTTAGATGACTCTAGTGTTGGCGGCGCAACCACTCCACAAGTGGGGCTCATGTATCGCCCAATTGAAGAAGTACTTGTGAGAGCAAACTGGGGAAAAAGCTTTAGGGCACCAGATATGCATCGACTCTATGCTGGTATTACCCGTAGCTTTGGCTCGACCGAATACCCTCACCCAACGATTCCAGATGAAGTGTATGAAGATCAATATGACGGCATTAGTTCAGGCAACTTAAACCTCACCGAAGAGAAAGGTGACTTTTGGAACTTAGGTTTAGTCGCTAATATCACAGACAATGCCGATCTAACCTTAGATTGGTGGAATATCGAACTCGAAGGTGCTGTTAAAACAATTTCAACTGACGAGATGTTAGATGATGCAGCTCAGTATGATCAAACAGGTAACTACACCAGTTGCGACCAAATGAATATCGTCGGTTACCTTAACGAGTTTGATGACGATGGCATAGAAAACCTGCAGTGCATGCGAAAAGGCCCAATCAACAGCGCTTATGAAGCCTCTGAAGGTATTGATGCTAGCTTTAATTACCTATTCCCCGAAACCGCAGCGGGTGAGTTTAAGCTTAAGCTAGCCGCTTCATACTTAATCAAAAAAGAGTATCAAGAAACGCTTGATAGCGATATTGAAGAACAGACTGAAACCGATTACTTCCCTAAGTGGAAAGGTAAGGCGAGCATCAATTGGAAGATGGAAGACTTCTCCGCGACTTTAGCCTACTACTACACAGGCGAAGCTAAAGGCACCGACACCTTTACCCTTATCGACGCAGATGGTGAAGAGTATGAAGAAGATGATTACACCGACACGTTGGGCGCTTACCAAACCCTTAACCTGACATTAAGCTATAGCGCTCCGTGGGATGGTAAGTTTACCGCAGGTGTAAAAAACCTCACCGACGAAATGCCACCTTTATACGATGAGCGAAATGATGAGCACAACAGCTGGCCCTTCTATGAAGAGGACAACAGCAGTTATTCAGCCGTTGGCCGCAGCGTGTTCTTCGGTTACTCACAAAAGTTCTAACAACACCCTTGATGGCGTCTTGCTCCTTCTAGACGCCTTTTTTTTATTCCATTGAGATGCTTTAGCTTAAGTCGTAAAACCGATTAGGTCCCATCACTAATACAACGACTTAAGCTAATGGCATCCCTAGGACTTCTACGTTTACAATTAGGGGTATTTCTATGCAGTACTTAATGAAATCCTGTGCATTTTTGTTATCACTACTCACTCTTTTTAGCGCCCACTCTGCCAGCACATTGGCAACAACAGCCTCAACACTAACAGTACCGAAAAACATCATCTACGTTATCGGTGATGGTATGGGGCCAGCTTACACCTCCGCCTATCGCTACTTTAATGATGACCCAAACACAAAGGCGGTGGAAAAAACCATCTTCGACCAACTGTTGGTCGGCATGTCGAGTACCTACCCCGATGATGACACTTATGTCACCGATTCTGCGGCGGCGGCAACGGCCTTAGCCACCAGCCACAAAACCTATAATGGCGCGATTGCAGTAACGAAAGAGCAGCTGCCATTAACGACCTTGCTAGAGCAAGCAAAAGCGCTCAATAAAACCACTGCTGTGGTCGTGACCTCACAAATTAATCACGCCACACCAGCAAGCTTTCTTGCCCATAATGAGCACCGCCGTAACTACAATGAAATCGCCGATAGTTACCTGCAAAATCTAATTGCAGGTCAGCCAATAGCCGACCTAATGCTCGGTGGGGGGCAACAGTATTTCACCCGCAATGATAAAGATCTCAGTAAAGGATTTGTTGAGCACGGCTATCATTACATCAATAACATGGCGGATCTCGATCGACTAAAGCAGTTGCCTGCACTCGGGCTATTTGCAAAAAAAGGCTTAGAGCCAGCGCTTGGCAGTCAGTACCCACAGCGCTTAATGCAGATGACAGAAAAAGCACTTGAGCTTGTTAGCGCGAGTACTAAGCCTTTTATGATGATGGTCGAAGCCAGTCAAATTGATTGGTGTGGCCACAGCAACGATATTAGCTGTGCTATGGCAGAGATGGATGATTTGGCGAAGACGGTCACATTAATAAAAGCCTATATCGATGCTCATCCAGAAACCCTGCTAGTGATGACAGCCGATCATTCCACCGGTGGCCTCAGTTTAGGTCGAGCTGGCACTTACCAATGGAAGGGGCAATCATTAAAACATATTAAGGCTATGCCAAAGGCTATTGCAGAAAAAATGCTGCAAACAGAGCAGCCTAGTTCAATTTGGCAACAAACCACTCAGTTAGCACTGACGAAAGAGCAAAATGCCCGACTTGTCAAAAACGTTGCCGACGCAAAACTTGAAAGAAAGCCAACAAAGTACCTAAGCCGCTTTATAAAGCAACTCATTGATGAAGTCACTTATACAGGCTGGACAACGAGTGGGCACGATGGCGTAGATGTTCAGGTTTTTGCTTATGGCAAGGGATACACGGCGTTTACAGGTCATCAAGATAATACCGACATTGCCGCAATATTGATGCAGATGGTAAGCCAATAACTTATCGGTTCTAAGCTTAGCCACGCATGCTGCTCTCTATATCAAGCGTAATGATAGTCATCAAATTAACATTTATTCAAATTATGCTTTATATTCAATAGCAGTGCGTGAACTTTACATATAAACCACATAATGGATATTGTCGCCCAGACTATTCATTGAGGTATGTCGGTCAAATCGAAAAGGATTAGGACTTATGAATATATCTCAAAAAATGGCGGCGGAGTTTATCGGCACATTATGGTTAGTGTTAGGTGGTTGTGGTAGTGCGGTACTCGCAGCAGCTTTTCCTGACGTTGGCATTGGCTTACTCGGAGTCGCCTTTGCCTTTGGTCTGACTGTATTAACCATGGCCTATGCTATTGGTCATATATCGGGATGTCACCTCAACCCCGCGGTATCATTTGGCTTGTGGGCCGGTGGCCGTTTTCCAGCATCGGAGCTTGCACCCTATATTATCGCCCAAGTATTGGGTGGTATCGCAGGAGCAGGTATTTTATATCTAATAGCATCGGGACAAGATGGCTTTAGTCTCGCTGACGGCTTCGCTTCTAATGGCTTTGATGCGCACTCTCCTGGTGGATATAGCCTAACTGCGGCACTGGTGTGTGAAATAGTCATGACACTTTTTTTTCTTATTATTATTTTGGGTGCAACCGATGAGCGCGCTCCTAAAGGCTTTGCTCCCATCGCTATTGGACTCGGTCTTACGCTTATCCACCTTATCAGTATTCCAGTAACTAATACCTCAGTTAACCCAGCTCGAAGTACTGGCCCCGCACTCTTTGTTGGTGATTGGGCTCTGTCTCAACTCTGGCTATTTTGGCTGGCTCCAATTATTGGCGCCATACTCGCAGGCGTTATCTATAAGTTCTTTAACGCAAAAGACTAGTTCAAATTAAAACAGAGCCATTTCGGCTCTGTTTTCTTTTTCATTCTTACACTAAATGTTATTATCCACTCCAATTCGGCGCATTGCGTGCACAGCTTACGCTCGCCCCATTTAAAATTAAGAGATGTACACCATGAGCAACAAAAGCAAAAGCTTAAAGCAAATTACTGAAATGACGCCAGAATCTCGTTACGACTACTTAGTAGAACAAGTTAAAGAACACAAGACATTATGGTCACTACAAGATTTAGACGGTTGCGTAATGCTGACAACCGATGATGAAGATTGCATTCCTATGTGGCCAACAGAAGAAGCGGCTGCACTTTGGGCAGTAGATGACTGGAAAGACTGCCAAGCATTAGCAATCCCCGTCGATGAGTGGTTAGAGCGTTGGGTGCCAGGTATGCAAGATGACGATCTTTTCGTTGCAGTATTCCCTGTTCAGGACGATCTGGGTGTGGTAATCCCTCCCTTCGAGCTTGAAGAGCGTTTAGCCCCTAAAAAGCGTCACTAATTTCCATCGTTTTATGGCTAGCGATTCGCTAGCCATAATTCCCTATCGCCTGCAAAGAGATTAAAAAGTGGAAACCAATAATACCGCTAACAATACTGCCGTACCGGCTAAAGTGAACATGCCAAAACGGCTTATCGCTCTACTTGCTTTTTTAGTGATAATTTCAGTCAGTGGCCTACTTGCCAAACAGGGGGTGCTATTTTGTATATTGACCCTATTTATGGTGCTGGCAATTATTGGCAGACAAAAAGCAGCGTTAATCATGCTGCGGGTATACACTTCATTGCAATTGGCTATCGTTAGCATGTTGCCAGTCGTATTGTACGATCCTGAAAACCTTGCAGCGTCAGGCCCTTCAAGTTTTGCTATCGGCAGCTTTAAAGCTCAAGTGCCGGACTGGATAATATTTAGCATATTGATTGTATTAGCGATTTTACAAGTGTGGATTGCGTTCACAGCTAAAGTTGGCTCATACTTTAATCGAAAAGTGGATCTCAATATTATGCGTTGAGTAGTACTGAATACCCAGACACAAAAAAGCCGTCTATTGACGGCTTTTTAATGGACGGAACTTATACTAATTCTCAGCTAGCAATTGACCTATACTGAGAAGCTAGCACCACAACCACAGGTTGTCGTCGCGTTTGGATTCTTCACGAAAAAGCGTGATCCCTCAAGGCCTGAAGTGTAATCCACTTCACCACCAACAAGGTATTGCAGGCTCATAGGGTCAACAACTAACTGAACACCCTGCTTCTCTACAGTAAAGTCACCTTCGTTTACTTTCTCATCAAAAGTGAAACCATATTGGAAACCTGAGCAACCGCCACCAGTTACGTACACACGTAATTTAAGGGCATCGTTTTCTTCTTCATCGAGCAAGGTTTTTACTTTTAATGCAGCCGCATCAGTAAAGCTAATTGGCAAAGCATCTTCAGCTTGTTCAGTCATTACTACCTCTTACATCTATTTGCTGTGCAGAATTATCTAATACCTGACCGTTTTGTTCAAGTAATATGCTCTGCTCATTTTCATTCACAAGTAATTCTTGTGAACTATATTCCTGTTCAGTCTGTGACCCTTTAGTCCAGCGACTTGCTGGAACAACAACCTTAGCCTTCACTCTAGATAAGATGAAGCCTTCAGGTAAAGTAAATTCTGTTTCTAGAACCTGAAAATAGGTAAACTTAAATTTGAATGTTGCTTCACTTAATTCAGATAACTTAATGGTTTTAGCTTTACCATCTTGCAGACCGATAAAGCTCACTTCACTGCGCCCCGACACTGAACGCCGACGCTTTTCAAGTTGAGTCAGCACCAATTTAACACGGTACTGACGGGGTAATAGCTCAGGTATCAACTCTAAACCATTAATCGCTATGCCTTCTGCGCTGTTTTCAGGCGCCATCACACTACGGTAAAATGCCAGCTCACGAGAAAGCTCCTTCTGTTTACCTTCTTGCTCAACAAACATAGCTTGCATGTTACTGTTGGCTTCTCGCTCTAATGCCAACTCAATATTGCGCGCAGCTAACGTATCGGCTTGCTCCTTTAACAGCGCATTATACTCTTGAGTTCGATCAGCCTGTTGCTCAACTTTTGGCGTAAAATAGCGAGAACCAACATCAAAACATAACGCCCCTAGAACAAAAGCGGTGACAATCAATAAAAATAAATATGTACTAGAGGTACGAAATTGTCGCTCAATCACTTGCAAGCGATCGAGCCAACGATGATAATTTGCCATTAAGTAACAGCCCCTTAATAAAAATCTCACATTCGAAAGTAAATGTGACAATCAAAAATTTTGGAAATGTCTTTGTATCAAACAATCGTTAAAATGCAGCAGCAAGTTAAAAAGTATCTCAGTACTGAACTTAAAGACACGCTTTCTCAAGCGAAGGTAAGTGTTCAGCTGTGTCTACTTGCATTGCTTTTTGCCTTGTTTGCATCAGGTGTCATCCTGCTTTTTAGATTGCTCTTAGTTTGGTTTGACACCTATACCCAGACTCAGGCTCTGAATTTTACGGATATCATCGATGACTGGCGAGTGTTATTGCCGCTTTTCGGATCTTTTTTGATCTGGGGCGTAGCAAAAATGGGATCTAAACGATATAAACGCATGGGAATTGCCTATGTAATTCATCGCGTTAAGCTGCATTATGGCAAAATCCCACTGCAATCAGCCCCGGGGCAGTTCTTTCAAGCGCTGTTTGCCCTAGCAACCAACTTCTCTGTTGGCCGTGAAGGTCCAGCGATTCATCTCGGCGCCGTCAGTGCTAGCGTACTCGCTGAAAAATTCAAACTGCCCGATAACAGTGTCCGTATTATGTGTGCCAGCGGTATCGCTGCTGGTATCGCAGCCATTTTCAATGCGCCGTTAGCAGCGGTTATTTTTGTATTTGAAGTGGTGCTGCGTGAATACAAAATTCACTACTTTTTCCCAGTAATGATCTCTGCTATTTGCGGTGCATTAAGCAGTCAGATAGTTTTTGGTAATGTGCATGAGTTTGAACAGATAGGTGCAACAGTCATCCCCCTTAGCCAGTACCCACTGTTGGCACTGTTTGGCATTGTACTGGGTTGTATTGCGGCCTTTTTTAACCGTTCACTACTGAGCATTACCGCAATGGGTCAAAAGTGGCCATTAATGCAAAGACTACTGCTGGCTGGAGCCATTACGACTTTAGTTGGGTTGGTGTTACCACAAGCTATTGGTAGCGGCGAACTGGCCATTGCAGAAACAATTAGTGAGCACCCAAGCATTTTATTTTTAAGCGCAATACTCATTGGCAAGATGGTGACCACCATAGCTGCAATTGGACTTGGGATCCCTGGCGGTTTAATCGGTCCTTTATATGGTATAGGCGCCCTGCTCGGTACAATACTCGGCTTAATTTGTGCAATGTGGTTCCCATCGATTGCGCCTTATATTGGCCTGTACACCATTATTGGCATGACAGGCATGATGGGGGTTTGCTTGAGTGCGCCACTGGCCGCTCTAGTCGCTCTGATAGAATTAACGGATAACGCTTCTATCATTTTGCCGTCGATGTTCGTCGTTATTCCAGCATTCTTAATCTCACACCAAGGGTTTAAAACCAAATCAATCTTCTTCAAGCAGCTTGAAATAATGGGGCTTGGTTATAAAGTCGCGCCAGTGAACCTAGGTCTACAAAAGGTTGGCGTGCGTCATCTTATGGATAAGCGGTTTGTGATTGTTCGCGACGATGATGAGTTGCTGTTAGAGGTGTTAAAGCGCGCAGAAGGTCGCTCGGTATTAGCGCGTAATACCAATGACGCCGTCGAGATGATCCAACTTGAGCTGCAAGCCAGTGATACTGCCACCACCTTAACTAGGCATCCGATCCAAGGGATACCAGACACAGCGACTCTCAATGAGGTTTACCTATGCTTGTCTATAGAACGACGCGGCGAGGTCTACATTTATCAAGATAATTCGGACAATATAGTTGGCGTGATCAACTGGGCTATGCTTCAAAAAGAGATCCGTTCAGGACAAGTGTAAAGCACTATACTCAGCTTAGATTTCGAGCCAAGTTTTGTCGCGATAATCGTTTTTGAAGCAAGGCTAAGAGTAGCAAGTATATCGATGCTGCAACAAACGCCAACAAGGTGCCAAGTCGTAACCCCACTGTCGGATACAAGTTCACTATGCAAACCGCATAGACTAGCAACGCCCCCAAACCATACGGATAATGCTTGATGATAGTGTGCACTTGCTTACTACCGTATGTAAGGTGGATAATCAGTAAAAAGGGGAACAGAGTGATAGGAAAAGCTGAAAAGACCCCAGACCAGTTTGGGCCAATAAGCTTAGCCGCGCCAGTAATACCGACCACTATGGCAGCTGCCGCTAGCGCTCGCAGCAACAACACCCGCCCTATTAACTTTGATTTTGCTTGCACCTTTGCATCTCGTATTGTTTTTAGTCGGTAGCCAAATAGGATGATTGCTGTTATCGATAACAATAAGCTGGGTAGTAAAGCCAATTCAAATTGAGTCAGTAAAAAACCGACGGATAAAAACGCAATAATGCTGCAAAGCGATGCAATAGCAACATTCATCGGCACTGAGATAGAGCTAACTTGATTATCTAGTGCGAAAGAGACTCGATAGTAGACATAAACTAAGACCAAGGAGGCGCTAAAACCTGAAAGGGTAAACACAGCGCTGTTAGCTGCAAATTGCTCGCCATTCTCTAAGCCTATATAGAAAAGAGCGATCGCCGTTCCTAATGGGTAACCAGATAAAATCCCCGCAACCTTTGGGCTAACGCGCTCTGCAATGAAAGAGAGCCCTAACACAGCTAAGATGGACACGAGTATTTTGGAAATTAATATAAATTCAGACATTGATTAAACCCTAAAAAGATGACTAATCGCTCGCCCTTAACCTTCCCTCAATCATCATTGAAACACCATTACTCTTTCGTCGACCAACGCAATTATTTCTTGTTCTCCTACTTATTCCAACATAAAACCGACCTCCCTAGCAGGCTAAAACATCAAGTTCAATAATCCAGCAAAAATATCTTTCGCTATTTTAAATTCGTATTTATCGATAACAAATGCAATTTATAGCGACATTCAATCGATTAAATCGTTACTTTTAGAACTTTTTAGAACTTTTTACAGGGTAAAGATCACAATTATCTGTAGTTTTACGATCTCAATCGCCAAGCGCATTACAACTGTACATATTGATGTGCAGTCAGAAATTGCCTAGGTGATGATTGCGTGCCCTGATTGCAATTTCTAGATACTAGTGCAGCAAGAAAAGGGCATTTAAGCACCAACGGCATCCAGCCAAAAACGTGAAAATAGCGATAATTATCACCCCGAAAAGGGCTATCTATGAGTGTTATGAAAGTTAAGTTAGCTGCGTTTATTTTTGTACTCGCACCACTTGCAGGACAAGTGCCGCAGTTACAGGCACAAGAAAGTCAAAAATTGCTGAATATGTGTATCGCCTGCCATGGAGTTGATGGTAGTAACCGTTACAGCTCGATCCCCAACCTAAAGGGTCAAAACGCAGCCTATATGGTTGAGCAGCTCAAACAATTCAAATCAGGTCAACGGCCGGATAAGACGATGAGCAAGGTCGCAAAACTGCTAACCGAAGAGCAGATGCAACAGATGGCAAACTACTTCTATACAGGAAAGGAACAACACTAATGGCTATCGATAGACGAAATTTTATAAAAGGTGCTGTTGCAACCTCAGTATCAGTAATGCTGCCTACAAGTTGGGCATTTGCTCAAAACCGCCCAGCAGGAATGGTACCGCTTGACGTATCAGCGGTCACCTGGTCAAAAGTCGATGACCTACCTAGCCATTTTAAAGTGTTGAACTCAAATCCACTTAATGCGTTTCCACCTGAGCACCTGCTTGCTCCAGTAAAAACACCTGCAGATGTCGCATTTATACGCTGGAATGGGCAGATGCCAGACTTTGAAAACATTGATGCTGGCACTTGGGAATTCACCGTCGACGGTGAGTCTATCGAAACCCCTAGAACCTACACTATTGCTGAACTTAAGCAAAAATTTAAAACTGTGACTCAACAGTTAGTATTGGAGTGTGGTGGCAATAGTCGAGAGAACTTCTACCCAAATGCCAAAGGTAATCAGTGGAGTAATACAGCAGTTTTCTGTGCCGAATGGACCGGGGTGTTAGTTAAAGATGTACTGGCAGATTGTGGCGTTAAAAGTGATGCTGTTTATACCGCTCATTATGGTGCAGATAAACACATTAGTGGTAAAGGTGCAGCGATTTCTCGAGGCGTACCAATTGAAGCCGCGATGAATGAAAACGCAATGATTGCCTGGGGCATGAACGGCGAAGATATTCCTTACATGCATGGCTATCCTCTACGAATCGTATTTGGTGGTCGTCCAGGCTCGGTTTCACAAAAATGTGCAGTAGGTATGGGCGTTAGGGACCGTGTTCATGATGGTAAAAAAATGGCAGCTCCAGCTTACCAAGTGCCAACCAACCCTGTAGCTCCAGGTGAGAAAGTCGACAACAAGGACTTTAAAATCATTGAAGAGATGATCGTAAAGTCACTTATTACAGCACCACAAACAGGTGGTGAACTCTCTTTAGGAGAGGCTTTGCAAGTCAGTGGGCATGCTTGGGCAGGCACCCGTGACGTGGCTAAAGTTGAAGTCAGCTATGACTATGGCACAACGTGGCAGACAGCAGCTTTAACCAAAGCAGTAAACCCTATGGCGTGGCAGCAGTGGAGTATTGAGCTCAAGCTACCACAAACTGGCTACTACGAAATATGGGCCCGCGCAACGGATGCAAAAGGCGATACTCAGCCAATGGTGCAACCTCAATGGAACCCTAAAGGTTACCTCTTCAACGGTTGTCATCGTGTCGCAGTAAGGGTCGTATGATGAGAAAAGCACTCTTTTCCATCACAGTGCTAAGCACAATGCTTATGCCTGCTGCGATGGCCGCGGACGCGATTCAAGTCAAAAGCTATCCGGTTGATCCGACGACAGGACTGATTATGGCACCTGGGTGGGAAGTGGTTAAGCAGCAATGTAACGCCTGCCATACCAGCCTAATTATTCCACAAAATGTTGGTAGCCGAGAAGTGTGGCGAGAAACTATTCAGTGGATGATCGACACTCAGGGGCTTTGGGACTTGTCTGATACTTGGGAACCTGTGCTTGATTACCTTGAAACCTATTACAACGAAACAGGCATTGATATGAAGATCTTCAGACGTAAACCTTTAGACGCTGACAAAATGCCACCTATGCCGGTGAAGCTATCGTCAGCCAATAAGGAGCATTAATGTGCAGCACTCTATATTAAAAATTGCATGTTGCAGTACGCTACTGACAGGCTTAGTAATAAGTAATGTACAGGCTGCGGACAACTCCTTCAAGGAGACCCTTGCCCTCAAAGAGTTAGCTTTAGAAAGTGATCTACTCAACTATCAGGCCGATGCAAGTAAAGGCGAAGTGTTAGCTAACCAACGCTGTGTTGCTTGCCATGGTGACGCCATGCTAAAAATGATGTCAACTTATCCTAACCTAAAGGGACAAAAAGGGGCTTATCTGTTTAAACAGCTAGTACAGTTTAAACGTGGTGAGCGAATAAACCCCATCATGCAGGGGCAAGCGAGTATGCTTTCAGAAACAGAAATGAAAGATGTTGCACTCTATTATTCGCAACAAACCGCCGTTGACCTAAGCCAATAATTAAGTGTCACCACTGAGCCCAGATACAACTCTGGGCTTATACACTCTGCGCCCACTCGCCTTTTTACTACACTCTCCCATAATCGCTCACCCAATTAATAGTCACTGCGGTTCGATTCCCCCAGCATTCACCTCACATTAAGGTTGGCGATGATACGCTTTCAAGTTAAATCGAGTTAAGTTGATAAAAATGCGGGAATATTAGCCAGCAATCGACTACTTTTAGACGTAAGCCACCCGTTTATACTGATCCATTAAGAGCAGCTAAAGGACCCTTCAATGCTTAGAAAACCTCAAGTACAACTCGCGCTACTTGTCGCTGCAATTGTGTTGCTCGTTTATGCGGCTAACTCCCAATTTAGTCCAGATAATGATAGTGACGTAGTTAATACTCTAGATTCAGCGAAAAAAACTGAAAAATTAACTAAGGTAAATCCCAATAAAAACAGTAGCGAACAGCCGGATAGTAACGCTTCGGAACAACGTCTTGTTGCTGCCGATCTTGCTACAGATGCAGGTTCAACTCAGACCCAAACCAGCTTTATAAAGGTTTCAGATGACAGACCGACTAAAGCGCCTAAAGATATCCATATTAACTCCCTTGACGAGCTTTCCACACTGTTTGACTCATTAAGTTACAACACAAAAAGCTGGCAAGAGGGTAATCGAGAGGTTCCTAGGTTAACCTTTGACTCAGTCAGTGAACGCTGGCAAAAAACCTCTAATGAGATCCCCGTTCAGCAAAAAAAGATGATTTTTTTCCGGCTAATAGCACCACTTATTTTAGTGGCTAACGAAAATATTTTACTAGAGCGGCGCTTAATTGAGTCAGCCCCTTTAGATGATATTGTACTGCTGAACATTGCGGTCAAATATCGGATAATAAAAGGGGTCGATGAAACAATTACCGAACAACAGCGGCAGCAATTGCTGGAAGAGATAGACATTCTTCCCCCATCATTAGTATTGGCGCAAGCCGCAGAAGAGAGTGGTTGGGCTACATCTAGGTTCACCGTTGAGGGCAATGCCTTTTTTGGACAGTGGGATTTTAGTGGAAATGGTATGGTTCCGAAACAGCAGCGCAAAGAGCTAGGCAATTATGGCCTCGCCCGTTTCGATACCCCATTGGCATCTGTTGAGGGTTATATGCTTAACCTGAATACAAACAATGCATACAAGAAATTACGTAGTTTAAGAGCGAGTCTACGCGCTAATAACTCGCCGATTACGGGCCTAGAGCTGGCTGGTACACTCGATAAATACTCAGAAAGAGGCCAAGCGTATATTGACGGGATCAGGCAGATGATCCGTTACAATAAACTCGATCAAGTGGACGAAGCTTACCTCAGTGATTCAGCGCCGCTGCATCTAATTCCTAGAGCGGAGCCATAACTAACGGGCACAAAAAAGGCTAGCACTTAGCTAGCCTTCCTATTTTAGCCTTGTATCTTAAATCTTAAATTTGCTCACTGCTTGCTTTAAATACTCTGCGCGCTCTTTAACATTCTCTGTTGCGGCGGAGTTCTGAGCGGCACTATCGGCAGTAGACTGGGCAATGTCTCTAATCACGACCACGTTCTTATTCACTTCTGTGGCGACCATGCTTTGCTCTTCAATAGCAGCTGCAATTTGAGTGCTCATGTCCATAATGTTGGTGACGTCATTGTTTATCTGCAGTAACAGGTCCCCAGCCGATGCAGCCTGCACTGCGCTTTCATCTCCTTGGATACGACTAGCGCTCATCACTTGAACAATTGAGCGAGTCCGGCTCTGTAGGTTCTGCACTATGGTGGAGATCTCTTCAGTAGACTCTTGGGTTCTCAACGCTAAACTGCGCACTTCATCGGCAACGACAGCAAAGCCACGCCCCTGCTCTCCCGCTCGCGCCGCTTCAATAGCGGCATTTAAGGCGAGTAGATTGGTCTGCTCAGCAATCGACTTAATCACACTCAACACGCTACCTATGGTTTCACTGTCTTTCTCAAGCTCATTCACAACGATCGATGACTCATTGATCTGAAATGCTAACGTCTCTATTTTTTCAATGGTCTGCTCTACACCGCGTTGACCAAGTTGCGCATTCTCATGAGTTGTACTGGCCTTATTCGCGGCAAGTTCAGTGTTTTTAGCGATCTCTTCGATGGTGGCGCCCATCTCAGTGACGGCCGTTGCAACCATATCAGTCTCATTTAGCTGACTGCTCACCCCTTCTGATGCCCGAGTTACATTACTTGCTAGCTCTTGGCAAGATTGATTCATGGTATCTACCGACGTAGTAACTTGCTCAATCAATTCTTGAAAACTTTCAACCATGCTATTGAAGTGCTTGGCGATTTGGCCAAGCTCATCGTCACTACTGTCGTCACAACGCATTGATAGGTCTTTGTTTACTTCAATGTGAGTGATAACCGCCGTGATCTGTTTTACAGGATCAATAATACTGCGGATAATTACAAATGTGGCAGCAGCTAAAGCAAGCGCTATAAGTACCGCAATTGTCAGTCCAACATAGAAAGCCGAATTCTCTTTAGCTTCAATCGCGGAGTGAGCCAAAGATTCAAGTTGGATTAATGCGCTATCCGTGTTCGCTACCGCTTTTCTCAACTTCCCCATCTCTCCCTGAGTAATACTGAGGCCAAGCTGTCGCTCTTTAATGACTAACTCATTAAAGTCTGCGTCATATTGTTTAATATATTTAGCGATATTTTGTTTAGATGACTCATCTAAACTAGAGCTCGATAATGTGCTATTAAATTGACTGATCCCATTAGCAAATTTTGCAATATAGCTCTCACTGCGTCTAAGCATAAAATCTTTTTCTGCACGTCTAAGCTGCAGCATTTCAACCATTAAACTAGGTTCGTCATGTTGCTTAACTAATGACTCCACCTGATGAACAGCGCCACGAAGCGTGCCATATAATCCTGACTTTGGGGTTAAGCCTATCTCTTTGTTTAGCGCGACGACGTTTTTAAAGGTTTTGCTATATAAACCTAAATCACGGTTAAATGCGGTTAGTGCCTCAGTTGGAATATTGTGCCTGCTAAATATGCGATTGAGGTCTTGGGTAAGTGCTCTAATATCGTTGTGATTTGATTGGTGTTTGTCGACATACTTAAGATCTAACCTTGCAAGAAAGTCTTTTTCGTCACGGCGTAGACTTAACACTTCCCCCTTAAGACTGGAGATCTCTTGAGAAGCCTTAGAGAGTTCAGACTGAACTTGACCAAAATAAAGCTGTAAACCAAACATAGCCGCAAGCGCAGCAATAGACACCGCTGCACTAAAAAGCAACTTATGACGGATCAACATATAACCCCCAACGGCAAGATGAAAACATCTTATGAGTAAGACCAATTGTATTAACGATAGGCGCGATTCTACAACATTACGCTAAATATGGCCGCACATTTAATCAATTAAACCATAAAAATGTCACATTTCTATGCTAGTCAACTAATCCCCCTGATATACCTCTTGAGTAACATACTGAGTTTTTTAATGTTTCACACAAACGATAACATCATACTTATGCCCCGAAACCATCGTTAAACACCACGCAGTCGTTAATGAAATGTATCGCTATTACTCTCCATAATTTGCGGCTGCCATCTAGGTACAAAACAATCGAGTATAAAATGTCGATTGACTGATCTGTAACGACAAAATAATATAAAATATACCCTTCAAAGTGAGAAACAATTATGCAAGTCATTTCAGCCGAATCGGTGCACCAATCCTTAAACTTCAAAGAACTAGTCGATGCTCTCGATGAAACCTTTTCTCGCCCAGCAGGTATGCCACAAAGACAAGTTTTTAGCCTAGATGAGTCGGTAAGCCACAGTGATGCTTTTGCAGTGCTCCCCTCTTGGAACGAAAAAACCATCGCCGTAAAAGCATTTACTTACTTTCCTGGCAACCCCCAAAAGGATGCTAGCCTCGCTAGCCTTTACTCAAAAATTCTCATTTTTAGCCGTGAAACGGGCGAGCCACAGGCGTTAGTTGATGGCACTAGTGTTACTTATTGGCGCACAGCTGCAGTTTCTGCACTTGGCAGCCGCTACCTATCTCGTGAAGATTCAAGCAAACTTTTAGTCTGTGGTACCGGTAATTTAGCCTCTTTCATGGCGCTTGCCCACGCCAGTGTACGTCCTATTACGCAAATTAAAGTTTGGGGGCGTTGTGAAGAAAAAGCGCGCGCAACCATTGAGCTAATCCGTAATCAACGCAGCGATATTGAAGTTATCTTGTGTGACAAACTTGAGAATGCAGTGGGTGAAGCCGACATCATTAGCTGTGCAACTGGCTCGCCAACACCGCTATTTCCAGGAGAATGGGTTCAAGCGGGCACCCATACCGATTTTGTCGGCAACCACAACCATGACCGTCGTGAGTGCGATACCGGACTTATTAAAAAGTCAGCGGTATTCGTAGATTCAAAAATCAATGTGTTTGCCGAAGCAGGCGAACTGCTAATCCCCGTGGCTGAAGGTGCTTTCTCTCTCGATGATGTTAAAGGTGAATTGGCGCAATTATGTCAGTCAGGCACTTTTGCGCGTACAAGTGATGAACAGATCTCCCTATTTAAAACTGTTGGCACTGCGCTGTCAGATCTTGTGGGTGCTCAGCTTGTTTATGCTAAAGTCAGCCAAGACTAGTCTTCCGCAACTGGGGCTGCACCTCTCAGCCCCACCACTTACTTGTTAGCTCCCCTACTCTTAAACCCACTATCACCTTACCAATATTGCTAATTTAAAATTTATTCTATTTCTGTTTAAACCTTTTTATAGGTTAGCTTTGTCTAATTACCAAGTGCATTAAGTATTTGGCCAGTTCAGAGCCACTCAGACTTTTCAATTCAAAGCGCATTGGTAAAGAAATGGTTATTCCCTTTTAAGCCAATGCAAAGCAGAAGTGGAAAGCATGAGGAGCTCACGTAGTGTGGGTTTCAAATCGCTGCATGCATCGCTCTGGGATTTGGATATACGACTAAATGGTCTATTTTGTTCCATACAAAATAAGACATTCCGGCCCTCCTTGGCGGTCAGATTTAGGAGGTACGAGACCAAGGATGGTCGAAGGTAGAATAATGCAGGAGCAATTATCGAGAGTGAAGCAGGATGCCAGAGCCGAGAATAACGATTAGCTCAAGCTCCAATACTTGCCTACAGCGTTTTGAATTTCCGCTGAATGGTCAAACTTTTAACGCAATCGGTATTGACTATATCGACAGGCACATAAGGAACATGTAGTGACAGCACAGTTGAAGGTCTTTGAGCAGAGTTCATTTAATGAATCGGACCTTATCGATAGCGCCAAAAAAGGCGACAAAGCCGCTTTTAAACAGCTTTATCAGCAACACCACAAACGTGTTTACGCGCTGTGCTTTCGTATTACTGGTCAAGTTGCATTAGCAGAAGATGCTACCCAAGACTGTTTTGTGGCCCTGTGGCAAAAATTGCCACAGTTTAAAGGTCAAAGTCAGTTCACAACTTGGCTGCACAGCTTATCGGTGAACCAGGCACTCAATAGCCTGAAGAAGCATCGCTCATTTTGGTCGCGGTTTGTTGCCAGCGAAGCTGATATCGAAACGGTAAGTGATGAATATGAAAATCTCGATAAGATTTTGGTTAACCTACCCGAGAGAGCTCGAATTGTGTTTGTGCTGTATGCGCTTGAAGGCTATAAGCATGAAGAGATTGCGCAGCTTATGGGAATAGCGTCAGGAACCAGCAAAGCGCAATACCATAGGGCACAGAAGTTATTAGCCGACATGTTGGATTAGATGGTGGTTAAGAGGAATACACAGATGAACCATTCACAAGATAAATTGCAGCAATTGATCGCAAACACGCCAAAGACATTAACGCCAGAGCGTGAACTGTGGACCGATATAGAAAAACAGCTCGATAAACCAGAATACAACCAACCTAACCATTGGCGCAGAGTCGCAGTCGCCAGTGTGGTACTGCTTTGTACAATTGTAGGCACCTTTATATGGAACAACACCGCAATTAGACCCAGTTATACGGCGCAAACAGAAGCGTCTCCACTACAGATAACATTGGCTGAAATTAAGCTTGAACACGAGCAACAAGTCGAATTGTTAGAACAAAATCAAAAGGTAAATTGGCAAAGCAGCGAACTCGGTTTGCCATTAAACAAAGGCATCGAGCAACTTAGAAAAGCCGCTGAAAAAATTTATCAAACACTAAAGAAAACCCCCAATGATAAAGAGCTATGGCAACTGTGGCTTTGGACTCAACAACGAGAAATAGAATTATTACAGCAAGGTCAGAACTTGCCTGCTGCAGATTTAAATCAGGGAGCATTAATATGATTAAAACACCACTTATCAGCCTAGCATTAACCACACTTGTCTTCAGCCAAACGCTTATTGCAGCGGAATCCGTCGACCAAACACAATCGTTCAAAGGAGAAGCAAAAGTCAGTGTTAATGTTCAGCGAGGAGATGTGATCTTTAAACCCTGGGATAAAAATGAGATTTCAGTTAAAGGTGAACTTGATGAATTGAGCGAAGGGCTAACCTTCACCGTAAATGGTAGCCATGTGGTGATCGAAGACAAGATGCCGAGACAATACAACGGTAGCAACAAAGAGGGTTCGCAATTAACCATCATGCTTCCGCAAAGGATAAAGCTACAAGCTGAGGGCGTTTCGGCCAATTACCGGATTGATGGGTTCAACGGTAAAATGGATATTAGCTCGGTTAGTGGTGATATTAAGGCGACTCAATTACAAGATAAAGTGATGATTCATACTGTATCAGGAGATATTAGTAGTCGAGAACTTAACGGTAAAGTGATGTTAGAAACCGTCTCCGGTGAAATTAAAGATACTGATAGCGCAGGAAAAGTGGCTTATCGCTTGGTCAGCGGCGAATTAACAGCAAGTAGTCGTGCAGATCAAGTCTCTGTCGAGTTAGTCTCTGGTGATGCGAGCCTCGCTCTTGGTGATATAGAGAGCCTTAGTATAAAAACCGTTAGTGGTGATATCGAATTGTCAATTAACAGCCTTAAAGATAAAGCAAAACTAGGTAGTGTCAGTGGTGATATCGATGTCCACTTTACCGCTAAGGTAAATGCCTCATTCGATATCAATGGCGGACCAAGCGGCAAGATCACAAATAAACTAACCAATGATAAAGTATCTAAAGAGCAATACTCACCGCAAACATATCTTAAGTTTCAAGCAGGAGATGGCAGTGCTACTCTCAATGCTTCCACAATCAGTGGCAATATAGAGCTTTCAAACTAGAGATTAGTTACAGTAACCCAATTGGCGCTAGAAAATTTAATTTGGCGCCCTTTTTTCTCAGCTGTCACATTCATAACAGGCCTTGACTCAAGCTGTTTTTTCATCTTTTCAATCCCAATTAGCAGCTCAATGACAGGGTTTAGCGACAAGCGACTTAAAGAACTCGAGAAACAATTTATTTGTCCCATCAGGAACTCGGGATTTATGAAACACGACCCCGTAGTCAACTTTAATCTCTGGCATATCTAAAACGTCTAACAAAACTAATTCTCCAGAAGCTAGTTCATTAGCAATAACGATCTCAGGAATTAAGCCTATCATGTCACTTTCTACAATCGTTTTACTTACAGAATGGAAGTATTCAAATTTAAACAAACCAGAAAATGCACTACGATTCACATCGAAAAGATCACCAAATAAACTTTCAATATCAGATGTTGTAGCTCTAGGTAAAGAGATAGGAAAATCTTTTAGTCTTGGAGTATATAGATATTTATCATTTAGTAGTGGATGACCTGGCCTACAAAAAAATACACCTCTGGACTTTTTATAACTAATGACCTGTAATTCCTCTCTTTCAGAGAGACCAGATATTTTTATCTCTGAAATAAAAAGATCTATTTCACCTTTTGATAGTAATGAACATAGTTCATCAATATCACGAGTTCTTAATTCAACACTGACATTGGGGTGCAATTTTGAAAAATTATGCAGTATGTCATTTAGTATATTACTCGACGCTAGCGTTCCGCCACCAATCGTTAATTTTCCATTTGAACGTCCACTATTAATTTTAATATCGGCCTCTAGATTACAAACTGTATTAAGAATTTTATCACTATGCTTCAACACTAGGTCGCCGTGGTAAGTCAGCGATACCCGTCTAGAGTCCCTTATAAATAGCTTTACACCTAAGCTCTGTTCCATCTTTTGAATACTACGAGTTAAAGAGGGTTGTGAAATATCCAATTTACTAGCGGCAACACTGTAACTTTTAGATTGCGCAAGCGCTACAAAATGCTTTATATGTCTTAATTCCATATCGCCTCCTAAAATGCTACTGAAATATAAAAACAAAAGGGCCAATCAAAATAGAATATAGACTCTAACATTGATACCTTAAGCTGTGATTAACTATAATCATAGGAGCATAAAACCACGTACCACAGGTTAATTACCGCCATAAAGTATTTCAAAACCTAATTAAGTTCAAGCAAGGCTCTGCTAATTTGTATCAATTTGAATCAAGTGTATCCAGGAGATATTTAGTGGTTAAAACAGTATTTTTATTCATGGAAGTAACACTAGGCCTTTATTTCACACCAAAGTGACACAACATTAAAAAATGATAGAACTGACCACTATGGCTACTAAAAACTCACTTTGTTTTTAAACTTTTTTTAAAATACCCATAGCCTATTGGATAATACGCTTTACCTATTCGCCACGAGATTAACTTACGGTTAACAATCTAGTTGCACAAATGCAACCAGAAGGCAGAATAATGAAACTAAAAAAAATAAGTCTGATGACAATAGCTGCAATATATGCAGCTGGTGCAGGCTCCGTTGCCGCTTCAGGCAATGATAATAACAACATGCGCAGCATCGAAATCACCGATGCGATCATTAAATATAACGAAGAGCTCCGAAGTGGTAACAGCAGAGCCGGTAACACCGTAAACCGACCAGCGAGTAATACGCAAAACATTCATCGAGCGATCGCTACAAATCAAAACAGCAAGGTACCGTTTAAACACCAAGCTGGACTACAAGGTGAACAAACTTACATTGTCGAATTGAGCGACAAACCAGTTTCCCTCTACCGCGGTGGCGTCGAACAATTTAAAGCAACATCACCAACAGTAAACGCAGTCCCAAGCATGTTAAGCCCCCGTGGCCACAACAAGCTGGATACCAAAAGCAGCTCAGTTAAACAGTACAGTCAATACCTTACCGGTAAACAAGATCAGATCCTCAACCAGATATCTGCAAAGGTTGGCGCAAATCTTGATATTAAAAACCGTTATACATTGGCGTTTAACGGTATGGCACTGCGTATGACGCAAGAGCAGGCAGCCAACGTTGCTAACCTTCCAGGTATTCGTAACGTTAGTCTTGAAAAAGTGTACGAATTACACACTGATAATGGCCCAGGACACATCGGCGCTGATAGTATTTGGACAGGAAGTGCTGCAGATGACAAATACAAAGGTGAAGGTATCGTTGTCGGGGTACTCGATACGGGGATTAATTCAGACCATGCCTCTTTTGCTGCAGTGGCTGGTGACGGTTATACCCACAAAATGCCTGACCGTTATAGTAGCTACCTAGGCGACTGTGAGAAAGTCGAATTTGCTAGCATGTGTAACGATAAGCTTATCGGTGTTCGTTCATATGAGAGCATCACTGAGAGCTATATGGATGCGGCTTTTCAGCCTGATCAGCCCTCTTGGAATATCACCGAGCCTAAACGTCCGCAAAATGGTGAAGATTATAATGGTCACGGTTCACACACAGCCTCTACAGCTGCAGGTAACGAGCTATTTAATGTAGAGCATGTGGTTGCTGTTACGGGTGAAACAGGTGATGGCTTAGGAACGGGTCTGGTGTTTGACAAAGTGTCAGGCGTTGCACCACGCGCAAATATCATCATGTACCAGGTTTGTTTCCCTGGCGATGGCAGCTACGGTGACAACTACGGAGGCTGTCCAGGTTCTGCATTGTTAGCCGGCATTGAAGATGCGGTGGCTGATGGTGTTGACGTAATTAACTACTCCATCGGTAGTCCTTTTGGGACTTTCCCTTGGGACGACCCAATGGAGATGGGTTTCCTTGCTGCACGCGAAGCTGGGATCTCGGTTTCCGCGTCTGCGGGCAACTCCTATGCGCCCCAATATGCCAGCCAAGCTCGAGGAGCTATCGATCACTTTTCACCTTGGATCACCTCTGTTGCTGCCACCACCCATGGCCGCGAAATAGCGGTCGAAGGTAAAACACTTACCAATGCGACTGGTGGAGAGCAACCTCTTGAATTAGTCGGTGGTGGCATTACTGGCGCTTATACAGGCCCAGTTGTTGAAGCTAAAGCTTACGGTAGTGAATTTGAAAAGTGTAACGACCCTTTCCCTGCTGACTTTTTCTCGGTAGATCCAGATGGAAACCCCTTCGCCACAGCGCCAATTGTGGTGTGTAAACGAGGTGACATTGCCCGCGTAGCGAAAGCTACAAACGTTGAAGCTGGGGGGGCTGGTGGCTTTATCCTGTGGAACTCTGGATACGCAGAAACCATAGCTAACGATCCATTTTCAATTCCAGGTATTCAAATTGACTACGGTAGCTATTATGGTAATTACCAAAATGGTTACTTTGGATTACAAGACTGGCTTGCGGCTGGTGATAACCACAGCATAACCATCACCGCCTCTGAAGTTGTTGCCAATGAGCGAGATGCAGATTACGTCGCAGATTTCTCTTCTCGTGGCCCAAACCTCGAAGCGCCAGATGTGATGTCACCAAACCTAGCTGCACCAGGAGTTGATGTATTTGCCGCTTGGGCCGATGAAATGCCATTTAGCATGCAAGGCATGCCAGCAGATTATGCAGCCATTAGTGGTACATCGATGGCTGCGCCTCACGTAGCTGGCGCCATGGCACTGCTAACTCAAGCACATCCTGATTGGACGCCTGCCGAAATCCAATCTGCATTAATGACTACAGCGTCACTGGACAGTGCCACTCGCTCACGCGATAGTTCTCCCTATGATCCTGTACCTGCAGGTTACAGTGACGCGGGTAGCGGAGTCATAAACGTAGCACGTGCTAATAACGCTGGTTTATTGCTTAGCGAGACAGCTGAAAACTACCGCGCAGCCAACCCAAATAATGGCGGTAATATTCACACGTTGAACCTACCTTATTTCTATCAAGATAACTGTGCGGGAAGTTGTAGCTGGATGCGCACAGTAACAGCAACAGAAGATGGCACTTGGACGGTTGATGCAACGGCCAACATTATGGATGGTGCACCAATGTTAGAGCTGGAGGTTTCACCAAAAACCTTCACCTTGAAAGCAGGTGAGTCTCAATCTATTAGCCTAAAAGCAAAAGTACTTGAAGTTGAGGCCATTGGCGCCGATTCATCAGGGCTTCAGCTTACAGGCTCTGTTAAGTTAACACCTGCAAATAGCAGCAGCCCAATGCAACATCTACCAGTAGGTGTACGCTATAGCGGCGACAACTTACCTCCTGAAGTTTCAGGGATCATCCATCGTGAGCAGGGGCATACGTTAACGCCAATGCTTAACACCGATGAGATCCAATCACTTAACTCTAAGGTCTTTGGTCTAACTAAAGGTGAAACATTTACCTACGCACTACCAAGAGCCGAAGCACGCCTTTACTCCGACGGTTTAACCGTAGAAGAGATAGAAGCCGATGGCGGAGCTAAAGTTCACTTCTTTGATGTGCCTGCTGGCACTCAACGTATCGTTTGGGAGGTCCTTTCAGCGCCTAAACACGCCTACACCTCTATCGATCTGGGTATGGATATCAATGAAGATGGTGATATTCAATGGCTAGATGAAGCTATCTGCTACTCCTTCACAGATAACGGTGATTTCTGTGCAATCAACAACCCAGCTCCAGGTCGTTATTGGGCAATTGCGGCTAACTGGAAATATGATTTTGAAGATCCTAAGAACCTTGCGGATGAGTTTGTTCTCAGCTTAGGTATCGTGGGAGAGTCAGATGATGCCAACATGACAGTTGAAGGCCCAGCAACAACTGATGGTATGACTCCATACCAGCTGCAGCTTAACTACAACTTACCAGGTGCTACCGATGGTGACACATACTATGGTGTTGTTGCGCTAGGCAGTGATGACTATAACGCAACAAACTTAGGTGATTTCGCTGTTAAGTTACAACATATGGGGGCGGACACTGAAATTACAGCATCGCAAACTGCGGCTAAAGTCGGAGATGTGGTTAACTATGTTGTCGATTTGGCGCCAAACTTAGTGGGAGCAGAGCGAGAGTTCACACTGAATGCGACCATTTCTGAAGGGATGCAGTTGATTGAAGACTCAATCGTTGTCGGTGGTGTAGGAGACTATGAAGCAGGCCTGACAGTGAATGGTAATGCGATAAGTATCAGCGCCGCTCAAGCCTCTTCAAGTGACATGAAGCGTCATTACGTTTATACCACTAACTTAGATGATGCGACTTGTAAGGTCCCTTATGGCGACGATGAGACATTCTATGACTTACCTATGCAAGGCTACCAAGACTTAGGTATTTCAGGTCTTTCTAACCAAATGCTATATATTCCAATGGAAGAAAATGGTTTACCCCACATTCCTCTATACGCAAACCCTGAGCGTTTTGCCCAGAATACGCTAGGAATTTCGCCATTTGGTTATATCCAACTGGATCAAAACCCTGAGTTCTGGAACTATAACCAACCTTTCACGGATATGTTCCAAACCTTCCCAGACACAGTCATAGCTCCTCTATGGCGCGGTGATGTGCAGATGCCACAGGGCTCGATTGACTGGGCAACATTCCGCTATATCAACGTGGTATATGGTGTCGTGACCAACGATCACTACATCTTCCAGTGGGATGGTGGTGAAGAGTGGAATAGTTTCTTAGTGGGCAATACTAACCCAGATCCAGACGCTAAATTTAACATTCAGACCATTATTTCTAACTCAATTAGCTTTGACCCTGAAACACCTGAGATGATCTTTGCTTATAAGACTTTAAAGTCAGCGAATGATCACTTTGGTTCAATTGGTCTACACGGTTATTGGGGAGAGCGAACACCGTTTGGTCCGCTATCAGGCTATTTCAATGATGGCTTTGCGTTTAACGACGTCGATGAAAAAGTTAGCGAAGGTACGGTAGTTTGTGCCGATTATCGCGGTCCAGAACAAACAGCACTGTCTCTTAAGTTCTCAGCACGAGTATCAGCCGCAGCAATTGGTAGCGACAATGTTGTTTCAGTAGACACTCAGTACGCCGACTCAGAGCTAGTTTCTGTCTCACACACGTTATCGACGCCAACCAATATTACCGTTGCAGCAATGTCAGATATGGTGATGGAGGAAAATAGCACAATAGAAGGCTTAACAGTGATGTACAACGACGTGAAGGGGACGGTAAATGGCATGACGGTTACGGGTGATTACATTACTGCAGTAGTCACAGGTGAAACATTTGCTATTACACCAGATACCGATTGGCACGGTACTACTGAGGTAACGGTAACGGTTCACGACATGGCCTATCCTTCAGATCAGGGCAGCACTAGCTTTATGTTGACCGTTAACTCCGACGGGGTAGAACCTACACCGCCACCAGCAGAAGAACCACCTGTTGAGGAGGAGTCTAACGATTCAAGCGGTGGTAGCTTAGGCTTCCTAGCACTCGCACTACTTGGACTAGTCGCAAGCTCACGTAAAAAGCGACATTAATCTTCAAGAGCAATAACGTTAAGCAGTTGCGATTTGCTTAACCTTGTCATTGGGCCCTCATTTGAGGGCCCCTTTTTTACCAAGTTCCAACCAGTCTCGGTTAGTAAAAACTTTCTTTGTACCTTATTTAACAGACTTTATCTCAGCCTCAGTTAAAAAGCGCCATTGACCCAGCTCAAGAGAGCTATCGAGTTCAATTTCACCAACGACTTCACGATGAAGTTTAGTCACCTTGTTGCCAACGGCTGCGAGCATACGTTTAACTTGATGATATTTACCTTCAGTAATCGTCAATCTTGCTTGATGAGTGCCCAGCAATTCAAGTTTTGCAGGCTTAGTGAGGCCATCTTCGTTATTCAGTTGTAACCCAGTTGCAAACTTTCCAATTAGCTCTTCAGTTAGTGGGTCTGCAGTCTCTAACAAGTAACGTTTACCGCACTCTTTTTTCGGCGAAGTGATTTTATGTGACCACTTTCCATCTGTAGTGATCAGCACCAAACCTGTAGTATCGGCATCTAAACGCCCCGCAATATGCAAGTCTTCAGGTCGAATAACATCAAGCAACCCAATGACTGATGGATACTCTTCATCGATAGTAGAACAGATGGTATCAACGGGTTTATTGAGCATGATAAAGCGTGGACCAATAACCTTTAACACTTCGCCTTCGAGACGAATTTCGTGCTCGTCTGTCACTTTAAAACCTGAAGTTTTAACCACCTCACCGTTACAAGTGACGTCCCCACGATGCAGCGCTTTTTTAGCTGAAACACGAGAATGGGAAGTTGACTCACAAATAAATTTATCTAAACGCACAGTAACACTCAGCTATATGACCATAATGACCGACATTATGAGGGCTGCAAGCATAAAGGGCAAAGATTTGCGAACACTTAATCTTACTGTTCATCGCGGCAATTTATACTTCTAATTTAATTCCCACAGGATTTTGCATTATCAGTTGGATGGGGAAATATTCGGTAGCAGCGCAATACCATAATAACATTCACCAAATTTAGTCGACAAAAAGATCAAAAAAACTGCTAGGAAACCTTTTCTTACACATGTTGATTCAATTTAGTCGATAAGTTTACCCTCAAGCCATATTCACAGAGCATCAAAAACCTTAACATGTGTTACTCAATGTAATTCGTGCTACCTCGATAAAAGCATGGGTGCATCGCTTGATTTATAAAACAAAAACAAATTGACGGTTTATATAAAGGGAGAAAAATGAAAAAAGTACTCGTTGGGGGCTTATGCGCTTCCCTTATCGTGGGCCTAAGCGCCTGCAATAGCGACACCGCGGCCCCTAAAGCACCAGAAACAAGCAAAACAGAAGCCGCCGTTGCCGTGCAAAAAGCACTAACTTCAGGTATAGATTTTGCCAACTTCGATAAATCTGTTCGCCCACAGGATGACTTTTACTCTTATGTAAACGGCACTTGGGTTAAAAATACCACTATTCCAAGCGATCGCACCAGCACAGGTGCATTTTATGATCTTCGAGAAAAGTCACGTGATGACGTAAAAGCAATTATCGAAGAAGTCGCTGCTACACCTAACCTTAAAGCCGGTAGTGATGAACAAAAAGTGGCTGATCTATACCGTTCATTCATGGATGTTGAAACACTCAATAAACTGGGCGTGACACCAATTCAGAGCGAACTTGATAAAGTCAATGCGATTAAGAATAAAGAAGAGCTTGTGACTTATTTTGCTCGTAGCCAAGTCATTGGCGGCGGTACTCCAATGGCATTTTACATCGGTGTCGATGCGAAAGACTCTAGCCGTTATGCAACACATATCTGGCAGTATGGCTTAAGCCTGCCAGAAAAAGACTACTACTTTAATCAAGACGAGCGCTTCGTAAATATCCGTAAGGCGTTTGTAGCACACATTGAAAAGATGTATACCCTTGCGGGTCTAGCTAACCCTAAGGCTAGCGCTGAAGCGGTACTCGCTCTAGAAACATCAATTGCTGAAAAGCATTGGGATGTGGTTGAAACTCGCGATAGCACTAAGACCTACAACTTATACCAAGTCAAAGATCTACCAACACTTGCACCAGACATCAACTGGGATGGTTACCTAGCAACCCTAGGCGCAGATAAACAAGCTGACATCATCATCAACCAGCCTAGCTTTATCCAAGGACTGAATGACGTCATCAAGACGACAGACCTAGATACTTGGAAGACCTACATGCAGTGGCAGGTATTGACACATGCAGCAAGCAGCCTAAGTGAAGAGTTAGATAATGAAAACTTTGAGTTTTTCTCTAAAACACTTAACGGCCAAGAAGAGCAACAACCTCGTTGGAAGCGTGGTGTTGCATCAGTCAACGGTTTACTTGGTGAAGTGGTTGGTAAAGTCTACGTTAAGCGTCACTTTGCCCCAGAAGCCAAGACTCGCATGCAAACTTTGGTTGAGAACTTACGTGGTGCCTACGGCGATAGCATTGAGTCACTAGAGTGGATGAGTGCTGACACTAAAGTCGCAGCTAAAGATAAGTTAGCTAAGTTTGATCCTAAGATTGGTTATCCTGACCGTTGGGAAAATTATGACAAGTTAACCATCAAGTCTGATGATCTTTTCGGTAATAACCTACGCGCAAGCGAGTTGAGCCATGAAAAAGAACTAGAGAAACTGGGTAGCCCAATTCGCAAGTGGGAATGGCATATGACCCCACAAACGGTTAATGCTTACTACAACCCAACCATGAATGAAATCGTATTCCCAGCAGCGATCTTGCAGCCTCCATTCTTTAATATGGAAGCTGATGACGCAGTTAACTACGGCGGTATTGGTGCGGTTATTGGTCATGAAATGGGCCATGGTTTTGACGATCAGGGCGCTAAGTTTGACGGCGAAGGCAACATGCGTGATTGGTGGACAGAGCAAGACTTAAAAGAGTTCTCTGCCCGCGGTAAAGCCCTTATCGATCAATACAATGATTACGCAGTGTTTGACGACCTACATGTTAACGGTGAGCTGACGCTTGGTGAGAACATTGGTGATCTTTCAGGTGTCACCATCGCCTACCGTGCGTACAAGAAATCACTGAACGGCCAAGAGGCACCAGTGATTGACGGCCTTACAGGCGATCAGCGTTTCTTCATTGGTTTCACCCAAATCTGGCGTGCAAAAATCAAAGAAGAGTCAATGCGTAACCGTGTAGCGACAGATCCACATTCGCCGGCACAATTCCGCTCACTTGGCGCACTATCTAATATGCCTGAATTTTACAGCACTTATGATGTAAAACCAGGAGATGCTATGTATATTGCTCCAGAAAAGCGCGTTAAAATTTGGTAATTAAAGCCACGTAATTAGCAATAATAAAAGCCGTTGATGACACGCTCATTCAACGGCTTTTTTTTGCTATTGCCCTCACACTTCTGATAATGAATAAATGTTAATTTGCCATTCAGCGTAGCTTAAGTATCCACAGGTTAGATTAATACCAAATCTGATTAGCAGTGCCTCTTATATTCCAAAGAGACAATCAGATTTGTTATAGGTCTACAGCCATTAAAAGGGATAGCTATGAATCGGATATTACGAACGTTTTTCATTTTCTTATTACTACTTTCGACCCGTTCAGCCTTCGCACAGTCTGTGTCTCTCGAACACGATATCAATACCTCAAAAGGTAGCTATAACGCTAAACTGGCATTTTCCAATGACCTAGATGGTCTCACCGCTATCGAGTCAATACAGTATCAACAACCAAGGCAAACTAGCGCAGATTTAGACTCCCTTTATGCAAACGCTTCAAACGCTCAGCAAGAGCTGGCGCATTTGCTAAACCACATTACCGAGCAAACTCAAACCCAATCTATTCTCGCCGATGTAAAAACTCGTGAAAGAGCAGAGGCTAAAGTGAGAAACAAACTCGATGGTGATGCCGGTCAACTTACCGATCTGGTTAGAGCAAGCATAGTTAGTAACGATATTCAAAATCTGATGCAAGCATTTGCATTGGTTAAAACAGATAGCCAAATCATCCAAGTTAAAAACCGCTTTGCGGAACCGAAAGAGTCTGGTTATCGTGATCTCAACTTGCTGGTTAGATTGCCCCAGTCACAGATGATTGCCGAGATCCAACTACATTTGGCTGATATCGCAGAGATAAAAAGTGGCGATGAACATCAAGTTTACCAACAAGTGCAGCAGATCCAAGCTGATGCCGCTGAGCAGTTACGTCAACTAAACGACTTAGAGACAGCTAAAATCGTGCAGCTACGCCAGCAGTCACACAAGCTTTATCACAAGGCATGGCTTAGATATAAACGCCTAGATCAAGCCAATATCCTAGCCGCAGCGTAAAACAACTCATATGGGGGGAAACTCCCCCCTACAACTGACATCTCTTTTTGTGACTTGCCTGATAAAAGTCTATACTCCCGCCCAATAGTCTTCACACGCGAAAAAATATGAACGATATCATTGAGCAGCTACAAGAGATGAGCGAAACGGTTCCTGTACCGTTAGAGCTTGCAACCTTCGAACAAATTGTTGAAGTGGAGGAAGAGATCTTAATTCCACTGCCTTTAGCATTGAAAGAGTACTTGATGGAAGCCAGTGACGTTATCGTTGGCAGCTTAGAGCCTGTCACTGCCAGCGATCCGCATTCCCATACCTTTTTGCCTGAAGTCGCAGCCTATGCCTGGTCTATCGGCTTACCGCGCGAATTTGTCCCTATCTGCCAACGTGGCGATGCCTTTTTCTTTATTAGCCAAGAGGGCGAAGTGAAGTTATGGCAAGACGATGAAATAGAAGAGGACAGCTGGGAAACATTCTGGGAATGGGCTGAAGATGTTTGGATGCGTAGTTAAGCGCTAGCAACATATTAAATTTATTAAGGAAACACCATGTCTAAAGATCTCGGCCTAAATGCCATTGAAATGCAGTACCTTCGACATTCACTTGCGCTATCCACAGCACAAGTTGCCGAGATAGGTAAAGTTACAGAAGCTGACGTTATTGCATGGGAAGCGGGCGAAAAGCCAGCACATATGCCAGTACAAAAAAAGCTGATTGAGATTGATGAAGCTATCGAAATGCAGGTGCTAAATACTTGCGACGGTATTGAAGAACTATTTACTAAAGAGCCAAAGCGCACGCTGAGCTTTGTGGTTTACCCAACTCAAGCCTTATATGCTCAATATAATCCTGAGTTTTTGGGTACATTGCCCCTTGCTGAGCTATACAACACCTCAGCTTGGCGTATCAAGAAGGAGTGTAAATTGATGCTTGAAGTGGAGGTGGTGCTGGTACCGCTTAACTTTGAGTCTTACAAAGCATTCCGTGACAAAGACGGCCTAAAAGAGAGTCGCGAGAATCGCGCTAAATGGGCTGCAGCTCAGTTATAAGCAAACGATAATGTTCGCCTAAAAGGCAATATCGGTTAGCAAGGCATAACTGAAGCTTCAGAGATAAAAAAGCATCCAATAGGATGCTTTTTTGATTGCTAGCCGTTGCTAAATAACATCAAGCTGCGCCAGCTTCCTCTTTTTCAAGGGCGTTCGCCATCGCCTTACGAGCAGTGATTCGATCCCGGTAAGCCGCAAGTTTAGGTGGAATATCTTGTTCAAATCGCGTAGCCCACAACAAGGTATGACCCAATAGAATATCAGCAATACTGAGTTCATCACCAAGTAAAAACTCTGTATCTGGTAGCCAAAGTTCCGCTATTGCAGCGGCTTTATCAAATTCCCACTTTGCAACTTTAAACATAGCTTCAAGTCTTAACTCTTCAGGGATGGCAAACTTATGCTTACCTATCGTCCACAGAGGCTGCTCAAGCTCGCAGGTAATAAAACTCACCCACTTATGGTGTAGCGCTGACGCATCAGATCCAGCCTTAGGTAACAAGCGACCTTCACCATATTTTTCAGCTAAAAATAGCGCAATGGCTGCAGACTCAGTTATCACATAGTCATTGTCAATGAGTGCCGGCACTTTGCCACACGGGTTAACAGCTAGAAAGTCTGGGTGACGACTGTCACCTTTAGAAAAATTAATAAACTGATATTGCCACTCAAGCCCCAGTTCTTCCAGAGTCCAAGATACTCTCAGTGAACGGCTACGTGGCACCCCATATAAAGTAATCATCTTGCGCTTCCTTAACTGAATTAACATTGACCACTAAGCTACTCCCATAGGGCGAGAATAGAAACCTAAAATTAGCGCTTCCACCACTCTTCTATCCGAGATATATAAAATGGCTTTAAATTAGATTCAATTTTGCTTAAGTTAATAGAAGACAAATAGCTATAAAATTTCAGGCTTTCTCAGTAATAATTCGCAGTTCAAATAAAGTGAAATAGAAAAGGACATTAAATGCAAAAGAGTACGGAAACAAGCATCAAGAACGCAGAATTTGTTAGTAATTTAGCTCAGTATTGGCTAACTCCTTTTAGTATATTTTTAGCTATAACAATTGTAGGTCTCCCCTTACTTTTGCTCTGGCTACCTATCGGTCATGTGTTCACTCGTCGCTACATTGCCAACATGAGTATCGAACTAACCGATAAAAAACTCATTGTCCGCAAAGGTGTTTTCACCCGCACTGAAAACTCGGTTCCGCTGGATAAAATCACCGATATGGCACTGATCCAAGGGCCATTGATGCGATTTTTTAAATTACATAAACTGACAGTAGAAACCGCAGGACAATCTGATAGTGGCGCATTGTTAAACTTAACAGGTATCGTTAATGCTGCCGAATTTAGAAGCATGGTATTAGCCCAGAAAGAAAAATTAAACCAGCTCGAAGTCCCCCAAATACAAGATGAAAATAATGACACTCAGGTTGTGAGTCTTTTACAAGAAATATCTGATACGCTCAAACGCATCGAAGCTAACAGTAAAAATAATGCTGTTACATAGCCCCTCTTAATCAACAATACAGTAGCCAAACCATGAGTAATAGTTATAGCCACTCTTTAACCAAATCATCCTTTCAACTAGGTTCGTTATTTGGGGCTATGGGCCCTGGCATTTTGATGGCTGCAGCGGCCATTGGTGCTTCGCATTTAGTCGCATCGACTCGTGCTGGCGCTGAATTTGGTTGGCAGCTAGCCTGGGTGATCCTGGCAGTAAACATACTTAAGTACCCTTTCTTTGCCGCGGGTGCTCGCTACACTGCCGCCGCAGGTGAAAGTCTACTTGAGGGGTATTTAAAGCAAGGACGCAAGTATTTACTGCTATTCACAGGCCTCAATGTCATAGCAGCAATAGCGAGCACAGCAGGTGTCGCCATGTTAACCGCGGCGATGTTGACTCAGTTTGTACCGCTTTCAATTGATCTATTAGCTCTACTGGTACTGCTATCGAGTTTAACGATTCTTATTTTTGGACATTACGCACTGCTAGATAAGATGACCAAGGTCATTATGCTGGCATTAACCTTAACCACTTTAATAGCAGTTGCTTTGGCATTTAACGCTCCCTCCATTGTGCAACCTGGTTTTGTATCGACCTCACCATGGCAATGGGCCTACATTGGCTTTTTAGTTGCGATGATGGGCTGGATGCCTGCGCCAATTGAAGTCAGCGCCTGGAATTCACTTTGGTTACTTGAAAAGAAAAAAAGCCAACAAGTCAGTAAACAGCAAGCTATTCTCGACTTTAACTTTGGTTATGTCGTCACAGCTCTGCTTGCTGTCGTGTTCTTAGCACTTGGTACGCTCGTTATGCACGGTAGCGGCGAGACATTCTCAGCATCTGGGGTACAGTTTTCTCAGCAATTGATCAGTCTTTATAGCAAAGTCATGGGCAGTGAGAGTCGCTACTTAATAGGGATGGTGGCGTTTCTATGTATCTTTAGCACCACAGTGACCGTTATAGACGGTTATAGCCGTACACTGAACATGGGTTGGCAATTATTAAAGGCTGGTCGTCCCAGTGAGAAAAGGCTCAATGTAGTGATGTGTTTAATGAGTCTATGTGGACTCGCTATCATTTTATTTTTCAAGGGTGCACTGCTTCCTCTGCTTGAGTTTGTTATGATCCTCGCCTTTATGACCACTGTGGTTTTTGCTTGGCTTAACTATAAGTTGATGATCAGCACAGCAATTCCTGTTGAAGATCGCTATGGTGCAAAAATGAGAGTACTCTCTCTGGTCGGTTTAACTTACTTAGTAAGTTTTGCTGTTTTATTCATTTATTGGATGCTGACTAAATAACGGAACGCCCTACTCCTAATGCAATTTCTAACCAAAACTCTACTTAGCATTTTAGTGCTCACGCTGTTGCTATGGGCAGCGAATAAAGCCAGTGCGAACCTCGTTGCTAACAGCGATATCGCCAGCCAACTTCCTACTATTATCAATCAAAGTGAGCGTCCTTTTAGCGGCGTGGTCATGATTAAGCAGGACAACCAGCCAGTGTTTGCTTATATCTCTGGCGAAAATATTAATAATAACTCAAGCTTTTTAATTGGTTCACTCTCAAAGCAAGTCACTGCGACGCTAGTGCTAAAAGCCGTCGATGACGGCCTCATTGAGTTAGATAACAGTGTTAGCCATTACTTATTAAAAGATGGCAATAGACCGCGCGCTTATGTGCCACCAAGCGTAACCGTATCGCAGTTACTCAGCCACACATCAGGTTTAGTCAAAATGGGGGAAGCACCACTTCATAAACCCGGTAGTCAATTTCAATATTCTAACTATGGCTATGCGCTATTAGGCGACATACTCGAAGTGGTTTACCAGCATCCGATTGATGAGCTAGTAAAACGACTCAATCAGCAAGGTCAACTCGCGGGGTTAAATGCCCAAGCAGGCAGCATCACTAGCATTGAATCTGCCCATGCTAATTTTATTCTAGGTCAAACTGAAACCTTAACCCATGATGCTCAAGGTAAGAGCCTGTCACTGTTTGAGCCCGTCGATATCAAGATTGATGAGCCTATGATTGCGTTTGGTGGCATGTTCGCATCTGCCGAAGCCTACAGCCGTTTTCAAGATTCACTTTACAAGGGCAAGTTAATTAGCGCCAAGAGCTTAGCACTAATGACCTCACAACAAGCCACTCGTGATCATAGATGGGGAGTATTGGAATACGGGTATGGCACGCAAATAAGCCGTGATGAACAATTAATTGAATACAGCCACAGTGGTTATCTACCAGGTTACGTCAGTCTCGCAGTCTATTACCCAAAATCAAAGGTCAGCATAGTGATCTTAGAAAATACCTCCTGGGATCTCAGTGACCGCAAGCGCACATTTGGGTTGCATGACGCCATACGTAACAGTATTCGCGCAAAACTGATAGCGCTCGAAGACCGCCCAGTCGCCAAATTATATCAAGCCGGTGTCAGCGCCGTTGAGAATGCAATGGCACCCGCTAATACGGTTTTAAAAGCAGCGGAGTAATTGCTATTCAACCAATAACTTCTGCTATAATACGCTCCGATGACTACGCAGCCGCGTGGTCAAATAGATTAAAGAAAGCACATATATGATTAACAACGATATTTTACGTAAAGTTCGCTACATTCTTGACTTAAGCAACGCAAAAATGATCCGCATTTTTGCCAAAGCTAAGCATGAAGTCACTCAAGAACAGATGATAGACATGTTGAAAAAAGAGTCAGAAGAGGGCTACCAGCCTTGTAATGACAAAACCATGTGTATGTTCCTTGATGGCTTCGTGATCTATAAGCGCGGACTCAAGCCTGGTGCTGAAGTGCCAGAGCCTCTATCACAGCTAACCAATAACCTTATTTTTAAGAAATTAAGAGTGGCTTTTGAGTTGCGTGAAGACGATATTCTTGAAGCGCTGACACTCGCCGAATTTAATATGTCTAAATCTGAGCTGGGTGCACTGTTCAGAAAGCCAGGACATAAGCATTACAAACCGTGCGGCGATCAGGTTTTACGAAACTTTTTGATGGGACTCTCCCTTAAGCACCGTCCTAAATAAGCAGTCGCCTATTTTGAATTTAAAGCACAGCAATTGCTGTGCTTTTTTGTGCCTGAACCTCACAGCGTTTAAAACAACCTAGCCATTAAAAAAATCACTTTATCGGCCTACAAAATACAATAATGATCACACTTTGTGTTAGTCTTCGGTGATTAGCATCACAGCTCACCATTACACTAACAAAAACAGAGAAAAGGTTTCTAATGGACGATAACAAACGCCCGCTCTATCTTCCTTTTGCCGGTCCTGCCATTCTTGAAGCACCGTTGATTAACAAAGGCAGTGCTTTTACCGACGAAGAACGTATTTTTTTCAACCTTGAAGGCTTGTTGCCCCATGTGATTGAAACGATCGAAGAGCAAGCTTCACGTGCTTATGACCAGTACAAGAATTTTACTAATGATCTAGATAAGCATATCTACCTTAGAAACATTCAAGATACCAACGAAACACTCTACTACCGTTTAGTGCAAAACCACATTACCGAGATGATGCCTATTATCTATACCCCAACTGTAGGTATGGCATGTGAGCGTTTTTCAAAGGATTATCGTCGAAACCGTGGCTTGTTCATCTCATACCCTAATAAAGACCGCATCGACGATATTCTTAATAACTCTACCCGACAAAAAGTAAAAATCATCGTGGTAACAGATGGTGAACGGATTCTAGGTCTTGGCGACCAAGGTATTGGTGGCATGGGGATCCCAATTGGTAAGCTTTCACTTTACACCAGTTGTGGCGGGATTAGCCCCGCTTACACACTGCCAATTACTCTCGACGTCGGTACCGATAATCCGCACTTACTAGAAGATCCAATGTACATGGGGTGGCGTAACCCGCGTATTGGTGGCGAAGAATACACTGAATTTGTAGAAGCCTTTATGCAGGCCGTTCATCGCCGCTGGCCTGATGCACTCATTCAGTTTGAAGATTTCGCCCAAAAGAATGCCATGCCATTACTAGAGCGATACAAAGACCAATATTGCTGCTTTAATGACGATATTCAAGGCACTGCCGCAGTCACTGTCGGCTCTCTTCTGGCCGCATGTAAGGCTGCAGGCACACAACTTTGTCAGCAACGCATCACCTTTTTGGGTGCGGGCTCTGCGGGTTGCGGTATTGCTGAAGCTATCGTGGCGCAGATGGTGTCGGAAGGAATAGCAGAATCCCAAGCGCGCAAACAAGTGTTTATGGTTGACCGTTGGGGCATGCTGCAATCAAATATGCCAAACCTACTGCCTTTCCAGCAGAAGTTAGCTCAAGATTGTGATGACATAACAAATTGGGATAACTTCAGCGAAAATATCTCCCTACTGGATGTAGTCAATAATGCTAAACCAACAATATTGATCGGCGTATCTGGCGCTCCAGGGCTATTTAGTGAAGAGATAATTAAAGCGATGCACAGCCACTGTGAACGCCCTATTGTATTCCCACTATCAAACCCAACAAGCCGCGTCGAAGCGACACCAAAAGATATTTTACACTGGACCAAGGGCCAAGCTCTTGTTGCTACAGGTAGCCCATTTGAGCCAGTTGTGGTCGATGACATTACCTATGAGATCGCCCAGTGTAACAACAGTTATATTTTCCCAGGCATCGGTCTTGGTGTCTTAGCTGCAGGAGCTGAGCGCGTCAGTGACGCGATGTTGATGGCTTCAAGTCGCGCGTTAGCAGAATGCTCACCATTATCAATTAATGGAGAGGGCTCGCTACTGCCACAGCTTGAGGACATTCATAAAGTCAGCAAGCATATCGCTTTTGCCGTTGCTAAAGTCGCTATCGAAGAGGGTCACGCTTTACCAACCAGTGATGAACTATTAAGCCAGGCCATAGAAGACAACTTCTGGACCGCAGAATATCGTCGCTATAAGCGAACCTCATTCTAAGACTTAGCTCAAAGCTAAAAATACAATAAAGCAGCCTTATTAGGCTGCTTTTTGCTTATAGGCTATTTGGGTTTGTTGAACTTGCGAGCTTAATTTGACTTCGAATTCAAAGGTTTTAGGGTAAGGCTTGAGCAACGTTCTTTTTCCCCACCCCAACAGACGTTATAATCCGCAAACGTGCACTGTTATTCACACCGTATAACCAACCTAAATTGAGAAAAAGATTAGGAAACCGACTCTAGATATGATTGAGATTGAATATTCAATTGGTGAGATAACCACCTTAATGTTTGTAAACGCCGAGCACACATTTTTTCTCAGTACACAAAGCTGGACAAAAGCCAAAGAACTCAAAGTAGGTTCTACGATATTGGCAAAAAATGGCGCCATTGCTGAAATTACCAATATCAAGGTTGTAGAAGGGCAATACCAATGCCACGACTTAATGGTCAGCCACAATCATCACTATTTCATATCTGAACAAAGTCAGTCACTTGGCGCTGTATATACCGGCACATTACCCAGTAATGAACTTGAACGGGTGGCATTTCTATTAGCCGATAAGCCTTCACATTTTGCAGATGGTCAACCCACGGGTAACCATAGTGGTCCCTGGGTAGCAGCGAGATATATAGGGGCAAACTCTAGCGAAGATGTCATAGCATGGGGGCGAGCAAATGACTTGATGTGCGCCGAAGATGCGGCAATTAGCAATCTACGCTTAAAACTAGGCAGTCAAAAAAAATTGCACCAAGGTAATGTCGAGATCTCCCACGCATACATAAGGAAGTACACTAAGAAAGGCCGCGTCGTAAACAAGATGAGTCCCTGTCTGCATTGCCGAGATAACTATGGCAGCGCACTAAATGACGGCTCTTTAGGCGCCAGCGATATCACTAAAAGTCATCGAGACCGCCTGCCCTCCTCAAAATCCGATTAACACGCTTTATCAGTTTCGCGAGTATTAAAAAGGCTATACTCGCGCATAACCTTTTGTCTTGTAGACTATCACAGCTAATACCAATCAGTATAAAGATTTGATCACTCAGCGAGAGTTTAGCGACTTTGAGGTAAGGTCATTAAATGCTCCTGCATTAATGACATTCACCACATCCATGTGGTTAGCAATGAATGAAGAGCATAGTTAAACTAGGTTCAAATTCATTAACGCAGCATCAAAGCCGCTAAAACTCGCCTTTAGGAGTGTTTTTGGCTTGCTACTTCTGCGTTGAATAAACTCATAAGGGAATAACCATTATGTCATTACTCACTTTGAATTAGCCGGCCTTGAATTAGCGAGCCAAAAACGCTCTGAGTAGATCAACTTCTTATACTGATTGGTATAACACCCTATTAAAGTAGGTGTTTATTTGCCTTCAATAACCGCTTTAATGCTATTAAGCATAGAGCGATCGGTTCGTGACTTTTTAAGTTTACGAACGCTTTCTTTTAACGATGCATCAGACAGACGAGTGAAAATCCCGTTATACTCTTTTTCAGCAATCTCATCATCGGTCTCAGCCATTTCGGCAATATCTTGCGCCACTCGACTTAACTGAAACCAAGCATTGGCGATATAGAATCCATGGAAATCTTCTTTTGGTAATAATGCTCTAGCACTAGCGGGCAGTGCATCCCAACCACTATTGAATTTAAGATCGGTATCTTCAATCAGCTCATTACAAAGGTTTGCATAAGCCTCTAGTAAATTTTCTGGGATCTGATCCATCGGCATAACCGTATTACAAACATTTAATGCCACCAGCTCAGCACGTGCCCTATATTCTGCGTTTATCTCAGTCATTTTCAATCTCTATTACAATTTCTAATATGGCCTACAGTGTGTATTCAATCTATATGCCATTGCTACATCTGCAAGCTGCTTGTTATACAGATCCTCCCGAATAAAAGCAAAAGGAGTATTTAGCAGAATGAAATGCTGTAACCCGTATAATAAATACTCAGTTTAACTGGCGCTTGTTGGGATACAATATCCTTATCAATTCATATACTTCGACGTACTATGAGTAAAATGGCCATAATAAAAAAACTAAGCCTAGCTCTGTGCTTATCTTGCTTACAGCTCTTTAGTAGTATTAGTGCAGCGGCCTCCACTAGCACTGAAAACCACGCCGAACAAAGCCGTACAGCAGCTCAACAACGGATCGATACGCTGTTTGTCTATATAGACAGCGATGAAATTGAAGATTTCACTGAATTTGAAGCTGCAATGGCAGAGGTAGAATCACTGCTGCAAGCTGACGATACAGCTCGTCAAGCCCGTTACATTCGCTTTCAATGCCGCTTATTTGATAGCGAAATCGAAGGGGAGACTGAAAAAGCGATTGCCTTTGCCAGCAATGCGCTCAAAAATCCAATGATGCTGCAATATCATCAGGACAGGCTTGATTTAAAGCTATGCCACACCTGGTTTATACAAGAGTCTGGTGACGTAGAACGCGCGATAAAAGGCTACAGCGAGGTGATAGAAGAGGCAACACTGCGTCAAGAGTTACTACAAATTGCCGATGCTAGTTCGCACCGTGGTGCCCTACTCCACTACCAAGGTCACTTCACTCAAAGCTTAGAAGATCTCATTACCGCTCACGCTCTTTTCCAGAGATTAAACCGTCCAATAGAAGCTGAAGACCTTCTTGTAGGTATTGCCACCATCTTCCGTAAAATCGGTGATTATGAAAATGCGCTTAAATACTATCTGCAAATAGAAGTAAGGCATGCTAAAGATCAAGAGCTAGATTATCACAATTATGTGCAAGTAATGATAGGCATCGTAGAAGAGAAACTAGGTAATCTAGAGGCAGCCTTAAGCCGCTTTACAGCGGCCTACCAATATTGGGACTCCCAAGAAAAAATAGAAGTAAAAGCCGAAGTTGCCGTTAATCTAGCCAGCGTGTTCATTGAGATGGGAAACATACCGCAAGCGATGGTTTATCTTGATGAAGCCGAAGCGGTGGTCAAAGCTGATAATTTTGCAATCTATAGCTTTATGAAACTCTTTCGGGCGAAGGCATTACTACTAAGCAACCAACTTGATGAAGCACATTTGAATATCGATGCCGCGCGCATCTCATTCGACTCAGTAAGCAATCTACGTGGCACTGAGCAGTTACTAGAGTTAGAGAGTAAGCTATTTTCTAAGGAACAGGATTATCAGCGTGCTTTTGCATCGCTTAGCCAATATGTCGATATTAATAAACAGCTAAATGAGCAGCGAACTTCAAGCAAAACCATCGCCATGCGAACTCAGTTTAACTCACAGCAAGTAGAGCAAGAAAACAAACACCTTGTTGAAAATCAGAAATTAAAACAACAGGAAGTTGAGATCCTAGAGATAAATAAGTTACAGCAGCTGATCATCATCCTCATGGGCAGCATCATTTTAGTGATCTTAGCGGTATTAACCTTCAAACAATCCCAAAAAAATAGAATGCTGTCCATTTTGGCCATGACGGACCATCTAACCCAGCTACCTAATCGACGTCAGATCTATCTAAAAGCACAAGCGTTTTTCAACCATGCACGTAACCATAACAGCGAGCTTTCTGTTATCAGCTTTGATGCCGACCACTTTAAACGCATCAATGACACCTTTGGTCATGAAACTGGCGATGTCGCCCTGCAAACCTTAGCAATCTCAGCACAAGAGCTGATGAGAAAGCCGCAAATAGTTGGACGAACAGGCGGCGAAGAATTTTTGATTTTACTGCCGGACACCAATCTAACTGCAGCAATGCGCATCGCAACTCAACTAATAAATAATGTAAAAGATGCAGACTACCGTGCACTACCAACAGGCTTTACCCTGACGATTAGCGCAGGCGTTGCAACATTACAGGCATCAGACCTACAGTTAGCAACACTCATCAATCGCGCAGATGATGCCCTTTACAGCGCAAAAAATGCTGGTCGCAATCAAGCAGTTTGTCAAAAGTGCTAATGCCTATTCGTTAATAGGGAGCAGAGGATTTCAGCGTAGGAGAATTGCTGCTATTATTAGCGGTCACTCTTAAGCGTTTTTTACCTATGCCAAATTCTGATTGCGAACTGAACCCCATAATCCAAATATCCCCAGAAACACTGCGTAGACTGGCAGAGCAGGTAAAGGTCTGGGGCCAAGAACTGGGCTTTGCACAAATCGGTATTTGCGATACTGATCTCACCGAGGAGGAGCCTAAACTACAGCAGTGGTTAGACAACGACTATCACGGCGAGATGAGTTACATGGCCAACCACGGCATGATGCGCGCAAGACCTCATGAGTTACACCCTGGCACACGACGAGTCATCAGTGCCAGGATGGACTACCTGCCACCCAATGCCGGTTTTGCTACCAATTTAAAAGACCCTAATTTAGCTTATATCTCGCGTTATGCTGGTGGTCGTGATTACCACAAAATGATCCGTAACCGCCTGAAAAAACTCGGTGACAAAATAGAAGTAGAGCTTAAAACACTAGGATTTAGCCAGCCAAACTCACGCCCTTTTGTCGATTCAGCGCCGATCCTTGAGCGCCCTCTTGCTGATAAAGCAGGCTTAGGCTGGACTGGTAAACACAGCTTACTGCTGAATAGCGATGCTGGCAGTTGGTTTTTTCTGGGAGAACTATTTATAGACCTTCCACTTCCTGTCGACGTGCCTGTTAAAGCAGACTGTAATACCTGTGTTGCCTGTATTAAGTCTTGCCCTACCAATGCCATTGTAGAGCCTTATATCGTTGATGGGCGTCGCTGTATCTCCTACCTCACCATTGAGCTTCAAGGTGCTATTCCTACTGAGTTTCGCCAAGCAATTGGCAATCGTATATATGGCTGTGATGACTGCCAGCTAGTCTGCCCAGTTAATAGCCAGGCACCTATCACCAATGAGCAAGATTTTCATACCCGCGGACCATTACAACAACCAGAACTATTAACTTTGTTTGCTTGGAGTGAGGCTGAGTTTCTGAAACTCACCGAAGGTAGCGCTATTCGCCGTATTGGCCATAAGCGCTGGCTGCGTAACATTGCTATAGCACTTGGTAATGCCCCAACAAACGCATCAATAATTGCGGCACTAGAATCGAGAAAGCTATCTGATGAAGTGGACGAAATGGTAATTGAGCATATCGACTGGGCACTCGAGCAGCAGCGTAGCAAACACGCTGAACTCAGCCGTAAAACACAACGAGTGATCCGTACAGTGGAAAAAGGGTTAGCACGTGATGCGTAACCCCTATATCAGTTAAAGCAGCGAAGCGAATACTATTATTTAGGGTTAAGTGTAAATCCTACTTTCACAGTCACTTGCCAATGAGCAATCATTCCCTCTTCTAAATGGCCTCGAGTTTCGGTTACCTGAAACCACCTTAAATGCTGTAGCGATTCATTGGCGGCTGCTATTGCGTTTTTGATCGCTTCATCAGAGCTAATAGGCGACGAACCCGTAAGCTCAATAATCTTGTAGGTATGACTCATAACAAGCTCCAACAGGGTAAAACAGAATGATGCTTACCAGTATAGAACACCTGTCAAAGAGAGTAGGCTTTTGCTACCTCAGATAAAGTAGCCTTGAATTTAACCCTGCAACTAAGATGAAAAGGTAACCCATGAGGTTACCTTTTAACGAGCATATGTGCGGCTAATCCACTTAGGCTAGCAACATCCGCCACCACATACCCGGCAAGCTGGTAAAACCGCTGGTATAAAACTGCAGCTCACCGTCTTTAATCACCATCAATGTCGGTGTCACGTTGACGGACCAATCATGAGCCAATCGCCCTCTGTGATCATTAATTACCGGAAAGTCATATTGCTTGTGCTTCAAGTACTGACTAAGCTTTTCATCTTCGCCCGAGTTCATCGCAACTGTAACCACTGAGTATTGGCTTGCCATAATATCAACCGATGGACTTACAAAGCTGCACACCAGGCACCATGTTCCCCAGAAATAAACCAATACAGGTTCTTGATAACTCATCGCTAAAACATCAACGCCATTGCCGTTGAGCGTCATAGCTTGTAAGTCAGGTAGATTATCAGTTGGGATATCCTTACTACGCCACAGGTCGATAGCGGCCGAGAATAATGTAAACAACAGCAACATAATGGCTAGTTGTTTTACCCCGTTTAACACTCTGGCTAACATGGGCTTTGAAGGTGCTTTCTTATCCATCCTTTTGCTCCTCAAGCGCACTCTCAACTGCTTTTTTAAGCGTTTCAAAAGGTACTAAACCAGGGATAACTTGCTCGCCAATAATCATACTCGGAGTACCGCGAAAGCCAAGCTGGCGCATAAGTTGTAGATTATTATCCACAATACTATCGACTCTACTGTCTTTCTGGTTTAACCAATCTTGTGTTTTGGTTAACTTAGCCACTTTAGCAATGGTGGCAGAGTCGAGTCGTCGCGGAGCCGCCATCAAAGTATCTTTAAGTGCTTGGTACTTTTCCGGCTCATTCAACCAAACAGTTTGAGCCAAATCTACAGCGTCTTCAGCCCCTTTTCCTTGTAACGGTACCATTTTTATTATGATTTTTAACTGTGGAAACGCAGCCATTAACTGCTCCAACTCAGGCTCTAACTTCTTACAGTAAGGACAGTTAAAGTCAGTAAAGTAAACCATGGTTAGCTCTGGGTTTTCGGCACCTTTCCAAGGATCAGTTTTGGAATTGAACAGAGATTGCTGATGCTGTTTAATAAGCGATTTTACACTTGCTTGCTGTGAACCTTGTTCACGTATTTGCATCGCAATAACAGCTTCTTTAAGTAAATCTGGATCATTGACCAACATCTCTTTGACTATCGCTCTTACCTCTTGTTGCTGCGCAGTATTAAGGCTTGTATTAGCCGCATTGACCGTTGTACTACTTATCGCTTGAATCGTAATAAATGTTGCAATTATGGCAAATGTCACGCCAATAATGGCTTTAATTTTTATGGTAAAATTCATCTATATAGTCTCTTCAAAACTCTGCTACGGATTATCTTCAAAGCGCCTGGTGGCGATTATCAATAGCAGTTATCAATAAATGGGGAACTCGCTAGCGTTGACGCTAGCGAATGAGATATTTCAGCAAGTCGATTACAATTGAGCTGAAGCTTGATTGATCGCATCGATCACTTGCTTTGCTGTAAGGATTACCGGCAACTCGATTCCATCAGGCGCATTGGGTCCATAAACCACATTAAACGGCACACCATAGCGATTATGACTTTGCAAATAGTTAGTTATTGGTGCAGATGGCTTAGTCCAGTCACCAATGACAAGCTCCATATCAGCTTGCTTTAAACGGCTGTAGACTGGATCTTGCAAAATCACACCTACTTTGTTGGCTTTACAGGTGATACACCAATCTGCCGTGACATCCACAAACACAGTTTGCCCTTTGGCAACTTGTGCCTGAATGTCACTTTGTTGAAGTGGTGTCCAACTTAAATCAGTAGGTAGCGGACGCGCCCAATTATCTGATGTTGCAAACGCTGTTATTGCACTAATGAGAATCGCCATGCTAACACTGGCAATGACCGCTGCCGCGCCATGTAGCCTTGCCATCAACACGATAAATAACAGCAGTAATATCGCTGCAACACCCCAAAGAATACCTGCAGAGATGAAGTTGGCTAACAAGCTAATTAACCAAAGGCTGGTGAGTAACAGTAAGCCTGCAAAAATAACTTTAACCACACTCATCCAACGGCCAGGTTTTGGAAAGTAATTTGCCACTTGAGGAGCAGCCGCCACCAATAACCAAGGCAATGCCATTCCTACAGCTAATGCGGTGAAAATAACAAACAGGCTCACCACGTCAGCCCCTAAGGCAAAGGCGACTGCTGTTCCTAAAAACGGCGCACTACAGGGCGTAGCTAATAGTGTGGCAAACATGCCTTGCAAGAAGTGGCCGCGGTTATCATTGCCACCACTTGTGGCAAGCTTAGTTTGCAAGCTAGACGGCAGGTTGATCTCAAATGCGCCTAGCATATTGATGGCAAATACAGAGGTAACCAGCGCCATAAAGCCAATAAACCATGGGTTTTGGAACTGCACGCCCCAACCTATCGCCTGGCCAGTCATTTTTAAAGTTAGGATAAAGCCCGCTAATAGCCAAAATGACACCAGAATTCCTAGCGCTGATGCTAAAAATTGCTGCCTAATTTGGGTTTTATTAAGATCCGGCGCCGCCACTACAGCACTTAACTTCATCCCCAATACTGGTAAAACACATGGCATCACGTTTAGGATTAAACCACCAAGCAACGCTATCAGCATCATTGTCCATAATGGAGAGCTGTGGTTGACAATCTCCGCGGCCGTCACAACCGCAGTATATTCAATAGCATTTTCCGCTTCGATTAGCGTTATATTTAAACTTTTACCAATAACATCAGCTTCACCTAACCAGCTACTGCCGTCGAAAACGGCTTTCAGCTGCTTGCTCCCTTGCTCATCCTCAGTTGTCTCTATATGTTTAAGCTTAAAACTGACATCGGGTTCACCATCAATAATCACTTGTGGATATTGCCATTCGCCCTCTTTCAATATCACTTGAAGTTGTTGTTTTGAATTGTCCCAGCCAAGATTGATATCGGCCGATGTTTTACGTTGTGGTACGCTAACTTTGGCCTTGTTATAGGCAAACATGGCCCCAGGATCGGCAGTTATTGTTTTAAGGTCAACATCTAGGTTGATGTCATAATCAGTTAGCACACAGATATTGGTACAACTCGATAAAGTAAGTAGCCCTTTAAGCTCAAACGGCTGATTAATATCTTTAACCTTTACCTGCATGGGGAAGACTACATCATGCTTATAACCAAAGGTCTGCAAGCCTAGTAACGAAAAAGCCTCAGGTGCAGGCCAATCCCAGCTGACATCGGCAAGATTACCTGAAGTATCCCATTTGATACTGGGAGCTATCCCTCCTTCTCCCGGACTGCGCCAATAGGTTTTCCAATCATCATCTAATTTTACCTCTAGCACAGCGGGCAAAGTATTGCTTACAGGATCGAGTTCACCCGTCAACATAAATCTAACTTGAACTGGCGGGTGATTTGGGTTTTCAATCCAATCGGTTGATTGTGCCAAAACAGAGCTGGATAATAAGCTCAGCACCAGCAAAAAATATTTAATAGTTTTCAATTTTATCTCCGTAACAGACATAATCTCAGCTATCTAATTAATAAATAAGCGAATAGTAAAACTGAGTCGTTATGTTGTCAGCGTATTTTCATAATGGCTGCAAACTGCAGCAATACATTGATTAAACAGGTAGAACAACGCACATCAGGTCAATCTAGCGCTAAAGTTAGTGACTGTATACGTTGACCTATACCCGTTCTACTTGAATATGCTCGTTTCAGAGGCTATGGACAGTTCAATTCTAGGCGCATTAACGTAGAAATGGTTATTCCTTTTAAGTTAATGCAACAACGAAGTGGGCTGGCACAAAACCTTCTGCGATGGGGTTTGATGGGCTTTACTCTGTGTTATTGATCTTACTAAAGGAACGACCATTAATGGCAATCAATGCCTTGATTAAAGCCCATTAAATTCCCACTGAACCCTGCATCTTCAGGTAGAACGGGGATTGTCCTTACTCTTGAAATCGGCAAAAACAGAGATGTATTCGCCTGGGCTTAGGCAAAGTGGGGATATCGAAAATCCGAGGTAATTGACGGAAAATAATCGGTAATAGCGGAATGAAAAATAGCAATAACAAAACAAGGTTTAAATTGGGCTCATCCATGCAAACTCGCAATGATTTTTCAGACAGTTCACACGTCTCTAGCGTTAACTCCTCCATTGACGAGCTTTGGCTTTGTAAACTCAACTGTGGCGTTTCTTCTCCAACAAGCTGATTTATGCTGCGTAATATTCCGCTGTTTTGCATCAAACACAAAATGACCAACACAGTAAAAACCATGACGATCGAATTTCTAGCCATTGCTACTTTACAAAAAAAACGGATAACGCACTCCCGATGTATCAATGATTACCAATGCCTTGCAGTTATTAAAAGATAAGACCGACTATTCGCGGATTTAGTTCATCACTAGATGAAAATATATTAGAGCACAGAGCAACAATGACGAGTAACGCTTTTTATAAACACTTATCAGCTAACACACAGCGAAAATATACCGATTTAAAGTTCAACATCCTCACTTAAAGCCCCTGGAGCCGTATACCGATGAGCCAGTTTGTTACCGATAACAGCAAAGAGTTTGCCCTATCCGTCGAAGATAAAATTGCAGAGTCTATACCAATCAGTATAAGAAGTTGATCTACTCAGAGTGTATTTGGCAAGCTAATGCAAGGTGACAACGGTGAACTGTTGGCAGTTTTTTCAGGACGCACTTTTGGCAACTGGTTAATGATTGATTACCTGTGGGTATCGGAGGGTCTACGAGGGCAAAATATCGGCCACCAACTATTAGCAGAAGCTGAACGGCTAGCACTTGCGAAAAGCTGCAAATTTGCCATTCTAGATACGTTAAACTTTCAAGCTAAGCCCTTCTATGAAGCGAGGGGTTATCAAGTGCAGTGGACACAAGCAGCGTACCCAAAGACGGGTTGTAAATATTTTATGGTTAAAACCTTATAACCCAATTGTTGTGGCGAAGAGATATCAAAAAGGCACTATAAAGTGCCTTTTTATCAGAAGTATTAACGCTCTATCTTGGCCAACGACCTATGGTGCAACGGTCATTACTGCCAAAGTCTCTAACAGTCGCGACATTCTCAAAGCCTAGTTCAATCAACTTTTCTCTCAGTTCAATCGCTTGTTGGTAGCCATGCTCCAGTAACAAGTAACCGCCAGGGGCTAAATAATCACGGGCACAATTGGCGATATGAAACAGATCGGCAAAGCCTTTTAACGGAGCAGTTAGGGCACTTTGCGGCTCAAATCGCACATCGCCTTGTGATAGGTGCTCATCTTCTTCGTCGATATATGGCGGGTTAGACACAATCAAGTTAAAGTCGTAACATTCGACCGCATCGAACCAATCACTTTGAAACACGTCAACATGTTCAAGTTTTAGGTTAACTCGATTCTCAATCGCTAGCGCAACCGCCTCTTCAACCTTATCGATGGCGCACACTTGCCATTCATTACGCTCGTGCGCTAATGACAGCGCGATCGCGCCAGTGCCAGTGCCCAAGTCCAATACCCGCGCATTCTCAGCTAAAGGAAGATTGAGCGCCGTTTCGACTAAGATTTCGGTGTCAGGCCTTGGGATCAAAGTGGTTGGGTTGACTCTAAATGGCAGTGACCAAAACTCTCGCTCACCAACAATATGCGCGATGGGGTTTCCCCGGAGGCGCTTGGCCAGCATCTGTTTAAACTCAGAGACTTGCGCCGAATCTAAGTCTCTTTCAGGCCAAGTATAGAGGTAACTGCGTGGCTTATTAATAATATGCAGCAGCATCACTTCAGCATCCAGCATAGCCGAATCTGAAATAGTCTCTAATTGAGAAGAGGCCCACTTTAGGGCCCCTGATATAGTCAATTGCAAGGAATGTCCTTATTCATCGAATAACGATAGAACTGAGCCGTTAACCTTCGCCAAGAGCTGCAAGCATATCAGCTTGGGTTTCTTGGATTAGAGGTTCAATCACCACATCGATATCACCTTCCATAAATTCGCCTAAGCGGTATAAGGTAAGGTTTATGCGATGCTCGCTCACTCGACCTTGTGGGAAGTTATAAGTACGAATACGTTCTGAACGGTCACCACTACTGACTAAGTTACGACGAGTACTATCTTCTTCACTACGGCGCTTTTCATCTTCAACCGCTTGAATTCGAGCAGAAAGAACACTCATCGCTTGAGCACGGTTTTTGTGCTGCGAGCGTTGGTCTTGGCACTCAACAACAATCCCAGTTGGAATGTGAGTAATACGAATCGCAGAATCAGTTTTGTTGACGTGCTGTCCGCCCGCACCTGATGCTCGGAAAGTATCAACTTTTAAGTCTGCTTTATTGATCTCAATCGCTTCAGCTTCAGGGATTTCTGGTAAAACGATCACTGTACAAGCTGAAGTATGTACTCGGCCTTGAGATTCTGTTTCTGGAACACGTTGCACACGATGCCCACCAGATTCAAATTTCAGTTTACCGTATACGCCTTCACCACTGATTTTAGCAATCACTTCTTTAAAGCCGCCATGTTCACCTTCGTTGGTGTTCATGACTTCAATTTGCCAACGGTTGCTTTCAGCATACTTGCTGTACATACGGAACAAATCGCCAGCAAAAATAGCCGCTTCATCACCACCCGCACCAGCGCGAATTTCGATAAAACAGTTATTATCATCATTAGGATCTTTTGGAAGTAGCAGAATTTGTAGCTCAGATTCTAACGTTTCTATCGTCTCTTTGGCCGCTTTATACTCTTCTTGAGCCATCTCTTTCAGCTCGGCATCATCCTCTTCCATCATCTCTTTAGCAGACTCAAGGTCTTCTTCTGCTTGCTGAAAAGATTTAAAAGCTTTAACAACATCCTCTAGTTGAGAATATTCTTTAGACAAGGCGCGAAAACGCTCTTGATCGGCAATAATGCCTGCATCACTTAGTAGCGCCAATACTTCTTCATTACGTTCAAGCAAGCCTTCAAGCTTGCGAATTACACTGTCCTTCATTAAAACGCTAACCTTAGTCTTTATCTAGTCCGAGCATCGTCCTTAATTGTCCAAGTGAATTGAGATCACCTTGGCGACTCGCAGCAGTAAGCGCTTGGGTCGGTGCATGGATCAATTTATTGGTCAGCTTATTAGCAAGTTCAAGTAACACTTGCTCGCTATTACCACCTTGGGCCAACTTGTTGACCGCTCGCTCTACCAATTCATCTTTTATCGCCATACTTTGAGTACGATATTCACGGATACTGTCAACCGACTCTAATGAGCGGATCCACTCCATAAACTGATAAGATTGATCGTCTGCAATTAATTCTGCTTGCTCGGCAGCCTCTCTTCGAGAAGCCATATTCTGTTCAATGATGCTTTGCAGGTCATCGACGGTGTATAGAAACGCATCATCCAGATCCGCTACTTCGGCCTCAATATCTCGAGGAACTGCTATATCTACCAACAACATAGGTTGATGACGACGCTGCTTAAGCGCTTTTTCTACCATGCCTTTACCAAGGATCGGTAATGGGCTAGCCGTAGAGGATATCACGATATCGGCCTTAGGGAGAAAGTCTGGGATCTGTTCGAGTGTAATTGCAGTTGCACCGAACTCGTCACACATGGCTTCAGCACGTGAAATTGTTCGGTTTGCCACCACCATTGTTTTAACGCCATTATCTTTTAAATGACGTGCCACTAACTCTATGGTCTCACCTGCGCCTACAAGTAATACCTGCGTGGTGCTCAGCGATGAAAAGATATGCTTAGCCATACTCACAGCAGCAAAGGCAACCGATACAGCAGCAGCCCCGATCTCAGTCTCGGTTCGAATCTTTTTAGCCACTGAAAAAGTGTTCTGAAATAAGCGATCCATTGTGGTTGCAACAGTGCCCGCTTCTTTAGCTTTTACAAAAGACTGTTTAACTTGACCTAAGATTTGAGGCTCGCCCAAGATCAACGAGTCCAGTCCAGCAGAAACGCGCATTAAATGTTTAACCGCTTCCTGATCCTTAAATTGATACAGACAGGGCTCTACATCGGCATGAGAAAGTTGATGATAATCTTCTAACCATTGGACAACGTCAGCCTCTTCACCGTTGTTACAGTAAAGCTCTGTGCGATTACAGGTAGAGATAATGACGGCTTCGCCCGACTGAGTGTGCGTTGCAAGACTCTTCATAGCATCATGAATTCTGTCTGGTGCGAAAGCGACTTTCTCACGTAGGTCGACCGTGGCCGTTTTATGATTTATTCCGATTGCTACAAGGCTCATTTGACTCGTTCTGGACTCTTGGGCATCTTATTTATTGGTGCCATTCTACTGAATTGGCTTTGTTAAAAACAGAATACGCTTAACAAAACCGAATAATAATCTCTGTTCTTACCCATTTTTCCAATTAGCGTCACCTTTTTAACTATTTTTAAATAGCTATGACAGCAATTGACGACAATAAACATTGTGCAAATGGTTATTTTTTGCATTAGGGCATTGGTAAATTTACCAACCCCTCGTATCATAAGGGCTCTTTTATATCAGTAATAGATGAATAATTTGAGCAGCTTCACAAAAAACACTTATGCATGGGTGATATTGAGCTTTATTTTCATTAGCGGTTGCTCAACTACCATACCAGACAACTTAGTTCCCGTCTCTGTCGAGCAGGCCGAACAAGCGCAAGCTTGGGAAATGCAAGGCAAACTTGCGGTGCGTACCGCTGACGATAAATTTAGTACGAATCTGTATTGGTTGCACACACAAACTTCCGATGAGTTAACACTAACCACAATGTTAGGTACTACGGTACTGAGTTTATCCAGTACTGCCGGTGATACATTATTAGAACTCGATGGTAAGACCTATACCGATACCAATGCCCAACGCCTACTCGCGCGTATTACCGGTTGGACGATTCCTATCGATGCCTTACCGCTTTGGATCACAGGACAACTCAGCGAGGGGGATAAAGTGATGAGCCAAGATTCACTCAATCGTCCTATCAAGCTCATCAATTTAAATCAACGTCCTGCTTGGGAAGTCAGCTTTAAGAGTTGGCAAACCCAAAGTGGCGCTGAGTTACCGCGATTGCTAGAGATAAATCGTGATGATATTCGACTTAAAATTCAGGTCAGTAAGTGGCAAGCTCTTCTTCCTGAAAAACAAATAGTGACCAATCAACCAAATTCCACTGCCAATGAGTCTTCTTTATGACAGCAGCACTTTCATTAGGTTGGCCTGCACCAGCCAAACTCAACCTTTTCCTGCATATCAATGGTCGCCGCGAAGATGGTTATCACGAACTGCAAACACTGTTTCAATTTATCGAGCATTGTGACTTTCTCGACTTTAAGGTTACTGAGAACACAAATTTGAAACTGCATTCAAATATGTCTACTGTTGTCGCCGATAACGATAACTTAATTCTGCGAGCCGCAAAATCGTTGCAAGAGTATAGCCAATGCCAACAAGGCGCTGAAATTTGGTTAGATAAACGCTTGCCCATGGGAGGCGGTTTAGGTGGAGGTTCATCCGATGCGGCAACCACTTTAGTCGCACTAAATTCGCTTTGGGGGCTGAATATCCCCATAGATGAACTTGCCAAAATAGGACTAAAGCTTGGCGCTGATGTCCCTGTTTTTATTAATGGTTTCTCAGCTTTTGCTGAAGGTGTTGGTGAGCAATTACAGCCCGTTTACCCTCCTCAGCCTTGGTACCTTGTAGTGGTGCCAGATGTGCATGTATCAACAGCCGAAATTTTCCAAGATCCAGCATTGCCTCGCAATACTCCCAAGCATTCATTAACTTCCTTAATGGAAAGCCCATGGAAAAATGATTGCCAAGAACTGGTCGCAAAACACTCTCCCCAAGTTGCCAAAGCCTTAGCGTGGCTGCTAGAATATGCGCCGTCCAGAATGACCGGAACCGGAGCATGTGTTTTCGGTCAATTCGAACAGGAGCAACAAGCTAAAGACGCCTTGGCAAAACTGCCTACGTCGATGAATGGCTTTGTTGCCAAAGGGGCAAATAAATCGCCATTAATGCTGAGATTAGCTCAGTGTTAACTATATCTGGGATACCTTTTAAGTCCCAGCCACTATCATGAAGCATACGCCTGAGGTTCATACAGTGCCTGACATTAAACTTTTTGCCGGTAACGCAACACCTAGTCTCGCTAAGAAGATAGCCGATCGTCTATTTTGTAAACTTGGAGACGCAGAAGTAGGCGTTTTCAGTGACGGCGAAATCAGTGTCCAGATAAATGAAAATGTACGTGGTGCGGATGTATTCATCATTCAATCTACTTGTGCGCCGACTAACGACAACCTAATGGAACTTATCGTTATGGTTGACGCACTTCGTCGTGCTTCTGCTGGTCGTATTACGGCAGTTATCCCTTACTTCGGTTATGCTCGCCAAGACCGTCGTGTTCGCAGTGCTCGTGTACCAATTACCGCAAAAGTCGTTGCAGATTTCCTTTCAAGCGTTGGTGTTGACCGCGTATTGACATGTGATTTACACGCAGAACAAATCCAAGGTTTCTTTGACGTTCCTGTTGATAACGTATTCGGTAGCCCTGTGTTACTTGAAGATATGTTAGCAAAGAATTTAGAGAACCCAGTGGTTGTCTCTCCAGATATCGGTGGCGTAGTACGTGCTCGTGCGGTCGCTAAGCTTCTTGACGATTCTGACTTAGCAATTATCGACAAACGTCGTCCACAAGCAAACGTTGCCCAAGTAATGCATATTATTGGTGATGTTCAGGGCCGTGACTGCATCATTGTTGATGACATGATTGATACTGGCGGAACGCTTTGTAAAGCGGCTGAAGCATTAAAAGAGCACGGTGCAAACCGCGTATTTGCTTATGCAACTCACCCAGTATTCTCAGGTAATGCAGCGAAAAATATCGCTGAGTCTGTCATCGATGAAGTGATTGTTACTGATACGATCCCATTAAGCCCTGAAATTGCAGCGCTTGAAAAAGTTTCTCAGCTAACCATGTCTACGGTTATGGCTGAAGCTATTCGTCGCGTAAGCAACGAAGAGTCAATCTCAGCGATGTTTAAGCACTAATAACTTCGCTTAGGCTTAATGCTGAAATAAGAAACGCACTCCATTGAGTGCGTTTTTTTATCCCTAACATTTATTGCTAAGCAGATATTCCCTCACCGAGCACACTGACATTATAGCGACACTTGCTCTCTATGCGCCCAGACCATTGTCTCTCCCCAGAGGGGAAGCATCCATACACCGCTATCATCATCTTGGTAAACCTGTCTGATCACCATCTGCTCATTCTGCAAAACGTTCTTGCGGATCTCTCTATAAATCGTTGCCGATTCCTTTGAAACTTGCTGAGGGCTGGTAAAGCTGCGCTCATCAACGTCGACTAGAAATGTTTTGACGACTTTGCCATCAATAAGAGACTGCTTCAGTTTAAAGTCACCGCTAAATTGATACCTTATCGAGATCTCTCTGAGCATATCATCGGTTATACAAGCTGCAGCCACCAGCTTACCGCGGTTATCTGAATCAAATATCATTGATAATCTAACATCGGCTCTGACAACATTTTTTGTATCTGAGTAGTAATAAACATCCGCCCGATAAACATCTTCAACCACGCCGCTATTCTCTGTTTCAAACTTGTCGAGCAAAATCTTGTTATAGGTAACTTGCTCCATCCTCAGTTTAGTATCAGCCAACCACTGAATGTCTAGCGGGGTCACTGGCGCATCAGCAGTCCTCACTAAGTTAAGTGGCTGCCTATCACTGCAAGTGCTGCCAAAGTCATTACACAGTGCTATTGACTCATACTGACCATTGTCATAAGTAAATAACTGTTTTTCACTGGAAGCAGCTAGGACGTCTTCATAATTGAACCAGTTCGCAATCAGCTCATCAGCGCTCGTCGCTTGCTGAGAGGTGTCGGTTGATTGTGAATCTAAGAAGACCTTACTGACTAGAGAAGAAGTATGATTAAACTCAAAATTTTGAGTTGTGATGGCTGCGATCTGTGGCTTGGCGAGAAGCGCAATATAATTAACAGCCTTTTTCAGCCCACCAGAAAAATGCAGCGTGATGATAATGCCAGCCAAAACGACCAGCGTAGACCATACTATGCGGCTTGCTAGATTGATATTAAGACGCTTACTCTTAAATGCAACATGCCCCTCTTCAGTCTGTGGTTGAACAGCGGTTGATACCGTTTCCGCCTTAGTTTCATCAGTAGCAATATCGTGTTCATCAACGATACACAAACTATAGCCATAACGTGGAATATTCTTCAGCTCGATGTCAGTTTGTGCCACCAGCTTTTTTCTCAAACTGCTCATGCACTGGGTTAAAGATGAGGGTGCGACAACACGCCCAGGCCAACCCGCAGTATTCAATTGCTCTTTGCTTACAACGTCACCTACATGGCTGACTAAGCATTTTAAAACTTCTAATTCAGCAAGAGAAAGAGCATGCCGTTCTGTCGTGCGCAAATCGACTAAGTCTCTTGCATCTAAATCTATAATTAAAAATTCGGTAATTTTCACAAGCTAACCCCTACTTCCTACCATCCCTGTAGCTTCCCCTAGGTTATTCTAAGTCTTTGACGCTCTTTTTAATCTGACCCGATTAAAGGTTTTAGAAAAAGAGTTGAGACTTTGTTAATAATTGTGACCCTGTTAAAAAAAGACCCTAGCAAAATGCTAGGGCCAAAATAATTGCAGGGGGATAAACTTTATTTGAGGTTATGAGATTCCTTTAGGTTGTTAAGATCATGACAAACTGCACATGACTCTTCGCCTGTGTATTGGCCCATCTCTACGCCAAACTGAGCGCCATTTTGCTTCATATGGCTAACCACATCTTTACGAACCTGACGGCGATCTTCACCCTCTTCAGCAGCTCGTTTTCCGTGACAGCTCAAACATACAGCAGCAGTTGGCGATACAAATGCATCTGCAACAGCATCGACGGCATAACGTTTGTTACCGCTAGTGTCTTTGCCATTTGCAGGGTCAAGACCGTCATAGGTATCCATGTAATCAAGATCAAGCGCTAATGGCTTACGACCAACGAGGTACTTAGCATCAAAGCTGTCTTCAACATGACATTTAGCACAGTTAGCCAAATCAGCAGAGTACTCAACATTACGCTTCCAACCTTCACCACTTTGGTTAGCACGGTTGTTGGCATGCATAGCATGGATCCAGACTTTTTGATCTGGATGGCTCATCGTCAACTGCTCAATGTAATCCTCATCACCTTGTTTGGTTTGTGAATTACGAATGACCTGAGTTGGCATATTGTTGGCATTATGACAAGCAACACACTCTTCACCAGCATTTGATGCAGTCGTCCAGTCTCGCTCTGCACGAGGCATCAGATCCTTCATCATAACCATTGGGTCTAAAGAACCGTCACCATCAGAGTCGACCGAGCCAGAAGCACAGGTTGTACCGAAATAGGTGCTATCGTTTTTAACCACAGAGTGACAGCTACGACAGTTAAGCGTCATCTGTACAAAGCCGTCTTCAGAGGTAGTGGTACCATGGCAATCACCACAAAGCGCATTTGTCACAATCTGACGACGTGGACGCTCTTCTAGCATGCCTTCTTTATTGAAAAAGTGTTGCCAGTTATAACCTGCAGCACCATTGCTCCAATCGGTTTTGCCATCACAGTCTTGGATTGTTTCGCCATCTTTGTCGATACAGAACCAGATCCGCGGTGTCACCATGCCATAGCTGTCGTTCAAGTCACCATCGAAATCGTCTTCAAGATCGAATGGACCGATTTCAAAGGTCGTCTTACCATTTTCATAGTTAAGTACGATTGGCTCATCTACGTAGCCTGGGAAGTTTTCTTTGTTGGTGTGAACGCGTAAAACTTTACCGCGATCCATGCCCATATCTTGGCCACCCCAGTTGATATAGAACTCCGCGTAGTACATGTACTTCACCAGATCTAACTGCTCATTGCGGGTGTTACCATTTTTGTCCAAAATATCGACGGTCAACTGTACATAACCAGTCTTATCAGTATCTAGATTGGCATCGATATTGGCTTTTGCTTCTGGCGCATCAACCATTTTTGCTTCGGTAACGGTCAAGTGCAGATTTTCACGGCGCTCATTCTGACCTTTATAGGTCGACAAATGCACCATTTCAAGCGTATCTGACGTGTGACAATTGGCACATTGTGCATTGTCTTGATATGGCCAGTGACCAATACCCTCTTTAAAGTTTACGTCTGTATGACAAGTAATACAGGTTTCTTGCGTAGGAACGTTCTTCCAGTTTGCAAAATCAGTTGCTTGCTCGTTCTCTGCATGACAATTATCACAACCACCAACTGGTGCAGGGATCACTCCGATATGAACTTCATGAGCCAGCATTGGGAACACTTTGCTGATATCACTCACTTTATTGTCTGCGTGACAAGCAACACAAGTTTCTACTTCTGTATATTTGCCACCATGAATAGTAAAGTCATCATGACAACTTACACAGTTCTGGTTATTGACCACATTCTTGCTGTAGAGCGGCTCTAGACCTTGTCCTCTAAAGTCATAATGCATATTCTCGTAGCTAAGCTCTGTTGCCCCAACAGCTTCGCCACCCGTTCTCATTACCAATCTTAATGTCTTTTCATCGGTGATGGCGAAAGCGCTCTCAGTTGTAACATCTTTCTCAAAGCTATAAGTATATGTACCATCTTGGTTATCAACCAAATTGCCACACTTAGAGTACTTACTTGCTGGACATGCTTCAGAGCTCAATAGCTTCCAGTTACTCGCATCACCATCAGTGCCTTGCTCAAGGCCTGACAGTATAAAACCAAACTTCTCTAAGCCAACAACCGGTAAGTCTTTTTCATTAGTTACGGTAAAAGTAACATCGGATGTTGCGCCAACAGCAATAGTGTCAACAGCAACAGTCAAGGCCTTGGCATCGGTAGCAACCGGGATCCCAGGAGTGCCTGGCGTTCCAGGTGTACCCGGAGCACCATCTTTACCATTTGTGCCATCATCTCCAGAACAACCCGCTAAGGCCAACCCGATGAGGGTTGCTAGTGTTGCAACTTTCATATCGAATATTTTCATCATCAATTCCACTCACTTATATTCCGCCCTCTTTATTGGGGCAAGTGAAATTTATCTGCTTAGCGAGTGATTTAGTGTGATGACTTCGATTGCAATTCTGACAATATTACCTCTTGAGAGGTATGCCACATAACTTTCGAATTAGGTAAACAACTGGCATTAAAAAAGCACTAAAAATGTAACCAGGAAGCAACACAACCGTTAATAACTGCAAATATCATGTGATTGTTAGCACATTTTAAGCTGACAATAGTTAACAAAACTCTGATTTGTTACCAAACACTAGGATTTCATCCAAGAATGGGACTCGGCAGCAAATCACTTTGCTTCCCTTTCGAGTGCTAAAATCGTTTTTGCATAAAGAGATGGTATAGATATGTCAGCATTTTACTGGCACATGGCAGGGCCAAAACGAGTTACTGCAAATAGTCTAAAGGGCTGTATTGTGGTTTGCGGAATAGGGTAATTGAATGCAATTCAACTGCCTTGAGCTTTCGCAGGTCGCCGTGAATATATCCCTATAGGCTCTACTAAATCATCCTTGATTTAGAAGCTTGCACAGCCCAATTCTGATGAATTGCTAGCAAGGTTATTTTAACCGTTAACTCGTTTTTGGACAAAAGTTTGTTTGTGCTTGAGCACTTCGACATCTATAAGCCAAACCAATCAAACTTCGTTTGATATAAGATCGTGGCGCTTCGCCCATTCTTGCAACAAAGAGTCGAGCCAAGGGGCAAAGCGCTTGCGCCCGCTCTTGATTTCACATTAGTCACCCCCCTCAGCGCCCCAAACGAAGTTGTCTTCCTCATACTTATTCGAAATAGCCTAACGCTTCCGATGGGACATCCTGTCCCGCGAAAGCTATGCCCACGTCCGTGTGGGCATTACGGCTATTTCTTCAACGTAATTCGGCAACTCCGATGGGGAGTGGGTGTATTAGGTGAGTCTGTAATGGCTGTTAGTCGCTAGGTATTTGCCCAACGGGCAAGCTCATTAATGGACTGGAATGCCTTAGCACAAAGAGTTTAAAGGTCAGTATAAGGGTTCAGAAAATATATGGTAATTCAGCTGTATTGAGCTTTTGCAAGTCGCCGTGAATATATCCCTATAGGCTCTGCTAAATCATCCATGATTTAGAAGCTTGCACAGCCTAAATCAGATGAATAACGAGTAAGCCCACTTTAGTCGCTAACTTATTATTGGACAAAAGCTTGCTAGAAACCCAAACTCTACAGCCTAATGATTACTCCAACTATCAAGTGTAGATACGGCCGTGACCGTCCATGACATGGACGTCATGGCTGAGCCTCCATGGATGGACTTGCTGCGTGTCACGGCAGTATCTGCACATGCCCCGCTGGAGGCGATTTATAGCTATGAAACTACAGCTTCAAACATTCTTCTTGGTAACACTACCAAAAAAATGTAATCAGTCTTCATTCGAAGGCTAACTCACTTTTGGGCAAAAACGTGTTTCAAGTTGGCCTAGTGAATGCCTGGAAATGGCACAGTATGGCAACTAAATCTCTACTACGTTATCCCCCTGATAGTGATAGAATCTCCGCATCAAAATTTCCGAGAAACTCTATGTTTATCCATAATGTTAACGGCATCGACTGGCTGGTGATTACAGCTTTTGAAGAACTGAAAACTATATTTGTCGAAGAAGCTGGTGCGATCCCCTTTTGCTTCTCTACTGCCAGCGAATTGAACCTGATTGATCAAGCCAAGCGCACTTATGGATATTTACCTACACTCAGCGGCGTAATCACCGATACTGGCACCTTCCAAAGTCAGGATAACGAAGAAGATTTGAACCCACAGCTTGCCTGCCTAGTTGAGGGGCGTGGCCGGGTGTTTATATATTGCGGTGGTTTTGTGGCTTTTGTGGATGACGAGCAAACCTTTATTACCCGAATGGACTGAGAATTATTCAGTAAGTTAAAATCGGCGTATTGGCATCCCTAGCCGTTCATCTGCAAGCGTTTCGTTTATTAACTGGGTACTAATTGAATGGAGCCGGATCCTAGCTTCAATAAGAAAAGCAATGCTGCAGTTAATTGGAGAGCTGTATCTCGAGCAAGGAATGGGGCATTTCCGCGTTAAGCATCAAACCGCAAGAGAATATATTGAAACTCCAGTTAACCAGTGTAGCTACGGCTGAAGCTGTCGAAAAAATATGGCCAATTCTGTTCCATACATAATTTGGCATTCCCTGCGTCCATGGAGGTCTGATGTTTTCGTTGAGCTTACACGGACGTATTGTGTAAGCACATCCCCCGCGTGAGGTGATTAATAGCCATGAAATCACAAATTCAAACAGGCTATGGTAACACCAATAAAAATATCATCAGTCTTCATTCGAAGGTCAACGCACTTTAGTGCACTTCCAAGTTAAAAACTAAGCCTTTCAGTCCAATGAGTTCACCAATAAGCAAGTGTAGCTACGCCTGAAGCCGTCGAAAACATGGCCAATTCAGTTCCATACATAATTTGGCATTCCCTCCGTCCATGGGGTCTGATGTTTTCGTTGAGCCTCAAGGGATGTACTTGAGGCCTACTTCAGCACGTGTCTGCACATAAGCACCCAGCTGCGAATTTTAACTACAAAATTGGACATCTAGGTTGGCGACTTGATTAGCACTAGCAGTATTGTTTGAGCAAAAAAACCTGAGCTGCTAACCAAAGAAAGGACAACTGTTAGTATCAATCAGTATCAGAAACGTAGAAATAGAAGTTAGATGATTAATACCAATTGCATTAAGTATTTGACCAGTTCAGAGCCCCTCAGTCTTTTCAATTCAAAGCGCATTGGTAAAGAAATGGTTGTTCCCTTTTAAGCCAATGCAAAGCAGAAGTGGAAAGACTGAGGGGCTGCACGTAGTGCGGCTGAGGTTAAACAAATTGGCAAAACGCTATATGCTTCGCTATGGGATTTGGATATACGACTAAATGGTCTATTTTGTTCCATACAAAATAAGACATTCCGGCCCTCCTTGGCGGTCAGATTTAGGAGGTACGAGACCAAGGATGGTCGAAGGTAGAATAATGCAGGAGCAATTATCGAGAGCGAAGCAGGATGCCAGAGCCGAGAATAACTATTAGCTCAAATCCCACTACTTAGCTACAACGTTTTGAATTCCCGCTGAATGGTCAAACTTGTTAATGCAATTGGTATAAATCGCAGTATTCACAAACCCTAAACGGCAAAAAGCCCGTCATATAGACGGGCTTTTTGTTTATGGCTGGGATACCAGGATTTGAACCTGGGAATGCCGAGATCAAAACCCGGTGCCTTACCGCTTGGCGATATCCCAATTAACTCTTTGTATCAATATAAAATTCGATGGTACGGGAAGAGAGACTTGAACTCTCACACCTTACGGCACCAGAACCTAAATCTGGCGTGTCTACCAATTCCACCACTCCCGCATCGAACTTTACTGTAGGTTTCCCTACTTCATCATTATAACATCTAGTAATAAATTACTGCTGTTATGCTGACAAGGTCAATAAATTAACCTTTTAAAAATGGCTGGGATACCAGGATTTGAACCTGGGAATGCCGAGATCAAAACCCGGTGCCTTACCGCTTGGCGATATCCCAATTAAAGCTTTGTAACTAATAATAAGCCTAAGCTCATTATTTTAAATAAATGGTACGGGAAGAGAGACTTGAACTCTCACACCTTACGGCACCAGAACCTAAATCTGGCGTGTCTACCAATTCCACCACTCCCGCACTGCATCTAGTTTACATCTTGATTAAGATGACTCATTTTTACATCCTGAGAAAGATGGTAGCCATATTGCCGGGACTTACGTACCGTTATTGCTACATACTCTATATTTTACATCCCGAGAAAGATGGTAGCAATGGCGGGACTTGAACCTGCGACCCCAGCATTATGAGTGCTGTGCTCTAACCAGCTGAGCTACATTGCCAAAGATGGCTGGGATACCAGGATTTGAACCTGGGAATGCCGAGATCAAAACCCGGTGCCTTACCGCTTGGCGATATCCCAATTAATCTTTCTTGCTAATAACAAGCCTAAGCTCATTACTTTAAAATAAATGGTACGGGAAGAGAGACTTGAACTCTCACACCTTACGGCGCCAGAACCTAAATCTGGCGTGTCTACCAATTCCACCACTCCCGCACTGCATCAATTTTACATCTAGATTAAGATGATGCCAATCATATTTCTGATTTAATAAATCAACTAATCGGCTATTCTCTATTTTTCATCTAGAGGAGATGGTAGCCATATTGTCGGGACTTAACATCCAGAGAAGATGGTAGCAATGGCGGGACTTGAACCTGCGACCCCAGCATTATGAGTGCTGTGCTCTAACCAGCTGAGCTACATTGCCATCTACTTATCTGTCCCTCTTGCTGAGGAACGGGGCGTATTATGCTTATTCAGCGTATGCAGGTCAACTGCTTTTTTTCGCTAATTTAAACTAAATACACTGTTAGGCTATTACTTCGCCAAACTGGGCAACAGATGTGCAATATATGCTAATTTAAAACAATTCGACCACAAAAAAGCTGTTCCAACAGTTACTCTATTGCTGAAATTAGAAAAACAGAATGCCCGAAATTCAACCAAAGCCGAAGCTTAGCCACCAAAATGAACAAACTGGTCTGCTATAAAATACAAACGCGGCGCTTGAGGATAAACCCAAGCGCCGCGTTTTTCGTCATTTATTGCGGCGATGGCGCCGCAATAAACTTATACGTTAAATAAGAAATGCATTACATCGCCATCTTTAACGATATAAGTTTTACCTTCAACACGTAGTTTACCCGCTTCTTTCGCGCCAGCTTCACCTTTATAAGTGATAAAGTCATCGTATGCCATCACTTGCGCACGAATAAAGCCACGTTCAAAGTCGGTGTGAATGACACCTGCAGCCTGTGGTGCACTAGCGCCGATTCGAACCGTCCAAGCGCGCACTTCTTTAACGCCAGCAGTAAAGTATGTCTGTAGGGTCAGTAGGTCATAACCAGCGCGAATAACACGATCAAGACCTGGCTCTTCTAAACCAAGATCGGCCATGAATTCATTGCGGTCTTCCGCATCCATTTCCGCCAGTTCAGACTCTATCGCGGCACATACTGCAACAACGACGGCGTTCTCTTCTGCGGCAATAGCGCGAACGGTATCTAAATGTGGGTTATTTTCAAATCCATCTTCAGATACGTTAGCAATGTACATGGTTGGCTTGATGGTTAGGAAATTCAAATAACCAACTGCAGCTAACTCTTCTTTCGTTAGCTCCATTGAGCGTAGCATTTTTCCTTCGTCCAATACTGGACGCATCTTCTCAAGCACTGCTACTTCAAACTTAGCATCAGCGTCTCCGCCTTTAGCACGCTTAGCTTGACGAGTAATCGCACGCTCACATGAATCTAAGTCAGCAAGTGCCAATTCAGTATTGATAACTTCAATATCGCTAGCAGGTGATACCTTATTCGCTACATGGACAATGTTGTCATCTTCAAAACAACGGACAACATGACCAATTGCGTCTGTTTCACGGATATTAGCTAGGAACTTATTACCTAGACCTTCTCCTTTTGATGCACCAGCAACTAAGCCAGCAATATCAACAAACTCCATTGTTGTAGGCATGATGCGCTCTGGATTAACAATCTCGGCCAATGCATCCAGTCTTGAATCAGGTACAGGCACAACACCTGTATTTGGCTCAATTGTACAGAACGGGAAGTTTGACGCTTCGATGCCTGCTTTAGTTAACGCGTTGAAAAGTGTTGATTTACCAACATTTGGCAGGCCTACGATGCCACATTTGAAACCCATATTGTTACCTTTATATCAATGAATCACTTAGAGCTAACTCCAAGTATTTGTTTATGCTTTAAAAGAATGCAACCTGTGCATCGCCTTTGCCATATCTTCGTTAAATAATATCTCTGTGGAGCGCACTGCTTCATCTATCGCGGCATCCATTAATTCTTGATCCGTTGGCGATGCTTTGCTGAGCACGTAATTGCTCACCTGATTTTTATCGCCTGGATGACCAATACCAATTCGTAAACGGTAGAAGCCTTTATCATTAGCTAACTTGGCAATAATATCCTTCAGACCATTATGACCGCCATGCCCACCACCAAGCTTAAATTTCGCCACCCCTGGCGACATATCTAGCTCATCGTGGGCAACCAAGATCTCTTCTGGTGCAATCCGAAAAAAGTTTGCTAATGCGCCAACCGACTTGCCGCTTAAGTTCATAAAAGTCGTCGGGATCAATAAACGCACATCTTTACCATGAAGTGTGGCTCTTGCCGTCATACCAAAGTACTTACTGTCTAATGTTAAGGACGCACCACACACTCTGGCGAGCTCTTCAACATACCAAGCCCCTGCGTTATGGCGCGTTCGTTCATACTGTGCGCCGGGATTTGCTAACCCAACAATAAGTTTAATATTGCTCATAATACTCAGTCTGTGTTTACTTATTGATGTTTTGCCGCCATTAGCCACAAAATTAAAAACGCGGCATTTTAGCACTCAAAATGCCTGCCAACAAATTATACGCAAAATTGGCCATTTCGTTATTGGTATATGAAGGCCAATTTAAGCATTTATTCATGCTTAACAAAGCATAAAAAAACGGAAAGCATCACTCGCTTTCCGTTTGCCAAGTTCGCTTACTAACGAATCAAAAACCCATGGCGTACTTCAGTACATACTTCTTAATTGGGCTATCTATATTCGCCAGTTTGAGTGCGCTATTTCTTAACAGTTTCAACGGTAAAATATCATTACTAAAGCTGGCATAAAACATATCCATGGCGGACATCATTAACTGATTATCGCGGTAACGACACCCTTGATATTGTTTAAGAACCTCAGAGTTCCACCAGCCTGATTCATTGTGCAGTTGAGACTCAATAGTTGTAATAAGTGCATCTACATCTTTAAAACCTAGGTTAACTCCCTGCCCCGCTAGCGGGTTTATGGTATGTGCAGCATCGCCTAGGATCACTATATTATCACTGTAGTAACGCTGTGCATGGCGACGGGTAAGTTTAAAGCTAGCTTTATTTACGACTGTAAAATCACGCTCTAGTCGCTCAGGAAAGTGTTGATCAATCTGTTTCTTCAGTGCCGTATTATTTAACTGTGACAACTGTGCAATCCGATTGGCATCATCATACCAAACTAAAGAAGCATTCTTACCTGGTAATGGTAATAAGGAGCGTGGGCCTTGAGGTGTAAATTGCTGCCAAGTAACATCTTGCTCATCGCTACCAGTTTCAATATTGATAAGCATCGCCGACTGAGCATAATCCCAACCTGTAATACCTATATTCGCCCATTGCCTAACATAGGAGTTAGCACCATCGGCGCCGATCAACAGTTTAGTCGAGAATACATGTCCGTCTTCTAAAGAAACGTCAATGGCATCATCACCATGACTACGTTGCAGTTGATTAATTTTAACAGGGCAATAGAGGCTAATATTGTCTAACTGCGTTATGCGCTCCCACAACGAGAGCTGAATTAAGCGGTTCTCTACAATATGACCAAGGTGTGAAGCGCCTATTTGGTCGCTGTGAAATTGGGTAATGCAGCCATCTAGCTCCCATGTTTCAAGACCTTTGTAAGCCACTTGACGCATAGTTTTCAAAAACTTCAATGCCCCCAAACGTGACAATAGTTCTTCAGATGCAGCACTTATAGCAGAGACTCTTAAGTCGAGTGGTTGAGAGCTTTCATAAGCTTTAGGGGCAAACGCTTCTACTACCGCAACAGTTAGCCCTAGCTGCGCTAAGCCAATTGCCGTCGCCGCTCCAACCATGCCGCCGCCAACGACAACGGCATCGTAACTATGGTTCTTATTTTTCAGCTGTTCCACAGAACTTAACTCCAAAAAGTAACGCCAGTAATTTTTATTGGTGCCAGTTTACACTCAAAACTCACCTATTTAATTTTTTTGAACCACAAAATTTGATCTAAAAGTTGTGTTTGTTTAGGGGCTGTAGATCTTTCGAGCTTAGTTTTTGTTCGAATTCAATTGTTTTAGTACAAGGCTTGAGCTTAGCAGGCTAAGCAAAACCTCGTCACGCATGCTAGTCATTAAAGAATAAAACCTTTCAAACGAGCCCGAAGGGCCGCGCTTGTTGGCTATTTTGACTTTGTTTTAGGTTATTTATGGCAAATGACTAAACGACTTAGCCTCCGCCTTATCAAAATAGCCAATAAGCTAAGGCAAAAACAACCGTGAAAGATCAACAGCCCTTTGCAATCCGCAAAATGTCTCTAGCAAATATGTCGTTTAATGTCTCCGCGCACTCTAACGTATTCAAATGTGTCTGAGAGCCAAATTACTAACAACTGGTTACATCCTGCTCATTCGCAGATTCAAACCATATCATAAACTCAAGTTGTCAAACCTATTACCTACAAGCCAATTACCCACAACGGAATGAGTGAGAATGATATGAAAAAGTCAATTTACGCGGCACTGATGATCATCATAATTAGCCCTTTTACGGCCCTAGCTGCAAATGACCAACAAGATATGGATCGTATGTCGGTCGTATATAGAGCGCCACTTGAGTACGCAGCTTATCAATATACAACTGAGGTACTGAGTAATTTTAACCTTCAATTACTTGCTGACATCTATATTCAAGCCCGCATGAGTAGCCTACAAATGGCCAAAGAACATAGCCTTATAAGCAATAAGCTCTCAATGGAACAACAGCATGATGAATCCTTAGCAAGTACAGGGGTAATGAGCTCAGCAGAATAAATTCACTCAAACATAGGCTAAATGCTAGCCAGCGGCTTGTATTAGCGTTAAAATATTGCGCTATTTTTTCGGTGCCTCTAGAGTGATACAAACTGATGAGTAAAAAACTCCATATTAAAACTTGGGGCTGTCAAATGAATGAGTATGACTCATCAAAGATGGCAGACCTTCTCGACGAATACGAAGGCTATGAGCTGACAGATGAAGCAGAAGAAGCGGATGTGCTGCTATTAAACACCTGCTCTATTCGCGAGAAAGCACAAGAAAAGGTTTTTCATCAGCTAGGGCGTTGGAAAACATTAAAAGACAAAAAGCCTGGGCTTATTATTGGCGTGGGTGGCTGTGTTGCTTCACAAGAAGGTAAAGCAATTAAAGAGCGTGCTCAATGTGTGGATCTTATTTTTGGCCCACAAACGCTACACCGATTACCAGAAATGCTTGATCAGATTAAAGATGGCAAGAAAGCGGTTATTGACGTTAGCTTCCCAGAAATCGAAAAATTCGATCGCCTACCAGAGCCACGAGCCGATGGCCCTAGCGCTTACGTATCAATTATGGAAGGTTGCAGCAAATACTGCTCTTTCTGCGTTGTACCTTATACGCGCGGTGAAGAAGTAAGCCGTCCATTAGACGACATCATTCTAGAGATTGCACAATTAGCCGACCAAGGCGTGCGTGAAGTTAACCTTCTAGGGCAGAACGTAAATGCCTACCGCGGTGCGACTCATGATGATGAAATCTGTACTTTCGCAGAGCTTCTTCGTTATGTTGCGGCAATCGATGGTATTGACCGTTTACGTTTCACCACCAGCCACCCAATTGAGTTCACTCAAGACATTATTGACGTCTACGAAGACACTCCTGAGCTCGTGAGTTTCTTGCATCTGCCAGTTCAGTCCGGTTCTGACCTGATTTTAACGCAGATGAAACGTGGCCATATGGCAATTGAATACAAGTCAATTATTCGTCGTCTACGTAAAGCTCGCCCAGACATTCAGATTAGCTCTGATTTCATCATTGGTTTCCCTGGTGAGTCAAAGCAAGATTTTGCTGATACTATGAAGTTAATCGAAGATGTTCAATTTGATCACAGCTTTAGCTTTATCTATAGCGCACGCCCAGGTACGCCTGCAGCAGATCTTCCTGATGATGTGACATTAGAAGAGAAAAAAGAGCGCTTAGCTATCTTGCAAGATCGTATTACCCAGCAAGCGATGCGTTATAGCCGCCATATGGTAGGCACAGTTCAACGTATTTTAGTCGAAGGCCCGTCAGTTAAGAATCCAATGGAGCTACGTGGTCGTACTGAGAACAGCCGCGTTGTTAACTTCGAAGGTAAGCCTGAACATATTGGTGGCTTTGTTGATGTAGAGATTGTCGATGTTTACACCAACTCACTTCGCGGTGTATTTGTTCGCGCTGAAGATGAGATGGATCTACGTCGCGATCTACGCCCATCAGATATTGTAGCGAAATATAAGCTAGATGATGCTTTGGGTGTCACTCAGTTTACCCCGTCTTAATCGACTGAATAAAAGCGGGTAAATAAGCTGATAAGGCGGCATCTTAGATGCCGCTTTTTTCGTCTCTATAACCATTAAAAAATACCATTCGCATTTATTGATTTTCGCTCGTAAACTAGAGTGCTAGCGTACAATTTTATTCTTAATATTTGGAGTTATTTCTTGTCAAATAAGTTAACGACGCTCAACCTGTATTTAGAGCCCGCTGAAACACGTAGATTAGTCTCTCTTTGTGGTCCATTTGATGACAACATTAAGCAACTAGAGCGCCGTATTGGTGTCGAGATCAGCTACCGTAACAATCACTTTCAGATTGTGGGTGCGCCGCAGAACTGTTTAACAGCCAATAACTTATTAAAAGAATTATATATAGAGACTCAAGCGGTAAGAGGCAGTACACCTGATCTTGAACCAGATACCGTGCACTTAGCCATTCAAGAAGCCGTCGCGCTTGACTTAGAAGCCCCTCGTGATGAGAAAGAGCTCTATATTAAAACCAAGCGTGGAGTGATTAAGCCACGTAACCCGAATCAGAGCGATTATGTACGTAATATTGTCTCCCACGATATTACCTTTGGTATTGGTCCTGCAGGTACAGGTAAAACCTATTTGGCAGTCGCTGCTGCGGTTGATGCACTCGAGCGCCAAGAGGTTCGCCGAATTCTTTTAACGCGGCCAGCTGTTGAAGCCGGTGAAAAACTCGGTTTTTTACCAGGAGATTTAAGCCAAAAAGTCGACCCATATCTGCGTCCTCTCTACGACGCACTCTTTGAGATGATGGGGTTTGAGAAAGTCGAACGGCTGATAGAACGTAACGTGATTGAAGTGGCACCGTTAGCTTATATGCGCGGCCGTACTCTAAACGACGCCTTTATTATTCTCGACGAGAGCCAGAACACAACGGTTGAGCAGATGAAGATGTTTCTCACGCGGATAGGTTTTAACTCTCGTGCCGTCATTACTGGAGACATCACTCAAATAGATCTACCTAAGCATCAAAAATCAGGACTTCGTCATTCAATCGAAGTATTAGGAGAGGTGAGTGAAATTAGCTTTAACTTCTTCCAAGCAAAGGATGTAGTTCGCCACCCTGTTGTTGCGAGAATTGTGGAAGCCTATGAAGCTTTCGACCTAAAAGCTCAGACAAGCAAAGGTAATAAAGACAGCCAATATCAACTACAGGAAGTGCCAAACCATGACTAATACCGCTACGAGTGTTGAGCTCGATCTGCAAGTCGCAGTTGAGGGCGTTGAACTTCCATCAGTACAAGAGATGGAACTTTGGGTAAAAACAGCGCTCAGAGATAGCATGGACCAAGCCGAGTTGACGATACGCATAGTTGATGTGGCGGAGAGCCAGATGCTCAATAGTACCTATCGTGGGAAAGACAAACCGACCAATGTCTTGTCATTTCCGTTTGAAGCACCACCAGGCATAGAGCTACCACTGCTGGGCGACTTAGTCGTTTGTGCAGCGGTAGTAAAGCAAGAAGCAATTGATCAGAATAAACCCCTTAACGCACATTGGGCACACATGGTTGTACATGGTTGTCTCCATCTGCTAGGGTATGATCACATTGAAGATATTGAGGCTGAAGAGATGGAGTCATTAGAGACCCAACTGATTGAAAGTCTTGGTTATAACAATCCTTATCAGGAGCAATAATTGACTCAAATGAGTCGATAAAAAACTATGAGTGACGATATCCCCCCGAGTACCAGCGCCCAAAAGAAGGGCTGGTTGGACAAAGTAAGTCAGTTATTCCAGGGCGAACCCCAAAATCGCGAAGACTTGGTTGATGTAATTCACGATGCAGAGCAACGTGAAGTGATCAGTGAAGATACCCGCGAAATGATTAAAGGTGTTTTAGAAGTTTCCGATCTTCGAGTGCGGGATATTATGATCCCACGCGCGCAAATCGTTGCACTTCAAATAGACAATACGGTAGAAGAGCTACTCTCTACTGTTATCGGCTCAGCACACTCCCGCTTTCCAGTAGTCAATGAAGATAAAGATCATATTGAGGGTATATTACTCGCCAAAGATCTACTTCAGTATGGCTTTAAAAATAGTGAAAAACCTTTTGAGCTTGGCCAAGTTATCCGCCCTGCTGTGGTTGTCCCAGAAAGTAAACGAGTCGATGTATTACTAAAAGAGTTCCGTTCTCAGCGTTATCATATGGCTATTGTTGTCGATGAATACGGTGGTGTATCAGGTTTGGTTACCATTGAAGATATCCTCGAAGAAATTGTCGGTGATATTGAAGACGAGTTTGATCATGACTCTGCAGAAGAAACGGAAATCAAGCAAGTTGCAAAGCAAGTATTTATGGTCAAGGCACTCACGCCTATTGATGACTTTAACGAAGCTTTTGCAACACAATTTAGTGATGAAGAGTTTGATACCGTTGGTGGTTTAGTTTCTCATGCTTTTGGCCATTTGCCAGAGCGTGATGAAAAGGTCACGATCGAAGGTATAGAGTTCAAAGTTGTTAATGCAGATACCCGTAGACTGATTCAACTACGTGTAAAATTTCCCGATAAAACTGTAAGCGAGAGTATTGCCTAGCAATAATCCGTCTACAGCCCCCATGATGAGGCAGTATGCTGAATAACATTCGGGCAGCCGCCCATCATACCTATCTTAGATTGGTGCTAGCCTTTGCGGCTGGTGCCATGACAGCCCTTGCTTTTGCCCCCTACTCATACTGGCCGTTATATTTAATTGCCATGGCATTTGCGCTGTATCAAAGTGCAGGCTTGTCAGCCAAACAAGGGATGCAATACTGGTTGAGCTTCGGCTTCGGCTGTTTTGCCATAGGCATTAGCTGGGTGCATGTCAGTATGGATACCTTTGGCGGCATGCCACTTATAGCATCAATCGCTTTAATGGCTCTATTGGCGCTTTATCTGGCGATATATCCAGCCATTACTGGCTATCTGCTACAAAAATTAGCCCCAACAACGAGTCTCAGCCGAAACTTAATGCTGTTCCCCGCGCTGTGGACACTCACTGAGTGGGCTAGAGGCTGGGTACTCACAGGCTTTCCTTGGTTATGGGCAGGTTACAGCCAAACACAAGGTCCGTTAAAGCCTATCGCCTCAATGACAGGAACATTGAGCCTAAGTTTTGTCGTGGCTCTGTTAGCGGGAGCAATGGCGCTTGCAGCGGCTAAACGCTGGCGAAGTATATTAGTCATTGTGCCTGTTCTTGCCATACTGACGCTTATCGCGCCACTAACCTCTACTGTCGAGTCTAAAGATGAAAGTCTTAGCGTAGCACTAGTGCAAGGCAATATTCCCCAAAGCATGAAATGGGAGCCTGATGCACTATGGCCAACCATGCTTAAATACATGGATCTCTCTAGAGCGGAATTTTCTGCTGATCTTATTGTGTGGCCAGAAGCTGCGATCCCAGCACCTGAGCATATGGTTAAGGATTTTCTTTATAATGCTAACCAAGCCGCCAATTTAAATAATAGTGCCATTATTACTGGCATCATTAGTCAACGTGGCAACCATTATTATAACTCTCTTATTGTTCTCGGTAATTACGGAGCGAAGCAGCAAGAGCAAGCCGATTATTATGGCGAAGAGCATAACGAGTTTAAAAAACACCACCTACTACCTATTGGCGAATTTGTGCCATTTGAGTCTCTACTTAGGCCCATTGCCCCCTTCTTTAACTTGCCGATGTCTTCTTTTAATCGCGGCGATTTCAAACAAGAGAACTTAAATGCTGTTGGTCATCAGATATCACCGGCCATTTGCTATGAAATAGCCTTTCCTGAGCAGCTCAGAGCCAACATGAATGACACTACCGATTTGCTGCTAACTGTTTCAAATGATGCATGGTTTGGTACTTCTAATGGCCCTCTGCAACACATGGAAATTGCACAGATGCGTTCAGTAGAACTCGGTAGACCGCTTGTTCGTGCAACCAATAATGGCGTTACAGCGGTAGTCGATGAGCACGGTAATATTACCCACCAGCTGCCGCAATTTGAAGCGGGAGTACTGACGGCGGATATTGCCTTGGTGAAGGGGCATACATTGTTTACCTATATTGGGCAGTGGCCGATACTTTTACTTTCAACTCTTCTGTTTGGCTTTGCTATGTTTAGTTCAATGAAGCGTTCTCGTTTCAATAAAAAGGGATAAACAGTCACAAAAAAACACCCGCATTAAACGGGTGTTTTTTGATATCAGCGAATATCCGCTACAGTGGGAAACAACTAAACAATGAACTGATTAAGCAGTGTTTCTTGCTCCTTAACTTGCTTCATTTGAGTAACCATTGCAACATCGGCCTGGTTAGCATTTTCAGCAACCTCAACTGTAAGATCTTTAATATTGGCAGTATTTTTATTCATCTCTTCGGCGACTTGGCTTTGCTCCTCTGCTGCGCTGGCTATCTGTAGATTCATATCTGTGATCTCTTGAATGCTTTGACGGATATCTTCGAGTGTATCGTTCGCCGTAGATGCTTTTTCTACAGTTTCTTTGGTCGTGCCGCGACTCTCATCCATGACGTTAACCACCGCAGCAACACCAGTCTGCAACTTCTCTATCTTATCCTTAATCTCAGATGTCGATTCCTGTGTGCGAGCCGCTAAACTACGCACCTCATCTGCAACCACGGCAAAACCTCGGCCAGATTCCCCAGCTCTAGCAGCTTCAATCGCGGCATTCAGGGCGAGTAAATTCGTCGTTTGATTAACCGCGACAACTCCGTTACTAACCGCTGTATCAGCTTGTTGAACTGCAAACGCTGCAGTTTGAGCGTTTGATGCCACCTCAGAAGCCGTTACCGCCATTTCATGCATTGCTGTAGCCAATTGCTCAACTTCTTGAGTTTGCCGTTCCATAGCTCGAGAAGCAGCCAGAGCGCCTTCTGCAGTCATCTCTGTGCCCTGAGCTACTTCCCCACCAATGACCTTAACTTGTTGAATTAACTTCTGGAGTTTAATGACAAAACTATTGAAGCTACCGGCTAGGCTTGCAAACTCTACATCTGAGTCAGTGCTCAAGCGTCGAGTCAAATCCCCTTCGCCTGATGCTACATCTTTCATCGCCTCATTTAATACGTCCAATGGCTTCATCATATGCCTAATAAATCCAGCCATGACGAGTGTCGCCAATACCAAAGCCAGTAAAGAGTAGAAAATCGCATCACCGCGCAGCCTATCAGCAGCGGCATAGATAACCTCTTCATCAAGCACAATACCTAAGCTCCAATCCAAACCCGATAAAGGGGTGAAGATGACACTGTGCGTTTTGCCATTGATACTAATATGAGCTGTTTGCTGATTTATATCTAATTGGCGACCAAAGACCTCGCTCATTGGCTTGCCATTTTTGCTTGCATCAGGATAAGCAATAAAATTCCCATTATTACCCACAATAAAAGCGTGACCAGCACCAAATAAGTTAGCCTGATTACTAATATCAGCAAGTGATCTTAGGCTGATGTCAGCGAACAAGGCTCCTTTAAATTCACCATTACTGAATAGAGGAGCTGCTGCCGATACTAAGATCTCGCCCGAGCTAGCGTCAGCATATGGTTCGGTAAATAGTTGCTTGCCTTTTTGCTTCACCTCTTGGTACCACATTCTTGTGCGAGGATCATAATTCTGTGGTTGCCAGCTAGATTCATTACCAACAAAATGTCCAGATTCAAGTCCCATACCCGCTAAGATAAAATGCTCTTTTATCACAGGTTGACCCAACACTTTTTGAAAATGTTCATCCGATAAATCAGACTCGAATAGGGAAACCGCTAAACGGGTGAGATCAGATTTCTCAGCCATTACGGCCTCAATATTATTTTTCATCGAGTCTGCTAGCTCAGCCACACTCTGACTCACTTGGTCATTGATCTGTTGCTTAACTTGGAAGTACTGGTAGCTAGACAAGCCTCCCAGTGACAAAATAAGGATTAAACTCGCGCTTATGACAATTTTATGGACAAACTTCATTAACAACCCCAAAACTAACGATGCTCACTAAAATCTAAAGTTCGCACCTACAGCTACGCAGCCTAAACAACTCCCTATGTATAGCCACAAATTAATATCATGCATTTCTAACATGATCATCGGCTACTCTTTAAGAGATCTTTAGTTAATTGTCACAAAAAAGTTTAATTAATTCGATTTTAAGTTAGAAAACAACAAAGTAAGCAGAATAAAATATTAAAAAACCGCATTACTGTTTAAGTAATGCGGCTAAGTTTGGCCAGCAATAGCGACTGAATAATGCAAAGTGTTAACTATGGCGCTAAGGCTTCTCGAGTAAACTCACCGTTGTCGCACTCGGTGCAATCAGAAACTACGCCAGGAAACTCTATTTTGGCTTCATGGCCACACGCGGTACAAACCATGGTTCCCTGGCCTACTATTTCACCTGTTTCATAGTAGCCATGATGCTTAAAGTCCTGGGCAACTTCATGCCACTCCACCTGACTTCTATCGGTAATTTCGCTGAGCCAATGCCATAAAGTGTTCTCTACTGTGATCATTGTCGGGCTATGACTAAGGTCGGTAGCATTTTTCTCTTGTAAAAAACTGGCAATATCACGTTTTAAAAATTGTTCAACCAAAGCCAACTCTTCAGCTTTGGCTTGCTCTTTGATGGCTAAGAATTCTTTACTGCTTTGGGTCTGCTGGTACAAACTCTTTACAGTCAATGAGTTATCATCACTATATTGAGCTTTTATCTGTTGAATAAGCGCCTCATAAAGCGAAAGTAACTCAGTACTTTTATCACTCATAGTAAATACTCCTTCTACGAACCTTTTTAATGACTCACTTCTAGTTTATTCTATGTCGATATAACTCGCGCAGAAATAGCGCGAGATCAAACAATAGGCGGCATGGCCGGAAATAGATTGATGCAAGAGCAATATACTCCTTCTGAAATTGAAGCAAAAGTGCAACAGCACTGGAAAGATGAAAAGACATTTGAAGTTACCGAAGATGCGAACAAAGAAAAGTTTTACTGCCTTTCTATGTTTCCATACCCTTCAGGTCGACTACACATGGGCCATGTACGTAACTACACCATAGGTGATGTAGTCGCACGTTACCAGCGCCTGCAAGGCAAAAATGTTCTACAACCTATTGGTTGGGACTCATTTGGTCTGCCTGCTGAAAACGCAGCGATTAAGAACAACACCGCACCAGCCCCATGGACCTATGAGAACATAGACTACATGAAGAACCAGCTTAAAATGCTTGGTTTTGGTTATGACTGGTCACGTGAAATTGCCACTTGTACGCCAGAGTACTACCGCTGGGAACAATGGTTCTTCACTAAGCTGTATGAAAAAGGTTTGGTTTATAAGAAGACTGCCAACGTAAACTGGTGTCCAAATGATGAAACCGTGCTTGCGAACGAGCAAGTTATCGACGGCTGCTGCTGGCGCTGTGATACTACCGTTGAGCAGAAAGAGATCCCACAGTGGTTTATTAAAATTACTGAGTATGCCGACGAGCTTCTAAAGGATATCGACCAGCTCGATGAGTGGCCAGAGCAAGTTAAGACCATGCAACGTAACTGGATTGGTCGTAGTGAAGGCATAGAGATGACCTTCCAAGTTGCCGATAGCGACCAAAGCTTTGATATCTACACCACACGACCAGATACTGTTATGGGTGTCACCTACGTGGCTATTGCTGCAGCACACCCTCTTGCGAAGCAAGCTGCTGCCAACAATCCTGCATTAGCTGAGTTTATCGAAGAGTGTAATAACGCCGATACCACTGAAGCGGCTATGGCTGCAATGGAAAAGAAAGGCGTTGCTACAGGCCTTAATGCAATCCACCCACTGACAGGTAAAGAAGTGCCTATTTGGGTCGGTAACTTTGTCTTAATGAACTACGGTACTGGTGCAGTAATGTCTGTACCTGCACACGACCAACGTGATTACGAGTTCGCTAAGAAGTACGGCCTCACTATTGAAGGCGTCGTTAAACCTGCTGATAGCGATCTCGATATTAGCGAAGAAGCCTACACTGAAAAAGGTGTACTGTTTAACTCAGGTGAGTTCGATGGTCTAGACTTCCAAGCTGCTTTTGACGCAATTGATGCCAAACTGAGTGCTGAAGGTAAAGGTAAGCGCCAAGTGAACTTCCGTCTACGTGACTGGGGAGTTTCACGTCAACGTTACTGGGGCGCACCAATTCCTATGGTGACTCTGGCTGACGGTACTGTGATGCCTACACCAGAAGAGCAGCTGCCAGTTATCTTGCCTGAAGATGTGGTTATGGATGGTATTCAGAGCCCAATCAAAGCCGACAAAGAGTGGGCTAAGACCACGATTAACGGCCAAGAAGCGTTCCGTGAAACCGATACCTTTGACACCTTTATGGAATCGTCTTGGTATTACGCTCGTTACTGTAGCCCAGATGCAGACGAGATGCTTGATCCTGCTAAAGCAAACTACTGGCTGCCGGTCGATCAATACATTGGTGGCATCGAGCATGCTTGTATGCACTTATTGTATTTCCGTTTCTTCCATAAATTGCTCCGTGATACTGGACTGGTAAACTCAGACGAGCCAGCTAAACGACTACTGACTCAAGGTATGGTATTAGCCGATGCTTACTACTATAACAATGAGAAAGGTGCACGCGTTTGGGTTGCTCCAAGTGATGTGACTGTACTTGAGACTGATGATAAAGGCCGTACCGTAAAAGCTGTTGATAGCGAAGGTAATGAGCTGGTTTACACAGGCATGAGCAAGATGTCTAAGTCTAAGAATAACGGTATCGACCCACAAGAGATGGTTGATAAATACGGTGCTGACACCGTTCGTTTATTCATGATGTTCGCAGCGCCACCAGAGCTAACGCTTGAGTGGCAAGAGTCGAGTGTTGAGGGTGCACACCGCTTTATTAAACGTTTGTGGAAAACCGCGCACGATCATATTGCAGCGGGCCCAACTGTAGCACTTGATATTAAATCACTTAATGCTGGCCAAAAAGAGCTGCGTCGTGAGCTTCACAAGACCATCGCTAAAGTGGGTGATGATATTGAACGTCGTCAAATGTTCAACACAGCCATTGCATCAGTCATGGAGTTGATGAACCGCTTACAGAAAGCGCCAACTGATTCAGAGCAAGACAGAGCATTAATGCAAGAAGCATTAAGTGCTGTCACGCGTCTGCTTTACCCTATCATTCCTCACACTAGCTTTAGCTTGTGGAATGAACTTGGTAATACGGGCGCGATTGAAGACGTGCTATGGCCAGAGGTTGATGAATCAGCACTGGTTGAAGACAGCAAGCTAATTATCGTTCAGGTTAACGGTAAACTGCGTGCAAAAGTTACTGTTGCAGCAGATGCGAGTAAAGAAGCCGTTGAAGCAGCGGGTATGGCCGAAGAGGGTGTGATTAAGCACACTGAAGGCAAAACCGTTCGTAAAGTTATCTACGTACCGGGCAAACTGCTCAATATCGTCGCTAACTAAAGCAGCCCAATGCACTTTGCTTAGCGCAAAGTGCAAACAAGGATAACTAAACAAAGCTTATGCTAATTAAACGCATATTTTTAGCAACCTTAGCACTGAGCGTACTGCTTAGTGCTGGTTGCGGCTTTAAATTACAGGGAAGCTACTCAATCCCTGAACAATTGCAAACTGTAAGCTTAAGCAGCCAAGACGAGTACAGTGAGTTGACTCGTTTAGTGCGTGAACGTTTAAGACTCAATAGTATTGCAGTTGTTGAGCCGGCAGATAATATTCCAACAGTCCGCATCATTAGCGACTCGCTCGATCGTTCTACCTTGTCCATCTACCCAACGGGTAACGTGGCTGAATATGAGCTGATCTACCAAGTCTCATTTGCGGTACAACTGCCTAAAGCTGAATCTCAACGTTTTGAAGTTGACATTCATCGCGACTATTTGGACGATCCCCGTACAGCACTCGCTAAAAGCAGAGAGATGCAATTGCTACTCAAAGAGATGCGCAACCAAGCGGCCGACCGTATAATTCAAACTTTGGCAGCTACAGAGGTTAATTGATGCGGGTCTACCCAGATCAATTGCTGCGAAATCTCAGCCCACTGCCCCAATGTTGCCTTATCTTTGGTGACGACCCATGGCTGTGTGACCAAAGCCGAACGGCGTTACACCAAATCGCTAAACAGCAAGGCTTCGATGAAAAGATTCAATTAACTCAAGAAACTGGATTCAGTTGGAATGAATTAATTGATCAATGGCAGGCAATGAGCTTATTTTCCAGCCGCCGCATTATCGAATTGACGCTACCTACAGCAAAGCCGGGCACTGAGGGAAGTGCTATGTTTCAATCATTAATGCAGATGGATAATCCAGATGTTTTACTGATTTTAACAGGGCCTAAACTCGCGCTAGAACAAACTAAAAGTAAGTGGTTCAAATCACTCGATGCAAAAGGCGTTTACGTGCCTTGTATCACACCAGAAGGTGCTCAGTTCCAGCGTTGGCTTGATGGCAGAATTAACCATTATTCTTTGACGTTATCGCGTGATTCTCGGGAGATGCTATTTGCACTTTATGAAGGCAACTTACTCGCCGCAGATCAAGCCTTACAGCTCTTACAACTACTAAGTCCAACGGCACCTATCGAGCCTGAACAGCTAAGTCAGTATTTTGAAGACCAATCACGCTTTAGTGTGTTCCAGCTAACAGATGCCATGTTAAGTAACCAGCAAGATAAAGCGCAGCATATCCTGTCACAACTTAAGAGCGAAGGCGTGGCAATGCCGATAATACTCTGGTCACTATTCAAAGAGCTAGGCGTGTTATTGCAGCTCAAAACAGCAGAAGTCAATGGCCAAGCTTTGCAAGGTCTTTGGAGTAAGCTACGTATTTGGGACAAACGAAAACCTTTATACCAGCAAGCGATTAAGCGTTTATCTCTAGCTCAAGTAGAAACCCTGCTATCTACCTCATCAACATTAGAGTTAAAACTTAAGCAACAAGGTATAGAGGACTGGACAGGCCTGAGCCACATCTGTCTTCTGTTTGATGCTAAAGCCCACGACGCACTTAAACATATAGCGCTCGACTAATGAAAATTGGTATTTTAGGCGGCACCTTCGACCCGATCCACTTTGGCCATATTCGACCAGCACTTGAAGTGCAACAGCAACTTGCATTAGATGAAGTCTGGTTGATGCCAAATCATATTCCGCCACACAAAAATGGTACCCATGTCAGTACCGATGATCGCCTCGCGATGGCTCAAGCAGTCTGTGAAGCTTTTCCACCATTAAAACTATGTGCGATTGAAGCGTTGCGTGAAAGCCCCTCATACACAGTTACAACGCTACAAGAGCTTAAGCTACAGTATCCTCAACATGAATTTTATTTTCTAATGGGAATGGATTCGTTTTTGGGGCTACAGAGCTGGTATCAGTGGCAAGATTTATTTGAGCTGTGCCACCTTGTTGTTTGCCAGCGCCCAGGCTCAAATATGTCAGTAGAGCATCCCATGCATGCTGTTCTGACAAAACATGAGTGTGTCCCCATCACTACAATTGAAACTGAATCAATTGAAGCGAGTATCGCAACTAAAAGCGGGCTAATTTTCCGAGTCTCGATCACCGAGCAACCTTTTTCATCCACTCAAGTACGAGCAGACCTTTACCAAGGGTTAACAATCAAAGATGCTTTACCTGTCTGTATTCAACGATATATAAAGCAGCATCAGTTATACGCTTCAAAGGCTATCAATTCACCACAAAAATCTTAAGCGTTAAAGTCACTATTTCTAATCTTCGCTATTAATCTACTACCTATTACCTGCTATACTATCGCGCTGTCTAAAAATTAATGGGGTATCCGCGTGGAAAGCGCCGAGCTAAAGCAATTTGTAATCGATAAGGTTGAAGACCTTAAAGCTAAAGATATTGTCGTCATGGACGTATCAGAGAAATCTAACATCGCCGATTTTATGGTGGTATGTACAGGTAACTCAAAAACACATGTAAAAGCAATCGCTGAAAATTTAGTGGTTGAGTCAAAACGTGCTGGCCTAAAGATTTTAGGTGTCGAAGGCCGTGAAAGCAGCGAATGGGTTCTTGTTGACCTAGGCGATGTCATCATGCACGTAATGCAAGACCAAACTCGTGACTTCTACCAGCTTGAAAAGCTATGGTCAGAAAAACCTGAATAATGAAAATTCAGTTAGTTGCAGTTGGGACCCGCATGCCAGACTGGGTCGAAACAGGTTTTAAGGAATATCAGCGCCGCTTTCCTCGAGATATGGCGCTTGAGTTAATTGAAATCCCCGCTGGCAAACGCGGTAAAAATGCCGATATAGCTCGTATCCTCCAAAAAGAGGGCGAGTTAATGTTGGCCGCAATCCCCAAAGGCAACCATATAGTCAGTCTCGATCTTCCAGGTAAAAACCTGAAGACCCCCGAACTGGCGCAACAGATGAACAAATGGTTACTCGATGGCCGTGACGTTAGTCTGTTAATTGGTGGACCTGAAGGGCTTTCTCCTGACTGTAAAAAAGCAGCGGCGCAAAGCTGGTGCTTATCAGCGTTAACCCTTCCTCACCCTTTGGTTAGAGTGATTGTTGCAGAAAGCCTTTATCGGGGCTGGAGTATTAACAATAATCATCCATACCACAGAGAATAATATCGACTTTACATTCAGTTAGTCTTACCTTAGCAGGAATAAGATATGTGCTTGCCACCTTTTTTTGAGCAGGAGAAAATGTAAGTGTCCCCTAGAAAGCGCATCACCATGAACGACCATGCAGCTGAAGCCTCGCTGTTTAAACGTCGCGCTCTATTTACCTTCCTTTGTGTTTTCGTTCTGTTGAGCTTGCTGCTCGTAAACCTCTACCAGCTGCAGATCCTCTCTTTCAAAGATTATGAAACACGCTCGAATGATAACCGCATCCGAGTTGTCCCCGTCGCTCCAAGTCGTGGCCTTATCTATGATAGGCATGGGCAATTATTGGCAGAAAATCAGCCATTCTTTTCATTGGAAATGGTGCCAGAAAAAGTCAACGACATTAGTGGAACCCTAGATAAATTAAGCCAAGTTATCTCTCTATCTAACGATGAAAAAGAGACTGTAATCGAAGCGCTTAAATATCACCGACGCTTCAAACCGCTAACCATCAAAAATAGACTCACCGAAGAGCAAGTGGCCGAATTTAGCGTCAACCAGCATCAGTTCCCTGGTTTTTCTATTGAAGCCGGTCTCAAACGTCACTATCCCTATAATGGCTTAATGACTCATGCTCTTGGTTATGTAGGCAAAATTAATAGCCGTGATAAAAGCTCACTTGAACGCAATAACAAGTGGAGTAATTACGCTGCAACGAAGGATATCGGTAAACAAGGTATCGAAAAGTTTTATGAAAGCATGCTGCTCGGAAAGCCAGGACATCTCGAAGAGGAGGTGAATAACCGAGGCCGGACTATTCGTACATTAAAATCTGAGCCACCTGTTCCAGGCCAAGATATCTATCTGACTTTAGATCTTAATCTACAGAAAAAAGCCATGGAGCTACTGAATGGTCGCAGAGGCTCTGTAGTGGCCATAGATCCGAGAGATGGAGGCATCCTAGCGCTACTATCAAGCCCCACTTATGACCCTAATCAGTTTGTACATGGGATTAGCAGTAAAGCTTACAATGAACTGCTTAATTCGACATCAAAACCGTTAATCAATCGTGCGACCCAAGGTCAGTATGCGCCTGCATCGACGGTTAAACCACACCTTGCTTTGCTTGGCTTAGAAAATAAAACTGTAAACCGAAAAACCCGTATTTGGGATCCTGGTTTCTGGCAGATCCCTGGGGTTGAACGTAAATACCGAGACTGGAAACGTTGGGGCCACGGTTGGGTTGATGTTAACAGTGCGATTGTGAGTTCGTGCGATACCTACTTCTACGATTTAGCCTATAAAACAGGTGTCGATGCCATCGCCAACTTTATGGAACCATTTGGCTTTGGTGAGCGCACCGGCGTCGATATTTTTGAAGAGTCAGCAGGGATCATGCCATCTAAAGATTGGAAGCGTTTGCGCTATAACCAACCTTGGTATATCGGCGATACCATATCGGTCGGTATTGGACAAGGCTACTGGACGACTACCCCACTGCAGCTTGCTAATGCCACCGCTATTTTGGCAAATAAAGGCCGTCGCTTTGTGCCGCATATGCTCAAATCGATTCAAGACCAAACCGCTAAAATCGATTCCCCTGCAGATGAGCTTGCGCCAATTGTGCTTAAAGACCCAAAGAACTGGGACATTATTAACGAAGCAATGCGAGACACTGCCCATAAATCACGTTTCACGGATGCCAAATATACAGCAGCGATGAAAACAGGTACCGCGCAGGTGTTCAGTGTGGCAGAGGACGCCAAGTACGACGCCGATACAATTGATGAACGCCTTAGAGATAACGCCCTAATTATTGCTTACGCCCCCTATGAGGACCCTAAAATTGTTTTGGCTGTTGTGCTTGAAAACGCCGGTTGGGGTGGCGCTAATGCAGGCCCTGTCGCACGTGCTCTGCTTGATGAGTATTTACTAAGAGATTCATGGGATGACAAAAAATGAGTGCTCATAATAACCGCCCTAATATTTGGCAACGTCTGCATATCGATCTGCCACTATTAATTGGCTTACTGGCACTGATGGGCTTCGGGCTTGTCGTTATCTACTCTGCAGGTGGCGAAGATCTAGCACTTATGGATCGTCAGTTAGTTCGTATGGGACTATCACTGGTCATTATGTTTGCCGTGGCACAAATCAACCCTGAAATTCTTAGGCGTTGGGCATTTCCCATCTATATAGCCGGAATAATTCTGCTACTCGGAGTGCACTTTTTTGGTGAGATCAACAAAGGAGCTCAGCGCTGGTTAAACCTTGGTTTTATGGAGTTCCAGCCCTCAGAACTCATTAAGCTCGCATTTCCGATAACCATGGCATGGTATATCAGTAAGTTTCCACTGCCACCGAAAAAGCGCTATTTAGCAGGTGCTATTGTTATCTTATTGGTACCAACTCTACTTATCGCCAAACAGCCAGATTTGGGCACCTCAATTTTGGTTGCTGCCTCTGGTATTTTCGTACTATTTCTTTCAGGCATGAGCTGGCGCATTGTAGGTGGCTGTATCGGCGCAGTGTTAGCCATGTTGCCTGCTCTGTGGTTTTTCTTTATGCATGACTACCAACGTACGCGTGTCATGACACTACTCGATCCCGAAAAAGACCCGCTGGGTGCGGGCTACCATATTATACAGTCGAAAATTGCCATTGGTTCAGGCGGCCTCTGGGGTAAAGGCTGGCTCGATGGAACACAGTCGCAACTTGAGTTTTTACCTGAGCGCCACACTGACTTTATCTTTGCCGTGATTGGTGAAGAGTTTGGTCTTATCGGCAGTTTACTGCTGCTAACCCTGTATCTGTATGTTATTGGCCGCGGGCTAGTTATCGCCTCTCGTGCCCAAACCAGTTTTGCTCGCTTACTAGCAGGAAGTATTACTTTGACCTTCTTCGTTTACATCTTTGTAAACATCGGCATGGTTTCAGGATTATTACCAGTGGTAGGTGTACCTCTGCCACTGATAAGTTATGGTGGTACCTCAATGCTGACATTAATGACTGGATTTGGGATCTTAATGAGTATCCATACTCATAGACGCTTTATTGATAGATAACTGACTTCACGTTACAAATTCACTCGATGGCGCTTATACATTCAGTCAATTGTTTGAGCGCCAGTCGAAGTATAAGGATAGTAGAACAGATGAAACTGTTGAATCGTATTCTAGCGCCCATAGCGCTGACTCTTTTATCAGGCTCCGTATTCGCAGATCAAGTCGAGCCTAATGTTACTGAACTTAAAGCAGAGTTTTTACAAACTCAAAATGCTAAAGGCTTTAGCGCCGAAGAAACTCAAGCATTTATTGATAATGCCGAATTTAACCAAGCAGTCATTGATGCGATGACCAAGCCATGGGAAGCTAAACCTTGGCATCAGTACTACCCTATTTTTCTAACAGAAAAACGTTTAGATGCTGGACTTAAGTTCTGGAAAGAGCATGCCGACACCATTAAAAGAGCCTCAAAACAGTTTAATGTCGACCCACAAATTATTGTGGCCATAATAGGTATTGAAACCTTTTATGGAGGCTATATGGGCAACTACCCAGTTAAAGATGCCTTATATACACTGGGCTTTCACTACCCTCCAAGAGCCACCTTCTTCCGAAAAGAGTTTGCCAATTTGCAAGAACTTGTCAAAGAAGAAAATCTTGATATTAACAACCTAAAAGGTAGCTACGCAGGTGCGATGGGCTTCGGTCAATTTATCCCATCCAGCTACCGTCATTACTCAGTCGATTTTGACAAGGACGGCAGCCGCGATCTGCTAAATAGTCCGGTCGATGCCATAGGCAGTGTCGCCAATTATTTCCATCAGCACGGTTGGCAGAAAAATCAGCCAGTAGCGTTGGAATTAACGTTAAATAAAGCATTACCTGCTACAGTAAAAACTTGGGCAGGAGAGAAGATGCACTACAAAATTGCAGATATTTTATCTCCAAACGTCGCACTCGCTAAATCAATGGACATCGATATCTCTCAGCCTGGTCTAGTCATCAAGCTTGAACAACAAGAGCATGACGAGTATTGGTTAGGTCTAAAAAACTTTTATGTTATCACCCGCTATAACCGCAGCCCCCTATACGCGATGGCGGTATACCAGTTTAGTCAGGAACTTAAGCAAGCTTATGCAACCTATTAATCTTCTCTTTATCCTCTTCATCACAGGCTTGCTAGCAGCTTGTTCGAGTAGTGATAAAAGCCGTTACGATATTGCTGACGATAGAGCGCCAACATCAGCTCCAGACGTTTCAAAAGTTGAAGATGCGCATCCCAAATTTGAGCCTTATAGCCGTGGTGGTAATAGAAAGAACTACACGGTTTTAGGTAAGAGTTATCAAGTAATGGATAGCGGTGAAGGTTACCAAGCTAAGGGTATTGCTTCGTGGTATGGCAGCAAGTTTCATGGTCATTTAACCTCCAATGGTGAAACCTATGACATGTACTCAATGTCAGCAGCTCACAAGAGCTTACCATTACCTAGTTACGTAAAAGTCACCAATCTTAAAAATGATAAAACAGTCATTGTTAGGGTAAATGACCGCGGCCCATTCCATGAAGATAGATTGATAGATCTATCCTATGCAGCCGCTCACAGGCTCGACATGCTTAAAACAGGCACTGCAAATGTAAGCCTAGAGGTTATCTATATTGCAGATCCCGAATCAATAGCATTGGCGGAACTTAAAGGTACTGAACTTCATTTTATCCAAGTAGTGGCATCTTCTAACAAATCCCGTTTAGAGCTGCTCGCGAAAGATCTTGAGCAGAAGTATCAAGTGAATAGCCGCCTACAACAATCTAATAATTTATACCGTTTGCAGCTCGGCCCCATAGGTCAACAGCAGCTAGCAACAAAACTGACGGAAAAACTTAAACTGCAGGGTTACCCGCAAAGCTATTTAATCACTGAATGAAACAAGATTAATGAACCTATGGCGAATTACCTTGTCGACTAATGATATACTTTGTGGAACTTCGCTTTCATCTTACCCAAACATAAAGACGTGCATTATTAATATGAATTTATTAAACCAACCAATAAAAACGCTTTTGCTCGCGACCTCAGTCGCCGCCTTTTCTGCACAAGCAGCTCCAGTAGTAACCCCTAATGCACCGACTGTTGCAGCCAAAGCATATGTCCTTTTGGACTACAATACCGGGCAGATTATTGCTGAAAACAACGCATACGAGAGCCTTAACCCTGCTAGCTTAACTAAAATGATGACCAGTTATGTGATTGGTCATGAAATTAAAGTTGGCAATGTTTCGCCATCAGATGAAGTAACGATTAGCAAGAATGCTTGGTCAAAAAACTTCCCTGATTCATCAAAAATGTTTATCGAAGTAGGCAAAACAGTCTCAGTAGAAGAGCTTAACAAAGGCATTATCATTCAATCGGGTAATGATGCTTGTGTCGCAATGGCTGAGCACATTGCTGGCACCGAAGATGGTTTTGTTGATCTAATGAATTCATGGGCGAAGCAGCTTGGCATGCAAGACAGCTACTTTGAAAACTCTCACGGCCTTGATTCAGATAATCACAAAACCACAGCCTACGACATGGCAATTTTAGGTGCTGCGATCATTCGCGACGTCCCAGAAGAGTATGCTGTCTATAAAGAGAAATCCTTTACTTATAACGGTATCAAACAATATAACCGTAATGGCCTTTTATGGGATAAAAGTCTAAATGTTGACGGCATTAAGACTGGCCACACTTCTGGAGCTGGTTACAACTTAGTCACCTCGGCGACCAAAGACGGCATGCGCTTGATCTCAGTCGTTATGGGAACAAAGAGCGAAACAGCTCGTAAAGCAGAAAGTAAAAAGCTGCTAAATTATGGCTTCCGCTTCTTCGAAACCGTCACTCCTTACCAAGCAGGCGACAGCTTCGTCACCCAAAAGATTTGGTACGGCGACAGAGAAACAATTGACTTAGGTGTCACCACCGATACCCCAATCACCATTAGCCGCGGCCAAGCTAAAAACTTGCAAGCTAACTTTGAACTCACCAAAGAGTTAAAGGCGCCAATTGCTAAAGGTGAAACTGTTGGTCGTATCTACTTCCAGCTAAATGGTAAAGATATTGCTCAATTCCCGCTAGTTACATTACAAGAAGTGAATGAGGGTAGCTGGTTTAGTCAATTGATGGATTACTTTAAGCAGATGTTTGAAGGCTGGTTTAGCTAACAGTTTCAACGCTGACAGAAGCCACCTTAGGGTGGCTTCTTGCGTTTAATAGTGCTGAAGTTATCAACAGTAGTATTCCTAACCTTGAATTCGTTATAATTAGCACCATATTAAGGTTATTGAAATTCTCGAGAGTAAAAAATGTTAGATACCAAATTTGATGAATTGATGGAGTTTCCTGCTTCTTTCCCTTTTAAAGTTGTCGGTGATGCTAGTGATACCCTACAAGACCGAGTTGTTGCGGTTGTACAAGGTCTAGCACCTGGTGATTATGCACCTTCAACCAAAGCATCAAGCAAAGGCACCTATTACTCGGTCACTATCCGTGTGACGGTTACAAGCAAAGAGCAAATAGAAAAATTGTATACTCAACTTGCCGAACTTGAAGGTGTTAAGCGCGTCTTATAAATATTACTCATTACTGATAAATGTGATCTGTCTTACATTTATCAATTTGAGGCGTATAATAGCCGCACTTATATTTGAGGGGAGAGGTTGCCCTTGCTAGAAAGCACTTTGCATATTCGCCATTTGGGTCGCCAAGATTACGAATCGGTGTGGCATGCTATGCAGCATTACACCGATAATCGTGACGAAAATAGCCAAGATGAGATCTGGGTTGTTGAGCATACTCCTGTCTTCACTCAAGGCCAAGCAGGTAAGAGCGAACATATCTTGAATCCTGGTGATATTCCGGTGATCCAAGTTGATCGTGGTGGACAAGTTACCTACCACGGTCCTGGGCAATTGGTTATTTATCCTCTGCTTGATATTAAACGCCTAAAAGTCGGTGTACGCCAACTGGTTACTCACATCGAACAAAGCATCGTCAACATGTTAAAACGCTATGATGTAGAAGCTTATGCAAAAGCTGATGCACCAGGTGTATATGTTGAAGAGCGTAAAGTCGCATCTCTGGGTCTTAGGATCAGAAAAGGATGCTCTTTCCATGGATTGGCCTTAAATGTGGATATGGACATGTCCCCTTTTCAACGTATCAATCCCTGCGGCTATGCCGGTATGGAAATGATCCAATGCAAACAGCTAGGCGGCCCGCAAACCGTTGAAGAGGCTGGAAAGCAATTAGTTGAAACCCTTAGCCAAGAGCTTGGTTTAGCAAACCTAGTTCACCATCAAGGATTACCTGAGTCATTATGAATAGGCCTGAAAGATTACAACCTGGCGTTAAATTAAGAGATGCCGATAAAGTTTCACGTATACCAGTGAAAGTAGTGCCGTCTGAGCGTGACACAATGCTTAGAAAGCCCGACTGGCTACGTGTAAAGCTGCCAGCTTCCAATCAACGCATCACCGAAATAAAGCAGGCACTGCGTAAAAATGGCCTGCACTCAGTGTGTGAAGAAGCCTCGTGCCCTAATCTCTCGGAATGTTTCAACCATGGTACTGCAACCTTTATGATTTTAGGTGCTATCTGTACTCGTCGTTGTCCTTTCTGCGATGTTGCTCATGGTCGCCCACTTAAGCCTGATGCTGAGGAGCCTAAGAAGCTTGCTCAGACTATCAAAGACATGAAGCTTAAGTATGTGGTTATTACTTCTGTCGATCGTGATGATCTTCGTGATGGTGGTGCTCAGCACTTTGCCGATTGTATTCGTGAAATTCGTCTACTCAATCCAGAAATTAAAATAGAGACATTAGTCCCTGACTTTCGCGGTCGTATCGATAAAGCACTCGATATCTTGGCTATAGAACCACCTGATGTGTTTAATCACAATCTTGAGACTGCGCCAATGCATTATCGCAAAGCGCGTCCAGGTGCCAACTATCAATGGTCACTTGATCTATTGAAAAAATTCAAAGAGCGCCATCCGGACATTCCAACGAAGTCTGGTCTAATGATGGGTCTTGGCGAAAGCAATGAAGAGATAGCACAAGTACTGCATGATCTACGCGCTCACGATGTAGAAATGCTAACCCTTGGCCAATATCTACAGCCGTCTAAATTCCACTTACCCGTAGAGCGTTATGTGTCGCCTGCTGAGTTTGATGAATTGAAGGATTTAGCGGAAAGCATAGGCTTTACCCATGCAGCATGTGGTCCACTGGTTCGCTCAAGCTACCATGCTGATCTTCAAGCACAAGGCAAAGAAGTAAAATAACCTTGCAGATGCCCGACCTCTTACCTTTGATGAAAGGGATGAGTAATAAAAATAGCGCCTTATGGCGCTATTTTTATTTGGCTAACTTATAAACTTAAAGACATCAAAATCGCGTCTTCTGTTCCATCTTCTGTTCTGTAATATCCTTTACGGTTGCCTAAGCGTTCGAAACCCGCTCTAAGATACAACGCTTGTGCACCGGCTGCAGACTCACGAACCTCTAGCATGAGTACCTCAGCATCTTTTCTTCGAGCAAGACTTATAACATTATCAAGCAAGGCTTTACCGTAACCTTTGCCTTGATGAACCGGCTCGACACAGATATCCATCAATGTTGCATCTTCAAAGATTTGATGCAGAATCGCAAAGCCACACAATGCATCATCCTGGTAAATGCCTATGCAAGTATAAAGATCACCAAAACAACTCTCAATCGTCGACTCAGACATAGGGTGACTATGGGCACTAGCCGCAATTAGAGCCATCTCAGACGAACAATTACCAGAAAGTACAACAAGTTTCATCAAGATCCCTTATTCTTCAGAAATGGCTGCATATTGCGCCATAGCGCTTTTTTAGCTTCTGGATTCGTTTCGATCTCATTAATAGGTGCAGAGAGTAATATCTCAGTGCTAACCGATGCTTGTTTTCCACGCATATCCCAAATAACTTTTGCATTGGCTTCTGCATTTGAGGCAAAGCGAACATGCTCACGATCATAGCCCATCATCTCTAATACCTTAGTGATGATGGGACTGCTCGTTTCAGTAAGCCGACGAGGATTCACCAACACCGTTGATAATTCGGGCTTTGACTCAGCTTTAACCCAACGGGTTATTCCCATCGCATCTAAGTAATCAATCGATTTCATACGGGCTCAAAAGGTAATAGGGGGTAAATAAGAATAACAGTTCACATACAGACTTGTGAAGGCATCTGACATTGAGTTAAATCCCAGATGCAAAAAAGCCGAGCTAATGCTCGGCTTTTTCTATATTTGGCAGGGGTGGGGAGATTCGAACTCACAACATCCGGTTTTGGAGACCGGCGCTCTACCAATTGGAGCTACACCCCTGTTGACGAGACGCATTATGCGTAAACTGGCCTAAAAGGTAAAGGTACTTTTTCAAGCTAAAGCTGCCGACTGCGCTTTTTTCAATCAAGAGCATAATAAAAGCGCAATCATTGTAGCATTTACAACCAATCCGTCCCAGGTATAACTACAAACCACAGGGAGATGGGAGTGCCGGAACCAATGGCATAACGTTGTCGATATAACCAATTTGCTCAGATTGTAATTGAGAAACATGCGCTAAAACGTTATCTGTTGAAATAATTGCATCAGCCCTGTGGTAAACCCAATCGATATCTTGCTGATACTCTCTCAACTCATCAGAGTCTACAGGGCCAATGGATCCATCAGCCCCCTTTGGCATAAACCATAGATTGAAGTTAATCGACATATGCACCTCAGGAGCAACCTTCTCGGTATGAGTTGAGATCAATTGCTTATCGACGTAATAGTTAACTTGATCCTCCTCAACCGTCATCACTAATATATGCCAGCCCGCATAACTGCCTTGTTTACGAGTATACTCGTTGACCTTAGTCCAAGGCTCTAACTGAAAGGTTTCCCAAGTAGTCGTCCACATAGCTGGTGAACTATCGCTTCCCCAGCCTCCATTAGGTAAATACTCAAAATCGACTTCGCTATACTGCGGGTCGAGTGGAAACGCTAAAGGGCTAATAGTATAAAAAGTTTGTATAACTCCATCACCATCAGGCCCGTAGCTTGGTTTATCACGGAAAAAGACCCTTGCAGCATAAGTACCGTTCAAATATTTTCGCTTATGACAAAACTGCGTATGACGAGTATTTTCTCCTTCCCCAGCAGTTATTGAGCTCATCCGTACCGCGCCCTTATGTGCACCAACTAACTCTGGATGAAAACTAAGTCCTTCTGCAGACCATGTCGCACCAGCGATCCCTGGATGGCCAGTTTCAGTGCGCGCCTTCCAACCATTTTCTTTGAAGGGTTCGAGATTAGCATAGGAAAAATCGTCAAAAAAAAGCTGTGTCTCGTTTGCTTTTAACCCCATGCTAAAAGTAGCCGTCAAGCTAAAAGCAAACACTGGGTAGATTATTGTTTTCATATTCTAGTGATATCCTTATTTAAATGACAACGCTGTCATAAGGTACCACTATTATTATTTATTTGTTACCAGTCTTTAGTCTTAGCGAGTCTAGAGTAATCATTATCCTATTACGCTAGCGATAGCCTTTATCCCTTCTCTTGTAAGAATAAATAGACGCTACTCTTTATTATCCTCGAAGTGGCCACATGGGCATATCAACCACACCACTATAGGTGTAATGCTGTGCGCTATCGAAAAATCAATAATTGACTCAAATTACAAGCCCGTTGCGTTAACAACGGGCTTAATACTCTCTGACGAGACTGATCCTGATAATCGAGGTACCTGAAAAAGACCTATTTTTTATTATTCTCGAAGTGGACACATGAGCATATCAACCATACAACTATCTGTGTAACGCTATGAGAGGCAGCAATCATCACTAACTAGCTCAAATCCCAGACGTAAAAAAGCCCGTTGCGTTAGCAACGGGCTTAATACTTTCTGACGAGACTAATTCTGATAATCGTAGGCGCCTGGAAATGACCTATTTTTTATTATTCTCGAAGTGGACACGTGAGCATATCAACCATACAGCTATCTGTGTAACGCTATGAGAGGCAGCAACCATCACTAACTAACTCAAATCACAGACGTAAAAAAGCCCGTTGCGTTGGCAACGGGCTTAATACTCTCTGACGAGAAATTAGGCGCCTGGAAATGGCCAGCTTCGAGCGAGCTCTCCGCGCTACATAAGTGCATGAAGCTACGCTTCATAAACGCACTCACTTCGCCCTACTATCACATGTAATGATGCATGCTTCGCATGCCCTGTTTGTTTCCCATGTTCGAGTAACCTTTCAAAAACTGAACATACAAAATAGCCCCAACACTTCGTGCTGGGGCTATTTTGTATGTTTGGCGCCTGGAAATGACCTACTCTCACATGGGGAAACCCCACACTACCATCGGCGATACTGTGTTTCACTTCTGAGTTCGGAATGGGATCAGGTGGGACCACAGCTCTATGGTTTCCAGACAAATTTGGCTATTACTTTCAGCTTTTAAAAAGCTAAAGGTAAAAAGTTTAGAAAGCTGTTACTCGCTACTGCAAGTAAATATTAAATTATTGAGTTCGACACCACATTAAGTGTCACTCTTTGCAGAGTAGTTCTAACTTCGATGAGGTAAAAACATCAGTCTCATACACCCTCCATGGATGGAGGAAGTGCCTTAAAATGCATGGAGCATTTTTGGCCAAAACCCATCAGGGTTGTATGGTTAAGCCTCACGAGTCATTAGTATCAGTTAGCTCAACGCCTCACAACGCTTACACACCTGACCTATCAACGTCCTAGTCTCGAACGGCTCTTTAGAGGAATTAAATTCCTAGGGATGACTCATCTTAGGACTCGCTTCCCGCTTAGATGCTTTCAGCGGTTATCGATTCCGAACGTAGCTACCGGGCAATGCTATTGGCATAACAACCCGAACACCAGCGGTTCGTCCACTCCGGTCCTCTCGTACTAGGAGCAGCTTCCTTCAATCATCCAACGCCCACGGCAGATAGGGACCGAACTGTCTCACGACGTTCTGAACCCAGCTCGCGTACCACTTTAAATGGCGAACAGCCATACCCTTGGGACCGACTTCAGCCCCAGGATGTGATGAGCCGACATCGAGGTGCCAAACACCGCCGTCGATATGAACTCTTGGGCGGTATCAGCCTGTTATCCCCGGCGTACCTTTTATCCGTTGAGCGATGGCCCTTCCATACAGAACCACCGGATCACTATGACCTACTTTCGTACCTGCTCGACGTGTATGTCTCGCAGTTAAGCTGGCTTATGCCATTGCACTAACCGTACGATGTCCGACCGTACTTAGCCAACCTTCGTGCTCCTCCGTTACTCTTTGGGAGGAGACCGCCCCAGTCAAACTACCCACCAGGCACTGTCCCGAACCCCGATTCAGGGGCCGCGGTTAGAACATCAAAACTACAAGGGTGGTATTTCAAGGTTGACTCCACTCCATCTAGCGACGAAGCTTCAAAGTCTCCCACCTATCCTACACATGTAGGTTCAATGTTCAGTGCCAAGCTATAGTAAAGGTGCACGGGGTCTTTCCGTCTAGCCGCGGGTATACGGCATCTTCACCGCAATTTCAACTTCACTGAGTCTCGGCTGGAGACAGCGTG